>CACZXH010000014.1 GCA_902785065.1 uncultured Bacteroidia bacterium
GAGGGCCAGGGCCTCCTCCTTGGGCATGTCCGCTTCCACGATGGCGGCCATGGGCCGGCCCGTGTCGCGGATGATCTTGGTGAGCATCCGGGTGTCCACACCGCTCAGGCAGGGGATCCCGTGCTCTTCCAGTTCTTCTTCCAGGGTCTTGGTATACCGGAAGTTGCTGGGGGTGTCGCAGCATTCCCGGACCACCAGGCCGCCGATGTCCGTGCCGTGGGACTCGAAGTCTTCGTCCGTGATACCGTAGTTTCCGATGAGGGGATAAGTCATCACGACGATCTGCTCGGCATAGGAGGGATCGGAGATGATCTCCTGATAGCCGACGACCGAGGTGTTGAAGACGATTTCGCAGACTTTCCGGCAGTCCGCCCCGAACCCCGTTCCGTAGAACTCCTGTCCGGTTTCCAACACCAGTTTCTTTGCGGGTCTGATCATATTGTCAAGTTGTTATATACTGTCTTTCCGTTATAGACGGTCTTGAGGACCTTTCCGTAAACTTCCCATCCCTCGAACGGCGTGGCCCGGCCCATCGAGGCGAATTCGGTGCTGCGGATGATCCAGGGCGTGTCCAGGTCCACTTCCACCCGGTCCTCGGGCGCTTCCGGGAGACGGAAAATGCGGCGCGGGGCGGTGGCCATGGCCTCGACCAGGCGGTCCAGGCGGATCCGGCCGGTTTTCACCAGGCGGGTGTAGAGGACCGGGAATGCGGTCTCGAGTCCTACAATGCCCATTGCGCTGCCCGCAAGACCTTTGGACTTCTCCTCGGCCGAATGCGGCGCATGGTCCGTAGCGACCACGTCGATGGTGCCGTCAGCCAGCCCTTCAATCAGGGCTTCGCGGTCCTCGGCGGTCCGTAGCGGGGGATTCATCTTGAAGCGGCCCTCCTCCAGGAGGTCGTCCTCGCAGAGGGTGAGGTAGTGGGGCGCGGTTTCGCAGGTCACTTTCACGCCGCTTTTCTTGGCCTGGCGGATGATGTCCACGCTTTCGACCGTGGAGATGTGGCACACGTGGTACCGGCAGCCGGTTTCAGCGGCCAGTTCCAGGTCCCGGGCAATCTGCCCCCATTCGCTTTCGGAGCAGATTCCTTTATGTCCATGTTCGCGGCAGTAACGCCCGTCATGGATATAGCCTCCGTGCAGGAGGGTGTTGTCTTCGCAATGGGCGGCGATAATGACGTCTTCGGCGGCCGCCGCGCGCATGGCTTCGCGCATCATTTCCTGGCGCTGAACGCCGCTTCCATCGTCCGAAAAGGCGACGCAGCGGCCCTTGAGGGCGTGGAAATCCACCAGCTCCTGCCCGAGCCGTCCGACCGTGATGGAACCGTAGGGGAGTACCCGGATCAGGGCGTCCCGGTCGATGGCTTCCTGCTCCACGGCCAGATGCTGCAGGCTGTCCGGCACGGGATCGAGGTTGGGCATCGCGCAAACGAGCGTGTATCCGCCTCGCGCAGCGGCCTGACTGCCGCTGCGGATGGTCTCTTTCCAAGTCTGTCCCGGCTCCCGGAAATGTACGTGAAGGTCGGCGAAAGCGGGTAGCGTTACCATGCTGTACATATAAAAAAAAGACAACCCGTCAGGGCTGCCTAGCAATAAAAAATACGGACCTCATCGGTCCGACCGATGCCGAGTGTCTGGGATATGATGGACTTACTCAACATTCCGGATTGCAAAGTTACTGCTTTCCGAGGCAATTCTGCAAATTTTTTTAACGGAAAATTTCAACAAATCATTTGTGGATAATTTTTTCAATAAAAAGGCTAACAAGGGTTGCGCCCCTCGGATATTCCGCGTAAATTTGCACTTCGTTAGTAGAAATCTTATGAGCAAGGTAGCCATTATCATGGGCAGTGCCAGTGACTGGGACGTCATGTCCCCGGCCTGCGTCACCCTCGAACAGTTCGGTATCCCTTACGAAAAACGTGTCCTCAGCGCCCATCGGAACCCCGGTCCCCTGGCCGACTATGTCCGGGCCGCCCGGGACAACGGATTCGATATCATCATCGCCGGTGCGGGCGGTGCCGCCCACCTTCCGGGCGTGATCGCCGCGCTCACGACCCTCCCTGTCATCGGTGTCCCGGTGAAGTCCAGGGCCCTGAACGGCCTGGATTCCCTTTTGTCCATCGTCCAGATGCCGTCCGGCATTCCCGTTGCGACGATGGCGATCGACGGGGCGAAGAACGCTGCCTTGTATGCCGTGGCCATTCTGGCCCTCCAGGACGACGCCCTCCGGAAAAAACTGGAGGATTTCCGTCAGCAGCAGAGCGACAAGGTCCTCAGTACAGTGATCTGAATACAATGCCCACCCCCGCCACACCGCGCCGGTGGGCATCAAATTTATAAACCATGAAGAGCAGGCGCATCTTTGTAGAGAAAAAGGAACAGTTCCGCGTGGAGGCCGCCAGTCTCCTCGCCGAGTTCAACGAGAACCTTTCCCTGGGCCTGGGTTCCCTCCGGCTCATCAACGTGTACGACCTATTCGGCTTCTCCGACGACCTGTTGGAGAAGAGCCGCTACAGCGTGTTCGGGGAAGTGGTGACGGATACCGTCACGGACGATTTCCCGCTCGCGGGCAAGAAATACATCGCCGTGGAATACATTCCCGGCCAGTTCGACCAGCGGGCCTCCTCGGCCGTGGACTGTGTCCATCTGATCGATCCGGAAGCGGACATCGAGATCAAGAGCTCCCGCCTGGTGGTCTTCGAAGACACGGTCTCGGAGGAGACGCTGGCGAAGATCCGGCACTATTTCATCAACCCGGTGGAATGCCGCGAGAAGGACCTTTCCGTCCTTGCGCTCGGCGAGAAGGCCGATGTGAAGCCCTTGGAGGACCTTACAGGGTTCATTGACCTGACCCCGGACCTGTACCCGGCCTTCTGCAAAGGCCATGGCCTGGCCATGAATGCAGCCGACCTTGGGGAAGTGGTGAACTACTTCCGGTCCGAGGGTCGGAATCCGTCCGAGACGGAACTCCGCATCCTGGACACTTACTGGAGCGACCATTGCCGCCACACCACGTTCACTTCCGTGCTGGAGGAAATCACGGTGGACGAGTCCTTCATCAAGGCGGAACTGGAGTCCTCCCTCGCGCTCTTCGAGCAGATGCGGGCGGACCTCGGCCGCGGGAACAAGCCCCGCTGCCTGATGGAGCTGGCGACTATCGGCGCCCGCTGGCTGCGTAAGCAGGGCAAGCTGGACGACCTGGAAGTGAGCGAGGAGAACAACGCCTGCAGCATTTTCGTCAATGTCGACGTAGACGGAAAGCCGGAGAAATGGCTCCTCCAGTTCAAGAACGAGACCCATAACCATCCGACTGAGATCGAGCCTTTCGGCGGCGCGGCGACCTGCCTTGGCGGCGCCATCCGCGACCCGCTCTCCGGGCGCGCCTACGTGTATCAGGCGATGCGCGTGACCGGCGCCGGCAACGTCAATGCCTCCGTGGCCGATACCATCCCCGGCAAGCTGCCGCAGCGGATGATCTCGAAAAAGGCCGCCGCCGGCTATTCCAGCTACGGCAACCAGATCGGCCTCGCCACCACGCATGTCCGGGAAATCTACTCCGAAGGTTACACCGCCAAGCGCATGGAAATCGGCGCCGTGGTGGGTGCTGTCCGCGCCTCCGCCGTGCGCCGCGAGAGCCCTGCGCCCGGCGACGTGATCCTCCTGCTCGGCGGCCGCACCGGCCGTGACGGAATTGGCGGCGCCACCGGTTCCTCCAAGGAGCATACCGAGGCTTCCCTCGAAACCTGCGGCAGCGAGGTCCAGAAGGGTAACGCGCCGGAAGAACGTCAGTTGCAGCGTCTTTTCCGCCGTCCGGAGGTGACGAAGCTCATCAAGAAATCGAACGACTTCGGCGCCGGCGGCGTCAGCGTCGCCATCGGCGAGCTGGCCGACGGCCTGGACATCTGGCTGGACCGCGTGCCCGCGAAATACGCTGGTCTGAACGCGACGGAACTCGCGATCAGCGAGTCCCAGGAACGGATGGCCGTGGTCGTGGAAGCGGCCGACAAGGCCCGCATGATGGAACTCTGCGCCGTGGACAACATCGAGGTCACTCATGTTGCCAATGTCACCGATACCGGCCGGATGCGGATGTTCTACGGAGACCGCAAGGTCTGTGACCTGACCCGCGCGTTTATCGACAGCGCCGGTGCAAAGCACTATGCGAAGGCCGCGATCCTCCCCGTCGAGGACAAGGATCCCTTCCGGCGGGAGCCGGCAGGGGAGACCCTCGAAGAGAAGATGGTCTCCGTCATGGGCTCGCCCAACGTGGCTTCCCAGAAGGGCCTCGTGGAGATGTTCGACTCCACCATCGGCCGTTCCACCGTCCTGATGCCGTACGGCGGCCAGCGGCAGACGACCGAGACGCAGGTCTCCGTCCAGAAACTGCCTATGGACGAGTATACCGAGACCGCCAGCGTAATGGCCTTCGGTTACAACCCCGACCTCGCCCTCTGGAGCCCGTATCACAGCTCTGCCTATGCGGTGGTCGAGGCTTGCACGAAGGTGGCCTGCGCCGGCGCCGATTACAGCGGCATGCGGTTCTCCTATCAGGAATACTTCGAGCGGATGACCCAGGATCCCCACACCTGGGGCAAGCCGCTCAGCGCCCTGCTCGGCACGCTCAAGATGCAGAAGGAGTTCGGTCTCGCGTCCATCGGCGGCAAGGACTCCATGAGCGGTACCTTCGAGCACATCCATGTGCCTCCGACCCTCGTCGCGTTCGGCATCACGACCGTCGATGCCCGCCGCGTTATCTCTCCGGAGTTCAAGAAGGCCGGCAACCGGATCTATCTCTTGAAGCACACCCCGCTTCCGAACCGGATGCCCGACACGGAGCAGCTGAAAGATAACTGGAACTTCCTCTATCGGGAAATCGGTGCCGGAAACGTCGTTTCCGCCTGGTCCCTGTCCTACGGCGGCGTCGCCGAGGCCCTCGTGAAGATGGCGATGGGCAACGCCCTCGGCGTGGATGTCAACGTCCCGGCCGGAGAACTCTTCTCCCTGGGATACGGTTCCGCCGTGGTCGAATCCAAGACGGCCCTGAACCACCCCTGTGCTGTCGAGCTCGGTGTCGTTACCGCTGCCGGTATCCAGGTCAATGGCTGCGAAATGGCCCTGGAAACGCTGGAAAAGGCTTATGAGGGCCGTTATTTCAAGCTTTATCCGCCGCGGGTGAAGCCCGCCTTCGACGAGCCCGTCCCGGCCGTGGCGCTGGTCCCGTTCGATCCGAAGAACCTCGTCTATCCCGGCGCTCCCGTGGAGCATCCTGTGGTGTGCCTGCCGGTGTTCCCGGGCTCCAACTGTGACTACGACACCGCCAAGGCCTTCCGCAAGGCCGGCGCCGAGGTCCGTCCGTTCGTCTTCCGGAACCTCACTCCGGAGGACGTGCTCGGATCGATCGACGCCCTCGCAAAACAGATTGCCGAGAGCCAGATTCTCGCATTCTGCGGTGGTTTCTCCTCCGGTGACGAGCCGGATGGCAGCGGCAAGTTCATCGCCGACGTCATCAACAACGCGCAGGTGGGTGCCGCTATCACCGACCTGCTTGCCCGTGGCGGTCTCGTCCTGGGTATCTGCAACGGTTTCCAGGCCTTGGTGAAGAGCGGCCTGCTCCCGTACGGGAAGCTGGGCTGCGTGACGCCGGATTCCCCGACGCTTTTCCGCAACGACATCAACCGCCATGTCTCCCTGATGGCTACGACCGAAGTCGCCACGGTGAATTCCCCCTGGCTTTCCAGTTTCACCCTGGGCGAGCGCCACAGCATTGCCTTCAGCCATGGCGAAGGGAAGTTCGTCGTCTCTCCGGAACTGGCGAAGGAACTTTTTGCGAAGGGCCAGGTGGCCTTCCGCTATGTGGACAATCCCAATGGCTCCCATTACGACATCGAGGGCATTGTGAGCCCCGACGGACACATCCTGGGCAAGATGGGCCACAGCGAGCGCTATGAGGACCATCTGTTCAAGAACATCGCCGGCAACTGCCGGCAGCCTATCTTCGAAAACGCAGTCGCTTACTTCAGAAAACAACGATAAATGACCAAAAACGAACTTATCTTCAACGGAAACGAGAAGCAAGTCTTCTCCACCGACGACCCTACCCGCGTCATCTTCCGTTATAAAGACGTGACGACCGCCTACCATGGCGTCAAGCGGGCCCGCTTCGCCGGCAAGGGCGCGCTCACGAACCAGATTTCCGCCCTCCTGCTGGGCTATCTCAACGACAACGGCGTGGAAACCCACTATATCTCGACCATCGACGAGCGCGAGCAGCTTTGCCGCATGATCGAGATCATCCCCCTCGAGGTGGTGTTCCACAACCGGATCGCGGGCTCTCTGGCCAGCAAGCTGGGAGTCGAGGACGGCATGAAGCCGGCGAACACGATCCTGGACCTGTGCTACAACAACGATGAACTGGGCGACCCGCTCATCAACCGGGACCAGGCCGTCGCGCTCAAACTGGCGACCTACCCGGAGTTGGACCTCATGTATGACATCGTCCGCCGGTCGGGCAAGCTCCTGACGGACCTCCTGCACAAAGCCGGCATCGAACTGGTGGACGCCAAGTTCGAGTTCGGCCGGGCGGCCGACACGGGTGCCATCATCATTTCCGACGAGCTCAGCCCTGACACCTGCCGGATGTGGGATGAAGAGACGGGGGAGCGCCTGGACAAGGACCGCTTCCGCCTCGACCTCGGAGACATGGTGGCTTCCTACAGCATTGTCCTGGAGAAATTGAAAAACGTCTTGGAAACGGAATAACATGGGTGTACTTGCAGTTTACGGCGTTCCGGACGCCTCGACCTATATCTATTACGGTCTCCACAACCTCCAGCACCGCGGTCAGGAAGGCGGCGGTATCGCTACTTTCGACCAGCGCGGTGACTCGCACCGCTACCGCGGCCTGGGTCTCCTGAACGAGATTTTCAACAACGGACAGGTGGGCAAACTCCAAGGTTCCCTCGGCATCGGCTGTGTCAAGTATGCGAATGCCTCCCGGGGCGGCCTGGACAATGTGGGCCCCTTCTTCTTCCGTCACCATTCCGGTGATTTCTGTGTGGCCAGTGACGGTAACCTGGTGAATTCCAAGCAGATCGCCGAGTATCTGGAGAAGCGTGGCACCATCTTCCAGACCGACACCGACGCGGAACTCCTGGCGCACCTCATCAAGAAGAGCGCGAGCGAGGACCGTATCGTGAACATCGTGAAGGCGCTGAACATGATGGAAGGCGGCTATACATTCGTGGTCATGACGAAGAACCGCATCTATGCCGCCCGGGACAAGTACGGCATCAAGCCCCTTTGCATCGGCAAGATCGGCAATGGATATGTCGTCAGCAGCGAATCCTGCGCATTCGGCATCATGGGCGCGGAGTTCATCCGTGACGTCCGTCCCGGCGAGATCATCTCGCTGGACCACCACGGGATCCGCAGCACGATTTTCTCGAAGTTCTGCAAGCACCGGATGTGCGGCATGGAATACATCTATTTCGCGCGTCCCGACAGCGACATCGACGGCTGCAACGTACACGCTTACCGCAAGGAAGCGGGCCGGCGTCTGTACCGGGAGTGTCCGGTGGAGGCCGATTTGGTCGTGGGCGTGCCCGAGTCCAGCCTGAGCGCCGCGATGGGTTATGCCGAGGAAAGCGGCATTCCTTATGAAATGGGCCTCATCAAGCACAAATATGTGGGCCGTACATTCATCGAGCCGGTCCAGTCCATGCGTGAACTGGGCGTGAAGATGAAGCTGTCCCCGGTGTACAGCATCGTGAAGGGCAAGCGCATCGTCCTGGTGGACGATTCCATTGTCCGCGGTACGACTTCCCTCAAGATTGTCCGTCTCCTTCGGGAGGCAGGCGCTACGGAGGTCCATGTGCGCATTGCCAGCCCGATGATGCGTTTCACCTGCCACTACGGCGTGGACACTTCGACCCCGGAAGAGCTCCTGTGCTCGCACCGGACGCTGGAGGAGGCCTGCGCGGCCATCGGCGCCGACTCCCTGGGCTACCTGAGCCCGGAATCCACGCGCGCCTCCGCTTTCGGTTGCGCGGACCCGTGCCAGGCTTGCTTCACGGGCGAGTATCCGACCCTTTTGTATGACGAAGAAATCAACGACTAGACTATGGCGAAAACCTACGAAAACGCGGGCGTGAACCTCGAAGCGGGGTATGAAGTGGTCCGCAGGATCAAACAGCACGTCGCATCCACGCGCCGGATCGGGTCGATGGGCAACATCGGCTCCTTCGGCGGCATGTTCGACCTCTCGGCCCTGAACGTCCAGGAACCGGTCCTCGTGAGCGGCACCGACGGTGTGGGCACCAAGCTCAAGATCGCCTTCGCGATGGACAAGCACGACACCATCGGCATCGATGCCGTGGCGATGTGCGTGAACGACGTCCTCGCGCAGGGCGCCGAACCCTTGATCTTCCTCGACTATGTGGCGCTCGGCCACAACGTCCCGGCCAAGGTGGAAGCCATCGTCGCCGGCGTGGCGGAAGGCTGCCGTCAGGCGGGCTGCGCCCTCGTGGGCGGCGAGACGGCCGAAATGCCGGGCATGTACGAGGATGGCGAGTACGACATCGCCGGCTATACCACCGGTGTCGTCGAGAAGTCCAAACTCATTGACGGGTCGAAGGTGAAAGTGGGCGATGTCCTGGTGGGCGTCGCCTCCAGCGGCGTGCATTCCAACGGCTTCAGCCTCGTGCGCAAGATCGTGGCTGACGCGGGACTGAGCTATGACGATCCGATTGCCGAATTCGGCTTCCGCAAGCTCGGCGAGGTGCTCCTCACCCCGACGAGGATCTATGTCAAGCAAATGCTGGAGGTGATCCGCCAGTGTGATGTCCACGGCATCTGCCATATCACCGGCGGCGGATTTGACGAGAATATCCCGCGCGTGCTGCAGTCCGGCCAGGGTCTCGAGATCCACGAGGGGACCTGGGAGATCCTCCCGGTGTTCCAGATGCTGGAGAAGTGGGGGAATGTCCCGCACCGTGAGATGTTCAACATCTTCAACATGGGTATCGGCATGATCGCCGTCCTGGATGCCTCCGAGGCCGACAAGGCCATCTCCATCCTGAAGGACCGTGGCGAGAAGGCTGCCGTCATCGGCCAGGTCACGGACAAGCCCGGGGTCAATATCGTCCTGCAATGAAGAAGCAGTTAGCGGTATTCGCCAGCGGCACCGGCACCAACTTCGACGCCATCGCGCGCGCCTGCGCCGACGGTGTCCTGGATGCCGAGGTGGCCGTCATGGTGTGCGACAAGCCCGGCGCAGCCGTCATCGAAAAGGCGGTGCGATACGGGGTGGACACCTTCGTCTTCTCCCCGAAAAGCTATCCTTGCAAGGCCGCCTTCGAGGCAGAGATCGTGAAGATCCTGGATGCCAAGAAGATTGACCTGGTGTGCCTGGCGGGCTATATGCGTATTGTCGGAGAAACGCTCCTGAACGCCTACGAGGGCAAGATTATCAATATCCATCCAGCCCTCCTTCCGGCCTTCAAGGGCGCCCATGCCGTCGAGGACGCCGTCGCCTACGGCGTCAAGGTGTACGGCATCACCATCCATTGGGTCAATGCGGACCTGGACGGGGGCAAGATCATCGCCCAGCGCGCCTTCGAGTACGACGGGAACGACCCGGCGGAGGTGCATCGGCTCGGGCAGCCCATCGAACATAAGTTGTATGTAGAAACCATTGCGAAATTGATCAAATCATGAGAGCGTTAGTTAGTGTAAGTGACAAGACCGGCCTCGTGGAGTTCGTCCAGGGCCTGGTGGACCTGGGCTGGGAGATCATCGCCACCGGCGGTACCCAGAAACTCCTCGAGTCCAAAGGCGTGAAGACCATCGGCATCAGCGAAGTCACCGGCTTCCCGGAGATCTGCGACGGCCGCGTGAAGACCCTGCACCCGAAGGTGCACGGCGGCATCCTCGCGCGCCGCGACGTGCCCGCCCACATGGAAACCCTGAAGGAGAACGGCATCGAGACCATCGAGCTCGTGTGCGTGAACCTGTATCCGTTCCGGCAGACCATCGCCAAGGAAGGCGTGACGCTGGAGGATGCCATCGAGAACATCGACATCGGCGGTCCGTCCATGGTGCGCAGCGCCGCCAAGAACTGGCGGGACGTCACCATCGTGTGCGATCCGAATGATTACGGCACCGTCCTCGCGGAACTCCGCGAAAACGGCTGCACGAGTCCGGAAACCCGTCTGAAGCTCTCCGCCAAGGCCTACACCCATACGGCGGAATATGACGCCTGCATCGCTACGTACATGCGCAAGCAGGCCGGCCTGCCTGAGAAGCTCTTCCTGGAGTTCGACATCAAACAGGGCCTCCGCTACGGCGAGAACCCGCACCAGAGCGCGAACTTCTACGCCGCCCTCGAGCCGTCTCCGTTCTCCCTGGCCTTCGCGAAGCAGATCCAGGGCAAGGAACTGTCCTACAACAACATCCAGGACGCCAATGCGGCCCTGAACGTGCTGCGGGACTTCGACGAGCCCTTCTGCGTGGCTCTCAAGCATATGAATCCCTGCGGCGCCGCGGTGGGCAAGACCATTGAAGAAGCCTGGCAGGCCGCCTATGAGGCCGACAAGGTGAGTATCTACGGCGGTATCGTGGGCGTGAACCGCGAACTTACCGCCGAGGTGGCCCGCGGCATGAAGCCCATCTTCCTGGAGATCGTCATCGCCCCGTCCTACACCCCGGAGGCCCTGGAGATTCTTTCCACCAAGAAGAACCTCCGTGTTATGCAGGTCGACATGACCCGTTCCGATGCCCCGGTGCCCCAGTACGTAAGCGTGAACGGCGGCCTCCTGGTCCAGCAGCTGGATACCCAGGTAGAAGCGGTCACACCCGAAATGTGCGTCACGAAGGTGAAGCCTACTCCGGAGCAGCTGGCCGATGCCAACTTCGGCTGGAAGATTGTCAAGCATGTGAAATCCAACGCGATCGCGGTCGTCCGCGACAACCACACCATCGGGGTGGGCGCCGGCCAGACGAACCGCGTCGGATCCGCCGAGATCGCGCTCAATGAGGCGAAGGCCGCCGGTTTCACCGAAGGTCTCGTCCTTGCTTCCGACGGCTTCCTGCCGTTTGACGACACTGTCGCCCTCGCCGCGAAATATGGCGTGACGGTCATTGTCCAGCCCGGCGGCAGCATCCGCGACGCAGACGCCATTGCCAAGGCCGACGAACTGGGTATTACGATGCTCTTTACGGGCGTCCGCCACTTCAAACATTAATCGTATGGGTCTCGTTTATCCGCTTCCTTCCCAAAATGCATCCCTCGGTGGCAAGGTCATCGACCTGGAGCGCTGTCTGGGAAAAACCGTCCTCGTCATTGGCGGCGGCGGTCGTGAGCACGCCATTGTCGATGCGCTGAGCCGGAGTCCGCAGGTCTCCAAGATCTATTGCGCCCCCGGTAACGCCGGCATCGGCCTGAAGGCCTTCAATGTGCCGCTGAAAGATACCGATGTCGAAGGGCTGAAGAACTTCGCGATTGACAACGCCGTGGACCTGACGGTTGTCGGGCCGGAGGCAGCGCTGGCGGCTGGCCTGACGGACGCCTTCCGCGCCGCGGGCCTCGCGGTGTTCGGCCACACGAAGGCCGCCACGGCCATTGAGAGTTCCAAGGAATTCGCCAAGCGGCTCATGGAGAAATATGGCATCCCGACGGCCTCCTATCAGGCTTTTTCCGATTATGACGAGGCGTTGGCCTATGTATCCGCCCGTCCGTTCCCGGCTGTCCTCAAATATGACGGCCTGGCTGCCGGCAAGGGTGTGGTAATCGCCCAGGACCTGGAGGAAGCAAAGGCCGCCCTGGCCAGCATGCTGCTGGACGAGACCTTCGGCAAGGGCCGGGTCGTGGTGGAAGATTTCCTCACCGGCCCCGAGTTCTCCTTCCTGTGCTTCGTGGACGGCAAACGCGTTTATCCGATGCCGCTTTCCCAGGACCATAAGCGCGCCTTTGACGGCGACAAGGGCCCGAACACGGGTGGTATGGGCGCCTATACGGGCCTGCCATTCATTACGGAAGAAGACCGCGAATTCGCCTACAAGGAGATCATGTGCAAGGCCGCGGAAGCAATGGTTGCCGAAGGCTGCCCGTTGTCTGGCGTCCTGTACGGCGGCCTCATGAAGACTCCGCAGGGTATCAAGGTGATCGAATTCAACGCCCGCTTCGGCGACCCGGAGACGGAAGTCGTCCTACCGCTCCTCGAAAGCGACATCTACGACATCTTCGAGGCGGTCGCCACGGGCCGGGAGACGAATGAGCCGGTCTGGCGCAAGGGCTTCACCCTGGGTGTCGTGCTGGCCTCCAAGGGCTATCCGGGCTCTTATCAGAAGGGCTTCGCCATCAAGAACCTGGACCAGGTCGATGCGCATGTGGCGCACATGGGCACCGCCTTCAAGGACGGACAGCTCGTCACCAACGGCGGCCGCGTCCTGATGGTCATCGCCGAAGGCCCGACCATCGCCGCCGCCCGCGAGAAGGTCTATTCCGAGGTCGCCAAGATCGACTGTGACAACCTGTTCTACCGCAACGACATCGCGCACTGCGCATTTGAATAACCGCTTGTCATTCTGAGCGAAGCGAAAGAATCTATATGGGAAACATCATCGACGGAAAGGCGCTCAGCGCCGCAGTGAAAGAAGAAGTCAAGGCCCAGGTGCCTGAACTGGAGGCCCAGTACGGCCGCAAGCCGTGCCTGGTGGTCATTATTGTGGGGGAGAACCCTGCCAGCCAGGTTTATGTGCGCAACAAGGTGAAGGCCGCGGCCTACACGGGGATGGAATCCCGTCTGGTCGAACTCCCCGCCGACATCAGCGAGGATGCCCTCCTGGACCACATCAAGGCCCTGAACGTGGATCCTGCCGTGGACGGCATCCTGGTGCAGCTCCCGCTTCCCAAGCATATCGACGAAGAAAAGGTCATCGACACCATTGTCCGGGAAAAGGACGTGGACGGCTTCCACCCCGGCAACGTGGCGAACCTGTGGCTGGGCAAGGACTGCATCGTCCCGTGCACGCCCGCCGGCGTGATGCGGATGCTGGATTCCATCGGCGTGGACCTGAAAGGCAAGAACGCCGTCGTCGTGGGCCGCAGCAACATCGTGGGCAAGCCCATGGCGAAACTCTTGCTGGACCGCCATGCGACAGTCACAATCGCCCATTCCCGCACGGCCGACCTCGGCGCCGTCTGCCGCACGGCCGACGTCCTCGTCGTCGCCGTGGGCCGCGCCGGCCTCGTGACCGGCGACATGGTCAAGCCGGGCGCCGTGGTCATCGACGTGGGCATGAACCGCAATGCCGAAGGCAAACTCTGCGGCGACGTGGACTTCGCCTCCGCCGTCCCCGTCGCCTCCTGGATTACCCCCGTCCCCGGTGGTGTCGGTCCCATGACCATCGCGATGCTTATGAAAAACACCATCGCCTGCTTCCTCTCCCGGCAGCAAGCCTGACCGCTCGGGGGTTGGGCACCATTGCCCAAGGAACTACCTGATAACAAGACACTTTCAAAACCCGCGGTGCCGAACCCTTTCTTCTCCTAGAGGGTTCGGCACCTGCTGTTTTCCAAAGCCTTGATTATCAGCTATCTGCGACACCGCAGGTTCCAACCCGCTTCAGTCATCCTTTCTCGTCCTGTTTGTCCTGTTTGTTGTCTGCCGGATGCACAAGTCTGGCATGTACACGGGAGCCTCATCCAAGGGTCGTTTCAATGTACAAGTCTCTCGCTTCTGGCCGATAATGGGCCTTATTCAGAAAGACTTGAACATATAAAAGCCGTCTGCCCTTATTCTGACTGTACAAGCGAGACTTGTACATTGGAAGAGGGATCGTGTCAATATTCCGTCTTATCGACCTTTTCTGTCCAGGCGCGGAAAGCGCTCTGGGCTTCGTCGCGGAGGAGTTGGATGATGGGGATGTTGCGCTGGGCCATCGGCCTGTCCATATCTTCGTAGATGAAGTTGTCGGCGAACGCGATGGCTTCCGCATCCTGGCGGGTGTTTGCGTAGTAGATCCGGTCGATGCCGGCCCAATAGATGGCCCCGAGGCACATGGGGCAGGGTTCACACGAGGCGTAGATGACGCAGCCGTCCAGGTCGAAGGTGCCCAATGCTCGGCAGGCCGCCCGGATGGCATTGATTTCGGCGTGGGCCGTGGGATCGTTGTCGAGGGTGACACTGTTGGAGCAGGAGGCGAAGATCTCTCCATCCTTCACGATGACGGCCCCGAAGGGACCGCCCCCTTGTGCGACACTCTCTACGGACAGCAGGATAGCCTCACGCATGAACGCTTCGTCCGCCGGGGTAATGGATTCGGCAGTCTGATGCGTTTTGCAGGCGGCAACGGCCAGCACGCAGAAAAGGAAGCAGAGGAATCGGTTCATGGAAAAGGAGAGTCTATCAGTTGTTTTTCAAAGGTAGCACCATTCTTTGGAAAATCCATCAAAAGATTCCGGCTCTTTTTGTTCCCTTTCACTATCTTTGCAAAAAAGGAATTGAAAAACATGCACAGGTTTCTTATGACGATATCGGCCCTGACCGTGGCGGCAGGGCTTTGGGCGCAGGTCAAGGTGGCGAAGCCGGAGGACCACGGGATGGACCCGGAGCGGCTTGCCCGGGTGGATGCGGTCATTGACGACGCCGTCGGCGCCGGGAATATCCCTGGCGCGGTGTTGGCCGTCGTGCGCCGGAACGACATCGTATACCTGAAGGCGTACGGGAACAAGTCCGTCGTCCCGGAGGTCGTGCCCATGACGACCGATACAATGTTCGACCTGGCCTCCCTGAGCAAGTGCGTTGGAACCACGCTCTCGTTCATGCAATTGATCGAGGGCGGCTATGTGCGCCTGACCGATCCCGTGAAGCGCTACATTCCCGGTTTCAAGCCGTGGAAGGATCCCGAAACAGGGGAGGAGGTCGATATCATCTTGCGGGACCTGCTGACACATTCCTCCGGATTGTCGGCGTATTACGATGCCGACTTGTTCGTGAAACGCTTCGGCACAAACCAGCCCGATTCACTGGTGAACGTCATCGCAACGGAGGTGGAACGGCATTTCCGGCCTGGAAGCGACTTCCTGTACAGTTGCCTGAATTTCATTACGCTGCAGCATATCCTCGAGACCGTGACAGGGGAGCGTCTCTGCGACTATGCCGAGTCGCACGTCTTCGCTCCGCTCGGCCTCAAGCACACTTGCTATTTCCCGCTGCAGGAGGATCTTCGCACGCCGTCCCGGCACCAGGAGCTGCTTCCTCTCGTAGCTCCGACTGAGGTGCAAAGCGACGGATCGGTGTTGAAAGGCGCTGTCCACGACCCGCTCGCCCGGCTCGCGAACGGAGGTAACTCCGGCAACGCCGGCGTCTTCTCCGATGCCGTGGACCTTTCCAGAATCTGCATGATGATCATGAATCAGGGGAGGGCCCTCCAGGACAAGAAACTCGGTTTCTCCGGAGCGGATACGCGCATCCTGAGCCGCGCCGCCGTCCGCCTGATGACCACCATCCCGTCGCAAAACGCCCCCTCCGTGGGCCGTGCGCTCGGTTGGGACGTGAAGAGTGAACATGGCGGCCTCCGGGGCGACTTGTTCAACCCCGAGACCACTCTGATGCATACCGGCTACACCGGCACCTCCCTGGTCATCGACCTGGACACCCAAACGGCCGTCGTTCTCCTGACCAACCGTGTACATCCCACCGACGACGGCTCCGTCTCCCGCCTCCGCGCCCTCGTCTCCAACATTGTCGCGGGATCAATCTTGTACTGATATGAACGAAATCAAAGTCTATCATTCCGTCTGGAAAGCGGCCATCACGATTGTGGCGGACTTGCTGTTGATTGCCTTGGGTGTTTGGGGTATCCTGAATGGGAAGACACCGATACTTGGCAGTTTTTTCGTCCTCTTTTTCGGCTTTGCGATTGTGATGACGGTCTGGCCGCTCGTGAAAGAGAAGACCACCAAGGAACCTTATCTCACCATCACGGACGATTGTGTCAAGGTTTCCGGGCGCAAAGGACAGGAGTTCCGGTTTGCCGATGTGGAGTCGTTCCGCCTGAGACGTTTCCTCTTTGACGGGATGATCGAGGTCAACTACCGCAATGAAAGAACGACCCCGGGCGCCATCATGGTATCGGACTTGGCCATTAAGTTGAAAGATCTTCATGCCATCCTGAACGAACGCCTGGCAGCCTGCAAGTAGATGGGAAAAGCCTATCATACCAAGCACGAGGCCCGGAAGGGGCTGGAGGACTTCGAATTGTCCAGGCATCCGAAAGGGACGAAAGCGAAAGGGTTGCGGAAGGTGCTTCGGACGAGGATGAAGAATGCCGCCGTCGCGTTTCCGAGGGATCGGTTCGGATGGGCGGAAGAGAAGAGTTCGCGGCTCCGGGGCGGGCGGCGGAATGTCCATAAAGCAGCTCGGCAGGATTCCCAGAGGGAGATCGCTGCCGAGCTGGATCAGGAATAAGGAGGCGCCGTCCTATTTCTTGACGACGTACTTGTCGAAGAAATCGAGGAAATAGGGCCAGTTCGGGCCGGACTCATGGCCGCCGTCGTGCTGACGGAAGGCGAGCTTGCCCTTGATGATGCCTACGTTCGTTCCGGGGTACAGGTCCGTGTCCATACCCTTTTCACCCAGGAGCTCATAGACCGGCGTAGCCTTGACGGTAGCCATGAACATGCCGATGAGGTCCTGCCACTTGTCCGCATCCCAGGTACCGCTTGAAATGAAGCAGGGGCGCGGGGCGCAGAGGGCGATGAGTTCGTGCTGGTCTACAGGCAAGTCGTTCTCCGTGAGCGGATCCGCTCCGTACTTGATGAAGTTGCCGCACATCCAGTGGTATTCGCCGGCATCGGCCAGATTGCCCAGGCTTTCGCCGCAGTTGCGGCGCCAGGGCGAGGAGCCGCCTTCGCCGGCCGAGGCCACGAGGGCCGCCGCGAAGCGCTCGTCGAACGCCATGGTCACGAGAGCCGCCTTGCCGTTGCGGGAAACGCCCTCGATAGCCACCTTCGTGGCGTCGAACTCACGCGTAGTCTCGAAGTAATCCACCAGCTTGGAAGCGCCCCAGGCCCAGGCGCGGAGCGCGCCCCAGTCCGTGGGCTTGCGGTAATCGCCCTTGTTCGTGAGGCCGACGATGCCCTGGCGGAGTCCATGGCCGCCATCGGCCTGGATGCTGCCCGTGACGATGACCGCCGCGGCCCAGCCGCGCTCGACCACCTGCTGCTGCCAGGACTTGGCCCGCGGCCGGTTGTTGCCGCCGGGGAAGTTGAAGTTCATCCCGGCCGGCATGATGAAGCCGAATTCCATGATGACGGGAACCGGGCCCTTCGCGGCCTCCGGCCAGGTGACCTGCGCCTGGATGCGGACCTCGA
Source organism: uncultured Bacteroidia bacterium (assembly GCA_902785065.1). Lineage (GTDB taxonomy): Bacteria > Bacteroidota > Bacteroidia > Bacteroidales > UBA932 > Cryptobacteroides. Next base: position 17,377 of record CACZXH010000014.1, read on the forward strand.
TGGACGGGCAGGCGGAATTGTCCGCCACGCCGGCGAGGTCGCGCCGGATGCACGGGATGCCTTCCATGTCGACCTTTTCTTCTTTCACAACCTCCCACTGGATGGCAGGCACGTTTTCCGGTACGCGGCCGTAGACCTCGTCCTCGAACGCCTTCACAAGTTCGGGCCGCCTTACATTCCGCCACATTTTCGCATTCTTCACCCGGCGGCCGTCGAACGTGACGAGCGGATCCGGATAGTAGATCCAGGGATTGGCCTTCATTTCGTCATAGTTGGGGGCGCGGTTCGGGTCGTCCGTGTAGGCGTCACGGCCGGGACGCACGCCCGAGAGACCCAGCTGGCCGAGCATTTGCGCGTGGTCCGCGTTCGTGAGCGCGTTGAGAGAATCGCGGTTCACCCGGGGCATCCCGGGGAACTGGGCCGATGCCTGGCCCTGCGCAAAGAGCAGGGCGGCGGACAGGATCAGGACAAATCTTTTCATGGCGGAAGGAATCAATAGAACACTTCGTCGAAGAACTGCCGCATCTTGGCGGCATAAGGGACACCGTACTTGGCGAAGGTATCCTTGGTGCGCTGGTCCGGTTTCCAATCGAAGAAAGCGTGGCTGGCTCCGTCCACGATATCCAGCACGGCATTCTGGTCCTTGCCCTTCAGGCGGAGGAGATACTCTTCCATGGGCTGGCGGCCGACCGTGCGGTCCAGGGTGCCGAGTACCATGTACTGCGGGACCTCTCGGATTTCCGCATGCGGGACGTTGCAGTCCGGCGTAATGGCGACGAGGCCCAGGGGCTCGTAATTCTCGGCGAAGCGGACGAGGGTGCCGAGGTCGAAGACGCCGTAGCTCGGGGCTGCGACCTGGATGGCACGGAGGCTCTTCTTCGCCTTCGCGGCGGTCCAGCCCTTCGGCATATAGGTGGGCAGGAACTGATACACACCCTTCTGCGCGCCGAAGCCACCGTCGCCGATGCGCTCGACCAGGTCGATCATGCAGGCGGAGAGGTGGCCGCCGGCGCTGTCGCCCGTGACGGCGATCTTCTTGGGATTGACGCCGTATTCGGCCGCGTGTTCCTGGATGTGCAGGATGGCGCCATAGCAGTCCTCGATAAGCTGGTGCATCTGGACGGGCTCCTTGTCGCCGTCGCCGTGGTTCAGCCAGCGGTAGTCAATACTCGCAACCACGTATTTGCCGCCCTTGATGAGCTCGCGGGCGAGGCCGCGCATGATATCCTCGGTGTTGGAGGACCAGCCGCCGCCGTGGATGATCACCACGCAGGGAAGTTTCTTCGCCCCGTCAGGAATGAAGACGTCATACTTCAGGGGCTTGACGCCTGGCTGCGCATAGACGACGTCCTGGATGGTCCTGTAGCCCTGCAGGCGTTCCGCCTCGATGATGGAGGCGCCGATGCTCATGATGTTGTGGTCCACCTTGACGGTGAATTCCGGAACCATGGATTCCTTGTAGGTGGGATAGAAAACGCCGCCGGAGACGGAGAGCTCGTAGCCGCTGTCGAAGACCCAGCCCGGGTCGGTGACATCGACCTTCACTTTCAAGACGGTGCCGGCGGGAACCATACCGCTTTCGGGAATGGCGGGGGTGACGGTGACCTTGCCGTGCTGCGGCTGTTCAACCCGCACGCGGAAGGCGTCCTGCGCCTGGAGCGTTCCGCCGGCAAGCGCCAGGATGGCGAGGGAGAAGAGGATGTGTTTCATATCAATGGTTTTGTAGTTCCGTTATTTCCGCTAAGTTAAGATTTTTTACGTAACTTTGAAACGGCATGAAACGGTTTCTCACAATTCTATGGACCCTGGCCGGCGTTTCTACCGGCCTTTTCGCGCAGCGGGCGCAGTATGTGGACCCTTTTATCGGCACCGCCGGCATGGGCCATACCTTCCCGGGCGCCTGCGTTCCTTTCGGCGGCGTGCAGCTTTCCCCGGACACGGACATGATCCCGCACAACATCGAGGGCGTGTACCAGCCGCGCACGTATGAGTACTGCGCAGGCTACCAGTACGGCGACAGCACGATCGTGGGCTTCAGCCACACGCACTTCAGCGGCACCGGCCATTCCGACCTCGGTGATATCCTGCTCATGCCCGGTACGGGAGAGGTCCAATTCGTGCCCGGAACGGCGCAAGACCCCGATTCCGGTTATCGGCAACGTTTCAGCCATGACACCGAATCGGCCGGCGCGGGCCATTATGAGGTCACCCTGGCGGATTCCGGCATCCAGGTGGAGCTGACGGCCACCCAGCGCGTGGGCGTCCATCGGTATACCTATCCGAAAGGGGAGTCCGGCCATATCGTCCTGGACCTGGACCACGGGATTTACAACTATGACGGCAAGACGCTGTGGGCGGAAGTCCGCGTGGTAAGTCCGACGCTCGTCACTGGGTACCGGATCACGAACGGATGGGCCCGGACGAACTATACCTATTTCGCCATGGAGTTCTCGCGTCCGGTGCTGGACTACGGCTGGAAGGATAACGCGCCTGTGTACTACAAGGGCGGTTACGGCAAGTTCCCCCAGTATGTCGATTTCCCGGAAATGGCGGGCCGGAAACTCGTGGCCTGGTTCAAGTTCGATACGGCCGAGGACCCGGAATTGACCGTCAAGGTCGCCCTTTCCGCGACGGGAACCACCGGCGCCCTGAAGAACCTCCGGGCGGAGGCGGAAGACAAATCCTTCGATACACTGCGTGCACAGGCGGAAGAAGCCTGGGAACGGGAACTCGCCTGCATTGAGATGGACGGTACCGAGGCGGAAAAGACCATGTTCTATACCTCCTTGTACCACACGATGATCAATCCGTCGGTGTATATGGACGTGGACGGCCTCTACCGGGGGCTGGACCACGAACTGCATCAGGCCGAAGGGTTTACGAACTACACCGTGTTCTCGCTCTGGGACACGTACCGGGCGGAGCACCCGCTCCTGGCGCTGCTCAAGCCGCATCTGGCGGAGGATATGGTCGCCTCCATGCTCAAGCATTATGAGCAAAGCCCCCACCACATGCTTCCCATCTGGAGCCACATGGCCAACGAAAACTGGTGTATGACCGGCTACCATAGCGTTTCCGTCCTGTCCGATGCCATCGCCAAAGGGCTGAAGGTCGATGGGAAAAAGGCCTTGGAAGCCATGGTGTCCACCTCGTCAATCCCGTGGTACAGCGGACTGGGTGAGTACATCCAACTGGGCTATGTTCCGCTGGAGAAAACGTCCACCGCCGCCAGCAACACGCTGGAATATGCCTATGACGACTGGGCTATCGCCGCGGCTGCGGAGCATCTTGGGAATGAGAAGGTCGCGGAAAAATACCACGCCCGCGCCACCTTTTACAAGAACGTCTTCGATCCCGCACTGGGCCTCGCCCGGCCGCGGTATGCTGATGGCTCCTTCCTGGAGCCGTTCGACATCAAGCAGACGGTCGGCCAGGGTTTCATCGAAGGGAACTCCCTCAACTATTCCTTCCACGTGCCCCAGGACGTACCCGGGCTGATGGCGCTGATGGGCGGGGACAAGCAGTTCATTGCGAACCTGGACGAACTGTTCGGGAGCGACCTGCCGGAATACTGCTATGCGGACAATGAGGACATTACGGTCGATTGCCTCCTGGGCGGCTATGTCCATGGAAATGAACCCAGCCACCACATTCCGTACCTGTACGCCTGGACCTCCGAGCCCTGGAAGACGCAGTATTGGGTCCGCGAGATCGTGGACCGCTTCTACCGGCCAGAAATCCGCGGTCTGGGCGGAAACGACGACTGCGGCCAAATGAGCGCATGGTACATCTTCACTGTCCTTGGGTTCTACCCGGTATGCCCGGGCACCGACCAGTATGTGCTGGGGGCACCGTGCATCCCGTATGCCCGGGTTACACTTGACAATGGACACAACCTGGAGATAAAGGCGAAAGGCCTGAGCGCGCGGAACCGTTATGTCAAATCCGTAAAGCTGAACGGGAAACCTGTCGACCGTCTCTTCCTTACGCACGCTGAACTGCTGGAAGGCGGCACCCTGGAATTCGAAATGGCCCCGAAGCCGAACAGGCGCCGGGGCACTGTCCCAGATATGAAACCTTATTCACTATGAGAAGAATCCTCTGTTTCGCAGCGGGCTTGCTGCTTTTCGCGGCCTGCCAGGACAAGCCGCAGAAGCCCAGCTATATTGTCCAGGTTTCCCTGGGCGGATGGCATTCTCCCGACTATACGGCGGAGCAGGTCATCGACCGGATCGGGGAAGTGCGTGAGAAGATTCCGGTCGAAAAAGTGATTATTGGCTGGAGCCTGGACCAGGAGATCTACCGGCAGGTGGGCGATTACCTGCACGCGAAGGGAATCAAGATGCTCCTGTGGATGCCGGTCTTCGCCGAGACCGAGGAAATGTGTGAAAACGAACCCGCTGTGGATTTGGCGGGCGAAATCCCCGCCAATTACGACTTGGCGGCGGGTGAAGGTTTCCGCTTCAACTGCCCCACGCGCCCGGAGACGGCTGCGAATATCGTCGCCATTTATGACAACCACTTCAAGGACTGTGGCTTTGACGGCGTTTTCCTGGACCGGATCCGCACGCAGTCCTTCGTGAGCGGGGTGAGCGGGGCCCTGACTTGCGGCTGCCCGGTCTGCCAGGAACTGTTCAAGGCGGAGGGTGTTGATCTGGCAGCGGTGCAGGCTGCCTGGACCGGAAAGGGGGACGCCTTCTTTTCGGTTACCGCCTATGATCCATTGACCGGTTTCACCTTTGCCGATCCCGTGGCGGTGGCCTATTTCGAAGCCAAAGGCCACATCGTCAGCAATGCGGTCGCCGCGATCGCCGACAGTTTCCGTGGACGCGGACTGGAAGTGGGGATGGACCTGTATGCGCCGTTCATGGCGCAATTCGTCGGCCAGGACTACAGGATTCTTTCGCAGCACGCTGACTTCATCAAGCCGATGCTGTACCGCCAGACCTTCGCGCCGGCGGGGATGGGCTTCGAGTATGACCTGCTTCGGAAAGCGGTTCCTGGTGCGGAAGGCTATCCGGAATTTACCATGGACGTTGATTTCCTGGATTCGCAGCTGAATGCTATGGAACCCTATGCCTGCGGAAAATACCCGGGCATTGAAATCAACTACCGGGAGAAGGTGGCTCCTACTTCACCCGAGTATGTCACCGAATCCCTGGATGCCGTCATGCGGCACGGCTTCAACGGTGCCGTCCTCTCCTGGAATGTCATGGAGGCGCCGGATTCGCATATTTCCTGCTTAGGAGAGCGTTGACGGGGCGCTGAGCTTCCCAATGATGCCGTCCAGCATCCGGAAGAGTTCCGGCGCGGTTTCGGGCGTGACGCTGTCACAAAGGACGGAATTGCCCACGATGGCGGGCACATCGGCCAGCTTTTTCTGAAGCTCCCAGCCCTTCTCTGTGAGGGAAACAATCATCTGACGGGCATCCTTCTCGCCTTTCCGGCGGACAAGGATGCCTTCTTTTTCCATCCGCTGGAGCAGGGGAGTGACCGTGTTCGTTTCCAGGAGCAGCCGCTTGGCGATGTCGTTCACCGGCTGGGCGTCCTTCTCCCACAGGACCAGCAGCACGAGGTACTGCGGATAGGTCAATCCGTACTCCGAGAGCAACGGATGATAGGCCTGTGTGAGAAGGCGCGAAGCGGTGTAGAGCCGGAAACAAAGCTGGTTGTCCAGCTTGAACTCCTCTTTGATCATAACATCCCCTGGATGTCCTTCTCGATGTCTTCCGGCGTCGTGATGGGTGCGTAACGCTTGATAACGGTGCCGTCGCGGTTCACGAGGAACTTGGTGAAGTTCCAGAGGATGTCGCTGTCTTTCTCCACGCTCTTGCTGAGACCCTTTAGCATCACGCGGGTCGCCTTGCCCTTGATGCCGTTGTAAGCCTCGGTCGGGGCTTGGGTTTTCAGGTACTCGAAAATGGGTTCAGCGTTGGGGCCATTGACATCGGTCTTCGCCATCAGCGGGAAGGTGACGCCGTGGTTGATGCGGCAGAACTCGGCAATCTCCTCATTGGAGCCGGGCTCCTGGCCAGCGAACTGGTCGCACGGGAAACCGACAATGACGAAACCTTGGTCCTTATATTTCTGATAAAGGGCCTCGAGACCGTCGTACTGCGGGGTGAAACCGCACTTCGAAGCGGTGTTGACAATCATAAGGACTTTGCCTTCGTACTGCTTGAAGTCCACTTCGGCGCCCTTGTTGCTAAGGGCCTTGAAATCATAGATCTTTGCCATAACTCTCTGTATTTAAGTATTTAATAGTTTATTTATATCGTTCACGACGCAAATATACGACTTTCTTTTTATATCGCAAACGATATATTGAATAAAGTGACAAAAAAAGCGTTCCGATGCAGGAACGCTTCTCAATTCATGAACAAGAGATAATACGATCGATTTCCAAAAGCTCTTCAGGGGCGAATGAAATGTTCTCCAGTGCCTTGAAGTCATCTTCAATCTGGGAAACACGGCTGGCACCGATGATTACGCTGGTAACTCGGTCGTCCTTGAGGCACCAGGCGAGGGCCATTTCGGCCAGCGTCTGGCCACGGCGGGCTGCAATGTCATTCAACTTCACGAGCTTCGCGTGCATTTCAGGCGTAAGGACCGAGGACTTGAGGAATCTTTCCTTCGCGATCCGGGAATCGGACGGGATTCCTTCCAGGTAGCGGCCGGTCAGGAGGCCCTGCGCCAGCGGGGAGAAGGCGATAAAGCCTACGCCGTTCTCCTTGGCCTGGTCCAGGAGGCCGCTGGTCTCCGGCTCGCGGTTGAGCATATTGTAGCGCCCCTGATAGATGAGGCAGGGGACATCCCGGTCTTTCAGGTACTTGTAGGCGAAGGCGGCGGCCTCCGGCGGATAATTGGAGATACCGGCATACAGCGCCTTGCCGGCCCGGACAATGTCCACGAGGGCCTGCATCGTTTCCTCCAGCGGGGTTTTGGGATCGAACCGGTGGGAATAGAACAGGTCCACATAATCGAGGTTCATCCGCTTCAGGCTCTGGTCCAGGCTCGCCATCAGGTATTTACGGGATCCCCATTCGCCGTAGGGCCCGGGCCACATGTCGTAGCCGGCCTTGGAGGAAATGAACAGCTCGTCGCGGAAGGGGATGAAGGATTTCTTCATGATTTGCCCGAAAGTCTCCTCGGCAGAGCCGTAAGAGGGACCGTAATTGTTCGCCAGGTCGAAATGGACAATGCCGTGGTCGAAGGCGAAATGGGCCATTTCCAGGGAGTTGGCCAACGGGTTCACGTCACCGAAGTTGTGCCAGAAGCCCAGGGAGATTTCGGGAAGGAGGATACCGCTGCGGCCGCACCGGCGGTAGCGTATGCCGCGCTCATACCGGTCGGGGGCGGGTGCGTAGACGGGATTGATCATGGCGCTCCGGTTATTCCATGAACTTCTTGCCGGAGCCCCAGGCCTGGCCGACGACCTCGCCGAGGGCGCGGTAGGTCAGGGCCGCCGCATCGAAAACGATGGGCTGGAGCTTGCCGAGGTCGACCTTGCCGTCCGTGAGAATGCATTCGTCGGCACTCATGTTCACGACTTCGCCGACGAGGATGCCGTCCTTCCAGCTGACAACCTTGCACTCCAGGGTCAGGGGGTACTGGTCGATGATGGGCGCGTCCACATTCGGGCTGGGGGAGACCGTGAAGCCAACCTTGGCCACCTTGTCCGGGACCTTGGCGCCGCTCGCGATGCCCAGGTAGTCAGACTCGGCGACCGTGCGGACATCGGCAAAACTGACCGTGAAAGCACCGGTGAGCTCGATGTTTTCCGTCGTCTTGTGCTTGGACATGCTGACCACGATCTGGTTGTGGTCGTACTGGCCCGCCCAGGCGGCCATCATCACGTCGGGGGTATGCTCCTTGTCCCAGGTGGCGATCATCACACAGGGCTGAGGCGTGGTCATCAGGGCATGGGCCGGTCCGAAATTCTTGCGTCCGGCGACTTCGTTGAAGGGTTTGTTGGTATCCATGGAAAACTGATTCTGTTTGATTGTGTAAATATAATGAAAAATACGCAATGATTTTTACCGTTTTCAGGACAGGCAATCCTTTTTTTGACTATATTTATCAGCAAATGAACCAATTAACCACGATCATGAAACGCACAGTCCTTCTTTTCCTGCTGCTTGCCGCGTGGTCCGCGGCGGCGCAGCAGCGGAACCCCGTCGTTCCTTCCTTCACCGGAGCCGTCGAAGATTTCAAGCCGAACGTCACCAACCAGCTGGGGCATCAGTATCCGATGGTGAACTCCCAGGGCGCGGTCCGGGCGCAGCTCCGGGCCCCGCAGGCCCAGGCCGTCCAGCTGGACATTGCCGGCAAGCGCTACGAGATGACCAAGGACGAGAACGGCGTCTGGACCGGCACGTCCGATCCCCAGGATGTCGGCTTCCACTATTACCAGCTCAATGTCGACGGCGCTTCGGTGCCCGATCCCGGCAGCATCTACTTCTTTGGCGCCGGACGCTGGGGAAGCGGCATCGAGATCCCTTCCGCCGACATGGATTTCTGGCAGGTCAAGAACGTGCCCCAGGGGGTGATCGAAGAAAGGTACTATTGGTCCAAGGCGACGGAAAGCATGCGCCACTGCTATGTTTACCTGCCCGCGGAGTATCAGAAGAATTCAAACAAGAAATACCCCGTGCTCTACCTTCAGCACGGCAACGCAGAGAATGAGCAGGGCTGGTCCGCCCAGGGCCACACCGGCCAGATCCTGGACAACCTGATTGCCGAAGGAAAGGCCGTTCCGTTCATCGTCGTGATGGACTATGGCCAGGGCCAGAACATCCACCTGGTCGGGGAGTATGCCCAGCAGGTGCCCGCACCCGAGCCGGGACGGCGCGGAGGCAACGACAATTTCCAGGTGGTCCTCCTGACCGATATCATTCCGATGGTGGAGAAAGAATACCGTGTCATCGCTGATGCGAAGCACCGCGCGATGGCCGGCCTGTCGATGGGCGGCGGCCAGACCCGCCGGATCACCCTGGCCAACCCCACGACCTTCGCTTATGTGGGCATGTTCAGCGGCGGCATCATGACGCCGGAGGACATCCAGGGCGCCGCCGGCTTCCAGAAGACGAACAAGGTCGTCTTCATGAGCTGCGGCAGCAAGGAGAATCCCCGTGTGATGGAAGCGGCCGAGAACCTGAAGAAGATCGGTATCAACGCCGTCGGCTACGTTTCTGAGGGAACTGCCCACGAATGGCACACCTGGCGCCGCAGCCTGTACCAGTTCGCCCAGCTGCTCTTCAAGTAGTTCCTACCCCAATACGACATCGAGCACCATCATCAGGACGAAACCGAGGGCGAATCCGATGGTGCCGATATTCGAGTGCTCGCCCTGGGAATATTCCGGGACGAGCTCTTCGACTACGACATAGAGCATGGCGCCTGCCGCAAATGCCAGCATATAGGGCATGATTCCCAGGATGGAAGTCGCGAGCAACAGCACCAGTGCGCCGCCCAGGGGCTCCACGATGCCGCTCAAGGCACCGATGCCGAACGCCTTCAGGCGGGAGTTTCCCTCCGCCCGGAGCGGCATTGAAATGATGGCCCCTTCCGGCACATTCTGGATTGCAATGCCCAGCGACAGGGCCAGGGCGCCCGCCATGTTGAAATCGGCCGTCAGGGCACCTGCAATGGCAACGCCCACGGCCATGCCTTCCGGGAAATTGTGGATCGTGACCGCCAAAGCCAGTTTCGCAGTGCGGGAAAGGCGGCTTTCCGGGCCTTCCGGGCCACCGACCGGATGGATGTGCGGGGTCACGTAGTCGATCAGCAAAAGAAAGGCGAAACCGGCCAGCAGGCCGACAGCCGGCGGGATGACGGCCGCGGCACCGGCGCCCATCTCGATGGACGGAATGATCAGCGACCACACGGAAGCGGCCACCATCACGCCGGAGGCGAATCCCAGGAGGACTTTCTGCACCAGCGGCGGCATCTCCCGTTTCATGAAGAATACGAAAGCCGATCCCAGGGCTGTCCCCAGGAAAGGAATCATCAAGGCAGTCAGTACCGGGCTCATGGCAAGGCGTTTTACTCGCTGCAAAGGTAGGGATTATCCGAGAACCGGACAATCCCTATCTCTTGGTATATCAGATCCCGGCTCCGTCCAGGAACTCTTCCTGGCTTCTTCCCTGGAGGATCCGCGAATGGGGCGGGACGCTGTGGGTAAGCCACACATTGCCTCCGATGACGGAACCTTCGCCGATTGTGATCCTGCCCAGGAGGGAGGCGTTGCTGTAGACGGTGACATTGTCTTCGATGATGGGGTGGCGCGGAATGTTCCGTGGCTTTCCAGATTCGTCGTACTTGAAATTCTTCGCGCCTACAGTCACTCCCTGGTAAAGCGTGACCCGGTTCCCAATGATCGCGGTCTGACCGATGACGACGCCTGTCCCGTGGTCGATGGCGAAATGGTGGCCGATCTTGGCCTGGGGATGAATGTCGATTCCCGTGGCGGAATGGGCATATTCCGTGAGCATCCGCGGGATAACGCCGACGCCCAGCGCGTCCAGCTCGTGGGCGACCCGATAATGGACGAGGGCCGTGACGGCCGGATAGCAGTAGACGATTTCCTGGATATCACTCGCCGCCGGGTCATTCCCGCCGATGGCTTCGACATCCTGGGCCAGCAGCTCCGCGAGCATAGGGATCCTTTCCCGGAACAGATCCGCCTTTTCGGGGCCGCAAAGGCTCGCCAGCGCCTTCACGGCCTCGTTGACAGCATACTCGTACGAGTTGGGACTGTATTCCGGGAAGAAGGTGTCGAACAGCGACTCCATCATCGTCCGGAGCGTAATCCGCATCGTTTTAACAGGTATCTCCATGCGTAGTTGATTAATTCCTGTTGAAAAGACCGGTGGACAGATATCTTTCACCCGTATCCGGGAGCAGCGCTACGATCATTTTGCCGGCCATGCTTTCTTCGCGGGCGAGGGAGAGAGCGGCGAAGAAGGATGCGCCCGAGGAAATGCCCACGAGAAGTCCTTCCTTCGAGGCGAGCAGCCGGGAGGCTGCGGCAGCGTCTTCGTCCGAGACCGGGATGACTTTGTCGATGACCGAGGCGTCATACGTCTGCGGGACGAAACCGGCCCCGATACCTTGAATCTTGTGGCTTCCGCTCCGGCCTTCACTGAGGACAGGGCTGCTGGCCGGTTCCACGGCGAAAACCTGGACAGAGGATTTGTGCTTTTTCAGGGCTCTGCCCGTCCCGCTGACGGTTCCGCCGGTCCCGACGCCGCCGACGAACGCGTCGACCGCTCCGTCGGTGTCCCGCCAGATCTCCTGGGCGGTCGTCAGTTCGTGGGCGAGGGGATTGGAGGGATTGACGAACTGCCCCAGGATGACTGAGCCGGGAATGGACGCTTTCAGTTCATGGGCTTTGGCAATCGCTCCTTTCATGCCTTGTGATGCGGGGGTCAGTTCAAGTTTCGCACCAAGGGCCGCGAGCAGGTTCCTTCTCTCCACACTCATCGACTCCGGCATCGTGAGGATCACCTTGTATCCTTTCGAGGTTCCGACCCAGGCGAGACCGACGCCGGTGTTCCCGCTGGTGGGTTCGATAATGGTGGCGCCTTCCTGCAGGATACCGTCCTTTTCGGCATCCCGGATCATCTGGAGGGCGATCCGGTCCTTGACGGACCCGCCGGGGTTGAAGGCCTCGATTTTAAGGACGAGACGGGCTTTCTGCCCTTCGAATCCGCTGACCTCCAGGAGGGGCGTGTTCCCGATGAGGTCCGTGAGAGATTTGTAGATCATGACTTGTTCGTTTTATAGGGTTAATTATATCATTGGAACGTACGAAGGCATAAAAAAGGATGCACCACCCTGGATCGGATGATGCATCTATACGCTTTCCCGCGCCGGGAATCTGTCAGGATAAACCTATAAACATACCGTGCACCATCCTTCGGGGGTGGTACAACAACAGTTCGTATTCAGATTCTGACGCACAGGTTCAATTATCTTAGGCAAAGTAAATAAAATATTTTTAAAATTCCAAATAGTTTGGAATGAAATGGAAACTGGGCGGTTCTTCCCGAAGGAATGACGTAATAATCAATTATTTTAATTATATTTGGCACATGTTAGTAAAGTGTATCCTTCTCATCCTGTTCTTTGCCGTGATGATCGGGGTCGGCATCTATTGCCGCCGCACCGCATCCAATGTTCAGGGTTTCGTCCTGGGAGGCCGCAATGTCGGCTCCTGGCTTACGGCATTCGCATTCGGTACGTCTTACTTCTCGGCGGTTATCTTCGTCGGGTACGCCGGCCAGTTCGGCTGGAAGTACGGACTGTCCGCCACCTGGATCGGCCTGGGCAACGCACTCATCGGCTCGCTCCTGGCCTGGCGGATCCTGGGACGCCGGACGCGCCTGATGACGCAGCATCTGCAGAGCGCCACGATGCCCGATTTCTTCGGGAAACGTTTCTTCAGCAATCCGCTCAAGGTCGCCGCGTCCGTTATCGTCTTCATTTTCCTCATCCCGTATACGGCGTCGCTCTATAACGGCCTTTCCCGGCTTTTCAGCATGGCCTTCCACGTGGATTACGTCTGGTGCGTGCTGGGTATGGCCGTCCTCACCGGTATCTATGTGGTTGTAGGCGGTTACATGGCGACGGCCGTGAACGATTTCATCCAGGGACTGATCATGCTGGTGGGCATCTGCGCCGTCATCGCGTCCGTGCTCAACGGCAATGGCGGCTTCACCGCGGCGGTGGAGAGCCTGTCGCTGATTCCGTCCGAATCCGCTCCCAACCTGAACGGAGCCTTCGTCTCCTTCCTGGGTCCGCAGCCCATCTACCTGCTGGGTGTGGTGATGCTGACCTCCCTGGGCACCTGGGGACTGCCGCAGATGGTGGGCAAGTTCTACGCGATCCGCAACGAGGCGGCCATCCGCAAGGGCACGTTCATTTCCACTTTCTTCGCCATCATCGTGGCGGGAGGCTGCTACTTCCTGGGCGGCTTCGGCCGGCTTTACGGCCAGTCCATCGAATACACGGCGGCCGGTACGCCGGTTTACGACAGTATTGTCCCATCGATGCTGGCCACCCTTCCGGACCTGATGATCGGTGTCGTCATCATCCTGGTCCTCTCTGCGTCCATGTCGACCTTATCCTCGCTGGTGCTTACTTCCGGCTCCACGCTGACGCTGGACATCATCGACCCGGCCATGGCGAAGGCCCGTCAGGGCAAGCATATGACGGACCGCACCCAGCTGCTCAGCATCCGGCTGCTTGTGCTGTTCTTCATCATTGTGTCTTCCGTGATCGCCATCGTCCAGGCCAAGAGTTCCGTGACCTTCATCGCCCAGCTCATGGGCATTTCCTGGGGCGCGCTGGCCGGCGCTTTCCTGGCCCCGTTCCTGTACGGCCTTTACTGGAAGCGCACGACTTCCGCGTCGGTCTGGGCCTCTTTCATCGTAGGTGTGGGTGTCATGTGCGGATGTATGTACTGCACGTTCACGGGCAAGACTTTCATCAGCCCGTACTTCACCTCGCCGATCAATGCCGGTATGCTGGCGATGCTGCTGGGCCTGGTGGTCGTACCCGTCGTGAGCCTCTGCTCCAGGCAAAACCGGAAGGCGGAGGTCGACGAAATGTTCAGCTGCTACAGCAGCACGGTGAGGGTCCGCGCCACGGACGCCCTGTCCGAGGAACAGCAGGACTAGAACACGAACGTATAACCGATACCCAACGTGTGACAGGCGGCCGTCAGGCCGCCTTTGTCGTACAGGTGGAACATATAGAAGAAATCCAGCCCGTGGCCTTTCCCAAGGCTGATTTCCGTACCGGCATAGTGCAGGGAACGCACCCATTTCCCGGTGTCGAAGCTGTTGAAGAATTCGTACATCAGGTAAGGGGTCCATCGGCTCTCAGGGGCCCTGTATTGCCCGCGGAGCCTCGTGCGCAAGGTGTTGGTAACCGCTCCTGCATCAGGATTGTAGGCCAGTTCATACTTCTCTCGGAGCGCAACGGCGAGGCCTTCGCGCTTGAGCGTTTCGGTGAGGCACAGGACTGCCTTGTGCTGTACGATACCGCCCGCCGCCGGAATCTGCCAGTACTCATAGCTCAGGTCGCCCTTGAGCCAACTGTTGAAGTTGTAACCGCCGCCGGCCATGGCGAACCAGCATTCCGTGCCCTGGAGATGGTCATAGGAGCGGTGCTCCAGGCGGGCCATGGCGTAGGGAGCGCCGAAGGATTTGACAAGCTGGACGCTGCTCCAGGTACCGAGGTCGGAGGTGGTCTGGGCATGGGCGGTCTTTGCGGTGAATACCGCAGTGACGGCAAGAAGGGTGACAATTATTTTTTTCATACACTACTGATAACCAGTGGCAAATGTACAAACAATAAAAAAATTAAAAAAGTTTTTGCTTTTTAAAAATTTTGTGTAACTTGCACCCGGAAAAGGTTAGGAACGCAGTGTTACGCACCCTTAATAATTACTCTCAGCAGCAGTCTTGGAACCAGCAGGTCCCGAGCGCTTCTGCGTG
>CACZXH010000015.1 GCA_902785065.1 uncultured Bacteroidia bacterium
CGCAAGGGCAAGAAGAATTCTTTTCATGATACTATAAGGTTAATTTAGTTGTTGTTCTCTTCGGGTGCTTCCGGTGCCGGAGGCAGTTCCTGGTTCTCGGCGGCCTGGGCTTCTTCGTCGTCGCTGTGGGCCACCACGGACACGGCGGCGATGGCGTCTCCTTCGCGGATGCTCACCAGCTTCACCCCCTGGGTGGCGCGTCCCGCCACGCGGATGGTGGAAACCGGCATCCGGATCGTCATGCCCGACCGGTTGATGATCATCAGGTCGTCCTCGTCGCAGACGTTCTTGATAGCCACCAGGGATCCGGTCTTCTCCGTGATATTGAGGGTGCGGACACCCTTCGCGCCACGGGCGGTCTGACGGTACTCCATCGGATCGGAGCGCTTACCGAATCCGTTCTCCGAAACCACGAGAACCTGGCGGCTCTCCGCGCCTTCGGCCTCCGGATCCTGGCATACGACACCGATCACATAATCCCCTTCATCAAGATTAATGCCACGGACGCCGGTGGACGTGCGGCCGAGCGGCCGGGCCTCCCTTTCGTCGAAGCGGACGCAGCGTCCGCCATGGGCCGCGATCATGATGAAACAGCGACCGTTCGTGAGGATTGCCTCGATGAGTTCGTCGTCCTCGCGGATGTTGATGGCGTTCACGCCGTTGGTCCTCGGACGGGAGTAGGCCTCCAGGGAAGTCTTCTTCACGACGCCCTGGCGGGTGACCATCATGATGTAGTTGTTGTTGATGAAATCCTCGTCCTTGAGGGTCTTCACGTTCACGTAAGCCTTGATCTTGTCGTCCGGGTCGATCATCAGGATGTTCTGGACGGCACGGCCCTTGGAGGCGCGGTTGCCTTCCGGGATCTCGTACACCTTCAGCCAGTGGCAGCGGCCCTTCTGGGTGAACAGGAGGAGCGTCGAGTGGTTGTTGGCGATATAAATGTGCTCGATGAAGTCGGCGTCGCGGGTGGCGCTGGCCTTGATGCCCACGCCGCCACGGTTCTGCGTGCGGAACTCGGTGAGCGGGGTGCGCTTGATATAGCCGAGGTGGGAGATCGTGATGACCTGGTCCTCGTCGGAGTAGAAGTCCTCGGGGTTGAACTCATCCTCGGAGAGGGTGATTTCGGTGCGGCGGGGATCGCCGTATTTTTCCTTGAGCTCCCGGGTCTCGTCCTTGACGATGCCCAACTGCAGCTCCACGCTGGCGAGGACCGCCTCGCAGTGCGCGATGAACTTCATCAGTTCGTCATACTCGTTCTGGAGCTTCTCGCGCTCCAGGCCGACGAGCTGACGCAGACGCATGTTCACGATTTCGGTGGCCTGGATCTCGCTGAAGTCCCAGCGGTCCATCAGGATCTGGCGGGCTTCGTCGATGGAAGCGGCCTCGTAACGGATGACATGCACGATCTCGTCGATGATGTCCATCGCCTTGAGGAGGCCTTCTAGGATGTGGGCGCGCTTCTTTGCCTTGTCCAGCTCGAACTTCGTGCGGCGGACGACCACCTCGTGGCGGAAGTCGACGAAGTTGCGGAGGATCTCCTTGAGGGAGAGGGTGCGCGGACGTCCCTTGACGAGGGCCACGTTGTTGAAGGAGAAACTCGACTGCAGCGGGGTGTACTTGAACAGGGTGTTCAGCACGACGCCGGAGTTCACGCCCTGCTTGAGGCGGATGACCACGCGGATACCCTCGCGGGAACTTTCGTCATTGATGTAGGAAATGCCTTCGATCTTCTTGTCGTCGGCCATCTGCGCGATCTTCTCGATCATCTCGCGCTTGTTCACCATATAGGGAATCTCGGTGACGACGATGGTCTCGTGTCCCTTATCGTCCACCTCGATTTCCGTCTTGGAGCGCACCACGACGCGGCCGCGGCCGGTCTCATAGGCTTCCTTGATGCCGCTGCGGCCCATGACGATGCCGCCGGTCGGGAAGTCGGGACCCTTGATGTACTGCATCAGTTCGTCCGTGGTGATCTCGGGGTTGTCGATATAGGCGCAGATCGCGTCGCAGCATTCGCCCAGGTTGTGCGGGGCCATGTTCGTGGCCATGCCGACGGCAATGCCGGACGCGCCGTTCAGCAGGAGCAGCGGAGCCTTCGTGGGAAGGACCGTCGGTTCCTGGAGGGTGTCATCGAAGTTCAGGTCCATGTCGACAGTGTCCTTGTCCATGTCGGCGAGGACGTCCTCGGACATCTTCTCGAGCTTGGCCTCGGTGTAACGCATGGCGGCCGGGGAATCGCCGTCCATCGAACCG
The DNA here is from genome assembly GCA_902785065.1 of uncultured Bacteroidia bacterium. GTDB lineage: Bacteria > Bacteroidota > Bacteroidia > Bacteroidales > UBA932 > Cryptobacteroides. Next base: position 2,254 of record CACZXH010000015.1, read on the forward strand.
AAGTTGCCCTGACCCCACACCAGCGGGTAACGCTGGTTCCACCACTGGCCCAGACGGACCATCGCGTCGTATACGCTGGAGTCGCCGTGCGGGTGGTACTTACCCATCACGTCACCCACGATACGGGCGGATTTCTTGGTCTGGCCGTTATATCTGACACCCATTTCGTTCATACCGTAGAGCACGCGGCGCTGCACCGGCTTGAGGCCGTCCCGGGCGTCCGGAAGGGCGCGGGACACGATGACGGACATCGAATAGTCGATGTACGCGGTGCGCATCTCGTGGTCGATCTCCACCGGCTGGATCAGCCCCGTCGACTGGGGCTCTTCCACCGGATTCTTCTCTTCGTTGTTGTCCATGTTTTATAACCTATCTATAAACATGCAAATATAGCATTTTTTATTGATTCTTCAAAGACTGACAAATTGTCCGGAAGCGGTTTCCCGCACGATTGTTGATACCGGGGATTTTGCTTATCTTTGCTCCCTATGATACAGATATCCGACCAACTGAACGGCATTATCAAATACGCCCGCGAAGAGGCGATGCGCACCGGCAGCTACGGCATCGGCCCGGACCACCTCTTTCTCGGGATCATCCGCCACGTGGACAACACCGCCTTCCAGGTGCTGCAGGGGCTCGGCATCGAACCCGCCGAACTCAAATCCTTCATTGACGGCAGGATTTTCACCAACGAGACCATCCCCTACTCCGAGATCGACCACATCAACTTCTCCCGCCAGGCGCAGAACGTGCTGAGTATCACGGTTATGGAAGCCACCCGGCTGAAGAGCCCGGAGGCGGCCCCGCACCACCTCCTGCTCGCCCTGTGCCGCACCACGGACAGCTACGGCCAGGCCTTCCTCCGCAGCCGCGGGGTGGACTACGGCCGCATGCTCTCTTACATGGAGACCGAAGGCCTGCTGCAGGTCCAGAAACAGGAGCAGCAGCCCGCCGAGGGAGACAGCGAGGAGGAGACAGAAGACGGCGAGACCTCCAAGAAGAACGGCATCGACATCGAGGAATTCGGATACGACCTGACGAAAGCGGCCCGCGAAGGGAAGCTGGACCCGGTCGTGGGACGCGACATGGAGATCGCCCGCGTGATCGAGATCCTCGGGCGGCGCAAGAAGAACAACCCGATGCTCATCGGCGAGCCCGGCGTGGGCAAGTCGGCCATTGTGGAGGGCATTGCCCTCCGGATCGCCTCCGGGGACATTTCCCCCGCCCTGGCGAAGAAACGCATCCTGTCGCTGGACATCGCTTCGGTGGTGGCAGGCACCAAATACCGCGGCGACTTCGAGAAGCGCCTCAAGGCCATCATCAAGGAAGCCCAGTCGAACCCTGACCTGATCCTGTTCATCGACGAGTTCCACACCATCGTGGGCGCCGGCGGCGCGTCGGGCAGCCTGGACGCGGCGAACATGCTCAAGCCGGCCCTCGCCCGCGGCGAACTCCAGTGCGTGGGCGCGACCACAATGGATGAGTTCACCAAGATCGTGGAGAAGGACGGCGCCCTGGACCGCCGCTTCCAGAAGATCGTCGTGGAGCCCACGGACGTACCGGAATCCATCGAGATCCTCCGCCACCTGAAACCCCATTACGAGGAGTTCCATCACATTTCCTACGCCGACGAGGCCGTGGAGGCCGCCGTCCGGCTCACCGACCGGTACCTCACCGACCGGGCCCTGCCGGACAAGGCCATCGACGCGATGGACGAGGCCGGCTCCATGGTGCGGCTCAACCTCGCCCGCAAAAAGGGCGGAGCCGATACCGTGACCGCCGAGGATATCGCCTCCGTCGTGTCCAAGATGACCGGCATCCCGGTGAACAAGGTCGCCGAGTCCGAGGGCAACCGCATCCTCCGGATGAAGAAGCGCCTCCAGGCCCGGATCATCGGGCAGGACGAGGCCATCGACACGGTCGTGCGGGCCATCCAGCGCGGCCGGGCGGGGCTCAAGGACCCGCACCGCCCCATCGGCACGTTCCTGTTCTTCGGCCCCACCGGCGTGGGCAAGACCCAGCTGGCGCGGTCCCTGGCCGAATACCTGTTCGATTCGGAGGACAACATGGTCCGGATCGACATGAGCGAATACATGGAGAAGTTCTCCGTCTCCCGGCTCATTGGTGCGCCTCCGGGCTACGTGGGCTACGAGGAGGGCGGCCAGCTCTCGGAACGGGTGCGCCGCAAGCCCTATTGCGTCGTCCTGCTGGACGAGATCGAGAAAGCCCATCCCGATATCTTCAACCTGCTCCTGCAGGTCATGGACGAGGGCCGGCTGACGGACAGCAACGGACGCGTGGTGGACTTCAAGAACACCATCGTCATCATGACCTCCAACGTGGGCAGCCGCGAAGTGGAGGAATATGGGAATGGAATCGGGTTTGCTACGGCCGGAAGAAAGGTGGAGGCGGACCGGAAGAACGTGGTCGCCAAGGCTGTCAAGAAGGCGTTCCCGCCGGAATTCATCAACCGGGTGGACGAGCAGGTCTACTTCAATTCCTTGTCCCGGGAGGATATCGAACGCATTATTGATATCGAGCTGAAGGGCCTGAAGAAGCGAGCGCTGGAGTCGGGCTACCGGATCACGGTCACCCCGTCAGCCAAGCGCTTCGTGGCCGAAGCGGGCTACGACCCCGCCTACGGGGCCAGGCCGCTGAAGCGGGCCATCACGAAATATATCGAGGATCCCGTCGCCGAATTCATCATCACCGACCGCATCCAGGTGTCCCACGCCAAGCAGGAGCTGGCGGACGTCCGGGAGGTCAAGGTGGGCCTGTCGGCGGACAAGGAGTCCATCGCCGTCTCCCTTAAAACTCCGTGACGCCTTCCACCTCGAGGCCGAGGTCGTCAATGAGGTCCTTGAGGGCCTGGAAGGAAACGTCGGAGGAGAGGAAGGAACCGAGGGCGTCGATGTTGTAATCTGTGTTTCTCATGGCAGTACCGTTTTGTTTTCTGATACAAAGGTACGGCCACCTTGTGCCAAAATGCGGTACAAAATGAAAAAATTAGTGATTTTTGACCTGGACGGGACCCTGTTGGACACGATCGAGGACCTGGGGAACGCCACAAACCATGCCCTGCGCACGCTCGGGTTCCCCGAACGGCAGCGGGACGAATACTACAAACTGGTAGGCCGCGGCATTACAAACCTGTTCAAGGGCGCCGTCCCGGCAGGCTGCGACACCCCGGAGACCATCGACCGGATGCGGGAACTGTTCCTGGCACATTATGGCGTCCATCTGTGCGACCGCACACACCCCTACCCCGGCATCCCGGAGCTCCTGGAACACATCACCGCCCGCGGCATCCGCATTGCCGTGGCGTCCAACAAGTATCAGGAAGGGGCGGAGACCGTTATCGGCCATTTCTTCGGACAGTACGCCTGGACCGCCGTCCTGGGCCAGCGGGAGGGCTTCCCCATCAAACCCGATCCGGGCATCGTGGAACTGTGCAGGCAAGCTGCGGACGTCGCAAAAGACGAGGTCCTGTACGTAGGCGATTCCAATGTGGACATGCAGACGGGCCTTGGCGCCGGGGTCGATACCGTCGGCGTCACCTGGGGATTCCGTTCACGGGAAGAACTCGCCGCCTTCCAGCCCACCGCGCTGGTGGACACCCCGGCGGAACTGGAGGAACTGATCCTCCGCTAGGCGCTAGAGCGTGGCCATCCGGTCCACCGCGATCTCCGCGAGCCGGCGGATGAACGGCTTGTAGTCCGGATTGGAGCTCTGGAGATAGCGGTTCGCAATGGCGCAGCACACGGTGCAGGCGTTATGGCCGAGCAGTGCGCAGAGGCCCGCCAGCGGGGCGCTTTCCATTTCGAAGTTCGTGATGCGCCGCTCCATGCCGCCCGCTTCGAAGCGGAAGGACTCGATGCGTTCCAGCATGTCCGGCATCGCAAGCGGAATGCGGACGACGCGGCCCTGGGGGCCGTAGAAACCCGGCGCGGAAATCGTGACACCCGGGACGGTGACATCCTTCATCAGGTCGATGATCTTGTCCGACGCCTTCACGAAATAGGGCGACTGGAGGGTCTTTTCCCAGTCCATATGGGCCTTGAAGGCTTCCTCGACCTCGGGAATGGTGACCTTTTCTCGACCCGCATACCAGTTCATCACGCCGTCGAAGCCGACGGAATAGTGCGAGAGGATGTAGGAGCCCAGCGGAATGTCCGCGTGCAGGGCGCCGGAAGTGCCGATGCGGAGGATGTTCAGGGCCTTGTGCTCGGGCTTGACTTCGCGGGTGGCGAAATCGACGTTGGCCAGGGCGTCCAACTCGGTCATCACGATATCGATGTTGTCGGGGCCGATGCCATGGGAAAGGACGGTGATGCGCTTGCCGTGACGGCGGCCGGTAATGGAGACGAACTCGCGGGAGGCGTGCCGGAATTCAATGTCCTCCAGCAGTTCGCCGATCATGTCGACGCGGCCGGGGTCGCCCACGAGGATGACGTTGTCGGCCAGTTCTTCGGGCTTGAGGTGGATGTGGAACACGGAGCCGTCGCCGTTGATGATGAGTTCGGATTCAGGGATTCTCATGGCAATTCGGATTATGCGGTAAAGTACAAATATAGTTTTTTCCCCGGACAATTCCTATCTTTGCACAAATTTATCAACCTATGTGGCAGCGCATCCAAACCTTATATCTGGCGGTCTCCGCCGTCCTTCTGTTTATCCTGTTCTTCAGTGACGCCTACGCCGTCTCGGCGCCCGAGGGGATGCAGTACGTAACTTACCTGCAGTTGCAGAAACCCTATTTCGGGATCCTGCTGGGCATCCTGTTCGCGATGACCGTCCTCGCGCTCATCACCTTCAAGGTCCGCATCCTTCAGATGCGCCTTGCTACCCTCTCGGGGCTCGTCGCCCTGGGCATGACGGGCTGGCTGGCGTACCTCTACTTCACGGCACCGGAGGGTGTCGTCTTCCGCTGGACCGTCATCTTCCCGCTCATCGCGGCCATCTGCGATTTCCTCGCCGCGCGGGGCTGCTTCCAGGACCAGCTGATGGTCGAAAGCGCCTACCGCATCCGCGAATCTCGGAAACGGGACCGCAAAAAAAAGAAGTAAACCGGCCGGTTTACTTCTTTTCAGTTTTCATCGGGTCGGGAATCACCGCGAACGTGAGTTTCCCGCGGCAGCATAGCTTGCCGCCTACTTCCAGTTTGGCCGAGCAGTGGAAGATGCCGGCCTTGTTCTCGTCGATCCGGCAGGTGACTTCGCACAGGTCGCCCGGGCGGACCGTGTTCTTGAACTTGACGTCGTCGATGCCGCGGTAGACGGCCAGGTTGCCCGGCAGCACCTCGAGCATCAGGCGGGTGCAGCTCTGGGCCATGATCTCGCAGAGGATGACGCCCGGAACCATCGGGTTTCCGGGGAAATGGCCCCGGCAGAAGAATTCGTCGTCACGGATGCGATACTGACCGTGACCGGTCCCGTCCGGGTCCATCCACACCTCGTCAATGAGGAGCATGGGTTCCCGGTGGGGAATATGCTGCATGATCTCTTCTCTGTTCATCTTATTCGGAATACTTGCGGAAAGCAACGCAGGCGTCGTGTCCGCCGAAGCCGAGGGAGTCGGAGATGCCGATGGTGATGTCGCTCTTCACGGCGACGTTCGGCGTGTAGTCCAGGTCGCATTCCGGATCCGGGCAGTCCAGGTTGATGGTCGGCGGGATGATGCCGTCCCGGAGGGCCAGGATGGTGGCGATCGCCTCCGCGGCGCCGGCAGCGCCGAACATATGGCCGGTCATGGACTTGATGGAACTGATATGGGCCTTGTAGGCATAGTCGCCGAGGGCCACCTTGTAGGCGATGGTTTCAGCGATGTCGTTCAGATGCGTGCCCGTGCCGTGGGCATTGATGTAGAGGTTGTCTTTCTCCGGGTCGAAACCGGCTTCCTCCAGGGCGAGCTGGATGGCCCGGGCCTGGGTGCTGCCGTCCGGACGCGGTGCGGTGGCGTGGTATGCGTCGCAGGTATTGCCGTAGCCCACCATTTCGCCATAAATCTTCGCGCCGCGCGCGAGGGCGTGGTCCAGGGACTCGAGAATGAGGACGGCGGCGCCGTCGCCCATGACGAAGCCCTGCCGGTTCGCGTTGAACGGGAGGGACGCGTATTTGGGATCCGTGGCGCGGGAAAGGGCCTTCGCATTGGCGAAACCGGCCACGCCGATCGGAATGGAGGCGTGTTCGGAGCCGCCGGCGATAATGGCGTCGGCATAGCCATGCCGGACGGCACGGAACGCCTCACCGAGGCAGTGCGAAGAGGTGGCGCAGGCGGTGACGATGTCCAGGCACGGGCCTTTGGCCTGGTGCTTGATGGCGATGTGGCCGGCCGCGATGTTGGAGATCATCGTCGGAATGAACAACGGGGAAACCCACTTGCCGGTCGGGTCCTCGACCATCTTGGCCGTCTCCCGGTACTGGATCTCAAAGCCGCCGATGCCGGAGCCCACGTAGACGCCGAGGCGGAACGGGTCGATGTTCATCTCCTCGCCTTCGGTTTTCAGGCCGGAAGCCTCCATGGCCTGCCAGGCGGCCGCCATGGCGAACTGGGTGAACTTGTCCTGCTTGCGGACGAAGGCCTTGTCCATATCATAACGCTCCGGGTCGAAGTCCTTGACCTTGCCGGCGATCGTGACGGGCATGTCCTTGAAGTCCTCGACGTAGTCGATGCCGCAGACGCCGTCCACGAGGTTCTTCCAATACGTATCAAGATCATTTCCCACGGAGGAAATGATGCCCATGCCGGTGATAACTACTCTTTTCGGTTCCATAATTTCAGTACAACAGACTGCAAATATACGAAATATTCCGCAATTACCACTCAACGAGGGCCGCCGCGGACAGGAGCCCTGCGCCGAACGCGCTGAATATCAATTTATCTCCGGATTTGAAAAGTCCCTTCCGCTTGCACTCGTCCAGCAGGATCGGACAGGAAGCGGACGACGAATTCCCATGGTCCGCAATGTTGGTCGGGAACTTGTCTTCCGGGACGCCGAGGCGGTTCCGGATTCCTTCCACGATGCGGAGGTTCGCCTGATGGATCATGTAATAATCGACGTCATCCACGCCCAGGCCGGCTTCCGCGAGGACCGCCCGGATATCGTCCACGGAGGCGGTGACGGCGAAGCGGAACACTTCCCGTCCCTGCATCTGCAGGGGGACGCCGGACTCGGTCTTGGTGACGAACGGCGTGGGTTCCAGCGGCCGGAACTGCCAGATCTTGTCCGGATCGGGCCGGGCGCCGATCCGGATGGACCGGACCCCCTCCCCTTCCGAAAGGACGACGGCCCCGGCTCCATCCCCGAACAGGACGCAGGTGGCGCGGTCCTGCCAGGAGGTCATCCGGCTGGGCTCCTCGGCGCAGACGATGAGCACGTTCTTCACCTTCCCCACCTTGAAGTAGGAATCGGCGATGTCCAGGGCATAGATGAAGCCCGGGCAGGCGCAGTTTATGTCAATGCAGGGGCAGTGCAGGCCCACGGCCGCGGCGATAATGCATCCCAGGCCCGGGGTCATATACTCGTTGACCACATTGGAACATAGCAGGAGGTCGATGTCCTCCGGCTTCTTGCCGGCGTCGGCCAGGGCCTTCAAGGCGGCGTCGCGGCCCAGGTCCTCCAGCCGTTCGTCGGAAATGACGTGGCGGGAACGGATGCCCGTCCGGGTCACGATCCATTCGTCGGTCGTGTCCAGGAAGCCCTCCAGGTCGGCGTTGGTGACCACCTTCCGCGGCAGGGCGCTTCCGGTACCGATAATCTTCATATCTGAGTAGGTTTTAGTATCGGATACAAATGTAGGCCGACGAAACCGATTTATGAAATAAAAGTGGCGAAAACGGCCCCGCGCGGGTGCAACTGGGGCGAAATCGCGAAAAAAGGGGCGAAATATCGGTAATTTTGCGTATTTTTGTATTCCTTGCAATGGAAGAAGGTAAGAAGAAATATATCCCCGGTTACCTGCGGGAGCGCTACCAGTTGCTGGGCACGGTCACTTTCGCCGCCCTGTTTTCGGTGGTCTTCCTGCTCGTAAGCATCCCCTTCTCCAACAACGCGTGGTTCCGCCTCGGGAACAGCACCTTCTTCGGCTTCACCGCGATATTCGCCTTCCTATCGCTGTCCATCCTCATCGTCAGCCGCGTGGTTATGTACAAGACCCGGAACCGTCTGCGGATGACCTACTGGGGCTACACGGCCTGGTGCCTGGCGGAAATCTTCCTGATCACCACCCTGTACACCATCTTCACGGTAACCATCGCCCAGCCCGAGGACCAGAACGGGCTCGTCATTTTCCTGCACGCCCTTGTGTACGCCTTCGTGTGCCTGGGCGTTCCCTTCCTCATCGCGGGCATGTTCTTCACGATCATCGACCAGAACCGGACCATCCGGCTGATGAACATGCACGACGTCGTGACGGAAGAGACCCCCGACGAAGGTGCCACCGACCAGAAATTCACCCTCTTCGACAACAACGGCGTCCTCAAGCTTTCCGTCTCCAGCGCGAACCTCTACTACGTGGAGGCGGACGACAACTATATCAAAGTGTGGTACTCTGACAACAAAGGCGACCTCCAGACCTACATGCTCCGCTGCCGCCTGAAGACGGTGGAAGAGAGTTTCGCGGGCTCGGACCTCCTCCGCTGCCACCGCAAGTTCATCGTGAACATGGCCAAAGTCAAGGTACTCCAGAAGGTGGGCGCCACCTACGAAATCACCCTCGACAACGAGGCCATCGCCCCGATACCGGTCACGAAGACCTATATCGAGGACGTTCTGAAAAGGTTCCGGGAAAAGGAATAGATTCTCACGTCGGTCTTACGACCTCCTCAGAATGACAGCTACTCGTGCGCAGCGAAACGCTGCTCTGCAAGCTGCTCCCACTTCGTGCCGGGGCGGCCGTAGTTCGCATACGGGAAAATGGAGATGCCGCCGCGCGGGGTGAAGAAACCGGTGACTTCGATATACTTCGGGTCCATCAGCTTGATGAGGTCCTTCATGATGGTGTTCACGACGTCCTCATGGAAATCGCCGTGGCTGCGGAAACTGAACAGGTACAGCTTGAGGCTCTTGGATTCCACCATCCGGACGTCGGGCACGTAGCTGATGCGGATCTCCGCGAAGTCAGGCTGGCCGGTGATGGGACACAGGGTCGTGAACTCCGGGCAGTTGAAACGCACCCAGTAGTCGTTGCCGGGATGCTGGTTCTCGAAGGTTTCCAGCACTTCGGGCGCATAGTCCTGACTGTAGGACGTTTTGTGGCCCAGGCTCTTGAGGGTTTCGGGATTGCGTGCCATCTTATGCTTCCTCCTCTCCGGCTTCCTTCAGGCGCTCGGCGTTCTCCGCGATCTGGAGCTGGTCGATGCACTCCTGGATGTCCCCGTCCATGAAGACGGGCAGGTTGTACATGCTCCAGCCGATGCGGTGGTCCGTCACGCGGCCCTGGGGATAGTTGTAGGTACGGATCTTCGCGGAACGGTCACCGGTGGAGACCATGGTCTTGCGTTTCGCGGCGATGCCGTCCAGGTATTTCTGGTGTTCGAGGTTGTACAGGCGGGTACGGAGCTCTTCCATCGCCCGGTCCAGGTTCTTGAGCTGGGAACGCTCTTCCTGGCACTGGACCACGAGGCCGGACGGGATGTGCGTCAGGCGCACGGCGGAATAGGTGGTGTTCACCCCCTGCCCGCCCGGGCCGGAGGCGCAGAAAAGGTCCTTGCGGATATCGGCCGGGTTCAATTCGACGTCGAACTCGCCGGCTTCCGGGAACACGGCCACGGACGCGGCCGATGTCTGGATGCGGCCCTGGGTTTCCGTCTGGGGGACGCGCTGGACACGGTGCACGCCGGATTCGTACTTCATCACGCCGTACACGCCGTCCTGACTGGAGGATAGCTTGAATACGATCTGCTTGAAGCCGCCGGCCGTGCCGGGAGCCTGGTCGGTGACCTCCAGCTTCCAGCCCCGACGCTCAGCGAAGTGCTGGTACATGCGGAACAGGTCGCCGGCGAAAATGGCCGCTTCGTCACCGCCGGTGCCGCCGCGGATTTCCACCATCGCGTTCTTGGAATCGTCCGGATCGGCCGGGATGAGGAGGAGTTTGATGTTCTGCTCCATGTCGGGGAGCTTGGGCTCGATCTCCGCGACCTCGTCGCGGGCCATCTCCCGCAGGTCCTCGTCCTTTTCGTTCATAAGGATATCCTTCGCCTGCGCGAGCTCGTCCAGCATGCGTTTGTATTCGAGGCCGGCCTGGATAATCGGCTGCAGCTCCTTGTAGTCCTTGTTCAGCTGCACGAACTTCTTCATATCGGCGATGACGGCCGGGTCGGCGAGCGACTCTTCCAGTTTCCTGTATTTGTCCTGAAGGCTCAGCACCTTCTCCAGCAATGTGTTCTCTGCCATGGGAACTCCTTTTGAATTAGTCTGCAAAGATACGGAAAAAACTCCGAATTACCATATCAGAGCCCTTTGGCCTTCCCTTCGTCCCAAATCGCGTCCATCTCGGCGAGGGTCATGTCCGCGAGTTTCAGTCCGCGGCGGATCGTTTCCTCCTCCATGTAGGAGAAACGGCGGCGGAACTTGTCGCAGGCGCCGCTGAGAGCGGCTTCCGGGTCGATACCGTACAGGCGGGAGGCGTTGATGACGGCGAACAGCAGGTCGCCGAACTCCTCCTGCATGTGCTTCGGGTCATCCTCGGCACAGGCGTCCTTCGCCTCCCCCAGCTCCTCCTGCACCTTGGGCCAGACATCTTCCTTCTGCTCCCAGTCGAAACCGCATCCGCGGGCCTTCTCCTGCAGGGACATGGCCTTGAGGATGGCGGGCATGGCATCGGGAATGCCGGCCATCACGCGCTTGTTGCCGTCCTTTTCCTTGGCTTTCACGAGTTCCCAGGTATCGGCGATCTCCTTCGCGGTGGTGGGCTTGCCGGCCTCAGGACCGAACACGTGCGGGTGGCGGAAGACCATCTTGTCGCACACCTTGTTCAGGGAGTCGGCGATATCGAAGGAGCCCTCTTCCTGGGCGATGCGGGCATAGAAGACCATGTGGTACAGCAGGTCGCCGATTTCCTTCGCCGTCCCCTTCCGGTCGCCCTTGAGGATGGTGTCGCTGAGTTCATACACTTCCTCCTCGGTCATCGGCCGGATGGTGTCAATGGTTTGCGCCGCATTCCACGGGCATTTTTCCCGGAGGAGGTCCATGATATCGAGCAAACGGCCGAAGGCGGCCACCTTTTCTTCCCTGGTATGCATTTTATTCATAAAATTTTTACAAATATACAAAGAATCTACGTATATTTGCCCGGTTTGCGTATGAAGCCCTTGACATTCATATCGGCGGACGAAGCCGTCCGCGGCGTCCGGAGCGGGGATCACATCCATCTCTCCCCGATCGCCAGCGTCCCCCACGTCCTCATCGACGCCCTGTGCCGCAGGGCGGGCGAACTGAAGGACCTCCACTTCCACCACTTCCACACCGAAGGCCCCGCCCCCTACGGCTCCCCGGAGTACGAAGGCGTGTTCTTCGACCAGGGTTTCTTCGTGGGCCCGAACGTACGGAAAAGCGTCCAGGAAGGCTATGCCGATTATATCCCCACGCACCTGTTCGAGTCGCAGGCGATGTACCGCAGCGGCGCGCTCCCGTGCGATGTCGCGATGGTGCAGGTTTCCGAGCCTGTCGACGGGATCGTCTCCCTCGGCACCTCCGTGGACTGCTCAGTCGCCGCCCTCGAGGTGGCCCGCCTGAAAATCGCCGTCGTCAATCCGAACGTTCCCTTCTCCTATGGAGAACCCATCCCCGTGGACCGGTTCGACGCCTTCGTCTGGGACGAGACGCCGCTGATCACCAAGGACTACGTGCAGCCTACGGAAATCGACCGGATGATCGGCCGGAACTGCTCGGAACTCGTGCCGGACGGGGCCTGCCTGCAGATGGGCATCGGCTCGCTGCCCAACGCCGTCTGCTCGGAACTGGCCAACCACCAGCACCTGGGCCTCCACACGGAAATGTTCGCCGACGGCGCCTTGGACCTCATCCGGAAAGGCGTCATCGACGGGGCCGCGAAGAAGATCGACACCGGCCAGGTCGTCGCCTCTTTCCTCCTGGGCTCGCAGGACGTGTACGACTTCATCGACCGGAACCCGGCCGTCCAGATGCGGGAAATCGCCTACACGAACGACCCCTGGATCATCGCGAAGAACCCGAACGTCGTGTCCATCAACTCCGCGACGGAAATCGACCTCACCGGCCAGGTGTGCGCCGATTCCATCGGCACGCGCATCTACTCCGGCACCGGCGGCCAGCTGGACTTCGTCCGCGGCGCCAAGATGTCCCCCGGCGGCAAGGCCGTCATCGCCCTCGCCTCCCGCACCGCGAAACTTACCCCGAAGATCGTCCCCACCCTGAAGCCCGGCGCCGGCGTCGTCACGCCCCGGGCGGACGTGCAGTGGGTCGTCACGGAATGGGGCGCCGTGAACCTGTACGGCAAGTCCCTGCAGGAACGCGCCCGCCTGCTGATCTCCATCGCCCATCCGGACGACAGAGAACAGTTGGACCGAGCCGCGTTCGAACGGTTCGGTCCCCACTGGAAGTATTAAATCACGTCTCTACGCCTCCACGACGCGGAACGCGGCGAGGTCGGAGGCCCTGAAAGCGCGGATGTACGCGCTTTTTCCATTTACGGTTTCCTCGGCCATCTGCGTCATCACGCGGGCGGATTTTGCAAAGAGTTCCGGCGCGAGGGTGGCGTCCCGCTGCAGCAACAGGGCCATCACGATCTCACCAGTCATGTCATACAGGCGACGGGCAAGGAAGTCCAGGACCTCCTGGTCCTCGAACGCCTTGACGGCCGCGATGCTCGCGTCGTAAATGTCGGCGAGAGCCGCGACGCGGGCGCGGAGAGGTTCCATCTCCGCCGAGACGGGCTCGGTGAGCAGGCCCCGGATGATTTCCGAATAGGAGCCGTTCGTGATGTAACGGATCGCCGCGACGACCTGGAGTTGGGTCGTTCCTTCATAGATATTGAAAATGCGCGCGTCGCGCATCAGGCGCTGGCACTTGTATTCCATGATGAAACCGGAACCGCCGTGGACGGAAACGCAGTCGAAGGCGTTCTGGTTCGCATATTCGGAGCTCATGCCCTTGCACAGGGGCGTGAAGGCGTCGGCCAGGCGGCTGTATTTCTTCATTTCGACGCGCTCCTCCCCCGTCAGCGGACGGTCGCGCTGGATGTCCTCCAGACACTTGTACACGTCCACATGGGCGGCGGTGTGGTACAGCAGGGTACGGCTGGCATCCAGCTTCGCCTTCATCCGGCTGAGCATGTCGTACACGCCCGGGAAATGGTCGATGGTCTGGCCGAACTGGGCGCGCTCGGAAGCGTACCGGGCGGCCTCGTTGTAGGCTTCCTGGCTCAGGCCGGTGGATTGGGCGCCGATGCCCAGGCGGGCGCCGTTCATCAGGGCCATCACGTACTTGATCAGGCCCATCCGGGTGCTGCCGCACAGTTCGGCCCGGGCATTCTTATAGGTCAGTTCGCAGGTGGGAGAGCCATGGATACCCAGCTTGTGCTCAATGTGACGCACGTCCACGCCGCCCTGCCGCTTGTCGTAGATGAACATGGACAGGCCGCGGCCGTCGCGCGTCCCTTCCTCGCTGCGGGCGAGGACGAGGTGGATATCAGAGTCGCCGTTGGTGATGAACCGCTTGACGCCGTTCAGGAGCCAGCAGCCCTGTTCCTCGCTCCACGTGGCCTTGAGCATCACACGCTGGAGGTCGGAACCGGCATCGGGCTCGGTCAGGTCCATGGACATGGTCTCGCCGGCGCAAATGCGCGGGAGGAACTTCTGCCGCTGCTCTTCGGAACCGAACTCGTACAGGGTGTCGGCGCAGCTCTGGAGGCTCCAGATATTCTGGAACGAGGCGTCAGCGGCGCTCACCAGTTCAGAGCACATGCTGAACACGACGTTCGGGAGGTTCAGGCCGCCGTAGCGGCGCGGCTGCGCGACGCCGGTGAGGCCGGCCTTGCGCATCGCCTCCATGTTCTCGACGGTCTTGGAGGCATAGATCATCCGCCCGTTCTCGAGGTGCGGTCCTTCCAGGTCCACGCTCTCGGAGTTCAGGGCGATGATGTTGGCGGTGATGTCACCCACCACTTCCAGCAGGCGCTTGTAGTTTTCGATGCAGTCTTCATAGTCTACGGGCGCCTCCGGATACAGGTCCTTGTCGGCGAATCCCTTTTCCCGAAGCTCCACGATCCGGCGCATCAGGGGATGCCGGAAGTAGAAGGCGATTTCGGGATGGTCGGTATAGTAGTTGGCCATGGCTTACTTGCTGTTTTTCTTGTAATACTTAATGAGCTTCGGGATCACCTCTTCCACCGTGCCCACGATCACGTAGTCCGCAATCTTGTTGATGGGGGCGTCGGGATCGCTGTTCACGCTGATAATGATGCTGCTGTCCTGCATGCCGGCGATGTGCTGGATCTGGCCGCTGATGCCGCAGGCGATGTACACCTTCGGATGGACAGTCACGCCGGTCTGGCCGATCTGGCGGTCGGCGTCACAGAAGCCGGCATCCACGGCAGCGCGGCTCGCGCCCACCTCCGCATGGAGGACCTTCGCCAGGTCGAACAGCATCTGGAATCCTTCCTTGGAGCCCATGCCGTAACCGCCGGAAACAACGATGGAAGCGCCCTTGAGGTTATGCCTGGCGGCCTCCACGTGATGGTCCAGGACCTTCACGACATTGGCCTCCGGGCTCACGTACCGGTCCACTTCCGGATAGACCACTTCCCCGCGGGCCTTCCCCGCGTACAGGGCCTTCTGCATGACGCCGGAACGCACGGTCGCCATCTGCGGGCGGTGGTCCGGATTCACGATGGTCGCGACGATATTGCCGCCGAAGGCGGGACGGATCTGGTACAGCAGGTTCTTGTAGGACTTCCCGGTCTTGACATCGTCGAAGTCGCCGATCTCGAGCTGCGTGCAGTCAGCGGTGAGCCCGCTGGTGAGGGAAGAGGACACGCGCGGACCCAGGTCCCGGCCGATGACGGTCGCGCCCATCAGGCAGATCTGCGGTTTCTCCTCCCGGAAGAGGTTCACAAGAATATCGGTGTGGGGAGCGGACGTGTAAGGGAACAGGTCCTTCCCGTCGAAAACAAACAGTTTGTCCACCCCGTACGGGAGGATCTGGGACTCCACGGCCCCTCGGATGCCGGTACCGGCCACCACGGCGTGCAGTTCCACGCCCAGCTCGTCGGCGAGCTTGCGGCCCTTGGTCAGGAGTTCCTGGGAGACCTCGGCCACGACCGTGCCCTCGATCTCGCAATAGACGAATACGTTATCCATAGTCTTAGCCGATGATCTTTTCACTGATGAGTTCCTGCACCAGGCCTTCGACATCCGCGTCGGAGGCGGTGAGGGTCTTGCTCTCCTTGGCCTGGAAGACGATGTTCTGCACCGTCTTCACGCGGGTCGGCGAGCCGGCGAAACCGCACTGGGACGGATCCCCGTCCACATCGGCCACCGTCCACTGGGTCAGGGTCAGGTACGGCCGTTCCGCATACAGGGCGGCGTGGGGGTCGTTCTCGGGGCGCTCGGAAGGGCAGGTCGCCCACTTGTATTTCATGACGAGCCGCACGTTCTGCGGGCGGCAGGGAGCCGCGGTCCCATTGACGGTAACCACGAGCGGAAGCGGAGCTTCGACGGTTTCGACGCCGCCGTCGATGGAACGGAGGATGGTCGCTTTGCCATCCTTCACGTCCAGGATCTCCTGGGCATAGGTGACTTGCGTCATGCCCAGTTTCTCGGCCACCTGCGGGCCCACCTGGGCCGTGTCGCCGTCAATGGCCTGGCGGCCGCCGAGGACGAGGTCCACGCCGCCGATCTTGCGGATGGCGGTCGCGAGGGCATAGGAAGTGGCGAGGGTGTCGGCGCCGGCAAAGAGCCGGTCGGTCAGGAGGTAGCCGGTATCGGCCCCGCGGTAGAGTCCCTGGCGGATGATTTCTCCCGCGCGGGGCGGGCCCATCGTCAGGATGGCTACAGTCGAGCCCGGATGCTGTTCTTTCAGGCGGAGGGCCTGCTCCAGTGCGTTCAGGTCGTCAGGATTGAAGATGGCAGGCAATGCGGCGCGGTTCACGGTTCCTTCGGCCGTCATGGCGTCTTTGCCCACGTTGCGGGTGTCCGGGACTTGTTTGGCCAGGACAACGATTTTCAAAGTCATGTCAGGATTCAGGTTTCAGTACAATTGGGGAAAGGGGGAACCTCTATTTGATGAGGTTCCCCAGGATGCTCCGGGTGAGTTCCCGGGTAATGGTGTTCGTCGCGGATTTGGTGGCCTTCTGGACCGCCTTCTTGGTCGTGGAAGTGCCGCTCTTCTTCTTGGTGCCGGTAACGGAGTCGGCCACGGAGGCGGCGACGACGCCGGTCACGGCGGTGATCACGGACTTCAGGACCTTGGACGCGATGCTGTTCTTCTTTTTCTTGGCCTGTTCTTTCTCCGCCTTCGCCTGCTCCTTCTCGAGCTTGGCCTGTTCCTTGGCCTCGATGGCGGCCTGCTTCTCGGCCTCCTTCTGCGCCTGGAGTTCGGCCTTCTGACGCTCGGCCTCGGCCGTCGCGGCGACGAGGATCTCGTAGGCGCTCTCGCGGTCATCGACCTTGTCGTAGCGGCCCCAGAGGCGGGACTGCTTGATGATCGTGGCCCGCTGGTCCTCGGTGATGGCGCCGATCTGGCTCAGCGGGAAGAGGATCTTCGCGCGCTCGACCACGGAAGGCGCACCCTTTTCGTCCAGGAAGGAGACGAGGGCTTCGCCGGTCTCCAGCTGGAGGATGGCTTCATAGGTATCGAAGGCAGGGTTCGCCCGGAAGGTTTCCGCAGCCACCTTAACGGCCTTCTGGTCCTTCGGGGTATAGGCACGGAGGGCATGCTGGACCCGGTTTCCGAGTTGTCCCAGGATGTTTTCGGGGATATCGGTCGGACTCTGGGTGACGAAGTAGATGCCGACGCCCTTGGAGCGGATGAGGCGGATGACCTGCTCGATCTTGGCCGTCAGGGCCTTGGACGTATCCTCGAAGAGCATATGGGCCTCGTCGAAGAAGAAGACGAGCTTGGGAAGGTCCATGTCACCGACCTCCGGAAGGGTGCTGTACAGTTCAGACAGCAGCCAGAGGAGGAAGGTGGAATAAAGCTTCGGCTTGAGCATCAGCTTGTCGGCGGCCAGGACGTTCATCACGCCCTTCCCGCCCTCGCACTGGAGGAGGTCGAAGATGTCGAAGGCCGGCCGACCGAAGAACAGGTCGGCGCCCTGATTCTCCAGGCCGAGGAGGGCGCGCTGGATGGCGCCGATGGAGGCGGTCGACACGTTGCCGTACTGGATGGTGAATTCCGCGGCGTTCTGGCCCACGAAATTGAGCATGGCGCGGAGGTCCTTCAGGTCATCGAGCAGGAGGCCGTTGTCGTCGGCGATCTTGAAGACGATGTTCAGGACACCGGTCTGCGTCTCGTTCAGCTCCATCAGGCGGCCCAGCAGGTCCGGGCCCATGTCGGAAATGGTGGCGCGCATGGGGTGTCCCTGCTCGCCGTACACGTCGAAGAAACGGACGGGGCAGCTCTGGAACTGCGGGTCTTCGATGCCGAACTCCGGCAGGCGCTTCTGGATGAAACCGGAGAGCTTGCCCACCTGGCTGATGCCGCTGAGGTCGCCCTTCATGTCGGCCATGAAGCACGGGACGCCGGCCTGGCAGAAGGTTTCGGCCAGCACCTGCAGGGTGACGGTCTTGCCGGTACCGGTGGCGCCGGCGATGAGCCCGTGGCGGTTCGCCATCTTTCCGACGATGGAGATGGGGCCGTTGGCAGAGTGGGCTACGTACAGCCCGCGTTCTTTATCAAGCATGTCTATCTGTTTTTACGATATTTCCAAAGATAGAAAAGAATTGCCGAAATGGCAAATGTTCCGAGGGCGATCCAGGGAATCGTGGCCACCGGAAGGCCCAGGCCGATCTTGTCCACGAGGATGAAGGTCAGGCACACGGAAGTCATGAAAAGGGCCGGAATCAGGGCGATCAGGTAGTACATTCCCGGCTTGTTGAGGACCAGGTACACGGTCGCCGTCCAGAACATGAATACGGAAAGCGTCTGGTTGGCCCAGCCGAAGTAACGCCAGATGACGTTGAAGCCGTTCGCATCGGCGATATTGTACCACAGGAGGAGGCCCGACAGGATGAAAAGCGGGACGGCGATATAGAGGCGCTTCCGCATCGGCCCCTGGTCCAGGTGGAGGAAATCCGCAATGATCAGACGGGCGCTCCGGAAGGCCGTGTCGCCGCTGGTGATGGGCGCCGCCACGACGCCCAGGACGGCGAGGATGCCGCCCAGCACGCCGAGCCAGCTCTGCGAGACCTTCGTCACCACGACCGGAGCCGCCGCCGTGAGGTCGGAACCGACCTCGGCCGCGCCGCCGTCGAAGAAGAAGTAGGAGGAGACCGCCGCCCAGATCAGGGCGACCAGGCCTTCCGTGACCATCGCGCCGTAGAAGATGGGACGGCCGAGCTTTTCCGTCGTGATGCAGCGGGCCATCAGCGGGCTCTGGGTGGCGTGGAAACCGCTCACGGCGCCGCAGGCGATGGTGATGAACAGACAGGGGAAAATGGGCTGGTCCTTCAGGCCGACGGACGGGCCGCGGTTCTGCAGGCCTTGCCAGAATTCGGGCAGGGAGGGCCATTTGATCAGGAGGCACACCATCAGGGCCACCGCCATGAACAGCAGGGCCGCCGCGAACACCGGATAGATCCGGCCGATGATCTTGTCGATGGGGAGGAGCGTCGCAATGACGTAATAGGCGAAGACGACGAACACCCAGGTCATGACCGACCACTGGCCGCCGTCGCCCACCATGCCGCCCAGGATGACGGCCGGGCTGTACACGAACACGGCGCCCACCATCAGCAGGAGGAGGACGGAGAAAACGAGCATGACCTTCTTGGTCGTCTCGCCCAGATACCGGCCCACCAGGACGGGATACCCCGCCCCGCCGTGCCGGACGGAGAGCATGCCGGACATGTAGTCATGGACGGCGCCCGCGAAAATGCAGCCGAAAACGATCCATAGGTAGGCCGACGGGCCGAACTTCGCACCCATGATCGCGCCGAAAATGGGTCCGGTCCCGGCGATGTTCAGGAACTGGATCATATACACTTTCCACGCGGGCATCGCGATGAAGTCCACGTTGTCGGCCTTGGCCACGGCCGGCGTCACCAGGTTCGGATTGGGGCCGAAGACCCGGTCCACGAAGGAACCGTACAAAAGATAGCCGACGACGAGCGCGGCCACGCTGATGAGGAATGAAATCATAGTATGCTAGGCTTCCGTTTGTTCGAAAAAGGTGAAATGCACACGGCCGTACACCTTCTCCTTCTTGAAGCGGGGGTGCTCCCGGAAGGAGTGCTCCCCGCCGTGCTCCAGGATGAAGTAACAGCCGGGATGGAGGATGTCCTGCGCGAAGACCTGGTCCGGAATGGAGTCCAGGTTCTCCAGGGCGTAGGGCGGGTCTGCAAAGATGATGTCGAACTTCTCCCGGCAGATGGGGAGGAAGTCGAAGACGTTGTCCCGGACCATCGTCACGTTCGTAAGACCCAGGCGCTGCGCCTCGGTCTTGATAAACGACGCGTTCTCGCGTGCCATCTCCACGCAGTACACGCGGGAGGCGCCGCGGGAGGCGAATTCAAATGAAATGGCGCCGGTCCCTCCGAAGAGGTCCAGCACCTTGAGGTCCTCGAATTCGTATTCGTTGTCCAGGACGTTGAACAAGCCCTCGCGGGCGAAGTCCGTGGTCGGGCGCGCCTTGTATCCCGCCGGCGGCAGGATGGTCTTTCCTTTCAGGCGTCCACCGATGATCCTCATAGTTCGACGACCGCCTTGAAATAGCGGTACAGGGAGAGTTCCGCCTCGGACGTCAGGGGGGTCCGGAAACAGACAGTCGTGACTTCCGGATTGAGCTGGAGGCGCTTCAGGGCGAGGAACAGGAAATACTCGGCCGTCGTGAAATCGGGGGCGGCGTACACGTTCGCGAGCTGCAGGCTGCGGCCCTGGGCGACGGCCAGATGCAGCCAGCCGTCCCGGTACGAGGCCACGACCTTGTTATAGTCCTCGCAGGCAGGCAGCGCCTTGAGGATGTAGTACATCTCCGGAAGGACGGGCACCGACGCGCCGGAAGCCGTCAGGACCGTCTGGGAGAGGACTTTGGACAGGGATTCGCCGATGGAGTTGGAGAACAGCAGGACGGCCCCGAGTTCGGGGATGCGGACATAGCCCGTGGCATCGGACGGCTCGAGCGCGACCACGTCGGACAGCAGGGTCCGGACGGCCTCGGGCCGGAAGAAGGACTCGGGGACGAGGGTGCACTTGGGCGTCAGGAGGGAAATGTCCACCTCGTCGTAGCGGCGCTGGAACTCCGGCGTGGTGAAAAGGCGGTCTGCGCTGAGCCAGGCGGAAGAGCGGACTTCGTCACCCTCCCGTACCTTAAAAGAATATCCACTCAAGGAGACTTGAATGGATATTCCTGAAGTCGTTGTGCGCGGACTGTCCATCGCGGAAGACTACTCCCAGTTACCGGCGTTGTTGTTCGGCTGGTTGACAGAGCCGACCTGCAGGCCGGTGTAACGGTTCTGGTCCTCGCATTCGGCATCGAGGTTGATGCGAAGCTGGTTGTCCATGCCCTTGAGGAGGGCCTTCCAAGGCATGCGGGCCTCGAACAGCGGCACCTGGACACCGGAGACGGTCTTCACGATCGCGTCGGTCTCGACGGGCATCTTGCCGGAGAACGGGATGTACTTGAGGGAGTCGATGCAGAAGTCAGGACGGTTGTTGAACAGGGTGTCCTTCACCGCGATCGGGGTGCTGACGGAGAAGACGAGCTTCTCGCCCTTGCGGTAGAGTTCCATGAACTTCGCGTTCTGTTCCTCCTTGCTCAGCTTCTTGAAAGCCTTGTCATTCTTGTACTTGTTGGTGTTCTCGACAGCGAGGGAGTCATCGTTGGAACCGACCTGCATGATGATGTCCATCTTGCCGGTGTTGTAGAAGTTGATCAGGGAGTCGATGTCGGCCGTGTAACGGTTGTTGACACCCTTGAAAGCGACCTCGAGGGTACGGATGTCCTTGAGGCGCTGGACGGCGACTTCCTGCCTGCGGGCCTTTTCCTTGTTGAAGTTAACCGGCTTCATGATGCTGCGGTAAATGCCGTAAACACAACCGACAGCGACAAGCGCGAGGAGGATCTCGACGATGATTTTGACAAGCTTGTTCATTATTTCAGTGTTTTATAATTTTTCCAAAGTTCCGACAAAGTTACAAAAATCATTTATGAAAAGCAATATATTTTGTATTTTTGCAACGCAAAAGAACAGATGGCTTTGTACGGAATCGAAACGGAAAGCATCCGGGCCTTCGACGCCTTGCTGGAAAGCGGCAGGACGGTGACGGTCACGGCCCACACGCACCCCGACGGGGATGCGCTGGGCAGCGTGTCCGCCCTCGTCGCATACCTCCGGGAGCGCCGGGGCAAGGACGCCGCCGCCGTCCTGCCCGACTCCCCCGCCGCCACGGTCCGCTTCATCGTCCCGGACAGCGTCCCGCTGCTGTGCCATGATACGGATCCGGAGGCCTGCCTCGCCCGTATCGCGGCGAGCGACCTGGTCATCCTGCTCGATGCCAACGGCTTCTCCCGTACGGAGGGCCTGCAGGAAGCCTTCGAGGCCTCCCCCGCCCCGAAAGCGCTCATCGACCATCACGTCGGTCCCGATACGGACCGCTTCCGGGTGGCTTTCTCCACCCCGGACGTCTCTTCCGCATCGGAGCTGCTGTACTACGTCCTGCTGGAACTGCCGGACATCGGCGGCGACGCCCGCCGGCTGCCCGCCGACGCAGCCCGCGCCCTCCTGACCGGCATGACCACCGACACGAACAATTTCGCCAACTCCGTCTATCCCGGCACCTTCCGGATGGCCGCTGAGCTCCTCGCCGCCGGCGTGGACCGCGACGCCGTCCTCGCAGACCTGTACAACCGGTACCGCGAGAACCGGGTCCGGGTGATGGGGTATCTCCAGTACGAAAAGCTGCGGATCACCCCGGAAGGCCTCGCCTTCATTGTCGCAACGCGGGACATCCTGGAACGCTTCGACGTGGACGAGGGCGAGACGGAAGGACTGGTGAACATCCCGCTGTCCATCGACCGGGTGAAAATGAGCATCCTCCTCAAGGAGGAAAAAGACCATTTCCGCGTGTCCATCCGCTCCAAGAAAGGATTCTCGGCCCGGGCCTGCGCCATGGCCCATTTCCATGGGGGCGGCCACGAGAACGCCTCCGGCGGCAAGTTGTGGTGGCCGGCCGACATTCCCGGCCCCGAAGCGGCCGACGCCTACCTTGAACAAGTATCCCGAGCCTGCCTGTCATGAAAAAGAGCACCCGCATCCTGATACCGGCCCTCCTCCTCGCACTCACCGCCGGACTCCTCCCTGCCTGCAACAAGGAGGCGGTCCAGCTTGCGTACGACAAGCAGGAGACCAACATCGCCTCTTTCGTGGAAGCCCAGCTCAAGGCCGACAAGACCGCGAAAGTCACCTACAAGGACGGCGTAGTCCGTGTGGTCCTGCACGACACGCTCCAGCGGGAGGGCCTCCTGGCAGACACCCTCCAGACCGGCGGCACCGTCTCCTTCTACTACGCCGGCTACGTTCTCAAGAACGCCAGCGTCAGCAACGCGAACCTGTTCACCACCAACCATAAGAAGACGGCCGATGCCGCCGGCTGGCGGCTCTCCGACACGACCGCCTTCCATATCCGGACCCTCACCCTGGACGACCAGCTGCTGGAAGGCCTCCGGCGCGGTCTGGAAGGCGTCCGGAACCAGGACGAGTGCTACATCCTCTTTTCCGGCAAATATGCCTACGGATCCAAGGCCCAAGGCACGATTCCTGCAAGGTCAGCCCTGGTTTACCACATTTGGGTGAACAGCATTTCCAACGATTAAAATGAAAACGATGAACCATATCCTTCCGAGACTTATCCTCCTTCCCGTCGCGGCCGCCCTCGTGGCGGTCTCCTGCAACAAGAACGTCGGCGAAGGAACCAACGTCGCCCTCAAGCGCCAGTTCGACGCCTGGCGCGCCATCCATTATCCCGCCGCCCAGGAAAAGGACGGCATCTACATCATCGAGGACATCCCGGGTACCGGCCGGGAATGGGACGACGACCTCCCGGTCACCTTCCTGACCTATACCATGCGGAACCTGGACGGGACCGTCACCTTCAACACCGACGAGCAATGGGCCAGGCAGCTGGGTACCTGGAGCCAGACGGGGTACTACGGTCCCCAAATCACCCTGACCGGGGAGGATGCGAGCTACGCCGGCCTGGACATCCTGCTGGAAGGCATGCGGCAGGGCGGAACCCGCACGGCCATCATCCCCTCCTGGATGCTGACCTACAAACGGTATGATTCCCCGGAGAAGTACCTGGAGAATTCGACCGATGCCGCCTCCACCATCTACACCATCACGTTCCTGGACCAGACCGAGAACCTGAAAGAATATGAGTTCCGGAACCTGAAGGATTATGCTTCCGAGAACTGGCACGTGACCGACACCCTCTCTACCGGCGCGGTGTTCTTCAAGTCCTTTACGGAATTCGACGACGATCCCGTCGAGATGCCCATTGACACCACCGTGTACATCAACTACACCGGCCGCCGCCTCTCCGACGGACAGGTGTTCGACACCACCATCGCAGACACCGCCAAGGTGTACCATATCTACAATGCGTCCAAGACCTACGCCCCCGTTCCGGTCACCTGGGCCGAGAAAGCCGCGGACATCAAGTTGGACGGCAGCAAGGTGGTGGATGGATTCGCCCTCGGTATGTTCGCGATGCACGCCGGCGAAAAGGCCTCCTTCTGCTTCGGTTTCAACCTCGGCTACGGCAGCTCCGGTTCCGGCAGCATGATTCCGGGCTATGCCGCGCTCCAGTTCGATATCGAGTTGGTCCCTGAACCGTAGTCCATGGCTGGAAGCATTCCCACCGAGCTGGGCGTCAAGCCCGTCAACCAGCTGATCCGCCAGTACGCAGTCCCCGGTATCATCGCCATGACTGCGTCTTCGCTTTATAACATGGTGGACAGCATCTATATCGGTCACATCGCCGAGGTGGGCTCGCTGGCGATCTCCGGCCTCGCGGTCACCTTCCCCCTGATGAACATTTCCACGGCGTTCGGCACCCTGGTGGGCGTGGGCGCCGCCACGATGATCTCCGTCCTGCTGGGCCAGAAGAACTACGCGGTCGCGAACAAGGTCCTCTCCAACGAGGTCACCCTGAACATCATCACCGGTCTCGTCTTCACCTTCGTGACGCTGATGTGGATGGACCCGATCCTGCGCTTCTTCGGCGCGACCGAGGCCACCCTTCCCTTCGCCCGGCAGTACATGACGGTCATCGCCATCGGCAACGCCGTCACGCACCTCTACTTCGGCCTGAACAGCGTTATCCGCTCGTCCGGGAATCCGAAGACAGCGATGGGTCTGACCCTGTTTACGGTCACGTCCAACGCCATCCTGGACCCGGTGTTCATCTTCGTCTTCAAGCTGGGCATCCAGGGCGCGGCCATCGCCACCGTCCTGTGCCAGCTCATGGCCCTCTGCTACACGATGTGGTTCTTCCTGGACCAGGACAAGTTCCTCCACCTCCCCCGCAGCCGGAAGGTTTTCCGGATCGACTGGCGCATCGCCAAGGACTCCCTCGCCATCGGCATGGGTCCGTTCCTGATGAACCTCGCGAGCTGCATCGTCGTGCTGTTCATCAACCAGCAGCTCGTCAAGTGGGGCGGCGACCTCGCCCTCGGCGCCTACGGCATCGTGAACCGGATCAGTTTCCTGTTCGTGATGATCATCATGGGATTCAACCAGGGCATGCAGCCCATTGCGGGCTACAACTACGGCGCGCGCCAGTACGCCCGTGTCCGTGAAGTTTATGTGAAGACGGCCGGCTGGGCCACCCTCGTCTGTCTCTTCGGCTTCATGATCTCCGAAGTGCTCCCCGGCCCCACCGTGAGCATTTTCACCCCGGATCCCGTCCTGCACGACATGGCGGCGCGGGGCCTGCGGATGATGAACCTCGCCTTCCCGATCATCGGGTTCCAGATGGTCACCACCAACCTGTTCCAGTGCCTCGGCATGGTGAACAAGTCCATCTTCCTGTCCCTGTCGCGGCAGCTCCTGTTCCTGCTGCCGTGCATCTACATCCTGCCCCCGCTGCTGGAGTCCGAGACCGGCGTGTGGTACAGTTTCCCGATCTCGGACACCATCGCGGCCATCGTCACGGCCTTCTTCGCCGTCGGCCTCCTCCGAAATCTCGGACGGCTCAAGGACGGGGACGACCCGGCCATTCTCGGAAGCAAGATTTAGATTCTCACACTTCGTTCAGAATGACAAATACGATCATCAACGTAGGAAGACAGTTCGGCAGCGGCGGCGGATACGTCGCCCAGGCCGTCGGCAAGAAACTCGGCATTCCGGTCTATGACAACGAGCTCATCTCGAAGGCCGCCGAGGAAAACGGCTACTCCAAGAGCATCTTCGAGGGCGGAGAGCAGCGCAAGAGCCTGTTCTCGATGTCCAGCTTCTTCTCCTCCGGCCGCCTCGGCTTCGGGGAGACGGGCTATGTCAATGACGACATGCTGTTCAAGATCCAGAGCGAGATCATCCGGACTATCGCCGAAAAGGGAGATGCCATCATCGTGGGCCGCTGCGCCGACTATATCCTCCGCGACCTGGACTGCCTGGACGTGTTCGTCTGTGCGCCGATGGAATACCGCATCCAGCGCCTCGTGCAGAACGAGGGCTTGGACCCGGACGAGGCCGAGGCTCTCATGCGCCGCAAGGACCGCACTCGCGAAGCCTACTACAACTTCTACACGTTCGGCGCCTGGGGCAAGGCCGACAACTACGACCTGTGCGTCGACAGCTCCATCCTGGGCATCGACGGCACCGCCGACTGCATCATCGATTTCGGCCGCCGTGCCGGCAAGATCCGGTAATTGCCTGCGGAACGAATCTGTCTGTCATTTCGAGCGGAACGAAGTGAAGTCGAGAAATCTCATACTCATCCTGTCCTTGTTCCTCCCTTTCCTCGCTGCCGCGCAGGGAAGGGGCCTCAACGACCGCATCACCAATGACCTGTCCCGCCTGCCGGCGATGGATGCCGTCGTGGACAGTTTCATGACCCGGTGGTCGCTCCGGGGCGTCTCCCTGTCCGTCATGCGGAATGATTCCCTATTGTACGCCCGAGGTTACGGCCGGGCGGACGCGTCCAAGCCGATGACTCCGGGCACCCTCCTGCGGATGGCGTCCGTCTCGAAGCTGATCACCGCCGTCGGTATCATGAAGCTGCAGGAGCGGGGCAAGCTCGTGCTGGACACCCCCGTCTTCGGGCCTTTCGGGATCCTGGACGGCTATGACCAGTACATCACCGACGACAATTACTACCTCATCACGGTCGAGCATCTGCTGCGGCACCAGGCCGGCTTCACACAGAAAGGCGGCGACCCGATGTTCTCCACGCCCGCGATGATGCGGGCCATCGGCACGTCCAAGGCGCCTACGCAGGAACAGCTCACCCGCTACCTCCTCCGACGTCCCCTCGCTTACCTGCCCGGGACCGACCAGGAGTATTCCAACTTCGGCTACCTGCTCCTGTCGATGATCATCGAAAAGATCACCGGGGAGTCCTACGAGGCCTGGACGAAGCGCGAAGTGCTGGAACCGGCTGGCTGCACGGACTTCCATATCGGCGGGAACTTCTACGAGGACCGCTTCCCCGGCGAGACGCGCTACTTCATGCATAAAGAGGCCAAGCCTATCAACTCCTTCGACGGGCGCGGCCAGGTGGAGCGCTGCTACGGCGGCAACGACATCCACGGGCTGTCCGGCGCCGGCGCCTGGATCGGCTCCACGCCGGAACTCGCCCGCTTCGTCGCCTCCATCGACGGAATCTCCGCCGTTCCCGACCAGATCAATCCCTTCACCGTCTACCAGATGACCGCGCGCCTGTCCGACGAGATCTTTTCGCTGGGCTGGGTGGACTGCACGGTGGACGGCGAATGGACCCGGACCGGCTCGTTCTCCGGCACCTCCGCCCTCGTGAAAACCTTCCCCGACGGCGAAACCTGGGTCCTCATCTCCAACACCTCCACCTGGATGGGCTCCCGCTTCTCCCGCGAGACAGGCGCCCTCTGCAAGAACCTCCGCGCCCGTTTTTCGGACCAGCTGCCGGAGCGGGACCTCTTCGCGGACTGAATTCTTCACTAATTTGGTTTGAAATTGAAAGGATTACGGACGGAAAATCCGTAACTTGCACCTTGTCAATTACAAGGTGATTATGAAACAGCTTTTCCTGACCCTTTTCACCGCGGCCGTCTGCCTTACGGCCTGCGGTCCCAAAACCACGTACAAGTATCCGTTCCAGGATCCGTCCCTGAAAATGGAGAAGCGGATCGAGAACCTCCTCACGCTCCTGACCCCGGAGGAGAAGATCGGCCTGCTGATGAACAAGTCCATTTCCGTGGACAGCCTGGGCATCCCCGCCTACAACTGGTGGAGCGAGGCCTGCCACGGCATCCGCGCCGACGGCTACACCGTGTATCCGCAGCCCATCGGTATGGCCGCCGCCTTCGACCCGGAGCAGGTCTATAAGATCTATTCCACCGTCTCCGACGAGGCGCGCGCCAACTGGAACCGTTCCCAGCGGGAATGGAACCTGTCCTTCTGGTGCCCGAACATCAACATTTTCCGCGACCCGCGCTGGGGACGCGGCCAGGAAACCCCGGGCGAAGACCCGTACCTGACCTCGGTCATCGGCCTCCAGACCGTCCTGGGCATGCAGCAGAAGACCGGCAAGTACTATAAGACCCACGCCTGCGCCAAGCATTACGCCGTGCACAGCGGCCCGGAACCGCTCCGCCACAGCATGGACGTGTCCGTGTCCATGCGCGACCTCTGGGAGACCTACCTCCCCGCCTTCAAGACCCTGGTGGTCGAGGGTGATGTCCGCGAAGTGATGGGCGCGTACCAGCGCTACGAGGGCGTACCGTGCACGATGAGCGACCGCCTGCTCGTGGACATCCTCCGCGACAAGTGGGGTTATGACGGCCTGGTGGTCACCGACTGCGACGCCATCAACAACTACTTCAACCGCGGCCAGCACATGACCCACCAGGATCCGGTGCATGCCGCCGCCGACGCCCTCAAGCACGGCACCGACCTCGAGTGCGGCCGTACCTTCCGCAACCTCGGCGACGCCCTTGAGCAGGGCCTGATCACCGTCGACGACCTCGACCACGCCCTCATCCCGGTCCTCCGCGGCCGCTTCGAGCTGGGCATGTTCGACCCGGACGAAATGTCCCCGTGGAAGGACCTCAAACCGGAGGTGATCTCCAGCGAGGAACACCACCAGCTGGCCGTCGAGGCCGCACGCGAAAGCATGGTCCTCCTCAAGAACAACGGCATCCTGCCGCTCTCCAAGGACATCAAGCGCATCGCCGTCGTGGGCCCGAACGCCGACGACGTGGACCTGATGAACGGCAACTACGGCGGCACCCCGACCGACAACCACAAGTTCTCCATCCTCACCGGCATCCGCAACGCCTTCCCGAACACGGAAGTGGTCTATGACAAGGCCTGCGAGCTCGTGGACGAGTACAACACCATCAACCACATCAGCGACTTCAACGATGGTCAGGGCCTCCTCGTGGAATTCTTCAACAACAAGGAATTCAAGGGTGAACCTGCCGCGAAGGGCAACTACAAGGAACTGAACTTCAGCACCTTCGGCGGTTACGGTTTCGCCGACGGCGTGAACACGGACAACATCTCCGTGCGCGCCACCGGCAAGTGGACCGCCCCGTTCACCGGCAACCTGAAGTATGTCGTCAACAGCGACAACACGTACAAGTTCGTCGTGAACGGCAAGGTCGTGGATGAGCAGAAGCAGCCCGCCGCCGGCGCCGGCCGCCGCGGTTTCGGCTTCGGCCGTCGCCGCCAGATCGAGTACAAGGAACTCCCCGTCGTGGCCGGCAAGACCTACGACGTGAAGATCGAATACGTGAAGGGCGCTTCCCCGTTCGCGATGTTCAGCGCACAGATGTGCGAACGCAACCTCCCGGACGTCGAAGCCCTCGCGAAGCAGTTCGGCGACGTGGACGCCTGGATCATGGTCGGCGGTATTTCCCCGGCCCTCGAGGGTGAGGGCGGCGACAAAGCCGACATCGAGGTCCCGGCCGTCCAGCAGCGCCTGCTGAAGGGCCTCCGCGCCACCGGCAAGCCGGTCATCCTGGTGAACTGCTCCGGTTCCGCCCTGGCCTTCGCGCCCATTGTGGACGACTGTGACGCCATCCTACAGGCCTGGTACGGCGGCGAAGGCGGCGCCCAGGCCGTCGGCGAAGTCCTGAACGGCGACTGCAACCCTTCCGGCAAGCTTCCCGTCACCTTCTACGCCTCCACCGACCAGCTGCCCGACTTCCTGGACTACAACATGGAAGGCCGCACCTACCGTTACTTCAAGGGCACGCCCCAGTATCCGTTCGGCTTCGGCCTGAGCTACACCACCTTCGCCTATGGCCAGGGCAAGCTCTCCAAGTCCTCCGTCAAGGCCGGCAAGGGCGTGAAGGTCACCGTTCCCGTCCAGAACACCGGCAACCGCGCCGGCACCGAGGTCGTCCAGGTCTATGTCAAGGCCCTCGACAACCCCGATGCCCCGATCAAGGCCTTGAAGGGCTTCCAGCGTGTGTCCATCGACCCGGGCAAGACCGCCAGCGTCACCATTGACATCGCCCCGGACGCCTTCGCCTACTATGACGGCAACGACGGCGTCGCCATCAAGCCCGGCAAGTACCAGATCCTCTACGGCTCCTCCTCCGCCGATGCGGACCTGAAGGCGCTCGACTTCGAGGTGAAGTAGCCGTCTCACATACAACGCTGGCTATCAGCCAATTACACTAAACTCCCTGGTGCAAATGTACCAGGGAGTTTTCGTTAATACGCTGGTTGCAGCAGGTTAGCCGGAACAGATTATTCGTCCAGCAGCCGCTCTTTGTCATACCGGTGGACCTTCGTTTCACCGGCGAGGATGAGGTAGCCGTTTTCGGCGAGGGAGTCGAGCTCGTTCTCGCCAGGATAGACTTCGGTGGGGGCGATGAAGGCAGTGCGGCGGCGGATGTCGGCGACGATACGGCTGTCCTTGGCGATGCCGCCGGTGAGGAGGATGACATCGACCTGTCCGTCGACGGTGGCGGCGAGGGAGGCGATGTATTTCGCGACGTTCAGGCCGAAGGCATTGAGCCAGGTGACCACCTTCGGGTCTTCGGCGGCGCGGCGCTCCAGCTCGCGGAGGTCGTTGGTGCCGAAGAAGGCGACGGCGCCGCCCCGGCCCAGCACACGGTGTTTCACCTCCCGCTCGGACAGGCCGCTGCGGAAACACATTTCAATCAAGGGAAAAGCCGGGCAGGAGCCGGCGCGTTCCGGGGTGAAGGGGCCGTCGCCGCCCAAACCGTTGTTCGTGTCAATGACCTTTCCGTGCTGGTGCAGGGTGACGGTGATGCCGCCGCCCATATGGGCCACGATGGCCGTTATGTCATTGGTTGCATGCCCATGCTCGCGGAGATAGCGGCGGACGACCGCGCGGGAGTTCAACGCGTGGAAGAATGCGCGGCGCGGGAAATCAGGGAGGCCGCCCACGTGGCACTCCGGGAGCATTTCGTCCGCCATCGGCGGGTCTGCGACATAGGCCATGCAGGCGGGACCGCCGATGCCGCGCTCCCGGCGGAAGGCCGTCACTTCGGTGGCGATGTCATCGGCGATCACGGCCGACAGGTTGCAGGCATGGACGCCGTCACGTCCGGAAAGGAGCACTTCACGCATATCGGCATTGACCCGGTACACGCCGGTCACGGCCGGGGCGAACAGGCCGCCGCGCGCCATGATGATATCGATGTCGCCGAGGCCCACGCCCGCCTCCCGGAGGAAATCCATCACGATTTCCCGACGCAGGGGTCCCTGCTCCAGCACGCTGTCAAAGCGGATGACCTCTTGGGCGCTGAGCTCCAGATTCCGGACCAGGACGGTGTTTCCATCCACATAATACCCCACCTTGGTCGATGTCGATCCCGTGTTGATGGCGAGTACCTTTCCTTTCATCTTTCCACTTTTGGTTTAGGTTTCCGCAAAAATACCCACCCTCGCGCGTTCCTCCATAAAAGAGTGGCGAACTGCGGCGGTTTGTGGCGAAATCCGGATGATGGGGGCGAATAAATGGTTATCTTTGTAAAAAGGCTACTACCATGATCGACCAAATCCTTGCCTACAACGCCCGATTCGTGGCGGAGAAGGGATATGAACCCTATGTGACCGATAAGTTTCCGGCGAAGAAACTGGCGGTGCTCACGTGCATGGACACGCGATTGACGGAGCTGCTGCCGAAGGCGCTGGGGCTCCGGAACGGCGACGCGAAGATAATCAAGAATGCCGGCGGGCTGGTGCTGTCGGAGACGGATTCGGCCATCCGGTCCCTGCTCGTGGGCATTTACGAGCTGGGCGTGCAGGAAGTGATGGTCGTCCATCACTCCACCTGCGGCGCCTGCCACATGAGCTACAACGAATTCAAGCCGCACATGCTGGAGCGCGGCATTTCCCCCGAAACGCTCACAGCGTGGGAATCCAAAGGCGTAGCCGACTGGCTCGAAGGCTTCCACGACACGGAAGCTTCCGTGCGCCGGACTGTCGATGCGATTATGAACCACCCCCTGATGCCGAAGGACGTCACCGTCCGGGGCTTCATCATCGACTCCGTCACCGGCGCCCTGACGGAAGTATTCTAAGCCTCAGTGCGGGTAACGTCCCGAAAACAGGGACGTCACCGTCAATTTGGTCGATATTTGCGGGTGACGTCCCCGAAACAGGGACGTCACCCGCACCCCTGGGAGAATCTAATCGAAATCAATCTTCTTCAGCCGCTTGCGGTCGTACACCTTCTTGGAACGGTGTACGGCGGAGCGTAGGGACACGGGTTTCCCGTGTTCCGCGATCTCTTCCATGCGCGCCGCCCTCCGCTGCGCCAGCATGTAATCCGCCTGCGTGATCCGCAATTTCTTGGGACTCTTCTTGGGTTTCATGGGATGAAGGGACTCTTTCGGACAAAAGTACGGTTTATTTGGGGTATTTCCTATGGTCAAATGGAATCCATCAGCCGGGCGG
Source organism: uncultured Bacteroidia bacterium (assembly GCA_902785065.1). Lineage (GTDB taxonomy): Bacteria > Bacteroidota > Bacteroidia > Bacteroidales > UBA932 > Cryptobacteroides. The sequence continues at coordinate 34,531 of CACZXH010000015.1, forward strand.
CCTGCTCGTAGGTCAGTCCGCAGACGCGGGCGATCTGGTTGACATGGGCGCTGAACCTGAAGTGCAACTGACGGACGAATTCCACTTGCCCGTCTCGCGCAAGCTGGGAGAACTTCCGTTTGCCAAACAAACTTTGGCATAGGTCCGGGATGGCGGCCAGGATGACCTGGTCCCGGAAAGCCGGGAGATTGTCATCGGCCTCCAGCCGCTTCTTGGCCTTGGAAGAATTCGACAAGAACCAATTCATCCGCTGGGGAGTCTTGAAACACGCTTCGACGGCCGCGACATCGATATAGTTCTGTGGCAGGATATATCCATCGGCACCGACCAGCCAGTCCTCCGGGAGCGATTCGACATCCGTGTGCAGCAGACGCTTGCATGCCCGCTTGGAGAATGCTCCCAACGGACGTCCGGTGAGCTTGACAGGATTGAAGAACACATCGCCTGTCCCCCAGGGATATTGGCTCGGATGGGAGCAGATGTTGGCAGCAACGCAGTTCATTTCGACATAGGCGATTGCCTTCTCCGGATCTTCGTCATACCAGGAAATGGGATCGATACGCACATCGTTTCCCCGAAGAAACTCCTTGACCCCGTACTTGTACCTCAAATACAGGGAGTACCGATGCTTGAAGCCTTCAATGAACGCCTTGGCATCTCTCTTCGAATCCGCCTTCAGGACGAAATGCACATGGTTGGACATCAAGATGAACGAAAGTATGACAACCCGGCTCGCATGCGCCTGGATGGCGACGAAATTCATCCCCACCTTGTAATCTTCCTCATCCCGAAACCAAAGCCCCGCTTGTAAATGTTCCGTAGTAATCAGCCACAACTTCCTCATAATCCTTCTCAAACACCATCTCGTCCGGAGAACCCGGAATGGCTTTCCACAAAGATAGGCATAAGTCGATGGATTCCAAGGGCCATCGACACAATTTGCGAAACTATTTTTCATGGGCAAAGGACCTGCCGAAAGAGGAAAATGCGGGTGACGTCCCGAAAACAGGGACGTCACCGTCAATTTGGTCGATATTTGCGGGTGACGTCCCTGTTTCCGGGACGTCACCCGCACCTCAACCTATTTTTCCACCGTGCGGAGGCGGATTTCGTCTTCGTCGAGGGAAAAGCCGACGATGTCCAGGGATTTGAGCTGCTTCTTGAGCTGCGGGACGGCGGAGAGGTTGATGACGGCGCGGCCGTTGGCGTAGGAGTCGACGAGGCCGGCGGGGAGGCGTTCCAGGATGCGGGGGGCGAAGAGGTCAGCGGCTGCGTTTTTAGCGACGCCGGAGTCAATCTGGAGGGTCAGGCGGTCGCCTTTGACCTCGATGATCTTGAAGCCGGCCGTGAAATGCATGCTCTGCTCGCCGATTACGGGCACGTCCACTTTCCCGGCATAGGTGAGGAGAATCCGGTCCGGGGCCTGCGTGGTCAGGGTGATGTCCCGACCGCTCTTGTCGCGGACGAGGTCGTTGAGAACTGTCACGGGGACCGCGACGACGGTTTCCTCGGCGGCAGCGGGCGCATCAACCGGAGCTTCCACAGGCGCATTTCCGGACACATCCCCAGATACATCCCCGGATGTATCCCCACGCACATCTGCACGCGGCTTCCCGGTGTCGACCTTCCGCTCCCGGACGACCGGAATCGTCTCTTCATCGACGGTCAAGTACACGGTGTCGCGGACCACAGCGACGGCCGAAGCTGTATCGGCGGATCCAGCCTCACCGGAAGCCTCCGGAGCGGCTGGTTTCCGGTGAAGAAAAAGGCTGGCGGCCACAGCCACGGCGATCGCCGCAACCAGCCACCAGCCCCATTTTCGGCGGTGCGAACCCATCGGACGGGATTATTTCACGCTCATCACCGCAGAGGCGATGGAGTTGAGTTTCACGTCCACGGAGTCCGCGCGGGAAGCGAGGATGCAAGGCACCTTCACGCCCACGAGGAAGCCGGCCTGGCGGACGCCCACGGCGAGCTTGGAGTTCGTCTTCCAGAAGACGTTGGCGGACTCGATGTTCGGGAAGAGGAGGCAGTCGGCGTCGCCGGCCACCGGGCTGACGAGCTTCTTGATCTCCACGGATTCCTGGTCGATCGCGACATCCAGGGCGAGCGGGCCGTCCCCGATGCAGCCCTTGATCTGGCCGCGGTCGCACATCTTGGCGAGCATGGCGCCCTCGATGCATGCGGGCATGGAATCGAGCATCTGCTCGGACGCAGCGATGAAGGCGATCTTCGGCTTCGCGATGCCGAAGGACTTCGCGGTACTCACGAGGTACCCGGCGAGCTTGACCTTCTGGCGGAAGTCCGGGAGCGGAATCACGGCCATGTCGGAAATGAAGACGAGCTTGTGGTAGTTCGGGTTCTCGATCACGCCCACGTGGCTCAGGACGCCCTTCGGAGGCAGGAGGCCGGTCTCCTTGTTCAGGATGGCGCGGAGGAACTTGTCGGTAGAGCAGAGGCCCTTCATCAGGACTTCACCCTCGCCGTCATGGACCATCTTCACGGCCTGGGCAACCGCCTTCAGCTCATCCTTGATGTCCACGATCTCGAACTTGGCGACGTCGATGTTGTTGTCGGCGCAGACCTTCTTGATGAGGTCCTCGTCACCCACGAGGACGCACTTCACAAAGCCCATGTCGGAGGCCAGGGAGGCCGCCTCGATGGTATGCTCGTCGACAGCCCACGCTGCCACCATCTTCTTGCAGATGTTCTTCGCCTTGAGCTCGACGAAGAGGTCGTTGAAATTCTGGATCATATCAGGGTTATGGATTAGTCTTGGTTCTGAAGGGCGATGTGCATGGTGTCACGGGCGATCACCAGCTCCTCGTTCGTGCAAATGAGAGCGGCTTTCACCTTGGAGTCCGCGGTGGTGATGATGGCGTCCTCGCCGAAGGCGACGTTCGCCTCGTAGTCCACCTTGAGGCCCAGGTAGGAGAAGTTCTCCAGGACGCGGCGGCGGAGGCGGGAGTTGTGCTCGCCGATACCGCCGGTGAAGACGATCAGGTCCACACCGTTCATCGCAGCGACGTAGGAGCCGATATTCTTGATGATGTCGTAGGTGAATTTCTTGAGGGCGAGTTTGGCCTTGGGGTCGCCGTTGTTCGCACGCTCGTCCAGTTCGCGGCAGTCGGAGCTGTACTCGGACACACCCAGGAAGCCGGACTTGCGGTTCAGGATGGTGGACATCTCGTCGGGGGTGACACCGAGCTTGTTCTCCAGGTAAATGACGGCGTTCGCGTCGATGTTGCCCACGCGGGTGCCCATGATCATGCCTTCGAGCGGGGAGAAGCCCATGGACGTGTCCACGCACTTGCCGTTCTGG
>CACZXH010000016.1 GCA_902785065.1 uncultured Bacteroidia bacterium
GTCGTGAGCGTGATGGTCTACAGCGCTTCGTTCATGTTCTCCTGGGGCCCGATCTGCTGGGTGCTCATCTCCGAGATCTTCCCGAACACGATCCGCGGCGCCGCCGTGGCCATCGCGGTCGCCTTCCAGTGGATCTCGAACTTCATCGTGAGCTCCACCTTCGTGCCGCTGTACACCTGGAGTCCCGCGTTCACCTACGGCATGTACTGCTTCTTCTGCCTGCTCGCGGCGTTCTTCGTGTGGAAGCTCGTCCCGGAGACCAAGGGAAAGACCCTCGAAGACATGACCACGCTGTGGCGCGAGAGAATGAAAAAATAGTTACATTTGCACAAAACACTAAACACTGATCCACTATGGAAGAAGAGAAAAAGAACCCCATGGACCTCAACGGTGACGGCAAGGTCTCCTTTGGTGAAAAGGTCCAGTACTATGCCGGCAAGGCCGGAGAGAAGGTCGAGGAAGGCGTGAAGAAGGTGTACGACGGTGTCAAGGAAGACGCCAAGGACGCCCTCGAGGATGCCAAGGTCCTGGCCGCCAAGGCCAAGGAAAAAGGCAAGGAGGTCTATGACAAGGCCGCCGACAAGGCCAAGGACATGTATGCCGAGGCCAAGGTGAACGCCGCCGAACTCGCCGAGAAGGGCAAAGCCAAGGCCGCCGAGGCCGTCGGTGCCGCGAAGGCCAAGATCCAGGACCTGAAGGAAAAGAAGGCCTAGTCCTGTTCTTCCACCTGCTGAAAGTCCCCGGAACATTTCGTTTCCGGGGACTTTTTGTCTATATTTGTCAGTAACTAAAACAGATAGACATGAAGAAATTGTTCCTGACGGCCCTCCTGTCCCTCGTGACGGTGGCCGGTTTCCCCTGCACGAACCTCATCGTGGGCAAATTGGCTTCCGCCGACGGAAGCGTGATCTGCACCTACAACTGTGACAGCTTCGGCTTCCTCCAGCCGCTGGACTGGTTTGCGGCCGGAAAGCACGCGCCGGGCGAGCAGCTCGCGATCCGCGGCTGGGGCCCTCAGTCCCCCGTGCATTACGTCGCCCAGGCGGACTACACCTACGGCGTCGTGGGCCTGATGAACGAACGGCAGGTCACCATTGTGGAAACCACCTGGGGCGGCCGGGACGAACTGGCCCGCTCTGAGGGTGCCCTGGACTATTTCACCTTGATGCACCTGGCCCTGCAGCGCAGTGCGACGGCCCGGGAGGCCATCGAAGTGATGCATAACCTCGTACAGGAATACGGCTACAGCGCCTCCGGCGAATCCTTCGCCGTCTGCGACAAGGACGAGGCCTGGATCATGGAACTCATCGGCAAGGGCCCCGGCCGCAAGGGGGCCGTCTGGGTGGCGCGCCGCGTCCCGGACGACTGCATCTCGGCCTATGCCAATGCCAGCCGCATCCGGAAGTTCCCGCAGGCGAAGAAGATCGACAAGAAGAAGGGCTTCGGCATCGTCGAGGGCGAATGCATGTACAGCGCCGATGTTATCTCTTTCGCCCGCGAAATGGGCTGGTACGAGGGATCCGACGCGGACTTCAGCTTCCGCGAGGCTTACGGCCCGCTCGATTTCAGCGCCATCCGCTACTGCGAGGCCCGCGTCTGGAGCTTCTTCCGCCATCACTACGACAAGGAGAAGATGGACGCCTACCTCCCCTTCATCAACGGCCACACCGAGATCTGCGACGAACTCCCCCTGTGGATCAAGCCCGACAAACCCCTCAGCGTCCGCGACGTAATGGCCGACATGCGCGACCACTACGAGGGCACCGCCCTGGACATGACCGCCGACGTGAGCGCCGGCCCGTGGGCCTCCCCCTACCGCAACCAGCCCGTGAACTACGAGGCGCCCGACGGCACCAAGATGTTCCGCGAGCGCCCCATCGGCTGCCAGCAGAGCGGCATGACGATGGTATGCCAGATGCGCTCCTTCCTGCCCGACGAGGTGGGCGGCGTGACCTACTTCAACATGGACGATGCCACGATGGTGGCCTATGTTCCGGTCTATTGCAGCATTAATCGCGTTCCGGAAGCCTTCCGCCGCGAGAACAACAACATCCGTGAGTTCAGCTTCGACAGCGCCTTCTGGATGAACAACTGGGTGGCGAATATGGTCTATCCCCGCTGGAGCGCGATGATCGGCGACCTCCGTGAAGCCCAGACCGAGCTGGAGGACTTCTACGCCGCCGAGCAGCCGGAAGTGGAAAAGCAGGTGACGAACCTTACGCACCAGGAACGCGTGACTTTCCTCACCGCCAAGACCGAGGCCTACACGGCCAAAATGATGGACCGCTGGGACAAGCTCGCGAAGTTCCTGATCGTCAAGCACAACGACCAGACCATGCAGCCTTCCCAGAACGGCGCCATCGTCCCCGGCCGCCGCACCAACCCCGCCTACGCCCCCGCCTTCATCGAGGCCGTGAAGGCGCAGACTGGAGATAGGTATGTGAAGCCGTAGAAGGCCAAGCCCTCCTACCTCATCGCAAAAAACATTGCAAGCCTTGCAGGAAATCCCACATTGCAAGGCTTGCAATCATTATGTTCCTTCGATGAAAATGCCGTAATCTTGCAGAAAAAGGATTATGAGCATTTTAAAGAACAACGACCCCGAGTATCGGGAATGGATCCAGGAACTGAGCAAGCGGTTCCGGCAGAGTCAAATCAAGGCGGCAGTGAGAGTCAATACGGAATTGATCCGCTTCTATTGGTCTCTCGGCGAGGACATCGTCAACCGGCAAATGGAGAAAAAGTATGGCGCGGGGATTATTGAGACAATTAGTCGGGACTTACAGGCTGATTTCCCGAACACGAAAGGTTTTTCCAAGCGCAATCTCTTCTACGCAAGAAAGTTCTATCTGCTTTACTGTGAACGATTTAAAAAAGTGCAACAAGTTGTTGCACAATTTGATTCTGCAGCACCCGGGAAGCACGAAAGCAAAACAATCGAAGATGTTCTGTTTTCCATTCCCTGGGGGCACCACTGTATTCTCATCGACAAAATCGAGAACGATCCCGACAAGGCCCTCTTTTTCGTCCGCAAGACCATCGAAAACGGTTGGTCCCGGTCCATGTTACTGAACTTCCTCGACACGAACCTTTACGAACGGAGCGGAAAAGCCGTCCATAACTTCGAGACCGCCCTTCCATCGACAGATTCGGACCTAGCGAAGGACCTTCTGAAAGATCCCTACAATTTCGACTTCCTGACGCTGACGGACAACTACAAAGAAAAGGATCTCCAAAAGGCTCTGGAGCAACATGTCACCAACTTTTTGATCGAACTCGGAACCTGCTTTGCCTTCGTGGGCCGGCAAGTTCGGTTGGAAGTCGGTGGTGACGAATTCTACTGCGACCTGCTGTTCTATCATCTCAAACTGAGACGATACGTGGTCATTGAACTGAAGACGAAAAAGTTTCAACCAGAATTCGTCAGCAAGGTGAACTTCTACTGCACGGCCGTGGACCACCTGCTGAAGGGGCCCTATGACCAGGACACCATCGGCCTCCTGATCTGCAAGGAGAAAAATGACCTGGTCGCCAAGTGGACGGTGGAGAAGAACCAGCTGCAGCCCATCGGAATCAGCGAATACGAACTCACGGCATTGCTGGCAGAAAAACTGCCCTAAAGGGGACGCTATCTACAGGAAACTGCCTGGCCCGAACGGACCAGGCAGTTTCTTCCAACCTATTATTAAACAACCATTTATACTCGGCGGCCGCGGAGGGCCGACGGTTCTATTTCGAGGCCGCCGGAGCGGGACGGGCCATGCGCCAGGGGTTGAAGTCGGCCATCAGGGCGAGGGCGGCGCGGTCCGGGGCGTTCTTGACTTCGCTCTTGACGTCGAAGATCATGGTCGGAGCGTCCTCCGGGGTGTAGGCGGGCCACTGCGGGATTTCCGGGCAGTTCGGGTTGCCGGTGCGCATGAAGGCGAGGAGGGCGGCCGACATCTGGTCGGAGACACCGCGGGGCTCGGCGCCGCCGCCGGTATGCGTGACCATCAGGTCCGTATTCTTGAACCAGTAGCAGATATCGGAGCAGTGGAAGGCGCGGATGCGGCCGCCGAAGAGCGGGGCGTTGTAGTCAAACCAGGCGAGGTACACCGGGGTGCCCTGCGCGTATTTGGCATCGGCCGTAGCGAGGACGTTCTTGCGCTGGGCCACGGTGAGGTTCACCAGCTCGATGGGCTTCTTGGCCGGGAAGGCGGCCTGGTAGGCCTTGAGGATGTCTTCGGCGTTGACCTGGCCGAACTGGTCGCGGACCATCGCCACGGCGCCGGCGAAGTCAATGTTCTCAAGCTCGAGGTTCTCCTTGCTCAGGGCGAACTCGGAGGAGGTGGTGCAGAGCATCAGGGGCACGTTCTTGGCCACGTCGTCCTTAAAGAAGCCGTCAGCGGGAAGGACCTCGCCGTCGGCGACCGGGGAGAAGCCGCCGCCGACCTCGGCCGCGACCTTGTGGGCCAGTTCATAGTACTCTTCCCAAGGCATCTGCTGGAGCTTCTTCACGTCGCCCTTCACGGTCTTGAGAATGGCCGCACCGACCGCCTTGGAAGAAGCCGGAGAGGTCGCGGAAGTAGCATTGCCGCTCAGCGCAACCGCCTTATGGACAAGGCCTTTCGCGGAAGGCATGGAAATCACGTCGCAAACCTTCGCGCCGCCGCCGGACTGGCCCATGATGGTCACATTGCCGGGGTCGCCGCCGAAGTTCGCGATGTTGTCGTGGACCCACTGCAGGGAAGCGACGAGGTCCAGGACACCCACGTTACCGGAGTTCTTGAATGCCGGACCCGCGGCGGAGAGGTCGGAGAAGCCGAAGGCGTTAAGCCGATGGTTCACGCTCACGAACACGACATCCCCCGCGCGGGCGAGGTTCGCGCCGTGGTAGCCGTCCTGCTCGATGCTGTTGCCGGCGGAGAAGCCGCCGCCGTGCATCCACACCAGGACCGGGCGCTTCTTGCCATCCGGGGCCGGGGTCCACACATTCAGGTTCAGGCAGTCTTCACTCACATCGAAGTAGTTCCAGTGATCCGTGAAGGTGCTGGCGTTGTTCTTCCACTTGTCGGCCATGTTCTGGGGCGCATCGTTGCCGTAGAACATCGCGGGCCGGATTCCCTCCCAGGATGCGGGTTTCTGCGGGGGCATAAAGCGGTTCTCGCCGCCGGTGGGAGCGCCGTACGGGATGCCGAGATAGGTGTACACGCCGTCCAGGATGTAGCCCTGGACCTTGCCGTACTGGGTCTGGGTGACGGCGTAGTCGTCGCCGACGAACAGGCGCTGCCCATCCTCCTGGGCAGGCTGGTTGCCGCCGCCGCAGGATACCACGAGCAGCGCGGGGAGAAGGAATCGGTACAGTTTCATACGGAAAAGTGTTTTGTCTGCTGCAAAGGTAGCGAATACGGACAAAAACCTTTTTCGCATATGTCCAAATGTTTATATCTTTGCACGATATGGAGAATTCTTTCTTCGGACGCCGCAACGGCGCCATCGACATGCTCCGGGGACTGACGATGTTCCTGATGATCTTCGTGAATGACCTCTGGACGGTGGGGGACGTCCCCCACTGGCTGGAGCACGCGGCTACGCACGAAGACGCGATGGGCCTGGCGGACATCGTCTTCCCGCTGTTCCTGTTCGCCGTGGGGATGTCCATTCCCTACGCCCTCGAACACCGCTTCCAGAAACTGATTCCCGCCGAAAAGACCCTCGGCCACATTCTCTCCCGGACCTTCGCCCTCCTGGTGATGGGCGTGTTCATCGTCAATACCGAAGGCGGAATGGCGCCCTACCTGGGCTGTGGGAAGTGGCTTTTCGTCCTGCTGATGGTGCTGGGCTTCTTCCTCGCCTGGAACGCCTATCCGGAGCAGCTCAAGGCCGGAAAATGGTTCCGGGCGGCGGGCATCATCCTGCTCATTGGCCTCGCCGTCACCTACCGCACCGAGGGCGGCGGCCTGATCAGGGCCCGCTGGTGGGGCATCCTCGGACTCATTGGCTGGTCCTATCTGTTCGGGGCCGTGGCATGGCTCCTGTGCCGGAGACGGACCGGCGCCCTGTCACTCGTCTGGCTCGGGCTGATCGGCCTGAACCTCCTGACCACAGCCACGCGGGACGGGGAGATGCTCCTCGACGGCGGCAACCTCCTCCAGGACTTCGCCCGGGCGCTGAACCTCGGAAACGGCTCGTCGGCCCTCATGGTCTTCACCGGCATGCTGGTCTCCGTCCAGGAAAAGAACTTCGGGCGGGAACCGGCCGGGCGGAAACTCCTGTACGCCGCCCTTTCCGTGGGCATCCTGATCGGTTTCGGCACCGCCGCCCACGAAGACTGGATCATCTCCAAGAACATCGGCACCCTCCCCTGGTGCTTTTATGTGGCCGCCATCGGCATCGTGCTGTACACCCTCCTGCGCGTGCTGGAGGAAAAGGGATGGACCCGCTGGTTCGCGCCCTTCCGCCCCGCGGGCACGGCTACATTGACCGTCTATCTGATCCCTTACCTCTACTATTCCGTGTCGGAGGCCCTGGGCCTTGAAGCCCCCGCCTGGCTCGCTGGCCCGCTCGGGCTGGTGAAATGCGTGGCCTTCGCCTTCCTGGTCATCGGCACGGCCTGGGCCCTCGGGAAAGCGGGCGTCAAAATCAAGATTTAGATGCAAGATTTCCGGATCGTCCGGATTTGAAAGGCAAATGAATTCGATCATGCGTAGAATGAATATCCTCGGCTGGGCCGCCGCCCTCCTGGCCCTCACCCTTTCCTGCAGCAAGACCCCGGACATAGAGGATCCCGAAGCCGGGCTCCCGCCCTTCCCGAAGGCCGCCCACGAAATCGACCGCGTCCCCCTGACCCGGGCCGAAGAAACCTTCGTCCAGGCCGGCAACCAGTTTGCCTGGAAACTCACGAAGAAGGTTTGGGACGAAGGCGAAAAGAAGAGCCTCATCATCTCCCCGCTCAGCGTCCAATACGCGCTGGGGATGTTGGGGAACGGTGCCGACGCGGCGATGGCCGCCCAGATCGCCGACGTCCTGGGCTATGAAGGGACGGACGCCATCAACGAGTTCTGCGCCAAGCTCATCGAAACACTCCCCCAGGTGGACACGAGCGTCACCCTGGCCCTCGCGGACGGTGTGCTGGTCAATGACAAGTTTACCCCGAAAGCCCCGTTCAAATCGGCTGTCGAGACCTATTACAGCGCTCTGGTGGAGTCCATGTCCTTCTCGGACCCGCAGGCCGTGATGAAGTATGTCAACGACTGGTGCGAGAAGCACACCTACGGGCGGATCAAGGACGTCCTCAAGAGTGTCAATCCGGCCGCGATCATGTACCTGATGAACGCCATCTTCTTCCACGCGGACTGGACCACCGCCTTCGACAAGGCGGCCACCCGGGACGAGAACTTCCGGAACCTCGCCGGCGCCACAGCCAAGGTGGGCATGATGCACCAGACGATCGATGCCGCCTATGGCGAGAACGACTTCGGCCAGGCCGTTTCCCTGCCTTACGGGAACGGGAAGTTCATCCTGACGGTCTATCTGCCGAAGAATAGTGATGCCCTGACCACCCTGCCGGATGCCAAGCAACTGCCGCTGGCTGGCGAAAAGTGCCACGTCATCCTGAGCCTCCCCCGCTTCGAGACGGAAAACACCGTGGAGATGAAAGACCTGCTGACCGGGATGGGCCTTCCCGTCGGCCCGTACACGGAACTGGTCGAGAACGACTCGGCGGTCATCTCCCGGATCATCCACAAGGCCAACATCACGGTCAATGAGACCGGCACCGAAGCCGCGGCCGTCACGGTCATCGAAATGAAGTTCACCAGCGCCGGCCCGGATCCGGAGCCCCGCACGGTCAAATTCACGGCCGACCATCCGTTCCTGTACACCATCTCCGAAAGGACCTCCGGCGCCATCCTCTTCACCGGCCTGTACAACGGCGAATAATCTGCGGAATTTTTCATATCTTTGTGAAAACGCATTGGATATGAGAGATTTCGTCTACCACGCCCCGACCGAAGTCGTTTTCGGGAAGCAGTCCGAGGAGAAAGTGGCCTCCCTCGTGAAGAAATACGGCGGCCACAAGGTGCTGGTCCATTACGGCGGCAAGAGCGCCCAGAAGTCCGGCCTGCTGGACAAGATCTGCGGGCTGCTCCGCGACGGCGGCGTGGACTTCGTCTGCCTGGGCGGGGTCGTTCCGAACCCGCGCCTGTCTCTCGTCCACAAAGGCATCGACCTGTGCCGCCAGGAGGGCGTGGATTTCATCCTCGCCGTCGGCGGCGGCTCCGTCATCGACTCGGCCAAGGCGATCGCCTGCGGCGTCCCCTATGACGGAGAAGTCTGGGACTTCTACACGGGCAAGGCCTCGCCGGCGTGCTATCTCCCGGTCGCCTGCGTGCTCACCATCCCGGCCGCGGGCAGCGAGATGAGCGAATCCAGCGTCATCACGAACGAGGACGGCGACGTGAAGCTGGGCTATTCCAACCAGCTGAGCCGGCCCAAGTTCGCCATCATGAACCCGGTCCGCACCTTCACCCTGCCCCCGTACCAGACGGCGGCCGGCGTCACGGACATGATCATGCACACGATGGAGCGCTATTTCTCCCACGATGACGACATGGACCTCACCGACGCCATCGCAGAGGCCCTGATGCGGGACCTGATGGACAACGTCTTCAAGGTCCTCGCGGACCCGGAGGACTACCGCGCCCGCGCCCAGATCATGTGGGGCGGCAGCCTCGCGCACAACGACCTCACCGGCTGCGGCCTCACCGGCGACTGGGCCACCCACGAGATCGAGCACGAGCTCAGCGGCATGTTCGACGTTACGCACGGCGCCGGCCTCGCAGCCATCTGGCCCAGCTGGGCGCGCTACGTGTACAAGGAGAACGTGAGCCGCTTCGTCCGCTTCGCCGTGAACGTGCTGGGCGTTCCGCAGGACTTCACCGACCCCGAAGGGACGGCCCTCAAGGGCATCGAGGCGATGGAACGGTTCTACCACGCCATCGGCATGCCCATCAACATCCACGAGCTCATCGGTAAGGAAGTCACGGACGAGGAGATCCGGGAGATGGCGCGCAAATGCACCCGCGGACATCAGATCACCCAGGGCTCGTTCAAGGTCCTGGATGCGGAAGCTATCGAAGCCATCTACAAGATGGCCCGGTAAAGACGGTATTCCCATGGCACTGAAACGTTTCTTCCTGACCCTGGTCGCGCTGGTCGCGGCCACGGGTCTCTTTGCGCAGGCGCGCATCGACAATTACCCGCTGCCGCAGCAGCCGGACACCCTCCGGATCCTCGCCGTGGGCAACAGCTTTTCCGACGACGGTACCGAGTACCTTCCCGGCCTGCTTGAGGCCGCGGGCATCCACAACGTCATTGTCGCGCGCCTGTACATCGGCGGCTGTACCCTGGAAAGGCACTGTAAGGAGTATGCCGAGGGGACGGCGAACTACATTTACTACAAATCCACGAAGAACGAGTGGGTGACCGTCAGCCGGAACGCGACGATCCTGGACGGCCTGAAGGACGAACCCTGGGACATCATCACGATCCAGCAGGCTTCGGACGATTCCGGCCTCTATGAAACCTACGAACAGGGCATCCCGAAGCTCGTTTCCATTATCCGGAAGGAAGCGCCCAATCCCCGGGCCGCGATCGTCTGGCATATGACCTGGGCCTATGCCACCAATTCAGACCACCGGGCCTTCCCCCGCTACGGCCGCAACCAGCTGCAGATGTACGAGGCCATCAAGGACTGTGTGGACCGTGCCTCAAAACAGTTCAATATCCCGGTAATCATCCCCTCCGGCGAAGCCGTGCAGATCGCCCGGGGCACGCGGCTGAACAACCATGACCAGGTGTCCGCCACCTCGAAAGTGTATGAACTCACGCGCGACGGCTACCACCTCACGCGCCAGCACGGCCGCTATATCGCGGCCTGCACCTGGTTCGAGACGCTGATCAAGCCCGTCCTGGGCAAGTCCGTGCTGGGCAACGGGTACCGGCTCCTGGACACCGAGTATTCCATCACTGCGAAAGACGCCCGCCTGTGCCAGAAATGCGCGGTGAAGGCTGTAAAAGAGTATCGGCCCTAAAAGTCGTATCCGAACGAGAAATAACCTCCGAAGTGGGTCCGTTCGCTCCAGGCCAGGCCGATGCGGAACGGACCCGCTACCGTTTTGCGGCCGAAGTCCAGGCCGAAGGCATAGTCTACGAGCGGATCCTTGAACAGCCCCTTGATAGAATCGAAATGATTCGCGAACAGACCGGAACGCGCCGTCAGGTAGTTCTTGTGATTGATCCGGTACTGAAGGTTCAGCTGCGGCGTAGCCACATAGCCATAGAGCGCCCGCATCCCGCGGTTCATCCCGAAGAAGGGTATCTGATAATCCACATAGCGTCCCTCGACCAGGCCGCCGATGGCCAGTGTATGGGTAGGATGGACGATGCTCATCGTCGCGCTGGTATAGCCGAAATACAGGCTGGGAAGGACCGTAAAGCGACCGGCGGTAAACGCGGCCGAGAGAGAACTTAGTCCGATGAAATATTTGGGAAGCCGGTCCGTCGTGACCTGCCCCTCATCTTCCCATCCTTCCCGGAATCCGCGGAACATATACCGGCCATTCAGGTCCACCCGGAAACCCGTGGTAGGGAAATAGCCGTCATTGAATGTGTCCAGGCGGATGTTGGCAAAGGTGGAATACCAACGGTTCTTGAACATCCAGTTGAAATAGCGTCCTTCATCGCCCATCATGCTGATAAGCGGCGAGAAGTCGGCAGAAAGCCCCAGACGGACCCGTCCATACACGAACCGTCCGTCCTCCACGAACAGGTTCAGCCGTGAATGCAGCTCGTTGAAGGATATGTTGGTGCCGCTTTCCTGCCAGTAACGGCTCAAAAGACCGATGCCGATGGTCGGATAGCCGTTCAGGGGCTTGTAAGACCCTTCAACGTTCAGGACGGGATTGTTTCCTATCTTGACCTCCGCGAGAAGCCGGGGACCGCTGAGCTTGCGCGTTCCGACACCCAGGAAGCCACTCACGTACACAACCTCGTCGTTGTCGATATGGACACCCACGCCGAACTCGTTGGTCTGCCCTTTCTGGCAGTCGAAAATGAGGGTGTACGGTTCCTCCGAGCCGCAAATCCGATAGGTGACCGATTCGAAGGCCCGGGTACCGTACAGGTAGGACAGGAGCGCTTCAATCTCCTGACGGCCGTACAGGCCGCCCTTGGGCATGAAACGGGAACCGAGGAGAAGATTCCGCTCCTTCGGGGTGATGCCTTCCACGCCGATAGCGCCGATCATGATCTTTTCCTTTCCGAGGTCGATGGCGCGCGCATGGTTCAGTTTCCGGGGCTGGGCACCGACTTTCCGGGCCACCGCTTCGAAATCGTCCTTGTATTCCTCCGCCAGTTCATAGCCCAGCCGGATGATGTTGGCGACACTCTCCTTGTCGAAGGAAAGCATGGTGTAGCCGGGCAGTTCGTGCTGGAGCAGGATGTCGGTCCGGAGCCGGTTGATGCGGGCGGCGTCGGAGGACATCATCGTGATGTTCTGCATCAGCAGGCTGGCGGCCGAACCCAGTTCGGTGATCTTGCGGTCTACCGGCATCTCGGAGCCGATGACGATGTCGGCCCCCATAGCCTTGGCGATGTCGACGGGGAAGTTGTTCCGGGTACCGCCGTCAGACAGGACCATGTCCTGGGTGCGGACCGGCCGGAAATAGAACGGAATGGCCATCGTGGAGCGCATGGCATCCACCAGCAGGCCGGAGGTCCAGTTCTTCTCGCTCATGGAGTACATGTCCGTTGCCACGCAGAAGAAGGGAATGGGAAGATGTTCGAAAGAGAGGGAATCCTGATAGCCGACGGAAACGGAGCTCAGGGTATTGCGGACATTGTAACCGAACAGATAACCGTCGGGCAGGCCCATGCCCACCTGGGTCATCACTTCGGTCGCCACGTCAGAGGACCGGGTCTCGATATCGTCCATCACCTTTTCCAGGTCCATCTCGCGGCTGAGCCGGGAAATCGCGTCCTCCTCTTCATAATGGAAGGGAATGGTCAGGGCGAACCGTTCGTTGTTCTTCCGGCGCCGGTAGCTCTGGTAAGAGTCCGGGACCTTGTCGGACATCATGACGGTCCAGTCGATGCTCCGGACGAGGGAGTCCAGATACTGCGCGTCGTAACCCAGGGAATACAGGCCAGCCACGAGGCCGCCCATGCTGGTGCCGCCCACCAGGTCCACGGGAATGCCCAGCTGCTCCATATATTTGAGCATGCCGATATGGGCCATGCCGCGGGCGCCGCCTCCGCCCAGGATGACGGCGACGGTGGGCCGGTGCTTGCGGATGGAATCCATCCGTACCCTGACTTGGGCGATTGCGGCGGAGTCTGCTTTGGGATCTACGCTGGGCATGACCAGCCCGTTGCGGTTCTGAGCGGACGCGCTGAAGGCCACAAGCGTAGCCAGGACGGCTATAAGAAAGCTTTTCATAGGCAGAATGTGAGTTAATGGACCAACCGGGCTTTGACGTCGGTGATCATGTCTTTGCGATCCTCCGAAGCCTGGATGTAGGAGGTCTCAACCGGGATTTCACCGGCAGGAGCGCCGTATGTGACCGTGCCGGTATGCGTCACGACGCTGGGACCGTTGTAGGTAGCCTCGATGTAGAAGCGATAGGTGCCTTTGGCCACGGGCCGATTGTCCTGGTCGGTGAAGTCCCAGGTGAAGGTCTGGACGCCGCTCTGGGCGGGCGTGGCGCCCGTAAAGGCGTCGATCTGCTGATCCGTGAGCGACTCGGCGACGACATGCTGCACCCAGGTAGGCGTGCAGGATGGACGGTAGGTGTAGCCTCGGGCGGGCTTGGAACCATCGCGGCTGCGGCCCTTGGCGGTGAACTCCGTGACATAGAGGGTCTTGACGACCTGTCCGTCGGCATTCTCGATCCAGACGGCATACTGGTTGGAGCCGGGGCCGGGCTGCTTGTTATACTGGAAAGACAACTCCAGGCTGCCAGGGTCGGAAGAACAGGATGCCGTTAAAAACGCCACTGCGATCACGACCAGTCGTGAAAGGAATTGACACATAGGAAAATATCGTTGGTTTGTGCGAAGATACGCATTTCTTGCGAAGAATGTGCAAGGTATTGGCGATATTGGGATTCCGTCGCTTCGCGCCGGCATCCCTGCCCCTGCGGGGGGCCAATGTACGAGCATAGAACGGACGACGGTGGTCCAAAAGCCTGGAAAAGCACCGACGCTGAATCGAGGCACCTTTGGAGCGAAGCGACGCAGGGGGTTTGGGGGGTTAGCCCCCCAATGCATGAAATGCCATAATCACAAAACGGCAGCCGCACGGCTGCCGTTTTGTGATTCCGTTGGGATTCGAACCCAAGACCCACAGCTTAGAAGGCTGTTGCTCTATCCAGCTGAGCTACGGAACCAAGCTCCCTGGGAAGGGAGTGCAAAGTTAGGTAAAATTTCCGAATATCCTACTGGACGAAGCTGCCAAAGTAGCCGGGGAAGAGGACGGTGGTGATCAGGTAGCCGACAATGGTGGAGACGACTACGCTGATCATGCCCGGCATCATGAAGCTGTGGTTCAGCAGATATTTACCGATGACCGTGGTTCCGGACCGGTCGAAGTTCACCGTGGCGATGTCGGACGGATAGTTCGGGATGAAGAAGTAGCCGTACACGCTCGGGAGAACACCGAGGAGCACGGGGCCGGCGATGCCCAGCTGGTAGGCCAGCGGGAGGAAGGCGACAACCACGGCGCCCTGGCTGTTGATAAGCACGGAGACGAGGAAGAAGACGAGGGCGATGGACCACGGGTAATTCGTGACGAGGCCGGTGAGCATGGCCTTCATCTCTTCCATGTAGTTGCCGAAGTAGGTATCGGCCATCCACGCAATGCCGTAAATGGCGACCACCGCGACCATACCGGACTGCCAGACGGCGCCGGCCACGGCCTTCTTCGGGGAAGCCTTGCAGAAGATGATGTTGCAGGCGGCGGCCACGAGCATGATGATCTGGATGCAGATGTTCATCTTCGGGATGGCAATCGCCTCGGCGATGGTCTTGCCATCGGCCGTGTGGATCATCTGGCAGAACGCGAAGCCCACGATCACGAGCAGGGAACCCAGGAACACGAACACGGACGCCTTGGCCTCCTTGGTAATGACTTTGTCCAGGGTGGTGGCGGAACTGCCGTACATGTAGGCGTACTGCTCGGGATCGGCCTTGCGCTTCTGGAATTCAGGGTCGACATCGAGGTCCTTGCCGCGCTTGAAGGAGGCGAGGGCGGCGCACATGAGGCCACAGAGGCAGGCGGGGATGGTGACCATCAGGACTTGCGGGATCGAGACCATGTAGCCGTTCGCGTTGGAGATGGTGACGAAGGCGACGACGGCGGCGGCGATCGGCGAGCAGGTGATACCCACCTGCGAAGCGACGGACGCGACGCCGCAAGGGCGCTCAGGCCGGATGTTCTTCTTCAGGGCGATGTCGCAGATGATGGGCATGATCGTATAGACCACATGGCCCGTACCCACGAGGACCGTCAGGAAGAAGGTCACGAGCGGGCCCAGGAAAGTAATGTGGTCCGGATGCTTGCGGAGCATCCGTTCCGCAATCTGGATCATCCAGTCCATACCGCCCGATGCCTGGAGGGTGCCGGCGCAGGTGACGGCCGCAATAATGATGTAGATGACGTCCGTCGGCGGGGTTCCGGGCTTGAGCCCGAAGCCGAACACGAGGATGGCCAGGCCGATGCCGGAGATGGCGCCGAGGGCCAGGGAACCGTAACGGGAACCCACGTAGAGCGCTGCGAGAACGATCAGCAGCTCGACAATCATGACAAAGCTCATATCGTAGTATTAGGTTTAGAAATCATACAGGTTCAGGCCCGTCTCCTCATCGAAGCGGCGGCCGGCTTCGCAGGCGAAACGCTCCACGACGAGCTCGCAAGCCCCGTTCACGCGGGCGGTGAGCAGGTGTCCGCCGATGCAGGTGTAATCCCGCCGGCTGGCGGTGATATGCAGGTGCAGATACACGTTTCCATCCTTCCGGGAGATATTGCCGGTCAGGTTCGTGATCTCCATCTGTTCGGAAAAGGTCTTGTCCACGTATTGTTTCGTGGCCGGATCCAGGAAACGGAAAGTCGCTTCGCAAATGGCGCCGATGCCATAGACGGCGCCGCAGCGGATGTCCAGCTCCCGGCAGAAGGCGGCAAGCGCCGCGGAGACCTCCACGTGATTGTCCAGGCTCAGGACATATTTGTCCCCGGAAATGCGGTATTGGTACATAGTCCGTGTCATTAGTTCCGATAAAGATACGAAAAAATTCCGTTTCCCGGCACTGAATGTGTATATTTGCACCGTGATGATGAAAAAGACACTCCTTTCCCTGGCGGCTATCGCAGCTGCCCTGACGCTCTCCGCACAGGAAATCCGGACCAACTACCGGTCCGAAGGGATGACCCATATTTCCACGGAAGCCGAGTCCTGCCAGGACTTCACCGTACGCGTGGAGCGCGTCGGATTTCCCGATGGATCTTCGATGTACCAGCTGTTTATCGACCTGCGTCAGAAAACCGGATTCACGGCCCCGAAGGGTGTGAAGATGACCGCCACCCTCCCCGGCGGCTCCGTCGTCCGGGCCGACCAGATCGGCCAGGAGAGTGCGACGAAAACCCGCCAGGAGGACGGCCTGTACCTGAACCGCCTCCGCTACGCAATGGAAGAGGCTGACATGGACAAACTCACCCGCGGCGTCTCCGACCTCGAACTCGTAACCGGCTGGGAACCGGACAGCTACCTTCGGTACCACTTCAAGGATGACGCTTTCGCCGCCCTCCTGAAACGGCACTGCGCCGCCATTGAAAAGGCCGCGGAAACCACCATCGACCTGACGGCCGAAGCCGCCGGCCGCGTGGACCTCACCGGCAGCGTCATGACGGCGGCCACTCCCCTCGTCGCCGACGGACAGGACCTCAAGTACAACATCATCCTGAACCACCTGTATTACAAGAATTCCGCGAAGGAGGACATCGACCTGGCCTTCCAGCTGGGCACCGAGAAGCAGTACCGCATCGAACCGGACGCCCCGGTCACCTTCGTCCTCGGGGATGGCGCCGAAATCACCCTCCCCCAGACCCGCGACGAAGTCAATTTCATCTACGTCTATCCTTCCCTCTCCCAGCTCCGCACCCTCGCTTACGGCAACATCCAGTCCCTCCGGATCCAAACGGAGGATGGCACCCTGACGGATGCCATCCTCGACGATTCGTTCTCGAAAGCGCTCAACCAGCAGTATCAGCTGCTGATGTCGCTCTCCGCTAGATAATCCGGTCCTTGTACTTGGCGTACAGTTCCGCCGCCACGGCCTTGGCATCGCCCACCGGCTGCGCCGGGAACGTGTGCAGGCACTCGTCCCACCACTGCTTCTCGAAGGTAGTCACATCGTCGCTGAAGGCGTTGTAATCGTCCTCGTCAAAGCTTCCGTCCTGATCCAGGGCGGCGTCCACCGCCGCGAAGAACTTCTCCCAGCGGACCTTGTAGAAGGTGCCGGTGAGGCCGTTCCACGTACGGGAGGCGTAGTCGTTCAGGAGCATGTCCTTGTCGCTCCAGGTAGTGATGAGGTTGCGGGCGTTGCGCTCGAAGTAAGTCTTCTCCGCATCGTCCTTGCCCCAGCTGCGGGCGTCGGAAATCCATTTGCCTACGAGGAAATAGCTGTGCGTACCGATGACTTTGTCGATGTCGCCGATGATCTCGAGCATCTCCGCGGAAACGGTCTTCATCGTCTCGCGGTCCTGCTCCGCCACGGCGGCCTCATACTGCTTCTTGAGGGCGTCGAACCGGTTCGCCAGCAGCTGCCGGGTCAGGTTCGCGAGGTCGAACGCATAGGCGCTGTTCTTCCCGTCCACCTCCAGCAGCAAGCCCAGGGCCTCACACAAGTGCTTGTTGTCATACAGCAGGCGTGCGTTGCCGTACCAGGTCTTGGTCCGGCCGATGGCGGGCCGCTGGTTCACGAACGACGCCTGTCCCGGCGTGCTGGAATCGACATACACGCTGTCGATGAGGATCTTCCAGGCCTCGCGGGCCTTCGGGTCCTCGAAGCCTGCGCGCTGGTCGGCGAGGAACTCGGTCCAGGCCGCCACATCCTTATGCTGCGGCAGCGTCCAGGCCTTCTCGAAGATGTACTCATAGACATACGGGTTGCAGTCGAAGCCTTCCAGGGTGGCGCCCACGCCGCTCATGTTGGGGCCTCCGTTCACGAGGGCGTTCTCGATCTTTTCGTTCAGGTCGTTGAACTTGCCCACGAGCGCGGTGTTGCCGCCGAAGTTCCCCAGGTAGCACCAGATATAGGGCACGCCGTAGAAACTGTCCGTCCGCTTCCACACCTCCTGCCGGTCGCAGAAGTAGTCCAGGAGGATCTGGCGCTCCTTCGGGAAGGAGGTCAGATAGGCCTCTACGCGATCCTCGGTCCAGTATTTCCGTTCGTTGTAGAAGAGCCAGCCCATCTGCAGCCAGATGGCGTCCGGATCGGCCTTCTCCAGGGACTCGTACACCTGCCGGCTGACGCGGCCCAGGTACTCGGGCTCCCAGCTGGGCGGCGTGAGTTCGTTGAAAATGTCGATGCCGTAGACATGGTCAGTCCCGTAGATCTCGGTCTCCTTCTCGACGAACTTCTTCTGGATCTCCGTGAACAGGTCGCTCATCGGGTCCAGGAAAGAGCAGGCGTATTCCGGCTGGTAGCCGGACCAGTCCTCGTTCTTGGTGACGGGCGCATCCGGATACAGGCGGGTCAGTTCCCGCGGCACATGGCCGGAGAAGGCCGGCAGGACGGGCTTCATGTTCAGTTCGCGTTCCCGGGCCGTAATCTGCTTCTGGAGTTCCAGCTGACCGTCCAGCCAGCTGTGGGGCAGCGGGCCGAACCAGCGGTCGATGTTCTGCATCCGGTGCCACGGCAGGTGCGCCGGACCGGTGAAATAGTTCCGCACTTCCTCGTCGGTGAGGCCCATCTCGGTCCAGATCTGGTACCAGATGGACTCCTGGCCGGTGATGGCGAGCGGCAGGTTGATGCCGTTCAGGGCCATCCAGTCGATGAAATGCTCCCAGTCGGCCCACTGCCACCAGGGCATCGTGTAGCCGTAGGTGCAGTAGTTCAGGAAGAAGCGGTTCTTGACGCGGGCCGAAGCCTCCACGGGCTCCGGAACCGCCGGCAGTTTCTTCGGCAGGGTGAACGTGTCACCGAGCAGCCAGCCATACTCCACGTGGCAGTAGTACTTGAGATAGTGGTTCAAGCCCACGGCCATGGAGTTCGCATCGTTGCCGATGACGGCGAGCTTTCCACCGCGCTGCTCCAGCCGGAAGAAGTCGCCCTCCCCTGCCGCCTTCTCAAAGACGAAATGGCGGGCCTGCTGCGCTCCTACGACACGCTCGGCCAACGCTTTCGCGGCCTCCACCTCCGGGTCCGCCGGACCCTTCGGAGTGCAGGCAGCCGCCGTGAAAAGGACGGCGGCTGCTGCAATGAGATGATAGATCCGGCCCATTATTCAAGCGTGAACACATCCGGACGTCCCGGCGTACCGTAGGCCACCGAACCGTCCGCCGGGCTGCAAGCCGCGGAGTCGGACAGGTAGAAAGCCTTCTTGGCGGGATCGTAATGCGGCTGCGGGTAAGGGCAGGTCTTGTAGTAGTTGTCGATGAAGGCACGCCACTCGGCGCTTCCCTCCTGGTGGTCGGGGCCGCCGAACATGCAGGCGATGGCGCCCTGATCGGCGATGCACCAGTCTTCGCAGCCCATGAACTGGAACGGGACATAGACCTGGTTGGTCTTGGTGTTCCAGTAGAACACGTAGTTCTGGACCGGATAGCCGGCGCCGGAATCGTGGCCCCAGCAATCCGGGAGGTAGCACTGGAGCACGTCCTCTGCGAATTCGCGGGCATACATGTCCTTATCCTCCTGTTCGCCCCACCAGTCCTCGACGATGGTTCCCGCACCGTACTTGTAGTAGGAAGTGGGCTTTTCAATCGTCAAGGTCGCATTCTGGAAACCGTAGAGGGACGTATAGTCCTTGATGGCAAGCGCGACTTGGTACAACTGGTTGAAACTCAGCTTGGAAGGGTCGTAGGTCACTGCCAGGGTGCCCATCCGGTCCCCGTCCTTGATGACAACTTCGCCCGGAACCGTGAACTCGGAGGCGCCGGTGGCGGTCACCTGGACCGTGAGGTCGCCCTGTGTGCCCAGGCGCACCACAGGCACCTCGACGACCGGATTCGACGTCAGATTGTAGTTGAACTCCTGCTTGAAGAAGAACCCTTCGGTGCTGGACCCGGCAGAAGCGGCTCCGTCCGGACCAGCGCTCTTCCCGCACGCGGCAACGGTTGCCAGGGCGGAGAGCAGGATCAGTTTTGCTATCGTTTTCATGGTCATTTCGTTTTTCTCGGTTAATACTTCATGCCTTCCGTATTGATTTCGCAACCATAGTACGGACGGAAATCGTCGTTACCGGCCCACACGTACAGGCTCGCCTGCGGCGTATGCGGGTTATTGTAGTCGAAGATGGCAGGGTTGGCATTCAGTTCGGCCTGGTTCCAACCCGGGGTCATGCCGGTGTAGGGGCCGTCTATGTCGAAGCCGTGCTGGTAGCGCTCCAGGTTCGTGCCCAGATAGGCGCGGTGGATACCCCGCTCCAGACGCTTGGCGTCGAAGTAAGGAACGCCCTCGCCCCAGAACTCGATTCCTTTCTGGAAGTACATCTCTTCGATGAAGGCGTCCAGGGTGGAAGCGTTGCAGGAATACGTGCTGTTACGGGTCTTCACGATCTCCTCCAGGGCGGCCTTACCGGCACCCACGCTCTGCGAATGGGCCAGGGCCTCCGCCTTGATGAAGTACATCTCCTCCACACGCATGCAAGGATAATCCGTGGCGCCGCCGGTCGTATAGACGTTGTAGGCCCCATTGTGCGGGCGGAACTTGATGTTCACATACAGCCAGGGCCATCCCTGGAAACCGTAGTACTTGTTGATGCGGGAGCGGATCCAGGACGGGCTGGACGTGAGCCGGTAGCTGTGGGTGCCGGTTCCGTCATAGTCGTCGGACCAATCTTCCTGGACGTTGCTGGAATTGCTTCCCTTCGCCCACTTGTTGTTGATCAGGTTGCCGGAGGCATCCTTCTCCACCAGGTATTTCCCGCCGGGGACCTGGTTAGTGGACTCGTAGAAGAACTCCGGAGCCAGCCAGGACTTCTTGCGCCAGTCGTTGTCAGAGAGACGCTCGTACCAGTTACGGGCCAGGGAACGGCCCACGCGCCAGCCGTATACGGAGAAGTCGGTTTCCGTGCCCATGATCATGGCGAACACGAAGGACTCTGTGGAGGCAGCCGCCGTATTGGACTCGGAAATGGTCGTAGAGAGCATCCAGGAATTCTGGGAATTCCGGTTATTGAAGCCGTTCACCGGATCCGTCCACTGGTCCTCGGTCAGCGGGGTACAGCCGGAAGTGGTGATGGCCTTGTCGGCATAGCTCGCCGCCTTCGTCCAGTAATCGGCCTCATCCTTGTAGGTCGCCGCGGTCTTCACGCGGGAGGCGAGGTTGAGGTAAGCACGGGCGTAGAGACCATACACGACGCCCAGGTCGGGCTGGACCTTGTCCGTCCGGACAAAACCGTCCAGCAGACCCTCTGCCTTGCCCAGGTCGGAGAGAATGAGGTCATACACTTCGTCCACCTTCGCGCGAGGATTGTTGGAAAGCTGTTCGGCCGGGGTCTCGTCCGTCACGATCGGAACACCCAGGTTCACGAGGGCGTCCGGACCGAGCTTGGGATCCACCCACTTGTACCGGGTGTCGGTCGGTTTCTTCCATTCCATGATCTGGACGAGGTCCAGGTAGTAGAGGGCCCGGTAGGCGTAGCACTGGCCCAGGATGGCCTTCTTTCCCGCATCCAGGTTCTCCTGCGGGGCAAGGATGCCGATGATGTCGTTCACATTCTTGATGTACGCATAGTACAGGTAGGACGGATACAGGCCGCGGTTGGAGCCGGTGGCCGCGATGTTCAGCTGCGCATAGGCGCCCATCGTGTTGTAGCCGTTGGCGCCGGAACAGACCATCTGGGAGGTCGTATGCTCCAGCATCACCCGCATTCCGCCATAGGAGATCATCTCCAGGCCGCCGTCTGAATTCTTGTAGCCGGCCATCGTGGTGTAGATGGCGTTGACCATACCGTCCAGGGCGGATTCGGACTGGCCGATCTGGTCGGCCAACACGTACGTGGTCGGATAGGTTTCCTTGATGCATCCGGAGAAGACGAGGAGCGCTGCAGTCAGCGCGATATACATTTTCTTCATGATACGTTCTCCTTTCTAAATTAGAATACCAGGTTGACACCGCACGACAGGGTACGGATCGGGGAATAGAGTTCCGGGTTGGTGTAACCGGCGATATTGTAGCGCGGGTCGAAGCCCTTGCGCATCGACAGGAATCCGAGATTCTCTCCGGAGAAGTACATCCGGATGGTCTCGACGCCGATCTTGCGCGTGATCCTGGAAGGCAGGGTGTAACCGAAGTTCACGTTCTGCAGGTTCAGGTAGCTGGCATTGGTGATGAACCGGGAAGACAGGGCGTTCTGGCCGTAGGTCTCGTTGTCCTTGAAACGCGGCACGTCGGTGTCCCTGTTCGCCGGCGTCCAGGCCCGGTAGATATCCTTGTGCCAGTTCGTCGCCGTGGCGGCGCCCGTATGCATCAGGGAAGCATAGACATAGTCGCGGGCGAGACCGCCGATCTGGAAGTTCAGGTTCACGGACAGGTCGAAGCCGTAGAACTGCAAGGTGGTGCCGAAACCGCCGAACAGCGGCGCCATCGCATCGCCCAGGCGGTAATCGGTGGCGTTGCTCGGATTGTTGGTCGTCGTACGCTTGCCGGTCGCGTTTCCGTCGGCGTCCAGCTCGTCCATATAGTACAGGGCCTCGCCGGTCTCCTTGTCCACGCCGGCATACTCCGGATAGTACCAGGTATAGAGCGGCAGGCCTTCGGCGACGAAGTACTTGTACTTGGAGACGAAGGAGCCGTCCAGGTTCACATAACCGTTGTACCCGTCCACCGTCGTCTTCTTGATCTCATCCGGAAGCTTGAGGACCTTGTTCTTCACGAAGGAGAGGTTGAAGTTCGCGCTCCAGACGAAGTTGCGGTTCTGGACCAGCGTACCGTTCAGGTCGAGCTCGAGACCGCGGTTGCGCATGTCACCGAGGTTCGTGTAGTAGCTGGTGTAACCGGAGGACGGCGGGGTGTTCAGGGAGAACAGCATGTCGGAGGTCTTCCGGTAGAAGTAGTCCAGGGAGCCGTTCAGGCGGCCCTTGAAAAGTTCGAACTCGATACCGCCGTTGTAATTGGTGTTGGTTTCCCAGGTGATGTTCTCGCTGCCCTTCTGGCGCCACTGGAACGCCACGTGGTTGTCGCTGTTCACGAGGTTGTAGGAGTCGGCATACAGGTAGTTGCCGATGTTGTCGTTACCCTGGCTGCCCACGGAGAACTTCAGCTTGAGGGTGTTCACCCACGGAATGTGGAAGAAATCCTCCTTGGACACGATCCAGGCGCCGCCCACGGACCAGAAGTTACCCCAGCGGTGCTTCTTGGAGAACCGGGAGGAGGCGTCGCGGCGGAAGGAGCCGGACAGGTAGTACTTGCCCGCATAGTTGTACAGCGCCCGGGCGAAATAACCCTCGTTGTTGTACACGCTGGACTCGGAGGACGGGTCGGGATCCTTCTGCAGGACAGCGTCGATTTCCGTCACACCGTCGATGCCGAAGTTCTTGCCGGACATGCCCATATACTCGTACTTGTAGTTGTAGTACTCGTGGCCGAGCATCAGGTTGACGTCGTGGACCCCGTCGAAGACCTTCGCATAGTTCAGCAGCTGCTGGGTGTTGTAAGTAAATGTGCGGCTGGAGCTCTTGTACAGGTAGCCGTTGTCGTTGGAGGACGTGTAGTGGTCCACGAACGGGCTGGTGATGTAGGTGCCCCGGCGGTCATAGTCGTAGATGTTCACATTGAGCGTGAAGGTGAAATCCTGCAGGAACTTGAAGTCAGCGAAACCGCCCACGGTGAAAGCGTTGCCGTCCGTCGTGTTGTCATCGTATTTGTTGGAGAACACGGCGTTGCCGCCCACGCCGCCGGCACGGCTCAGGCCGTACTGCTGGGCGAAGTCGAACATGGGCTCACCCCACTTGTCGCGCATCACGCGACCGTTCGCATCCCGGAAGTACACCGGATAGATGGGGGCCTGGGACTGGATCACCGGCCAGATGGTGCCGGAACCAATCACGCCTTCGGAGGTCTGGGACAAGTCGTAGTGCGTATAGCCGAAGTTGCCGCCCACCTTGAGCCAGGGCTTGGCCTGGTAGTCGGCCTTGATGCGGGCCGTGGTACGCTTCTGGAGGGAACCTTCCTGGATACCGTTGTTGCCCAGGTAGCCGAGGGAGGCGAAGTAGTTCACCTTGTCGGACTGGCCGGACACGGAGACGTTGTACTCCTGGCGGAAGCCGTTCTGAAGGCCAATCCTCTCCCAGTCGTCCGGCTGGAGCCAGAAGGTCTTGCCGTCGCTCTCATAGAAGGCGCCGAGCGAGGCGTTCGGGTTCATCGAACCGCCCTTGAGGATGAAATCCTGGCCGGTCGGGACCGTGTACACCATATAACCCGGGCCGACGCCCGTGGAGGAGTCTGTCAGGCGGGAATTGGCGAGAGCGTGGGCCTGCTCGTCCGTGTAAGTGCGGTTACCATCGGCGTCCGTGAGGGTGGAGTAGTTGTTATAGAGCATCTGATAGTAGAGCTCATAAAACTGCTGGGTGTTCACGGTCTCGTAGTGCGGCAGGCCGTTCTGGTTCAGGCCCCACTTGGCATCGAAGGAAACCTTGGCGTGGCCGCTCTGGCCGCGCTTGGTGGTGATCATGATGACGCCGTTCGCGCCGCGCGCGCCGTACAAGGCATTCGAGGCGGCGTCTTTGAGGACGGTCATCGACTCGATATCCGCCGAGTTGATGAGGTTGATATCCCCGTCATAAGGCATGCCGTCCACGACGAT
The DNA here is from genome assembly GCA_902785065.1 of uncultured Bacteroidia bacterium. Classification (GTDB taxonomy): domain Bacteria; phylum Bacteroidota; class Bacteroidia; order Bacteroidales; family UBA932; genus Cryptobacteroides. The sequence goes on from CACZXH010000016.1 coordinate 24,065, forward strand.
GAGCGGTTCGGTGTCCGAGGAGATGGAGCCAACGCCACGGATGGTGATCTGCGGAGAGGCACCCGGCTGGGAGGAAGAATTGGTGATCTGGACACCGGCCACGCGGCCTGCAAGAGCCTGGGCGGCGTTGGAGACCTGGGACTTGAGGAGGTCGTCAGACTTCATCACGCCCGCGGAGCCGGTGAAGGCTTCGCGCTTCATCTTACCGAAGGCGACGACCACGACGTCGTCCAGCATCTCGGCATCCTCCTCGAGGATGATGGTAAGACGGGTCTGCCCGTCCACCGGGACCTGGCGGGTCACATAACCCACGCAGGAGACCTCCAGCGTTGCCGTCGCCGGGACGCTGATGGCAAAATTACCGTCCAGGTCGGTCACCACGCCATTGGTCGTGGAGCCCACCTGAAGGATTCCTGCTCCGACGATGGGCGCACCGGAAGGATCCTGGACCACGCCGCGCACCGCCGTCTGTCCCCAAGCCACCATACCGGCCGCCAGGAACAAGAGTGCTAGAAAGAATCTTTTCATACGGAAAACAGTTAGAATAGAGTGTGTAAATGAGTTTTTTCAATATTTAGGCTTTACAAATATAAGTATTTTATCAATAAAGTGTCCTTCCAACACCCAAATGCTTCACAAAATGGACGAGAATCACTATCTTTGGAAGACAGATCGGAAGATTATGCATTGTTTATTCAAAACGCTGCTGCCCGTCCTCTTTCTCGCCGCAGCCTGCGGAAACCCCGCCGCCACGCCCTTCGAACCCGCCCCGGACGCCGTCGTCATCCCCTTCCAGGGCAATGTCTTCGTCACGGAAACCCCCGGTTCCTTCTATGGAGAGGCGCCCCGGATCATAGACACCCGCAACAGCCGCCTCCAGTCTTGGAACGATCCCGCGACCGTGCTTTCGCTGTATTTCCGCACGGAGGGGAAAGGAAACCTGCACCTGGCGTTCCAGGCCACGCAGCCGACCGGAACGGAGTCCAACGAATTCGCCTTCACCTGCAACGGGACCACCCGCAAGGTCCACGTGACCGCCCCCGGAACCTATGACATCGGAACCTTCGACGTGCCGGCGCCCGGCTATGTCCAGGTGGATATCCAAGGAAACGCCGCCAAGCCGGCGAGGGCGCAGTTCTATCGGATTCCTACCTTCTACGCGGACGGAACGGCCCTTTCGGGCGAACTGAACTTCACACCCGAAGACAAGGTCGATGACAGTTACTGGTACCGCCGCGGCCCCTCGGTGCATCTGTTCTACGATTTCCCTGAGGGCGACGCCGAATGGTTCTACAACGAAGCCACCGTTCCGGAGGAAGGATCCGTGCCGGCTACTTACTATATGCTCACCGGATTCAAGGAGGGCTATATGGGCATCCAGACCCATACGGACGGCCCCAACACCGTCCTCTTCTCTGTCTGGAGTCCCTATCAGACCGACAACCCCGGCGCCATTCCGGAAGACATGCGTATCCAGACGCTCCGCAAGGGAGCGGGCGTAACGGCGCAGGACTTCGGCGGGGAGGGCTCCGGCGGCCAGAGCTTCATGGACTATCCTTGGAAGCCCGGCACGGCCTACGGGACCCTGGTCCATGTCCATCCCGACGGCAAGGGCAACACCGACTACACCGGCTACTTCCGGGACGAGGAAGGGAATTGGCACCTGCTGGCCTCCTTCCGCCGCCCGCATACCGACACCTGGTATCAGGGCGCCTACTCCTTCCTGGAGTGCTTCGACCCGAACACCAGCATCCACACCCGCTCCGTCCGTTTCGGCAACCAGTGGGTCCGCCTGAAGGACGGCACCTGGAAAGAAGTGACCGAGGCCCGGTTCTCCTGTGACAACACCGGCCGGACCGGCATGCGGGGAGACCTGTACGGCGCTTCCGACGGCGCCTTCTTTTTCCTGAAAAACTGCGGGTTCTTTGACGAAAAGACGCCATACGGCACCCGCTTCACCCGCACCGGCGGCGGCACAGCACCGGACATTGACTTCGAATCCCTTGAAAACCTCTGATCCTATGAAAAAACTACTCCTCCTCGCCCTGTTTTTCGCTGGCACGCTGCTGCAGGCTACCCCCGCCGACGACCTCGCCCATCGGATCCTGGGCCGGAAAGCTGCCCGTTTCGAATTCGTCGAGTCCCCGGCCGACAAGGACTTCTTCCAGGTGGAACAGGCCGGACGCAAGATCCGTATCACCGGCAACAACGTCAATTCCCAGGCGATGGGCCTGAACTGGTACCTCAAGCACGTGGCGCACGTCCACGTCTCCTGGTTCGAGGACCAGCCCGTCCAGCTGCCCTGGCGGCTGCCGCGCGTGAAGACGCCCGTCCGCCGCGATGCCCGTGTCCAGGACCGGTTCTTCCTGAACTACTGCACCTACGGCTACACGATGCCCTGGTGGGGATGGAAGCAGTGGGAGCGCTTCATTGACTGGATGGCGATGAACGGCGTAACCCTGCCGCTCGCCATCACCGGCCAGGAGGCTGTCTGGTACGAGGTCTGGAAGGAATTCGGGATGACGGACGAGGAGATCCGCTCCTATTTCAGCGCACCGGCGCACCTTCCCTGGCACCGGATGGCGAATCTGGACGGCTTCCAGGGACCGCTGCCCGTCTCCTGGCTGGAAGGCCAGAAGGCCCTGCAGGGGCAGATCGTCGCCCGGGAGCGGGAACTGGGGATGACCCCGGTATTGCCCGGCTTCGCAGGTCATGTACCCGGCCGTATCGCTGAGCTCTTCCCGGAGGCGGACATTAAGAATCTCTCCTCCTGGTGCGGCTTCGCCCCCACCTTCTTCCTCAACTCGGAGGATCCCCTCTTCCCGCGTATCCAGAAGAGTTTCCTCGAAAAGCAGGAAGCCCTGTACGGGACCGACCATATCTACGGCGTCGATCCCTTCAACGAGATGGATCCGCCCAGCTGGGACCCGGATTATCTGCGGAGGGTTTCGGAGCATATTTATTCGTCCCTGGCGGAGGCCGACCCGGAGGCCCGCTGGCTCCAGATGTCCTGGGTGTTCTACTACAAGCGCAAGAATTGGACGACGGAACGGCTGAATGCCTACCTGACCGCCGTGCCCCATGACCGGCTCGTGCTGCTGGACTATTTCTGCGAGAACACGGAGGTCTGGCGCACCTGCGACGGCTTCTTCGGCCAGCCCTACGTGTGGTGCTACCTGGGCAATTTCGGCGGCAACACCACCCTCGTGGGCGACATCCATAAGCTGGAATCGCTCCTTTCCGCCACGATGGCGGATGCGGGCGACAACTTTACCGGCGTCGGCTCCACCCTGGAGTCCTTCGACGTGAGCCCGCAGATCTTCGAATACCTGCTAGAGCGCCCCTGGATGCCGGAAGGCGACGTGGAAGGATGGACCCGTGACTGGGCGCGCACCCGCTTCGGGAAGTCCCATAAAAAGGTGGAGCAGACCTGGAAGACGCTCGTGGACAGCATTTACCACGACAGCGCCTACTACGGCCTGGGTTCCCAGGTGGACGCCCGTCCCACCTTCGATGGACACGGGACCTACTACACCAAACCGGACTTCACGTACGACATGGACCTCCTGCTGGCATGCTGCGATGAACTCCTGTCGCACCGCTCCCGCCGCGACGCCTACAACTACGACCTCGTGAACTTCTACTCCCAGTGGCTCGCGAACTACTTCTGGCAGGTCCGTGACGAATTCACCGCCGCCTATCAGGCGAAGGACCTCCCGAAGATGGAGGCCCTCGTGGACAAATCCCATCAGATATTCGCGGACATCGACGACCTTCTGGGCACGCATCCGGACTTCCTCCTCGGAAAGTGGATTGCCGATGCCCGCGCCCTCGGCACCGACGAAGCCGAGAAGGCCTACTACGAACGCAACGCCCGCACCCTGCTCACTATCTGGGGCGGTCCTATCCTCAACGACTATGCGAACCGCCTCTGGAACGGTCTTGTGAAGGGCTACTACCAGGGACGCTGGGATATCTTCTTCAACGAAGCCCTCGCCAGCGTCCGGGAGGACCGCGCATTCAACGAAGAAGGCTTCGAGACGAATCTCAAAGCCTTCGAAGAGGGTTGGAACCAGCGGACCGACGTCTATCCTTCCCAGCCCGTGGGCCAGACCCGGAAGGTCGCCCGGCGCATCCGGAAGGACATCGATGCCTGGCTCGCGGACTAGAACGCGTAGCGGGCGGAAAGCGCGAAGCCGTACCAGTTGCCCCGGTTCATAAAAGCGGGGATCATGAAGCTGGGACGGAAGTCGACGGACAGCTGCAGCGGGAACCAGAAGGTGTACTCCAGCCCCAGCTGGGCGGCGAAGCCCAAGAACGGGCGAGCCTTCGGCTCAGTGGTTCCGTCTTCCTTGAGCTTGTTGCCGGTGCCGTAGCCCAGGGCCACGCCCGGACCCGCATAGAAGCCCCACTCGCCGCGGTCGGTGAATTCCGGCTGGGCAAATGTGAAGTTGTACAGCGCCGAGGCCTTGAAGCCGTTGCCGCCAAACACCCCGAGATCGATCTCGACGAAATCGTAGTCATTGTCGAACAGGGTCGCCCAATGCTCATAGCTGATTTCACCGTTGAAATGGGGACCGAAGAGGCCGCCGCGGACACCGATGGCCTTCGGCTGCGCCACTGCGGCCAGGGACAGGCCGAGGAGGGCGATCACAATCAAAAACGTCTTTTTCATCCTAGAAACGATATCTAATGCCCAGACCGAAGCTCTCGTAACGGAAAGGCACGTCATCATAAGCGAACAAATAAACCGGCCTCCAATCGATGGAGATCTGGAGCGGAACCTGCGGAATGTTCCATTCCACACCGATCTGCCCAGCGATACCCGCATTCACACCATTGTGGTGCTCGGGATGCGGACCGTTGTAGAATCCCAGATAGGCACCGGGGCCCAAATAGAAATTGCAGAGGCCGCTGCCGGCGAGAACGAAGTCGTAGATGCCGACGACGTCGAAATTGTGGGCGTACCAACCGAGGTCCAATTCACCGAAGTTGGAGCCGAAACTGTGCTGATAGGAAAACTCGCCGCCATAGCCCACACGGGCGCCGATGGCGCGAGGCTGCGCGGTAGCTGCCGCGGCAAAGCCGAGGACTGCCACCATCAGGATCAAAACCTTCTTCATAAAGCTAAAGAATTAAAAGTTGTTAAGATTGTTTCATTTGACCATGCCGCTGAAGCCCATGAAAGCCAGCGCGAGGATTCCCACGCTCACCAGGGCGATGGGGACGCCCTTGAAGGCCTTGGGCACGTCGCACAGGGCGAGGTGCTCGCGGATACCCGCGAAGATGACCATCGCCAGGCCGTAGCCCAGGGAAGTCGCAAAGGCATAGACCAGCGCTTCGCCGAGATTCAGCATGTGGGAAGGAAGACCGAAGGTGAACTCCTTCGTGACCACCGTGATCGCGACGCCGAGGACGGCGCAGTTCGTGGTGATCAGGGGCAGGAAAATACCAAGGGCCTGGTAGAGGGACGGACTCACCTTCTTCAGCACGATCTCCACCATCTGCACGAGGGCGGCGATCACCAGGATGAAAGCGATCGTCTGCAGGAACTCAAGCTGGAAGGGAACGAGGAGGTACTTGTTGATAAGGAAGGTCACCAGGGTGGCGAGGGTGATGACGAAACACACGGCCATCGACATGCCCGTGGCCGTCGACAGTTTGTTGGAGACACCCAGGTAGGGGCAGATTCCGAGGAACTGCGCCAGGACGATATTGTTGACGAAAATCGCCGAGATGATGATCAGGAAGTACTCCATGGCCTAGTCTTTTTTCAGGAATTTGTTGAACAGGACCATCAGGTAGCCCAGGCACAGGAAGGCGCCCGGAGCCCAGGCACAGGAAGGCGCCCGGGGCCATCACGAAGGCGAGCATGCCGTCACGGCCGCCGATGAAATTGAATCCGAACGCGGAGCCGGAGCCCAGGACCTCGCGGACGAGGCCGAGCACGGTGAGCGCAAGGGTGAAGCCGAGGCCGACACCGATGCCGTCCAGCGCACTGGCGCCGGCGCCGTTCTTGGAGGCGAAGGCTTCCGCACGGCCGAGGACGATGCAGTTCACCACGATGAGCGGGATGAACAGGCCCAGGGTCTCATAGACAGCCGGCGTATAGGCCTGCATCAGCAGCTGCAGCAGCGTGACGAAGGTTGCGATGACAACGATGTACACCGGGATATGCACCTTGTCCGGAACGACCGGCGCAATCAGGGAGATGACCACGTTCGACAGGACCAGGACGAAGAGGGTCGCCAGACCCATGGAAAGGCCGTTGATGGCCGAAGTCGTCGTGGCCAGCGTCGGGCACATGCCCAGCAGCAGGACGAAGGTCGGGTTGTTCTTGACCAGACCGTCGGTAATGAGTTTCCAGTTTTTAGCCATCGTCTAGTCCTCCAAATTAGATTTCTCGACTTCGCTCGAAATGACAGGGGCACCGCCCGAAATGACAGAGACCGCGTTCACGGCGTTCTTGACGGCTTCCGTGTAGGCGCGGGAGGTGATGGTGGAAGCCGTGATGGCGTCCACGTCGCCTCCGTCCTTCTTGACGGAGAGGATCTTGGCGGAAGGGTCGAAGCCTTCCCACTGGGCCATGAACTTGGCATCGGTGTTGCACTTGGCGCCGAGGCCCGGGGTCTCCGAATGCGAGAGGACGGAGGTGTTGTACACCACGCCGTCCGGGGTGACGCCCACCATCAGGGACAGCGGGCCGCCGAAGCCGACGACGGTGGACTCGACGGCGTAGCCGACGGTTTCACCGCCCTTGACGGCCTTGTAGTAGTTGTAGGTCTTTCCATCGACCTCGACGGACTCGTAGGAGGTCTCGTCGAAGGCAGGAAGCACCGCGCCCACGGCCTTGTTCGTCTTGGCGACAGCGGCCGCATCGATGGGCTTCTTCGTGAGGGCGTACGCGCCGCCGAGGACGGCGGAGCACAGGAGGCAGGTCAGTCCGAGGACCAGCGTCATGTTCTTGAGATTGGATTCGGCTGCCATCTTGCTACCTCCCGTATTTTTTCTGGTGGAACGCCCGGTTGAGGAGCGGAACGAACGAGTTCATGATCAGGATGGCGAAGGAAACGCCTTCCGGATAGGAACCGAAGTAACGGATCATCATCGTGAGGAAACCGATGCCCACGCCGAAGACGACCCCGCCCCAGAGGCTCATCGGAGAGGTCACGTAGTCGGTGGCCATGAAGCAGGCGCCGAGGATGAGACCGCCGGTGAGGAGGTTGAAGACGGGACCGGTGAAGCGGGCGGGATTGACACCCCAGAAGATGAGGGCCGTCAGGGCTACCGTGGCGAAGATCGACAGGGTGATCCACGGCTTGATGACCCGGCGGACGCACAGGTACACGAAGCCGAGCAGAAGGGCGATTGCACAGACCTCACCGGCGGAACCGCCGAGGTTCGCGAACAGCATCTGCCCGTAGTCGTACCCATTCTGCGCCATGATGTCCTGCACGGACGCGCCCTGCATCAGGCCTTCGTTAATGGCGCCGAGCGGGGTCGGACCGGTCACGGCGTCCAGGCCGAACAGGCTCTTGGGCTGCGACCAGGTGGTCATGTAGGTCGGGAAGGAGACGAGGAGGAACACGCGGCCCACGAGGGCGGGGTTCCAGATGTTCTGGCCCAGGCCGCCGAAAGTCATCTTGGCGACGCCGATGGCGACGACCGCGCCGATGAACACGACCCACCAGGGAGTGGTGTACGGCAGGTTCAGGCCCAGGAGGATACCCGTTACGACCGCAGAAAGGTCGCACAGGGTGGAGGGTTTCTTCAGCAGGAAACGGGTGATGGCCCACTCCAGCAGGAGGCAGGAACACACGCTCACGGCCATCACGAGGATCTCCTTCCAGCCGTAGAAGACGAAGGAGCAGAGCACCGCAGGCAGGAGCGCGATCACGACATCCAGCATCAGGGACCGGGTGGAGTCCTTGGAATGGATGTGGGGTGAAGGGGATACGATCAACTTACTCATAATCCTTTACTTTTTAGCGGCTTCCGCAGCGGCCTTGGCGGCCGCGGCGCGGGCCTTGATGGCACCCAGGGCGAGGCCCTTGCCCGTGCGGATGACGTCCAGCAGCGGGATGTGGGCGGGACAGGAATACAGGCAGCAGCCGCACTCGATGCAGTCCTGGGCGGCGTTGGCCTCCAGGGCTTCGGTGTCGGCGATACGGGAGAGTTTCTGCAGCAGGAACGGTTCGAGGCCCATCGGGCAGGCATCGGCGCACTTGCCGCAGCGGATGCAGGCGGACTCGGGGGCGCGGCGGGTCTGCTTTTCCGTGAGGAAGAGCAGGGCGCTCGTGCCCTTGAGGGTGGCCGCGTCGAGGTTCGCGACGGCCTTGCCCATCATCGGACCGCCGCTGATGACCTTCGCCGCATCGGCCGGCATGCCACCGAGGAAGTCGATGATATAGCGGAACGGAGTCCCCACGCGCACCTGCAGGTTCGCCTGCTTCGGGAAGCATTCGCCCGTCACGGTGATGGTGTTGTCGATAAGGGGCTTGTTCTTCTGCACGGCGTCGTACACGGCAAGGGCGGTGCCCACGTTCTGGACGACGGCGCCGACCGAGATCGGCAGGCCGCCGGAACGCACCTGGCGGTGCATCACCGCGTCAATGAGCTGCTTTTCACTGCCCTGCGGGTAGCGCATCTTCATTTCCATCACCTCGAGGTTCTTGAAGCCCAGCTTCGCGATGACCTCGCGGATATGGGCGATGGCTTCGGGTTTGTTCTCCTCGATGGCGACGGTGCAGGGGACGTTCCCCATGACCTGCGCCAGGATGGCGGCGCCGACGACCATCTGCTCGCCCTTCTCCAGGAGGACACGGTAGTCGGAGGTGAGGTACGGCTCGCATTCGCAGCCGTTGATGATCACGCGCTCGCACTTGGAACCCGGAGGCGGCGAGAGCTTGATGTGCGTCGGGAACGTCGCACCGCCGAGGCCGACGACGCCGGCGCTGTGAATCTTCTCGATGATGGCCTGGTTGTCCGTGGGAATCTCCGTGACGAGATTGTCCGACCGGTCGATGCCCTCCATCCACTCGTCGCCTTCCACGGCGATCTCGATGTGGGTGACGGGACGGCCGGCCAGGTCGGCGCGGGGGCCGATAGACTTGACCGTACCGGACACGGGCGCGTGGACATAGGTCGAGACGAAACCGCCCGGACCGGCAATCACCTGGCCCACTTTCACCTTGTCGCCCACCTCCACGACCGGCAGGGCGGGCGCGCCGAGGTGCTGGGCGACGGAAACGTACATGGTCGGTGCCGGCGGCAGGACTTCGATCCGGCAGTCGCGGGCGAGCTTGTTGTCGTGCGGATGGACTCCGCCGATGGCGAATGTACTCTTACTCATGGGCGGCCTCCTTTGCTGCTTCAGCAATCAATGCGGCTTCGGCGGCTTTCGCCTCCGCCGCTTTCTTTTTCCGTTCGGCGATGCGGGCCTTGACGGCGTCCTTGTCCAGGGGTTTCGGGAAGTTCACCCCGTGGATGGCGCCGGTCGGGCAGACGGCCTCGCATTCGCGGCAGAGCTTGCACTTGTAGGAATCGATCCAGGCGATGTTGACCGCCATGGTGATAGCATCGTGGATGCATGTCTTCGCACACAGGCCGCAGCCGATGCAGGCGTTGGCGCAGGCTTTCTTCGCGACAGGGCCCTTGTCCTTGTTCACGCAGGAAACGAACTCGCGCATGCCGCGCGGTCCTTTCTGGCGCAGTTCGATGATTTTCTTGGGGCAGGCCTTCACGCAGGCGCCACAAGCGGTGCACTTCTCTTCGTCCACGACGGGAAGGCCGGTGGCAGGATCCATGGAGAGGGCGCCGAACTGGCAGGCCGAGACGCAGTCGCCGCAGCCCAGGCAACCGTAGGCGCAGGCCGTATCGCCCGCATAGAGGGCGGACTTCACCGCGCAGGTGGCGAATCCGTCGTACTCGTTCACGCGCGGACGGGCCTCACAGGTCCCGTTGCAACGGACGACAGCCACCTCGGGCGCCTTGGCCTTGACCTCGAAGCCGAGGATGGACGCAACTTTCGCCATGACGTCGTTGCCGCCCACCGGGCAGAAGATGCCTTCCAGATCCGGAGACTTCACCGCCGCCTCGGAGAACGCCCGGCAGCCGGCAAAGCCGCATCCGCCGCAGTTCGCACCGGGCATCACTTTCTCCACCTCGTCGATGCGGGGATCCTCCTCCACCTTGAACTTCTTCGCCACCAGGAAGAGGACGAGCGCAAGCACCAGGCCGAGTACCGTGATGATCGCAATGGTCCAGATGACAGTGTTGGTCATATAAGGTTTGGGTTAAGGTTTATTGGTTATTGTATAGTGAAAATGTATTCGTTCCGGAGACGGTCCCGCAGGAGCCACAGGATGCCGTAATAGAGAGCCACGGCGCCGAGGCCCGCAAGGCCGGCCGCGACTTCGCCCACGCCCAGGGCGATGAGCCCGAGCGCGACGCCCAGCAGGACGACCAGCGGGAGGAAATAGGCGAGCCAGACGGCCTTGAGGCCCATCGTCGCCTTCAGCACCACGTTCACCTCGTCCCCGACGCCGTAGGTGGCGGAGGGAGCGGTAGGTACTTCGATCGCCTTTTCAGTGTATTCGGAAAGGCCGCACAGGCCGGCGGCGTGACATTCCGAGCAGGCCGAATGCGAGACGATCCGAACCGTCGTGGTCTGCGGGGTCATCGACACGACCTGACCGGTATGCATCACTTGCTCCTTCATTTGACGCGCTTGGTGGAAATGAGGGCGGTAAAATCGTGGGCCAGCCCCTCGTAGGAGGCGAGCCGGCCGTTCATCGCGCCCACCTTGAGCGGCGCCATGAAGGCGACGGGCAGCCGGTTGTCATCGTCGGAGAACCACAGGATCGCATCCTCGTTCCCCTCGAACACCTCGCCCTTCTTGAGCGAGAGCCCGAACTTCCGGGTAGCGATGGTGCCGACGCCCTTGATGTATTTGTTCTCCTGGCCGCGGTAGGTCAGGTTTACGGTCTGCACTTCCCGGTCGATGGCGAAGAATATCCTGTACACCGTCCCGGGCTTCAGGTTCGCATAGTCCATCCGGCGGGCATAGTAGAACAGGGAGGTGACGTCGTAGGTGCAGTCCCCGAAAGGAATGTCCATGTCCACCTTCTCCTTGTCCCAGTACTCCAGATGGGCATGGATGACGTTGGCCTTGTGGTCGTACCGATAGTCGTTGATGCAATGGTAATCCCCCTCCCGCGTCTCACGGAGGAAACGGCGGGGTTCGACGCCCTTCAGGCCGAACCAGGACTCGAAACTCTCCCGGATCTTGAAGAATACGTCGAAGAACGGGGCCGTCTTCATCGTCAGGGCCGTATGCCAGACCTTTTCCCCGTTCAGGGTCGTCTGGTCGGCCGTGAGGTTGGCCTTGGCCACGTCGGTCTGGACCGCGTGCCAGTTGTAGGAGACATTGAAGACAATCCTCTCACCGTCCTTGTAAGGGTCCACGCCGTCGGTGCGGGCGGGGAGGCACCGGGCATTCTGCGCGAATGCGGCGGTTCCGGCCACCAGCAGGAGGACGGAGAGGAGGAATATGCGGAGGGTTTTCATCATCAGAAGGGTTGGTTCGCGTCTTCGAAGTTGTAGCCGTCGTCCGTCTTCACGGGTTCGCTGGCCGCGCTCACATAGGGGCGCTGCGCCTGGATATCCAGCGACTGGTCGGGTTCCACGAACTTGACCTGCCCGGACTTGTATTTCATCTCGATGTCGCATACTTCGCCGTTTCTGTGCTTTGCTATCACAATCCATGCCTTTTCCTTGTCGGCCGGGTCTTCGGACATGCCGGTGAACTCCGGACGGTGGATGAAAATGACCATGTCGGCGTCCTGTTCAATGGAGCCGGACTCGCGGAGGTCGCTCAGCTGCGGCTTTCCCAGGCCGCCGGTCCGCTTCACCACGTCGCGGGACAGCTGCGAGAGGGCGATGATCGGGATGTTCAATTCCTTGGCCGTAGCCTTGAGGGTCCGGGAGATGGCGGCGACTTCCTGCTCGCGGAGACCGCGGAGCTCCACCGGGCCCTGCATCAGCTGCAGGTAGTCCACCACGATCAGGCGCACCTGCTTCTGCTTGACGAGGCGCTTCGCCTTGGCGCGGAATTCCATGATCGGGATGCCCGGGGTGTCGTCGATGTACAGCGGCGCCTTCGCCAGGCGCTTGAGGGTGTACTCAAGCTGCTCCCACTCGAAGGGCTCCAGTTTCACGCCGCCCCGGATCTTCTCGCCGGAAAGGCCGGATTCGGTGGTGATGAGACGCTTGCCCAACTGGTCGGCCGACATTTCCAGGGAGAAGACGGCCACCGGCATGTTGTGGTCCACCGCCGCATTGCGGGCGATGTTCAGGGCGAAGGCCGTCTTACCCACGGACGGACGGGCCGCCAGGATGATGAGGTCGGACTTCTGCCAGCCCTGGGTGACCCGGTCGATGGAAGGATAGCCGCTGGGGACGCCGGAAGGACCGGTGATCTTCTGCAGTTCCTGCAGGTTGTCCATCACCGAGTTGATGATGGAGCCGATGTCTTTGACGTCGTGCTTGTCGTTGGTCTGGATGGCCTGGAAGACTTTCGTCTGCGCGTCATCGATGAGGTTGTCCACGATGACCGTCTCGTCGAACGACTCCTTGAGGATCTCGTAGGAGGCCGTAATCAGGTCGCGCTGGATGGTCTTCTGCTTGAGGATCTTGAGATAGAACTCGATGTGGGCCGCTGCGCCGATGTTCTGCGACAGGTCCGCCAGGAAGACGGGGCCGCCCACCGCCTCCAGGTTCCCCTGGTTGCGGAGTTTCTCGGACACGGAGATGAGGTCGATAGCCACGTGCTCGTTCACGAGCGAAGACATCGCCTCGAAGATCATCCGGTGCTTGGGATCGTAGAAGCAGGACGCAGTGAGCTCCTCCATGGACTCGTCGATGGTCGACGGTTCCACGAGCATCGCTCCCAGGACAGCCGCTTCTACATCCAGGGCCTGCGGGGGCTTGTTCCCCATCAGGGTCTCCAGATTGACTGCCTGATCTTTCTTTTTCCGGGAATACTCAGGCATGGGGCGGAGGGACTACTCGAAATCCGGGTTGATGATGATGCGGCCGCAGTGCTCGCAGATGATGAGCTTGCTGTTGGAGGCGATCTCCACCAGGCGCTGCGGGGTGATGGTGTTGAAGCAGCCGCCGCAGGCGTTGCCGTTGTACACGGAAACCACGGCGAGGTGGTTGTGCACGCTCTGGCGGATGCGCTCGTAAGCGCTCATCGTGCGGGCGTCGATCTTCGCGGCGCAGGCGTCGCGGCGCTCCTGCAGGACCGCCTCTTCCTTGGCGGTGGACTCGACGATCACGGCGAGTTCGTCCTTCTTGGCCTTCAGGTCCTCGGTACGGATGGTGATATGGTCCTTGAGGTCATCGAGGTCGGCCTTGCGGGCGGCAATCTCGTAACGGGTGTCGGTGATGTTCTTCTCGTCGATCTGGCGCAGGAGGTCCTGGTTCTCGATCTCCTTGTTCAGGGAGTCGTACTCGCGGCTGTTGGTGATGGTCTCGAGCTGGCGCTGGTACTTCTCCACGGTGCTTTCGTGCTCGGCGATGGAAAGCTTCGCGTCGGCGATGTTCCGGTTGAGCTGCTCAATGACGGCGGAAAGCTGGGCGGAGCGGGCCTTGAGGTCGGCGATCTCGTTCTCGAGTTGTTCGACCTCGGCGGGGAGTTCGCCGCGGAGCTGGATGATCTTGTCCATCTCGGAGTCGGCCGCCTGGAGTTCATACAGGGTCTTGAGCTTCTCGGAGACGCTCATCTCGGAGTCGGCGAAAGTCTTCTGCAGGGAGACGAAAGTCTCGTGCTGGTCGATCGGAGCATCCACCTTTTTGACGGTTTTCTTGGTTGCCATAAGGGTCTTGTATAAATCGATTTATCGTATTCAATAGTATCGGACCGGATTGCTCCGTCCGAGGTTGTCGCTGATGCGAACTGCAAAGGTAGGAAATTTTTCGCGGATAACCTTACATAATATCTCCACGATGTCCACTTCGCTCTCGAAGTGGCCGATGTCC
>CACZXH010000017.1:0-40396 GCA_902785065.1 uncultured Bacteroidia bacterium
GATGCTCCGCAGCAGGAGATAGATCAGCAGCGCGACCATCCCGATGTCCAGGATGTCCGCCCAGCCGAACTGCAGGAATCCGAATATGCCCAGCACCTTCGTCATACGGGACAAAGTTACGAAAAGATTTCGTACCTTTGAAAACTTTAATGAATCGAGACAGCGATGGGCTTCTGCGTTTTGAAATTCGGTGGTTCGTCGGTTGCGGACGCGACCAACATGTCCCGCGTGCTGGACATTGTGGGCGACGCCCTCGACGGCGGTCGGGTGGTGCTCGTCAGTTCGGCCATCAGCGGCTGTACGGACGGGCTGCTTGCTTGCGCGGACGGCGACCTGGAGCGGGAGGCGGAGCTGATGGACCGGCACCTGGCCATCGTGCGGCGCCTGTTCACGGGCGCCGAGCAGGCCGAAGCCTCCGCGGAAGTAATGCGCCTGTTCGCCGCGATGGAAGCCGCCCCGGCCGAGGAGAAAGTCACCTTTGGTGAGCTCCTTTCCACCCGCATCCTCGCCAGGAAACTCGAATGCGAACGCATCCCTACCCAATGGGTCGATTCCCGGGAACTCGTCGTGAAGGACGACTTGCCGGAGACGTACCGGCGGATCCGGGCGGCCGTTGCCGCCACGGACGCCGCGGTCGTCGTGGCGCCGGGCTTCATCTGCTGTGACTCCTTCGGAAGGATCTGTACGCTCGGCCGCGGTGGGTCGGACTACAGCGCTGCCTTGTACGCGGCCGCGCTGGGGGCAGACTCCCTCCAGATCTGGACCGACGTACCCGGCATTATGACGGCGAACCCCAAGCAGGTTCCCGCCGCCCGCACCGTTCCCGGCATGTCCTACCGCGCCGCCCTGGAAATGGCGGAACACGGGGCCAAGGTGCTGTACGCACCCACCGTCGCCCCGGCCATGGAAGCGGGCATTGACATAGAGATCCGAAACACTTTCGCGCCCGCCGGGCGGTTCACCCGCATTTCCGCACAAGCGGATGCGTCGCCGTGGATCGGCGTCGCCTCCCAGGGTGGCGAAATCTGCCTTGTGGGCACGGAGGAGGCCGATTTTAACAGCGCCTCCGATACGGTCCAGGAAACGCTCCGGACCGCGGGCATCGCCCCCCTCTCCGTCCACGTGGACGGCCTGAACCTTCTCGTGCGTGTCCGGGAAGCCATCGAGCTTCCGGCCCTGCAGGCCCTGCACCGGTCCTTCTTCGAGACGAGGCCGTTGCGGGAGGTGAACCTGTTCATTGCGGGGTTCGGCGCCGTCGGGAAGGCGCTGGTCGACATGGTCGGCCGGACGGCCGCGACGGTGGCGGAGCGCACCGGCAAGACGCTCCGCGTCGCCGGCCTGGGCGACAGCCGCCGCTGGCGTATCGACCTGGGAGGCGTCGCCTCCCTGGACGGCGCCGCCGCGGGTGACTTCGTGGATGCCGTCCTCGACCTGGCCCCCAAGGGCTCCGTCTTCGTGGACTGCACCGACAGCGAAACCCTGTACAAACGCTACCCGGACCTGTTCCGGGCCGGCCTCCATATCGTCTCCTCCAACCGCCGCTCCTTTGCCGTCCCGTACGTCGAATACGCCGCCATGCAGGCCGCAGCCCGCGAGAACGGCTGCTTCTTCCGCTACGAAACTACGGTCGGCGCCGCCCTCCCGATGCTGGAATCCCTCGCCATCGGCGCGAACAGCTGCGACGAGATCCTGTCCATCGAGGCGGTCGTCTCCTGCACCCTCAACCAGATCCTCAGTGCCTACGGGGAAGGGCCCACGTTCGCGTCGCTCGTCCAGGCGGCGCAGGAAGCCGGGCTCACCGAGCCCGACCCGCGCCTGGACCTCGGCGGCCGCGACGCGCTCCGCAAGCTTCTCATCCTCGCCCGCGAGGCCGGCGTGCAGCTGGAGGAAAAGGACGTGGTCATCGAGCCAATGATCCCCGCCTCCCTCTTCGGCGTGCCCCTCGACGCCTTCTACAAGGGCCTCAAGGAACTGGAGCCCGTCTTTGCCAAGGCCCAGCGCGACGCCCTCGCCACCGGCCGGCGCCGCCGCTTCGTCGCTTTTTTGGAAAAAGATTCCGCCGCCCCGCTGGGGTACCGCGCCGGCATCCGCGTCGTGGAAGTGCCTGAAACACACCCGGCTTACTACCTCCGCGGCACGGAGAACGCCATCCTCATCCGCAGCGCGTTCCACCCGACGCCCATCGTCATCCAAGGCCCCGGCGAAGGCGCCCGCCAGGCTGCCGCGAGCCTGTTGAACGATATTTTACGCTGATTTTTAAAATATTTTTTTATCTTTGCAACAGTTAGTATTGTAGAACGGATTTAACAACTCAGAACGTATGAAAGTTGCTGTCGTGGGAGCGACCGGCCTGGTCGGCTCCAAAATGTTGCAAGTGCTGGAGGAGCGTCACTTCCCGGTGACCGAACTCCTGCCCGTCGCCTCTTCCCGCTCCTGGGGAAAGAAAGTTACCTTCCAAGGCCGTGAATGGACGGTCATCGGCGCCGACGAGGCCATCGCCAAGCGTCCGACCGTCGCCATTTTCAGCGCCGGCGGTTCCGCTTCCGGCGAACTGGCCCCGAAGTTCGCGGCCGTGGGCTGCCGCGTCGTGGACAATTCCTCCTACTGGCGCATGGACCCGACCAAGAAACTCGTGATTCCGGAAATCAACGGCGACGTCCTCGGTCCCGATGACTACATCATCGCGAACCCGAACTGTTCCACCATCCAGATGCTCATGGCCCTGGCTCCCCTCCATAAGGCCTACGGCATCAAGCGCATCGTCGTGAGCACCTACCAGAGCGTCTCCGGCAGCGGTGCGAAGGGCGTGAACCAGCTCAAGGCCGAGCGCGCCGGCGGCACCGGCGACTTCTATCCGCATCCCATCGACCTCAACACCCTGCCGCATATCGATGTCTTCCTGGACAACGGCTACACGAAGGAAGAGATGAAGATGGTCAACGAGACCCACAAGATCCTCCGCGATGACTCCATCGCCGTCACCGCCACCACCGTCCGCGTGCCGGTCTGGGGCGGCCACAGCGAGAGTGTCAATGTGGAATTCCGCAAGCCGTTCGACCTGGACGAGGCCCGCGCTCTGATGGCCGCGATGCCCGGCGTCGTCATCCAGGACGACCCCGAGAACAAGGTCTATCCGATGCCGCGCTTCGCCGAGGGCAAGGACGAGGTCTTCGTGGGCCGCATCCGCCGCGACTTCTCCGTCGCCGTCCAGATCGCCCAGCTCCTCCTGGAGAAGGGCCTCCTGGCCGAATAACGGAAACCGTATGGATTGGGGGTTCTTCCAGGAGCTTTTGCGCATCGATTCCACTTCGGGAAAGGAGCGGAAGGTGGCCGAGTGGCTGGCCGAGCGCCTGCCAGGGATGTTCCCGGCGGCGAACCGACCCGTGCTGCGCGCCGAGGAAGTCGGCGACGGCACCCTCAACCTCCTCCTCACCTGGGGCTCCCCCCGCATCGTCTTCTGCTCGCATCTGGATACGGTTCCACCGTATATCCCTCCCACTTTAGCTGACGAAGTCATTAAAGGAAGGGGGGCCTGCGACGCGAAGGGGCAGGTGTTTGCCATTGTGGAGGCGAGCAAACGGCTTGCGGAAGCGGGGAAGACCGATTTCGGGATGCTGCTGCTGGCCGGAGAGGAGACCGGATCTTGGGGCGCAAAGGCGTTCGCGAAGACGGACTTCAAGGCCGAGTACTTGGTTGTGGGCGAACCCACGGACAATTGCATGGTTTCGGCCTCCAAAGGAACGAAGTCATTCGACCTCAAGTTCACGGGCGAACCGTTCCATTCGGGGTATCCGCAGTACGGCGTGAGCGCCGTGGACCTGTTCGTGGAATTCGTGAACGCATTGAAAGCGAAGGACTTCGGCATGGATCCAATCCTGGGCGAGACCACCTGGAACATCGGCCTGGTCCATAGCGACAACCCGCAGAACATCCTCTCTCCGGAACTGACCTGTCGCCTCTACTTCCGCACGACTTTCGTCTCCGACGAGGCGGTATGCAAGTGGATGACGGAGGCGCAGAGCGGCCGGCTCACCGTCACCCCCCGCGGGGGCGACACGCCGGCCCGGTATTGGACCGTCGAGGGCCTGCCGTCCAAGAGTGTCGCGTTCGGCAGCGACGCACCGCACCTGAAGAACTTCACGTACAAGGCCATCTGCGGCCCGGGCAGCATCACCGTCGCGCACCGCGACGACGAGCATGTCCTTGCTGCGGACCTCGCCACCGCCGTGGAACAATACATCGCCCTCTACAGTTCCGTAACGGAGTAAGGGCCGCAAAAACACGCACTTATGGGAAAAGACAGATTTGACATCAAAGACCGGGAGAACCTGGGCTTGATTACGGACGCTCGCGTCATCATCGACAAGGAAACCGGCGTGAACTACCTGTATGTCTGCTGCGGCTACGGCGGCGGCCTGACCCCGCTGCTCGACACCGATGGGAAACCTATCATCACGAAAGACGGATATCAAAAGTAAGCCCCCGAACACTATGAAGGTAATCATCAGCGGATACGGCCGGATGGGCCATATGGTCGAAAAGGAACTGGCGCGCCGGGGGATCGAACTCGTCGCGGCCAGCGAGGACATTTGCAGTGTCGACCCGGCCGTCGCGCGGGAGTGCGTGGTCATCGACTTCACCTGGCCGGATGCATTCCGGGCCAATTACCCCTTCATCGCCAAGCACTTCAAGGCCGCGGTGGTGGGGACGACGGGCTGGAACGACATCGAGGCCGATGTATTCAAGGCCTTCGAGGAGGCCGGCACGCCGCTCATTTATGCGTCGAACTTCTCCCTCGGCGTGAACGCCCTGTTCGCCGCTGTGGAGCGTGTGAGCAAGATGCTCAAGGGCAATGGCTACACGCCCGCCGTGGAGGAGACGCACCATATCCACAAGTTGGACGCCCCCTCCGGCACGGCCAAGAGCCTCGGCAAGCTGCTCGAGGAAGGCCTCGGCGTGGAGCCCGAGATTACCGCCCATCGCATCGGCGAAGTCCCCGGCATCCACACGGTCACGTACACCTCAGAGGTCGATAAGCTCACGCTCACCCACGAAGCCTTCGGCCGCGAAGGCCTCGCCGCCGGCGCCGTCGCCGCCGCCCTCATGACCGAGGGCCTCACGGGCGTGCACGAATTCAAGGAGTTGCTGTAGCCGCGATTTATTCGTAACTTGCGGAGTTAAAACGAACTTAGTCATGAAACCATTGACACTGAAAGGCTGCGGAACGGCGCTGTTCACGCCGTTCAAGGATGGGAAAGTGGACGAGGCCGCGTTTGCGGCGACGGTCCGCCGGCAGGTCGAGGCCGGGATCCATTTCCTGGTCCCGCTCGGAACCAGCGGCGAGACGCCGTGCCTGAGCGTGGCGGAGCGCCAGCGGGTGCTCGCCCTTACGCGCGAGAACGCGCCGGGCAAGACGCTCGTCGTGGGCGGCGGCACGAACTCGCTCACGGCCACGCTGGAAAGCATGGCGCAACTCCCCGACGCCGACGCTTTCCTCATCGTCGTCCCCTATTACAACAAGCCCAACCAGACGGGCCTGTACGAGTACTACAAGGCCGTGGCCGGCAGTACCGACAAGCCCATCGTCATCTATAACGTGCCCGGGCGCACGGGCACGAACATCACGGCCGAAACCACGCTCCGCCTCGCGGAGGAAATTCCCAACATCGTCGCCGTGAAGGAAGCCTCGAGCAACTACAAGCAGATCAGCGAGATCATCCGCTGCAAACCCGCCGGGTTCAGCGTGCTGTCCGGCAATGACGACGAGACGCTGTCGCTGATGGCGACGGGCGCCGACGGCGTCGTCTCCGTCGCCTCCAACGTCGCCCCGCACGAGATGGTAGAACTCGTGGAGGCCCTGCAGGCGGACGACATGGTCAAGGCCCGCGCCTACCACCACCTCCTGTCGCCCCTCTTCAAGGCTTGCTTCGTGGAGCCCAACCCCATCCCCGGCAAGGCCGCCCTGGCGCAGCTGGGCTTGATCCGGAACGAACTCCGCCTCCCGCTCGTCCCGGCCTCCCCCAAGACCGAAGAATTGATTGCCAAGACACTCGAAGAATTATGGAAATAACCCTCGAACGTTTCAACGAAGTCATCGAAGGCCTGGAAAAAGGCGAAATCCGCGTCGCGGAGAAGATCGACGGCCAGTGGGTCGTCAACAAGTGGGTGAAGGAAGTGATTCTCGCCGGTTTCAAGCTCGGCGCGATTACCGACATGTCGCAGGGCCAGTTCCCGTTCTTCGACAAGGCCACCTTCCCGGTGCGCCAGTTCAAGGCCGAGGACGGCGTGCGGATCGTCCCGGGCGGATCCAGCATCCGCCGCGGCGCCTACCTCGCCCCCGGTTCCATCGTGATGCCCCCGGCCTATGTCAATGTGGGCGCGTACGTGGGGGAAGGCACGATGGTCGATTCCCACGTGACCATCGGCTCCTGCGCGCAGGTGGGGAAGCACATCCACATCAGCGCATCGACCCAGATCGGCGGCGTGCTCGAGCCCGCCGGCGCGATGCCCACGATCATCGAGGACGGTGCGTTCATCGGCGGCAACTGCGGCATCTATGAGGGCACCATCGTCCAGGAAGGCGCTGTCGTCGCCTCCGGTGTGATCATCACCTCTTCCACCGCCATCTTCGATGCCACGACCGGCGAATTCATCCGCCGCAACGCCGACGGCCGCGTGGTCGTCCCCCGCGGCGCCGTCGTCGTCTCCGGCTCCAAGCCCATTGTCCGGAACGGCAAGCCCCTCGAGAGCGGCGTGCACCTCTACTGCCCTGTCATCGTCAAATACCGCGACGAGAAGACCTCCGGCAGCGTCCAGCTCGAAGACCTGCTCCGCTAGTGTCATTCTGAGCGAAACGAAAGAATCTCGAAATTGTTTTTAACAACCGGCGGCATTCTGCGTCCTATGAATGCAGCCGGTTGATTTTTGATATGAAAAAGATACTCCTTACCCTTTGCATGGTCCTGTGCCTCGTCCCGACGGCCTGGGCCGGAACCCCCACCGGAAAACTCCGGACGCTGGTGAATGAATTCCGGGACGAACCCGGTTTCGAAGTCGTGGACATGGGTCCGCTCGCCCTCGGCCTTATCCGGGCCGCCGCCCGCACCGAGGCGAAGAACGACGACGACCGGAAGGCGCTGCAGGTCTTCAAGGACATCAAGCGCCTGACCATCTTGGACTTCTCCGACGCGGAAGCCTCCCGCAAGGAAAAGTTCCTCCGCAAGGCCAAGCGGGTCCTCGCCGACGAGGAAATGCTCATGGAGGCGAAGGATGGTGGCGAAACCGTCCGCATCTACGGCCTGTCCAACGCGGCCGGCGACATCCTGGAGGACATTATCCTCCTGGCGGGCGACGCCCTCATCAGCGTCCGCGGGAAGATCCGGGCCGACCTCATCGGCGAACTCGTGAATCAGGCCGAGAAATGACCGAAGCCGGTTTCCATACCGTCTGGATTCCACTGCAGGAGCGCTTCTACCGGGTCGCCTACTACATGCTGGAGGACCGGGCCGATGCCCTGGACGCCGTCCAGGACCTGTACATGAAGCTCTGGAAGATCCGCGATTCCCTGGACCTCGTCCGGAACCCGGGCGCCTACGGAGCCCTGCTGATGCGGAACCTCTGCATCGACCGGATCCGGAAACTGAGCCCTTCCGAGGATCTGTCCGACGACCTCCCGGGAAAGGAACCGCCCGACGAGGAACTCATCCGGAAAGAAAGTCTCGACTCGCTCCTCCAGGCGATGGACACCCTCCCCGACAGCCAGCGGAAACTGATGCACCTCCACGTCCTGCAAGGACGGTCCTACGAAGAAATCGCGGCCGAAACCGGCCTCTCTCCCCTCAACATCCGCGTCCAGGTAAGCCTGGCCCGCAAAAAACTGAAGCAATATGAAGTCCATTGACGAAATATCCCGGCTGAGCGCCGAAGACCTCGAGCGGATCTCGCTCGACGAAAGCATCCCGGTTCCGGAGGAACTCTCCGCCCGGGTGCAAGCCGCGGTCCGGGCCGCCGACCGGCAGGCGCAACGCCGCCGCTGGGTCCTTCCCACCGGCATCGCCGCCGCCGTCGCCACCCTCGTCGCCGTGGGCCTCACCCTGACGCGGAATCCCGAACCCATGGACACGTTCGACGATCCCTACCTCGCCTATGCCGAGGTCGAGAAAGTCTTCGCCAAGATATCCGGCACCGTCGCGTACGGCGCGGAAAAAGTCTCCCAATCCGAACAAACCCTCGACAAACTCTCTTACTGGAAATGAAAAAGCTGTATATCCTTGTGGCGATGCTGCTCATGAGCATCACCGCCCTCGCCCAGGACGGGCGCTCCCTCTACAACAAGTACTCCGACTATGACAACGTCGAAGCCGTGTACATCTCCCCCGCCATGTTCCGCCTCATCGGCAAGATCCCCGATGTGGAGATGGAAGGTGAGAACGTGAACCTCGGGCCCATCATCAAGTCCCTCTCCGGCCTGTACATCCTGTCCATCAAGCAGGGCGCCGTCGCCGATGACCTGGCCGCCGACGTGAACCGCTTCATCAATAAAGGCCAATACGAGCTCCTGATGGAGGCCAAGGACAGCGGGGAAGTGACGCGGATGTACACCGTGGGCGATGACTTCGTCGTGAACAGTTTCGTCATGCTCTCGCACGACGGCGACGAGACGAACTTCATCTGCATCGACGGCACCATCCCGCGCGATAAGCTCGAAAACCTCATCGCCGACGCTGCGAAGGACTAGGAGATTCCTTCGCTTCGCTCGGAATGACAAGACAAAGGGAGGTGCTTTTTATGAGACACCTCCCTTTGTCATTCTGAGGAGGCCGAAGGCCGACGAAAGAATCTATTTTACAAAAAAGTCAAAAAAGTTTTGGAAGTTCGCAAAATATCTCTACCTTTGCAGTGTACTATTTGACTAATACACTATACAATGAAACGGATTTATTCATTTTTGGTTTGCCTGATCGGCCTGACAATGAACGCTTTTGCGGCCCGGCAGGGTGAAACGGTGCTGCGCGGGAGCGCGATCGAAGAGAGCGGCGCGCCCGCCGGCTTCGCCACCGCCTTCCTGACCAACGCGGAGGGTACGCTGGTCTGCGGCACCACGGCCGGCGAAGACGGCCGCTTCGAGCTCAAGGCCCCGCAAGGCACTTATACCCTCACCGTCTCCCTGGTCGGTTTCAAGGACGCCTCGCAGCAGGTCACGCTGAACCAGGCCCAGCAGGAGCTCCCCCCTATCCGCCTGGAAGAGGACAAGCAGCTGCTCGGCGAGGCCGTCGTGCAGGCCGTGATGCCCAAGACCAAACTCACCGGCGAAGGCCTCGCCACCTCCGTGCACGGTTCCGTGCTGGAGAACGCGGGCACCGCGCGCGACGTCCTGGGCAAGGTTCCGGGCCTCATCAAGGGCCGGGACGGATTCGAAGTCATCGGCAAGGGCGCGCCCCAGGTCTATATCAACGGTCGGAGAATGACCGACGCCACCGAGCTGGACCGCATCCTGAGCCACGAGATCCAGAGCGTTGAGGTCATCAACAACCCCGGCGCCCAATATGACGCGACCGTGCGCGCCGTCGTGCGCATCCGCACCATCAAGCGGAAGGGCGAAGGCTTCGGCTTCAATGTGAACCTGGTCGACGAGCAATCACTCCGAGTCAAGAAGTTCAACGACCCGGACGCTGCGGTCAATGTCAATTACCGCACCGGCGGCGTGGACGTATTCGGCGGCGTGAACTACAGCCAGTTCAACCAGCGCCAGAACAGCGACCTCGTGCAGGAAACGATCCTGAATCCGGTCATCAAGCAGGTCGAAAACCTGACCGCCGACTTCAGCAACCAATCGCTGATTGCCAACGGGGGCGTCAACTGGCAGATTGCCAACAACCACTCCGCCGGCTTCAAGGTGGAATGGGGACGGAACCTCGGTTACAATGACTATGAACTGATGGAAGGGGACATCTTCCGCGGAAACGAACTTATGGACCACCTGAAGACCGTCAACCGTGGACAGAACGGGGCGAAAGCGCCCCAGTCGCTGGGCGCCAATGCCTACTACAACGGCCTTGCGGGGAAGATGGGCATCGACCTGAACCTGGACTATTACCAAGTCTCCGACAACAAGATCTCCAACATCCAGGAGGACAGCGACATCCAGGATGCGACGGTGTCCACGGAATCCGGCTCCGACAGCAAGCTGTACGCCGCCAAGCTGGTGCTTTCCTACCCCATTGGGCGGGGCCAGCTGCAGGTGGGCACGGAAGAGACCTTCTCCCGCACCCGCGACAATTACCGGCTGACCGGGGCCGATATCCCCTCGACCTCCACCCGCGTGAAGGAAGACAACATCGCAGCTTTTGCGAATTACGGTTTCGTCGTCGGCCAGATCGGCCAGCTGAGCGCCGGCCTCCGCTATGAGCACGTGAACTATGCCTATGAGGACCTGATGGGCGATGGCAGCTTCTCCCGGAAATACGACAACCTCTTCCCTTCGGTCTCTTTCGCCGGCGTCCTCGGCCCGGTGCAGACGATGCTCAGCTACAGCGCCCGCACGGCCCGTCCCGGCTTCAGCATGCTGTCCACGGCCATCCGCTATAACAACCGGTACACCCTGCAGGGCGGCAACGCGACCCTCCAGCCGCAGGCCATCCAGTCCCTGTCCGCCACGGCCCTCTGGAACTTCCTCACCCTGGCCGTCAGCTACGACCGCGTCAAGGATCCCATCATCACCTGGGCGGACCTGTACAACGAGGAAGGCGTCATCCTGCTTAAGCCGCTCAACGGGGAGAATCCGCTCCGGTCGCTGTCGGCCTTCCTGGTGGCCACCCCGACCATCGGCCCCTGGAACATCAGCGCCACCACCGGCTTCCAGAAGACCTGGCTCAAAATGGGAGATGTCTACTTCAACGACGCGCCCATCTGGATTGCCCGGCTGAACAACACGTTCACTCTCCCGAAGGGCTGGCAGCTGGAACTGGGCGGCGAATACCACAGCCCGGGCCAGCAGCAGAACATGACGCTGACCAACCACTACTTCGACCTGACGGCGGCGGTGCAGAAGACCCTGCTGAAGGACGGTTCCCTGGTGCTCCGCCTGGAAGGCCGCGACCTCACCTACACGGGCCACAACCACATCTTCGGCAACCAAGGGCACTACAACATCACGCAGAGCGTCCTGATGGACACGCAGCGCCTCGTGTTCTCCATCCGCTACCGCTTCAACACGACGGAGAGCAAGTACAAGGGAACAGGCGCCGGCAAGGACGCCCGCAGCAGAATGGGCAGCAGTTCCAATTAACGGATTTCCACCAGCCGGGCAGGCCCGGTCAGATATACGTCGGTGAACTTTTCGTCCGCTCCGGGCGTGAAGTTCACCGACAGCCAGTCTTGCCGGGCGCGGAGGCGGTACGCGCCGGGCGTGGCCGTAGGCACGCCGGCGTGATGCGCCACGAGGGCGGAGGCGGTGAGGCCCGTGCCGCAGGCGAGGGTCTCGCCCTCGACGCCCTTTTCGAAGGTACGGACGTGGAGTCCGTCCGGGGCGACATGGACAAAGTTCACGTTCGTGCCGATGGGCGCGAAGGCCTCGTTCCAGCGGAGCGCCTTGCCTTCCGCGTCGACATCGACCTGCTCCACATCGTCCACGAACTTCACGAAATGACGGGTACCCGTGTTCAGGAAATACCCGCCCAGCATGGGCGTAATCCCCTGTACGTCAATCATTTTGATACGCACAGTCCAGAGTCCGTCCTCCGGTCGCTCCAGAATCTCGCCCGTATGCAGCCCGTCCGGGGCCATGAACAGATAAGATCCTTCGGCAAGCGCAGGATGACAGGAAGGCTTGATGCCCAGGTAATCGGCAAACGCCACGATGCAGCGCCCGCCGTTCCCGCACATCATCCCGCCGGACCCGTCGGGGTTGTAGAACTCCATGGTGAAATCGACAGATGGCCGATCGCGGTCGGCCATGAAGGTTGCTGAACCGGTCGAACCATCGTCATGCCCGACCTGATCGGGCATCCCCAGGATCATCAGTCCGTCGGTCTTGAACTCCTTGCAAAGCGCCTCGATGCGCGGCACCTCACGGAAAGCGGACACATCGCCCTCGCGACCGTCGATGACCACAAAGTCGTTGCCCGCTCCGGAAAAAAGATAGATAGTCTTCATAACCGTCCCTTGATGATTTCGCCCAGCAGTTTCATGCCCGGCTCCATCTTTTCCTCCGCGACGAAGGAGAAATTGAGCCGCATGGTGTTGCGGTGGCTGCCGTCCAGGAAGAAGAACGAGCCGGCCACATAGGCACAGGAACAACCCGCCCTCGGGATAGGTCCATTTCACGCCTTCCGGCATATACTTCTCCAACAGGCTCACCATCAAGTCCCTGCGGCGGCGGTACTCCGCCTTCGTCTTCACAAGGTTCGCATCCAGCGCGCCGCTCGTGAGGAATTCCGTGGCCATATACTGGTCGAATACCGGCGGACACAGGTCCAGCGCCTGCTTGCAGATGTAAATCTGCTCCAGCAATTCCTCCGGACCGATAATCCAGCCCAGCCGGAATCCCGGCGCAAAGATCTTCGAGAAACTCCCCAGATGCAGCGTCCGTTCCGGCGCCAGCGAATAGATCGTCGGCAACTCTTCCCCGCTGTATCTCAGCTCTCGGTATGGACTGTCCTCCACAATCACAATGTCCAGCTCCCGTGCCAACGCCACAATCTCCTCCCTCTCCTCCAGCGTCATCGTCTCCCCCGAAGGATTATTGAAGTCTGGGATGACATAGATGAATTTAACGCGAGGAGCGGAAGAAGGCACACCCTCTGAAATCTGTGGCCACCCTCGGCCACACCCCGAAGGGCAAATGTCCCCTGGGGGACCATAGGGGGTAAGACTTCCTCCCGGGAACCGGGAGGGGCCCGCCGCTTGCGGTGGGAGGGGCCGAAGCGAAGCGAAGGCGGTTTCAGAGGGTGAGCCTTCTTCCGCCCGTTTCCACGATCTCACATCTGCCCGATAGGCCTTGAACGACTGCAGGGCGCCCAGATAGGTGGGTTCGGTGGTGAGGATGATGTCGCCCGGGTCGCAGAGGATGCGGGTGCAGACGTCGATGCCCTGCTGGGACGAGGTCGTTATCTGCACCGTCGAGACCGGCACGCCATAGCGGGCGGCAATCGCCTCCCGAAGCTCCGGAACACCCTGGGTAGCCCCATATTGCAGCGACTTGGTCCCGTACTTGTCCAACACAAGGCCCGGCAGCCGCCGCAGGTCCTCCACCGGGAAGGTCACGGCCGCCGGATACCCGCCCGCGAACGAGCAGATGGCGCTCAGGTCCACCTTCCGGAAGATTTCCCGGACCGGGCTCCGCATGAAGGAGGGGACGTCGGAGGAGAACAATCTCTGATAGTTCATAATGGTTTTCTGTTAGATTCCCGGTCAAGCCGGGAATGACGATCTCGTCATGGCCGACTCCGATCGGCCATCTCTATTCCCGCGTAATATGCGCCCCGAGGGCGTTCAGGCGGCCTTCGATGTCCTCGTAGCCGCGGTCGATCTGTTCGATATTGTCGATGGTGGATGTGCCCTTCGCGCTCATCGCTGCGAGGAGCATCGCGATGCCGGCGCGGATATCGGGCGAGACCAGGCGGGCGGCTTTCAGCTGCAGCCGGTGGTCGTGGCCGATGACGACGGCCCGGTGCGGGTCGCAGAGGATGATCTGCGCGCCCATGTCGATGAGCTTATCGACAAAGAACAGCCTGGACTCGAACATCTTCTGGTGGATGAGGACGCTGCCCTTGCACTGGGTGGCGACCACGAGCATCACCGACAGCAGGTCCGGGGTCAGGCCCGGCCAGGGGGCGTCGGCGAGGGTCATGATGGATCCGTCCAGGAAGGAGTCGATCTCGTAGCTCTCCTGCGCCGGCACGTAGATATCATCGCCCCGTTGCTCCAGGTTCACACCCAGGCGGCGGAAGGCGTCCGGAATGATACCCAGGTCGTACCAGGACACGTCCTTGATGGTGATCTCGCTCTGGTTGATGGCGGCCATGCCGATGAACGAGCCCACCTCGATCATGTCCGGCAAGATCCGGTGGTTCGTGCCGTAGAGCTTCTCCACGCCGTGGATCCGCAGGAGGTTGGAACCGACGCCGTCGATGAACGCGCCCATGCGGTTGAGCATCTTGCACAGCTGCTGCAGGTAAGGCTCGCAGGCGGCATTGTAGATGGTAGTCGTGCCCCGCGCCAGGACCGCGGCCATCACGATGTTGGCCGTACCGGTCACGGAAGCTTCGTCCAGCAGCATGTAGCGGCCGGTCAAGCGGCCATCGGAAGTCAGATGGAAAGCCCGGCGGGACGCGTCATAATCCATGTTCGCGCCGAGGGTGACCATGCCCGACAGGTGCGTGTCCACGCGCCGGCGGCCGATCTTGTCGCCGCCCGGCTTCGCGAACCATGCGTGCCCGAAGCGCGAAAGCAGCGGTCCCACGACCATCACCGACCCGCGGAGCGCCGCGCACTTCTTCACGAACTCCTCCGTCTCGATGTACGTCGTGTCCACCTCGTCCGCCTGGAAACGGTAGGTACCCTTCTCTAGGCGCTGGACTTTCACGCCCATCCCCTGCAGCAGGCCGATGAGGTTCTTCACGTCCAGAATCTCGGGGACGTTGGAGAGAACGACCGGATCGGCCGTCAGCAGCACCGCGCTGATGACTTCCAGGGCTTCGTTCTTCGCGCCCTGCGGGGTGATTTCGCCGGACAGCCTGTGCCCGCCTTCGATAATGAATTTTCCCATATTACACGTGCTCTACTTCGGGGTGGAGTTCTATGCCATACTTTTCCCGGATCGTGCCGATGACCCGCCGTTCCAGGGCGACGATCTCCTCCGGAGTGGCGGCCCCGGTCGCATTGACGATTACGAGTGGCTGCTTCGGATAGACCTGTGCGCCGCCGAGACGCATGCCCTTGAACCCGCACTGGTCGATCATCCAGGCGGCCGGCACCTTCACTTTCTCGCCCACATCGTAGTGCGGCACCTCATAGTCCGGGCCGTTCTCCGCCTTTGCAATGGACACAATCCGCTCGAAATGCTCCCTGTCGATGACCGGATTGCAGAAGAAGCTCCCCGCGCTCCCGATCTCCTTCGGGTCCGGCAGCTTCTGCTCCCGGATGCCGATGATGGTATCTCGGATGAATTGAGGCGTTAAGTTTTCATCGGGGATAGAGGGTATGGGGTCTGAAACCCTCCGGTCGCTTTGCGACCTCCGTCCCTCCCATAAATGGGCCCCTCCCTCTAATAAGCCGAGGGTGGCATAGGTTTCAGACCCCATACCCTCTATCCTCCTCTCAATTGCCTTGCGGACGCCGCCGTAGTCCAGCTTGGGCTGGGGGACGGTGGAGAGGCGGAAGGTGACGGCGATGATGATGTAGCGGCCCTTCCAGTCCGTCTTGAAAAGAGAGGTCCGATAGCCGTAGCCGCAGTCCGCGCTCGGAATGTCCACGAAGCGGCGCTCCTGCCGGTCGAAGGCATGGACCGTGTCGATAATATCCTTCGCCTCCACGCCGTACGCGCCGATGTTCTGCACCGCGCTGGCGCCCACTTCGCCGGGGATCAGCGACAGGTTCTCCGGGCCCCAGAGGCCCTCTGCGGCCGCCCAGGCGCAGAAGTCGTCAAAGACGACGCCTGCGGCGACGCGGACGACGAGATGCCCGGTCGAGCCGGGCATGACGGAACGTCCCTGGTTCGCCATGCGCAAGACGGTGCCGGGGAAGTCGCCGGTGAAGAGGAGGTTCGAGCCTCCGCCCATCACGAAGAGGGGCTGCGGAAGGGCGTTGAAGTCCAGCGTGAGCAGGTCCTCCGGGTCCGTCACCTCCACATACAAACGGCAGGACACCCTCATACCGAAGGTGTTCTGCCGGGAAAGGTCGTATGCTTCGTGCCTGATAATCACTTATTCAGGCTTGACATTCAGGGCAATCTGGAGCTCATCCAGCTGGACCTGGTCGATCTCCGACGGGGAGTCGATCATCACGTCGCGGCCCTGGTTGTTCTTCGGGAAAGCGATGTAGTCGCGGATGGAGTCGGAGCCGCCCATCAGGGCGCACACGCGGTCGAAGCCGAAGGCGAGGCCGCCGTGCGGCGGGGCGCCGAACTTGAAGGCGTTGATGATGAAGCCGAACTTGAGTTCCTGGAGCCGCCGCCGAGCTCGGAGCCGTTCAGGACGAAGTCATAGGCATTGGCACAGACGCGCTCGAGGTCTTCCTTCGCGTTGGAATAGAACCACTGCTCATGCTCCGGCTTGGGGGCCGTGAAGGGGTGGTGCATCGCGTAGAAGCGCTGGGTCTCGTCGTCCCACTCCAGGAGCGGGAAGTCCACGATCCACAGCGGGGCGAAGACCTTCGGATCGCGGAAGCCCAGGCGGTTGCCCATCTCCAGGCGCAGGACGCCGAGCATGGTCTGGACCTTGCGCTTGTTGTCGCCGGACATCACGAGGAGGAGGTCACCGGGCTGCGCCTCGGCGGCCGCGGCGATCTTTGCGAGGTCCTCGGGGCCGTAGAACTTGTCGATGGAGGACTTGTAGGAGCCGTCCGCGTTGACCCGGATGTAGATGAGGCCCTTGGCGCCCACCTGCGGGCGCTTGACCCACTCGGTGAGCTCGTCCACCTGCTTGCGGGTGTATTCGGCCGCGCCGGGCACGGCGATGGCGCCGATGTAGGCCGCGCCGTCCAGGACGCCGAAACCCTTACCCTTGGCGACGTCCGTCAGTTCGTGGATCTTCATCCCGAAACGAACGTCGGGTTTGTCGGAGCCGTAGTTGTCCATCGCGTCGTACCAGGTCATCCGCGGAAGCGGATTGGGGATGTCGACGCCCAGGACGTTCTTGAACAGGGTGCGCATCATCTCCTCGAAGTTGTTCAGAACGTCTTCCTGCTCGACGAAGGACATTTCGCAGTCGATCTGCGTGAATTCCGGCTGGCGGTCCGCACGGAGGTCCTCGTCGCGGAAGCAGCGGACGATCTGGAAGTAGCGGTCATAGCCGGCCACCATCAGCAGCTGCTTGAAGGTCTGGGGACTCTGCGGGAGGGCGTAGAACTGGCCCGGATTCATGCGGGACGGGACCACGAAATCGCGGGCGCCTTCCGGCGTGGACTTGATCAGGTACGGGGTCTCGATCTCCATGAAGCCCTTGGCGTCCAGGAAGTTGCGAATCTCGTGGGCCACGCGGTGACGCAGGGTCAAAGCCCGGCGGAGCGGACCGCGGCGGAGGTCCAGGTAGCGGTATTTCATCCGGATGTCGTCGCCGCCGTCGGATTCGTCCTCGATGGTGAAGGGCGGGGTGACAGACTTGTTCAGGATGTTGATGGCGGACACCTTGATCTCGATGTCGCCGGTGGGCATCTTGCTGTTCTTGGCCTGGCGCTCGACCACTTCTCCGACCGCCTGGATCACGAATTCACGGCCGAGGGAGGTGGCGGTGTCCACCAGGTCGGCGGGCGCGTCGGCCTCCACGACCAGCTGGGTGATGCCGTAACGGTCCCGGAGGTCGATGAAGGTCATGCCGCCCAGTTTGCGGGCTTTCTGGACCCATCCGGCGAGCGTCACGCGCTCTCCCTTGTTGCCGATGCGGAGTTCTCCGCAAGTGTGTGTACGATACATATCTTTCTCTTCGGTTTAACTTCAGATTAACTTACAAAATTAGCAAAAAAATATGAGTATCTTTGCAGGGATAACCGATTTGATATGGAAGTACGCGCCAAGAAGGCCCTCGGCCAGCATTTTCTCACCGACCAGCGCATTGCGCAGGACATCGTCGCCGCCCTGAGATTTCTCGACTCCGCTCGAAATGACAAGAAAATGGATGTCCTGGAAGTGGGCCCCGGCATGGGGGTATTGACCCAGTATCTGCTGCAGCGGGAGGACATCGACCTGAAGCTCGTGGAGATCGATGGGGAGTCCGTGGACTACCTCCTCACGCACTTCGCCGGCATGCAGGGACGGCTCCTGCAGGCCGATTTCCTGCGCCTGAAACTGGAGAAGATCTTCCCGGAGCGCTTCTCTGTCATCGGCAATTTCCCGTACAACATCTCCTCGCAGATCTTCTTCAAGGTCCTGGACTACCGCGAAAGCATCCCGGAAGTCGTGTGCATGATCCAGAAGGAGGTCGCCGAGCGCATCGCCGAGGGGCCGGGGTCCAAGACCTACGGCATCCTGTCGGTGCTGCTGCAGGCGTGGTACGACATTGAGTACCTGTTCAGCGTGGGCTCGGGCTGCTTCGCCCCGCCGCCCAAGGTGGAATCGGCCGTCATCCGCCTCACGCGGAACGGCCGCACGGACCTGGGCTGCGACGAAAGCCTGTTCCGGGCCGTCGTGAAAACCGCCTTCGGCCAGCGCCGGAAGATGATGCGGAACCCGCTCAAGCCCCTCATCGCGGCCAAGGCCGCCCGCGAGGGATGGACCGACGAGGAAAAGGCGGCCTTCACCGCCAATCCGGTGTTCGAGCGCCGGCCGGAAACCTTATCCGTGGAAGACTTCATCGACCTGACGAACCTGTTGACCTAGTCCTTTCCTTAATCTAGAGTTTCGCAACGGTGGCAGCAAGCTGCTCGCCGAGGCCGATGGTGTAGCCTTCGGACAGGAAGAACACGCGGTTGAAGGTGTCCGCGAGGATGACGAGCGGGAGGCGGGTTGGCGCGCCGGAGGCGCTCTCCGGGCCGACCTTCATGCCCTTTTCGATGCCCTTCTGAACGGCGCCATCCGTATCCAGGCCCAGGACGATGGTCGAGGGCAGAATGCCGTAGCGGCCTTCAGACATCTCCACCTGGAGGCGGTGCATGGCCTTTTCGTCGGAGCACAAGAGTACAATCGGACGGCCCCAGGCTTCGAGTTTCTCGCTGGCAACCGCCAGGTCGCGGAGGACGTGGTTCGTGGGCTCCTTGCCGGGCTCGAGAATGGCCAGGGCGTAGTGGCCGCGGCCGCAGGCGGAGAGGATCGATGTCTCTGGCTTCGCTTCTTCTGCAATCACATCACCATACTCGCTTTTCGCCAGTTCGACCGGGCGGAACTTTGTTTCGGCGTCGAAGGAGCCGATGACCGGGACTTCATTCTCGCTGGCGCGGAGAACGAGGTCACAGACGGTCTCCTGGCCGGCGACGACGTCCACGAACACCATTGACACCGGGACGGTGCCGCTGGAAAGGCGGTTGCCGGAGACGAGCAGATAGCGGCCCTCCTCGAGCGGATAACCCTTCTTGAACACATGGGCCCAGTCCATGCCGCCGCCCATGTCCACCTCGCCTTCGTCGAACTCCATCAGGCGCGGGCGCCCGTTCTCGATCCTGGAAAGAGAGAAATGGCTGTAGTACTTGGGGTTGTCGACGACCTTGTCCGGGGTGTAGGTGATGCGGAGCATGCCCTTCGGGGCGGCCACGGCCGGGCCGGCGCCGTCAAAGTCCACGTCCAGCCAGTCGCCGTCGGTACGGTACTGGATCTTGCCGTTCACGGGGTTCTTCTGCGCCTCGATGCCGCGGGTGCGGGCCAGGGCGACGAAGAAGATGCCGCGGGAACGCGGATCCGCCACGCCGATTTCATAGACGCCGATCGGGGACATCGGGATGGACCAGGCCTTGGGGTCGTCCAGGACGGTGATGTTGCTCCGCACCCATGTCACGACATCCTGCGGATTATGCAGGTCCTCCAATTGCTCGATATTCCCGAAGAAGGTCTTGTACGGGCTCAGGAACTCGTTCTCCACACGCGGGCCGATGACGGCCTCCTGATCGTTATAGCTGTCCAGCAGATTCTCCAGCGTGATGTCATGGAAGTCCTTCCGGCTCAAGGTCTGGAAGAGATACTCCACGCGGGCGTGGTCTTCGGCCTGGGCCATGAAGGCCTCAATGGTGCGCCAGTTACCGCGGGACCACTCGATAGGGAACACCATGTGGTGGCCGTAGCCGTGCTCCTGCGTGAAGGCCAAGGCCTGCTCGTGCGTCGGGAAGGTGGCTTCGTAGGCGTGGCGGAGGGAATCTTCATAAGCAAAGCGGCGGTCATTCTCCGCCCGCTGCGCCGGCGTCACCTCCGGCAGCCGGACGTTCTCCGGCGGCGGGACGATGTCGAATGCATCCTTGTCAGGGACCCGTCCCAGCGAGACCGTCACTTCCTTATCCTTGCCGAAGGAGCACTTGGCGTAGCCATAGGCGCCGTCCTTCGAGGCCCAGACGAGCAGGTCGCCGAGGCCGGAGGAAAGGAAGGTGCGGCCGTCGGCATCCGTATACTTGGAAACAGCCGGATAGAACTCCGCGTAATTGTAGATACAGAAATCCACGCGGGCGCCCTCCACGGGCTTCCCGGCGGCATCGACCACCCGGAAATCAGCCCGGGCAGTGGTGGCGTAATTGTCGATGAGGTTGACTTCCGTGTAGTTCGGGCTTTCGAGCACGACCTCCTCCGGGCCGTCATAACGGCCGAAGACCTTGGTGTGCATCAGCATCGCGCGGGAGGCGGGGGCGTTGAACCAGCCGAGGTCCAGCACCGGCTCCGGCTCGCAGGCGCCGATAAAATGCCACTCTCCGTCAGCCCAGGCTTCAACCCAGGCGTGGTTGTCGTCGGTATGGGCCCACCGAGGGGTATACACCTGGCGGGCGGGAATACCCACGGACCGCAACGCGGCGACGCAGAAGGTCGATTCCTCGCCGCAGCGGCCCAGCGCGTTCATCACCGAGGCCAGCGGGGACGAAGTCCGCGCATCCGACGGCTGGTAAGTCATCTTTTCATGGCACCAGTGATTCACCTCGAGGATCGCATCCTTCATGGACATACCCTTTACCCGCGGAGCGATTTCGCGGTTGAAGGCTACGCGGGACGTGTCCAGGTTCTCGTTATTCACGCGGAGGGGCAGCACGAAGTGGCGGAACTCGCGCTCCGGCACCTTCCAGCCCATTTCTTCCCGGATGCGGAACGTCGCCCGCACCTGGTCCACGTAATACGACACCGGATAATCCGTCACGTCCGCCAGCGGCATGTAGGCATAGAGGAATTCCAGCGCCTCGCGCTCGGCGAGAGATGGCCGGTCGGGCCCGGCCGGGACGGCCTCGTCATTCCGGGCCTGACCCGGAATCTCCACGACGTGTGCCAGCGCGCTGTCGTTCGCCGCCATCCGGGCTTCGTAATCGGCGTGCACCGCTTCGCGGTACGCCTTGTCCGTCATGAAATGTGTTTCGCGGCCGCCGCAGGCAGCCACCAGGGCCATGGCAAGCCCCGCTACGATGAATTTCCCCTGTTTTGTCATAGTTGACGAATTTACGAAACTTTTTGCAAAATCCGGCGGATGGTCTATCTTTGCGCTTATGAAAAAGTGGATTCTCATCGCGGCCGCCCTCCTGACCGGCATCGCCGCCCAGGCGCAGCCCAACCGGTACTATGTTGGCGGAAACATTTCTTTCGGCGCCAGCAACTACGGCACCAGCATTGTCTTCTATCCGGAAGTGGGTAAACGGGTGAACGACTGGCTGATGGTCGGTCTCGCCGCCGGATTCGACTGGAACAACATCTCCAGCGAGTCGGATTTCACGATGGGCCTGATCCCGCATGTCCGCGGCTACCTCCCGGTCTATGGGCGTTTCGGCTTGACCGGCGACACTTATTTCGCCGCCCGGTGGACCCGCCGTCGGGGATATGAACCGCTCATCAACAACCAGACGCTGGGGTTCCGCCCGGGTATCTACTTCCCCATCGGCAACGTCACCCTCTCCACGCAAATCGGCTTTTTCGGCTGGACCCGCACCGGCTATGGAAACGGAAACGCGAGCTCCCGGTGGCAAGCCCGCCTGGAAGCCCGCGATATCCTGATCGGGGTGCTGTTCAACCTATAGGACCAGCTTGTCCAGTTCCGCCCAGTGCTCCGGCGTCATCGACCCCGGCGTGAACAGGCAGATACCCGCAGCGCCGGCCTCCAGGGAGCCCTGGACGGCCGTGGCGATCTCTGAAGGGAGAAGCCCGTGGCCTTCCGGGTCCTTGATTTCTGCCTTGCGCTGCCACTCGCGGCAGATGAACAGGCCGGAGATGACGGGCACCTCGCCCGCCGCCTGAACCTCTTCCGCCGTAATCTCGGCGAGCCAGTCGGCCCCTTCCAGATAGAAATCATTGTAGTTCATCGGGAACACCATGTCGATGGGCCACTGGTCCCACTGCTGGCGCACCATCGGCACCGCCAGGGAGTTGGGGCCGGGGAATACGTCGGCGCTGACCTTCTTGCCCATGGCGTGGACCGCGTCGCACACCTTCGACACCAGCGCGGTGATTTTCCCGCAACGGAACGCCGTCCACTCGGGCACGGCCTGCGGATCCTCCGCCTGGAGAATGTCGATACCGGTCAGTTCCTTGAATTCATTCACGCAGCGGTCGCAGTAGCAATAGTCCGCCGGCGGATACGGGCCGTTGGAGAAGTCCAGGCCGTACTTGTCCCACAGGCCGCGGGCCAGGATGGCGTCGGCATAGCGGATGTAGTCCAGCTGGACATAGTCCACGTCGGGGACGGCGGCGATTTCCGTAATCATCGACACGATGAAGTCCTGGACTTCGGGGTTCGCAGGATCCAGGGCCTGATAGTACTGCACATAGGCCGGGAACTCGTCCGCGGACTGGCCGAGGCGGTTCACGCAGTACCAGTCGTGCGGTTTGCCGCTTTGCAGCATGCAGGGCTTCCAGGCGTGGTACTCGAGACCTTCCTCATGGGCGATGGCGGAAACGGCCGGGATGTCGGCGAGGTCCGCCTGGACGCAAATGCCCGTGAAACCATGGGCCTTGTAATTCTGGAACTTGGCCCTTACCTCTTCCAGGTTCGGGTTCTTGCCGACGCTGTCCCATCCGTACAGGGGGATGGGGGCCTTCTTTTCGGAACAGGAGCAAAAGACGGCGACGGCCGCCAGCAAGCAAAGCAGGGTGTTTTTCATATTGTCATGCGGTTTGTGCAAAAATAACAAAAAAGCCAGGCCCGTTCAAGGCCTGGCTCGAAAATCTGCGAAAAAGGTTTAGTCCTCTTCCTGCTCCTGGGCGGCGTACTCGGCGATGAGCTTCGTCTGGACGTCGGCCGGGACCTGGACGTACTCGGCGAACTTCATCTGGAAGGTCATCTGGAAGGTCGCGGAACCGCCGGTCAGGGAGCTCAGGATCGTGGAGTAACGGTAGAGCTCGGCGAGCGGAACGCGGGCGTGGAGCACGGTCATACCCTTGTCCATGTCCTGGTTCATGATCATGCCGCGGCGGGTGTTGAGGTCGCTCATGCAAGGACCCACATACTCGTTCGGGGTGATGATGTCCACGTTGTAGATGGGCTCGAGGATCTTCGGACCGGCGTTCTTGAAGGCCTCCTTGAAGGCGTTGCGGCCGGCGATGATGAAGGCGATCTCCTTGGAGTCCACCGGGTGCATCTTACCGTCGTACACATACACGCGGATGTCGCGGGCGTAGGAACCGGTGAGCGGACCTTCCTCCATCTTGGACTTGGGGCATGAAGCCGAGGTCGATGGAACCGCCGACGACGCAGTTGTAGAATTCCAGCTTGCCGCCCCATTCGAGGTCGGTGATGTCCTGGCTCTTGAAGTTGAACACGGTGTCCTTGCCGTCGATCTTGAAGTTCTTCGGGGCTTCCTGACCTTCGATGTAGGGGCACACGAGGAGGTGCACCTCACCGAACTGGCCGGCGCCGCCGGACTGCTTCTTGTGGCGGTACTGCGCGGTCGCGATCTTGGTGATGGTCTCGCGGTACGGCACCTTCGGGGCATAGAGCTCGATATTCTGCTTGAACTCGTTGTTCACTCTCCACTTGACGTAGTTGATGTGCTGCTCGCCCATACCGGAAAGGATGGTCTGGCGGAGTTCCTTGGAGTACTCGACGGTGATGGTCGGATCCTGGGCCGCGATCTTGTTCAGGGCGTCGCCCACCTTGGCTTCGTCGTTCTTGTCGACGGCCTTGACGGCGCAGCGGTACTTCGCATCCGGGAACACCATGTGCTCGATGGCCTCCTGGCCGGGAGCGGCGAGGGTGACGTCGGTCTTGCCGGCCTTGAGTTTCATGACGCAGCCGATATCGCCGGCGCTGATGGAAGCGACCTTCTCCTTCTTGGAGCCCGCGACGGCGTAGATGGCGCTGAGGCGCTCGCCGTTGCCGGTCTCGGGGTTCACGAGGTCGGCGCCCTCGTTGAGGGTACCGCTCATCACCTTGAAGTAAGAGACTTCACCGAGGTGCTGCTCGACGGAGGTCTTGTAGATGAAAATGCTGGTCGGAGCGGCCGGGTTGCAGCGGACTTCGCCGCCGTCGACGGTCTTCTGGACGGTGCCGAGCGGGCTCGGGCACACGTTCACGATGAACTCCATGAGGCGGCGGACACCGATGTTGGCCTTCGCGGCCACGCAGAACACCGGAATGGTCTCGCACTTGACGAGGCCGGCGCGGAGACCCTCACGGATCTCGTCGGTGGTGAGCTCCATCGTCTCGAAGAACTTCTCCATCAGTTCGTCGGAACCTTCGGCGGCCTTCTCCATGAGTTCGGCGCGGAGTTCCTCAGCCTCGTCGGCATAGGCGGCGGGGATGTCGAGTTCCTCGTTCTTGGCGTTGTAGAACTTCATCGTGATGACGTCCACGAAGCCTTCCAGGCCGGGACCCGGGTTCACGGGGAACTGGCAGATGATGGCCTTCTTGCCGAACTCCTCGGCGATGGCGTGACGCACGCCTTCCCAGTTGGCCTTGTCGTGGTCCATCTGGTTCACGGCGATGACCATGGGCTTGCCGTACTGGTCCGCATAGCGGGAGAAGATGGTGGTGCCGACCTCGACGCCCGTCGTGCCGTTCATCACCATGACCGCACTCTCGACAACCTTGAAAGCGGAAAGGGCACCGCCGCTGAAGTCATCAGAACCCGGCGCGTCGATGAAGTTGATCTTGCAGCCGTTGAACTCGCCGTAAAGGGGAGTCGCGTTGATGGACTTCTGGTTGGTCTGTTCGAACTCGGTGTTGTCGGAGACCGTGTTCTTTTCTTCGACACTGCCACGGCGGTCGATTACTTTGCCCTCGAAGAGCATCGCCTCGGAGAGCATGGTCTTACCGGAGTGGGAGGCGCCGATGAGGACCACGTTGCGGATTTTGTCAGTAGTGTAGCTTTTCATTGCAATGATATTGGATTACTATTTTAAGCGTTTTGGGTCGCGCAAATTGCGCGTAGTCCGCAAAGATAGCCATTTTTCGTACAATTACAATAAAAAATCCGTACCTTTGGTTACATGAAGGAAATCCGACTGCAAGGGTGCCTGGAGCCGGGACGGCTGGAGGCCGGTTGCGACGAGGCGGGCCGCGGGCCCCTCGCCGGGCCGGTGTACGCCGCCGCGGTCATCCTGCCGGCCGGTTTTTACCACCCGCTCCTGAACGATTCCAAGCAGATGACCGAGAAGGCGCGGGAAGCGCTCCGGCCGATCATCGAGGCGGAAGCCGTCGCCTGGGCCGTGGAGGCCGTCCAGGCCGATGAGATCGACAAACTGAATATCCTATGGGCCTCCGTCACGGGCATGCAGCGGGCCGTCCTGCGACTGGATCCGGCGCCGGATTTCCTGCTGGTGGACGGCAACAAGTTCCGGCCTTTCGGCCGTTACAGCTTCAAGGATTTCCGCACGGTGGTCCATGGCGACGCCACTTTCGCGTCCATCGCCGCGGCCTCCGTCCTCGCGAAAACATACCGGGACGAATTCATGCGGAAGCTTGCCGCCGAGTACCCGGACTACGGCTGGGACCGCAACATGGGCTATCCCACCCCCGAGCATATCGAAGCCATCCGGCGGTACGGCTACACCCCCTGGC
Source organism: uncultured Bacteroidia bacterium (assembly GCA_902785065.1). Classification (GTDB taxonomy): domain Bacteria; phylum Bacteroidota; class Bacteroidia; order Bacteroidales; family UBA932; genus Cryptobacteroides. The sequence goes on from CACZXH010000017.1 coordinate 25,818, forward strand.
ACCGCAAATCCTTCCACGTCAAGGAACTGGAGCCGTCTTTGTTCTAATGCGGAATATTTGCTACATTTGCATAAATATCGACTGTTTATGAAACGAATCTTAGCTATTGTGGCGGCCCTGGGCCTCTCGCTCACCGCCTTTGCCGACGAAGGAATGTGGCTCCTGCCCCTCCTTCAGAAAATGAACGGAAAAGCGCTGAAGGAAGCCGGCTGCAAACTCACGCCCGAAGAAATCTACAGCATCAACCATGGCTCGCTGAAGGATGCCATCATCCACTTCGGCGGCGGCTGCACCGGTGAGATCATCTCCGCCGACGGCCTCATCGTCACGAACCATCACTGCGGTTACAGCAGCATCCAGGCGCTCTCCACCGACGAGCACAACTACCTGATGGACGGCTACTGGGCCATGACCCGCGACCAGGAACTCCCGGCCCGCGGCCTCAGCATCACCTTCCTCCAGTCGATGACGGACGTCACCGCCGTCCTGGAGAAGGCCGAGAAGAAGATCCGCAAGAACGAGAAGGACGAGCAGAAGGTCGCCGAACTCATGGAGGCCGAGCGCAAGGCCCTCGTGGACAAGGCCCTGAAGGACAACAAGAACTGCCGCGCCCAGCTGACGAACTTCTACAACAACAACGTCACCTACCTGATCGTCTCCAAGACTTACAACGACGTGCGCTTCGTAGGTGCTCCGCCGGCATCGGTGGGCAAGTTCGGCGGGGAGACCGACAACTGGATGTGGCCCCGCCACACCGGCGACTTCTCCATGTTCCGCGTATACGCCGGTCCCGACAACGAGCCGGCCGCCTACAGCCCGGAGAACCGTCCCTACAAGGCCAAGGGTCATCTGAAAATCTCCCTCAAGGGCGTCCAGGAAGGCGACTACGCGATGATCATGGGTTATCCGGGCCGCACCCAGCGGTTCCAGACGGCCGCCCAGCTCAAGCAGATGATCGCGGAGAACCGCGTCGCCATCGACGCCCGCACCGTCCGTCAGGACCTGATGTGGGAGGCGATGTGCGCGGATCCTTCCGTGCAGCTTAAGTACGCCAACAAGTACGCCTCCTCCGCCAATGGCTGGAAGAAGTGGCAGGGTGAGGAGCTCGCCTTCGAGAAGCTGAACATCATCGGCCGCGAAGAGCAGAAGGAGAAGGACTTCATGGCCTGGGTGAACCAGAATCCCAAGCGGGTCCAGGCCTACGGGAATGCCCTGAAGCAGATCGAGGATGCCGTGAACGCCTCCGCGGAGGCCGATCTGGCCGTCTCCCTGCTCACCGAGGCCCCGTACCGCATCGAACTGCTCGGCCACGCCGGCCGTCTGACACAGGCCGTCGCCCGGCAGGGTGAGGATGTCAAGGCCGTGGAGGCGCTCAAGGCCGGCTACCGCGACTACGTCGTGGACCTGGACCGCAAGGAAGCGGTCGCCCTGCTCGAGTTCTTCCGCCAGCGGGCCGACAAGCAGGACTATCCGAAGGGCCTCGGCGTGGACTTCGAGGACTTCGCTACCATGGATATCCCGGCTTACGTGAACTACCTGTTCGACGAGTCCGCCTTCACTTCCTATGAGAAGGCCGCCGCGCTTGTAGGTGCCGGTGACTGGGAGAAAGTCTGGGCCGATCCCGCTTTGCGCCTGTACAACGCCGTCATCACCGAAATCATGGAGCGCTATCCGGTCGCGCTGGGCTCCCAGGACGCCCTGGCGGCGGGCAGCAAGGCCTTCACCGCCGGCCTGATGGAATGGGAGAAGGGCAAGCCGTCCTACCCGGATGCGAACTCCACCATGCGTCTGACCTATGGCCACGTGCTTCCGTATTCCCCGAAGGACGCCGTCCTGTACAAGCACTACTCCACCACCAAGGGCGTCCTGGAGAAGGAAGACCCGACCAACCCGGAATTCATCGTCCCTGCCAAGCTCAAGAGCCTCATCGAAGCCAAGGACTTCGGCCCCTATGCCGATCCTTCCGACGGCCAGGTGCACGTGTGCTTCCTGACGAACAACGACATCACCGGCGGCAACTCCGGCTCCCCGGTCCTCAACGCGAAGGGTGAACTCATCGGCCTTGCCTTCGACGGCAACTGGGAGTCCATGTCCTCCGACGTGATGTTCGAACCCGACCTGCAGCGCTGCATCTGCGTGGATATCCGCTACGTCCTCTTCCTCGTGGAGAAGCTCGGCGGCGCGTCCAACATCATCGCGGAGCTGGACATTGCGAAGTAACCTATAAGGACCTTACGTCCGGAAGATACCCTCTCAAACCCTCCGGTCGCTGAAGCGACCTCCGTCCCTCCCATAAATGGGCCCCTCCCTCTGATAAGCCGAGGGTGGCATAGGTTTGAGAGGGTATCTTCCTACCGATAAGGTCCCGGAATCATTTAAACTATGACAGAAAAAGAAGTATTTGACTGGCTCGCCCAGGTGCAGCATCCGGGGAAGGACGATAAGGATATCGTGTCTCTCGGGATGGTGGAGGAAGTTGTTGTTGACGGGGGGAAAGTGACCGTCACGCTGGGCTTCGGCAAGCGGCCGGATCCGCTGAAGAACTACCTCGTCGGGGCTGTCCGGGCTGCAGTTTACCGCAACGCGCCCGGAGGCACCGAGGTCGAGGTGAAGACCGTCACGAAGGAGGCGCCGGCAGCGAAGAAATCGACGCTGGACCTGGGCCTGGACCAGGTGAACGAGGTTGCGCACATCATCGCCATCGCCTCCGGCAAGGGCGGCGTGGGCAAGTCCACCGTCGCGGTGAACCTGGCCATCGCCCTGTCGCGCCTGGGTTACCGCGTGGGTCTCGCCGACGCCGACGTCTATGGCCCGTCCGTGCCCATCATGACCGGCACGGAAGACCTCCAGCCCGAGGCCGAGCCCGGCGAGGAAGAGGGCAAGGAACTCTTCATCCCCATCGAGAAGTACGGCGTCAAGTGGATGTCCATCGGCTATTTCGCCCAGCCGGGCCAGGCCCTGATCTGGCGTGGGCCGATGGCCTGCAGTGCCCTCAAGCAGATGATCCTGCAGGTGAAGTGGGGTCCGCTGGACTACCTCCTGATCGACCTACCCCCGGGCACCGGCGATATCCACATCTCCCTGGTGAACGACATTCCGGTGGAAGGCGCCGTCATCGTCACGACGCCCCAGCCCGTGGCCCTTGCCGACGTGGAGAAAGGCGTGAACATGTTCCAGAACCCGTCCATCAACCGGCCTATCTTCGGTCTGGTGGAGAACATGGCCTGGTTCACGCCGGAGGAGCACCCGGACGAGAAGTACTACATTTTCGGCCACGACGGCGGCGCCGCGATGGCGGAGCGCCTGGGCATCGGCCTGCTCGGCCAGATTCCGCTCGTGCAGTCCATCCGCGAAGCCGGCGACAACGGCGAGCCCGTCGCCTTGGGCACCCGCCCTGACTCCCTCGCGTTCCTGGAACTCGGAAGGAAGCTGGTCGAGGCGGTGAACAAGGATTAGAGATTCCGGGGCAATCCCGGAATGACAAGTTAACGCGCCCGGAATGACAAAGAACCGGCCCCCGAAAGGAGGCCGGTCTTTTTGGCTATTTCATGTAAGTGTAGCGGTAGTCCGTCGGGGAAACGAGGGTTTCCTTGATGACTCTGGGGATGATCCAGCGGATGAGGTTGAACTCGCCGCCGGCCTTGTCGTTGGTACCCGAGGCACGGGCGCCACCGAAAGGCTGATTGCCGACGACCGCTCCCGTGGGCTTGTCGTTGATGTAGAAGTTGCCGGCCGCATAGCGGAGGGCGTCCGTGATCTTCTCCACGGCGAGCCGGTCCTTGCCGAACACGGCACCGGTGAGGCCGTAGGGGGAGGTGGTGTCGCAGAGCTTCACGGTCTCGTCGACCTTGTCGTCGTCGTACGGGAAGACGGTGAGGACCGGGCCGAAGATCTCCTCTTCCATCGACTTGAAGTGCGGGTCCGTGGTCTCGATGACCGTCGGCTCCACGAAGTAGCCGACGCTCTTGTCACGGCCGCCGCCCATCACGATCTTCGCATCGGCGGATTTCTCGGCGTAGGCGATGTAGCTGTCGATGTTGTCCCAGGACTTCTCGTCGATGACCGCGTTGATGTAGTTTGTATGGTCGCGGACGTCGCCCATCTTGACCTCGGAGGCGTACTGCTTCATGATGCCCAGGACCTCCGGCCACAGGCTCTTCGGGATGTACATGCGGGAGGCCGCGGAGCATTTCTGGCCCTGGAACTCATACGCGCCGCAGAAAGCGGCGGTGGCGACGGCCTTCGCATCGGCGCTCGGGTGCACGAAGATGAAGTCCTTGCCGCCGGTCTCGCCCACGAGGCGCGGGTAGCTCACGTACTTGCCCAGGTTCTCGCCCGCCTGGCGCCAGAGGCTGTTGAACGTGCTGGTGGAACCGGTGAAATGGATGCCGGAGAACCACTTGGAAGCGGTCGCGACCTTGCCGATGAGGGCGCCGCTGCCCGGGAGGAAGTTGATGACGCCGTCCGGAAGACCCGCTTCCTTGTACAGCTGCATCAGGTAGTAGTTCGAGAGGGTGGCGGTGGTGGACGGCTTCCAGAGGGCGACATTGCCCATCAGGACCGGCGTCATGCACAGGTTGGAGGCGATGGAGGTGAAGTTGAACGGGGTCACCGCCAGGATGAAGCCTTCGAGCGGACGGTACTCGGTGTGGTTGATGTTCATGGAACCGTCCTTGGGCTGCATCGCATAGATCTTCGACGCATAGTGCACGTTGTAGCGGAAGAAGTCGATGGTCTCGCAGGCGCTGTCGATTTCCGCCTGGTAGATGTTCTTGCTCTGGCCCAGCATGCAGGCCGCGTTCATGATGGGACGGTACTTCGTGGCCAGGAGTTCGGCCATCTTCAGAACGATGGCGGCGCGGGTGGTCCAAGGGGTCTCGGACCAGACCTTATGGGCCTTCATCGCGGCCTCCACGGCCATTTCCACTTCCTTTTCACCTACCTTGTGGAAGGTCGCGAGGACATGCTTGTGATCGTGCGGGCAGACGACCGTGCCGGTGTTGCCGGTGCGGATGCTCGAGTTCCGCATCAAGGGCGATGCGCTCCGGAGAGCCTTCGAGATAAGCTTTCACCGGTTCGTTGGCTGGAACCGGGAAGTTCAGGATTGCGTTGTTCATAGATGTGTATAGTGTTATTATGGGTGGTTGTCTTTCCGGTCTTCAAAGATACGGATTTCCGCAGACAAAAGAAAGACCGCTACCTTCCGTTCGGGACGGTGGTCGCCTGCACCGTCTGGGGCAGCCAGACCGTCATCTCGCCGCTGCCACGGTGGCACCAGGCGTAGTACGGAATGAGGGTCAAATCCACGTCCCGGACCGCCACGCGGCCGTCCGCGCCGTAGGAGAAGGTCTGCGCAGGCGTGACAATCTTGTCCAGGCCGTAGAGGTCGTCGGAGTGCTGCACGCGGAAAGTGGGCTTCTGGTTCACGATGGTACCCCGGACGGAGAAGCCCGGATTGTCGGGCCATTCGGCGCAGTACACGACGGGACCGCGTTCCACGGCGATGCGGCCTTCGTCGGCCTTCACCTCAGCGTGGGCCTTCACTACGCGCGGCTCCATGTCGAAATGGACGACGACCTTGTCGCCCTTCTTCCACTTGCGGGTGATGGTGAAGTAACCCTGCTCAAGGGCGCTCTCCACCGGAACACCGTTCACAGTCACCTTGTAACCGGTCTTGACATCATCCGCGAAGGTGTACAGGTCCGAAGGGACGACCTCGCCGCGCACCCAGCCCGGAATGCGGACCTTGAGCGCCATCTCCTTCTTGAGGGCGGTCTTGTCGATGGTGATTTCGATGTTCTCGTCATACGGATAGCCCGTCTTCTGCGTGAGGGTGACCTCCTTCCCGGCAACCTTCTGCGTCATGGTATTGGGCATGAACAGATTGACATAGAGCGCATTGTCCTTCACGGCATAGACATAACCCGGGACCGACGGGATGAAGCGGCAGATGTTGGACGGGCAGCAGGCGCAGCCGAACCAGGCCTTGCGCTCGTGCTGGCCGGCGGACTCCAGCGGGTTGGGATAGAAGAAGCCGTTGCCTTCCAGGGACACGCCGCTGATAAGGCCGTTGTACAGCGTGCGCTCCAGCACGTCGTAGTACTTGGCGTCGCCGTGCAGGAGGAACATCCGGTAATTGACATACACATTGCCGATGGCGGCGCAGGTCTCGCAGTAGGCCGTCATGTTCGGAAGCTGGTAGTTCCGGCCGAAGGCCTCGCCCTGGTTCGTCGCGCCGATGCCGCCGGTGATATAGAGCTTCTTGGAAACGATATTCTCCCAAATCCGGTCGATGGCGTCGATGTAGCCCTGGTCCCCCGTGAGTGCAGCCACATCGGCCATGCCGGCGTACATATAGGCGGCGCGGACGGCGTGGCCCACGGCCTCGTCCTGCTCCAGCACCGGCACGTGCGACTGGTTGTACGGGTCGTTGTGGCCCGTCTTGCCGCGCTCGTCCAGGAAGAACTTGGCCTCATCCAGGTACTTCTTCTCTCCGGTGGCGAGGTACAGCTTTGCGAGGGCCATTTCCGCAATCTGGTGGCCCGGAATCACGCGGGCCTGGCCCGGGCGGGAGCCCACTTCGCGGACGACGCAGTCCGCGTAGCGGATGGCAATGTCCAGGAAGTTGCGCTTGCCGGTGGCCTGCCAGTGCGCGACAGCGCCTTCCACCATGTGGCCGAGGTTGTAAAGCTCGTGGCTCAGTTCCTCGTCGTTCACCCAGCGCTTGTCGCCCGCCCATGCGTGCGGATGCTCCGGGTTCATCGTCCGGGCCGTGTACAGGTAGCCGTCCGGCTCCTGGGCGGCGGCGACAATGACGAGTACACTGTCGATATACGCCTCCAGCTTCTTGTCCGGATAGGTCTGGAGCACGTAGGAGGCGCCTTCGATGGTCTTGTAGACGTCGGTGTCGTCGAAGGAGAAACCCTTCACCTCATACCCGAGATTCACCGGCGAATGCATCTGCTTCTCCGCCTTCACGAAGTTCTCGTATCTGCCCTCGCTCTCGCACTTGGAGAAAGCAAGCGGAATCGTGACCTCGCGGGACGCTTTCAGGCGCTGCCCCCAGAAGGAATCGGGGGCCACCTTCACGCTCGTGAAGGGGACGGGGTCGATGGGATAGCCGCCCGAAGCGGGCTGGGCGGAAAGGGTGACGGCGGCCAGGAGGCCGATGAAAGGGATAATCAGTTTTCCGGTCATGGGATGTGGTTTCTAGCATCCCAAAGATACGAAAAAAAACGGATGCCGCGTCAAGGGACGAATATGAGCAGCAACAAGGGAAGGTAATACAGGATATCCACCCAGATGTTATCCCGGCCGTCATACAAAGGGCCTTGGTTGGGATTGAGCAGCTTCCGGTCCGTTTCCACCCAGTAACACTCGCCCTCGCGGTCCACATAGAAATAGGCGTATCCGCTTTCGCGGGGCTTTGCGTCCGGATCCAGGATATCGTAGGAAGGATCCTCGTAGTCGGGCTTCATCTCATAGCGGAGGATGCTGCCGTCCTTTCCATCGGTGTCGATGCTGTCCGGATCGCCCATCAACTGCATGATCTCCACGGCGGAACGGCCGATCCAATGGTTTTGCGTCTCGCGCGCCACCCGGCGGGAAATGCTGCAGGACGTGGCCAGAACCACGACGGACAAGAGGAGGAGAAACTTCTTCATAACTTCCCTAAAAACAAAAAATGTGCAAAACAGGACGTTTTGCACATGAATTTGCAGGGAACGGGGGCTTACACCTCCGTTGCCGTCGCGAACTCCTTCAGGAAGCGCATGTCGTTCTCGAAGTAGTGACGGAGGTCGTTGACCTGCCACTTGAGCATCGCGATGCGTTCCACGCCCATGCCGAAGGCGAAGCCGCTATAGACCTTGGAGTCGATGCCGCTGGCCTCGAGGACGTTCGGGTCCACCATGCCGCAGCCCATGATCTCGAGCCAGCCGGTGCCCTTGCAGATGTTGCAGCCCTTGCCGTGGCAGATGTTGCAGCTCACATCGACCTCCGCGGAGGGCTCGGTGAACGGGAAGTAGGAAGGACGCATCCGGATCTGCGTGTCCGGGCCGAACATTTCACGGGCGAACAGGAGGATGGCCTGCTTGAGGTCCGCGAAAGTGACGTTCTTGTCGATATAAAGACCCTCCACCTGGTGGAAGATGCAGTGCGCGCGGGCGCTGATGGCTTCGTTGCGGAACACGCGGCCCGGGCAGATCACGCGGATCGGGAGGGGCTGCGATTCCATCGTGCGCACCTGCACGGAAGAAGTGTGGGTGCGAAGAAGGAGCGGATTCAGGTGGCCGTTGGACACGAAGAAGGTGTCCTGCATCTCGCGGGCGGGGTGGTTCGGCGGGAAATTGAGCGCCTCGAACACGTGCCAGTCGTCCTCGATCTCCGGGCCTTCGGCCACATCGTAGCCGAACTTGCGGAAAATGTCCACGATTTCCTGGCGGACGATGGAGACGGGATGGCGGGAACCCAGTTCGAAGGGGTCGCCCGGCATGGAAAGGTCCTGCTTCGGAGCCAGTTCCACGGCGGCGGCCGCGGCCTGGTCCTTGAGTTCCTCGATCTTGGCCATGGCGGCTTTCTTGAGCTCGTTAAGCTTCTGACCGTATTCGCGCTTGAGTTCCGGGGCGATGGTGCGGAACTCCTCCATCAGCGCGGTGATGGATCCTTTCTTTCCCAGCAGGCGGACACGGGCGTCCTCCACTTCTTTCTGTGAGGCGGCCTTGAGCTCGGCCAGTTGCTTCTGGATCTGTTCGATCGCTTCTTTCATACCTTGTTTTCGTCTAAAATCCCGCAAAGATAACTATTTTCCGGCGTTTTTGAGCTCGGCCGAGGCTTTTTCCGCCTTGGCCTTCCGCTTGTCGCGGGCTTTCTGGTTGCGCTGGCCGGTGGACTTCCAGTACTTCTTCCACTGCTCTTCATTAAAGAAACGGTGGTAGGAGTCGTCGATCTGCTGCATCCACTTGTCCTGGACGCTCTGGTAGATGTCTGCATTCCCCACCTTCGTCTTCTGGAGCTCTTCCAGTTCCTCCTGGAGGGCGTGGTAGTCGTGGGTGAGGGTGGAGTCCACGTAGAACTCCTGCCAGTATTCGAGCGTAAGCTGGTCCGACAGGCGTTTGACTTCCTTGTCGATGAATTCCAGCAGCTGCTTCTCCCGCTGTTCCGGCGTCTGGGGCCCCTGGTCCTGGGCGCGCAGGGCGACGGAGCCCAGGAGGAGGGCCGCCGCCAGCATCCATAAGTGTTTCATCGCTTGATAAAATTTCATAAATTTGCAAAGGCTTGCAAGCAGGCAAAATTAACAATAATTGCACAAACCCCCAAATACGATGCATAAACCGCACCTGACTCTCCTCCTTTCCGCGCTTGTTTTCCTGATTCCCGCGCTGGAAGGAAATACATGCACAAACGTCATCATCACCAAGGGCGCCAGCAAGGACGGCTCCACCCTGGTCACCTATGCGGCGGACTCCCACTACCTGTTCGGAGAACTGTACTACCACCCCGCCGCGGACTGGAAGGCCGGCTCGATGCTCCAAGTGTATGACTGGGACAGCGGGAAGTACCTCGGCGACATCGACCAGGTCCCCCATACCTTCCAGACCGTGGGCAACATGAACGAGAAACAAGTCATCATCACCGAGACCACCTGGGGCGGGCGCGAGGAGCTGATGGACCGCCGGGGCCGCATTGACTACGGCTCCCTCATCTACATCGCCCTGCAGCGGGCTTCGACGGCCCGGGAAGCGATCTCCGTCATCGTGGACCTGGCGAACGAATACGGCTACGCCTCCGAGGGCGAGACCTTCTCCATCGCCGACAAGAACGAGGCCTGGATCATGGAACTCATCGGCAAGGGGACGAACATCCGCAACGGGGTCAATACCGACAAGGGCATCGTGTGGGTGGCCCTCCGCGTGCCGGACGGCGCCATTTGCGCCCACGCCAACCAGGCCCGCATCGGCGCCTTTCCCCTGAACGACCCCGACAACTGCCTGTACGCGAAGGATGTCATTTCCCTCGCCCGCCGCAAGGGTTATTTCGACGGCGCCGACGAGGAGTTCAGCTTCAAGAAGGCCTACGGTCCGGCGGATTTCGGCACCGTCCGCGGCTGCGACGCCCGCGTCTGGAGCGCCTTCAACATCCTTTCCGGCGGCTGGTTCTCCTACTATGACGCCGAAGGCAAGGCCGTCACCAAGGACGCTTCCGATTTCCTGGACTACGCCATGGGCTATGACCTGGACGGCGACCTGCCCCTGTTCATCTATCCGCGGGAGAAAGTCTCCGTGAAGGCGGTGGCCGACGTGATGCGCGACCACTACGAAGGGACGCCCATGGACATGACGCAGGACATCGGCGCGGGCGGCAACGCCCTGCCGTACCGCTGGCGCCCGATGGAGTACAAGGCCGAGGGCGGCACTTACCTGAACGAGCGCGCCATCGCCACCCAGCAGACCGGCTTCTGGATGGTGGGCCAGGCCCGCGACTACGTCCCCGATGAGGTGGGCGGTATCCTGTGGTTCGGCACGGACGATGCGGCAACTTCCTATGTAACACCGATTTATACATCCATTACCAAGGTCCCCGAATGCTTCCGTGTGGGCAACGGCGACCTCCTTCATTACTCGCCCACCGCCTCCTTCTGGATCAACAACCGCATTTCGAACGCCTGCTACAAGATGTACAACATCATGGCCCCGCACGTGCGGAAAAAGATCGACGCCTTCGAGACGGACCAGATGGAGCGCAAGACGCACAGCGTGGACAGCGCCGCCGTGGCGCTGTACAACCAGGTCGCCGTGAAACTGCAGGACAAGCTTGCTTCCGGACGCAATGTCATGGTGTCCCGCAAGCCGTTCGCCAAAGTGACGCGCTATGTCACGGACTACTCCGTCCGGACGGCGCAGGACCAATTCGACAACTGGGTTTCCCTGGAAGAGGAACTGCTCGTCAAGTTCATCGACGGCAACGTGAAGCCGCAGAACGAGGACGGCACTTTCCAGCACTCCGAGCACGCCAAAGGCCAGCCCGCCAAGGTCGAGCAGCCGGGGTACACCGAGCTTTGGAAAGAAACCGTCGCCCGTGAGGCCGGCGAAGTCCTGAAAGTCAAGGAATAATGACACTCGTTTTCACAGGCGGGCGGTTCCTGCTGCCCGAAGGTGTCCGGACCGGGCTTGCGCTGGTGGTCCGGGACGGCCGGATCGATGCCCTCATCCCCGAGGCCGACGCGCCGGAAGGGCTCCGGGTCGATGCCGGGGGCCAGTTCGTCTCCCCGGGATTCATCGACATGCATGTCCATGGCGGCTGGGGGCACGATTTCCTGGACGGGACCGTAGAGGCTTATCTGGAACCTGCCCGGCAGCATGCCCTGCACGGGACGACGACCATGGCACCTTCCCTGGCGACAGCCTCCTACCCCGACTACGAGCGGGCGGTCCGCGCCTACCGGGAAGCCCTGCCGCTGAACGTCTCCGGAGCCTGGTTTGCGGGCATCCATTTCGAAGGGCCGTTCTTCTCTGCGGCCAAAGCGGGGGCGCAGGACGCAGCGCTGCTGAAGCTCCCCCTGCCGGAGAACTATCTTCCGCTGCTGGAGGCCTATCCCGAAATCGTCCGCATCAGCGCCGCGCCCGAAGTGGAAGGCGCGATGGGGCTGGGCGAGGAACTGCAGCGCCGTGGAATCATCGCCGCCGTCGCCCATACCGACGCCTCCTGCGCCGTTTGTGAAGAGGCCTTCCGCCACGGCTATTCCCTGATGACGCACTTCTATTGCGCCATGTCCACGGTGTCCAAGCGCGGCTACAGCCGCTACGCCGGCGCCGTGGAGGCCGGCTATCTGCAAGACTTCGACATCGAGGTGATCGCCGACGGCGTCCACCTGCCGGATGACCTCCTCCGGATGGTGTACCGCCTCAAAGGCCCGGACCGCGTGGTCCTCTGCACGGACTCCATCCGCGCAACCGGCCTGCCCGACGGCGAGTACATCCAGGGCAGTCTGGAGAACGGCCTGAAGTTCATCGTGGAAAACGGCGTGGCGCTGCGGCCGGACCGCGGCGGCCTCGCGGGCTCCGTCGCGACGACGGACCGCCTCGTCCGCACGATGGCGCGCGCCATTGCGGGCTCCGCGGGCCTCGCCGCCGGCATCCCGGACGCCGTCCGGATGATGACCGCCACCCCCGCCCGCATCCTCGGCCTCCCCGCCAAGGGCCGCCTCGCCCCCGGCTGCGACGCCGACATCATCCTCTTCGATGACACCGTCGCCGTCTCCCGCGTCTTCATTGGCGGGAAAGAGATCTGACCTTGGCAGAATTTTTGCTATCTTTGGCTGAAAACACTGAACGACTATGCGTAAATATCTCCTTATCCTCCTGGTGGCCCTGACCGCCGCCAGCTGCGCCACCCTCCGGGCGCCCGCCAAGCTCGAGCGCTTCGTGGACCGTGTCGAACGCAACGCCGACCGCTACCGCCCCTATCAGTGGGACCGCGTGAACCGGCAGTATGAAGCCCTGCTCCGGGAGTATTCGGCCAATTACCGCATGTACTCTATCGCCGAGAAGCAGCAGGCGATGGCCGCCATCGGCCGCTATCACGGCATCCTGGTGGACCATGGTATCAAGAAGGGCATCGGCTTCCTCGGGGGCCTGGGCGCCTACGCCGGCGGCCTGCTCGATCTGCTCAAGCAGGATGCGGGGGCGGTGTCCGACTTCCTCCAGAGCGTGCTGGGACTGAAGGGCACCGAAATCAACAAGTGGATGGACCAGCTTAAGAAGTACGCAGAGTAACGCGCCGGACATTGCATCCGACGTAGTTGCCCAGCACGATCAGCGGGTAATACCACAACAGCGCGGGACTCCATTTCCAGGCGGCGACGATGTATGTCACGTCGGCGATGGAATGGTAGAAGCCGCACACGATGAACAAGGGGACGCCGAACAGGATCGGGAGGATGGACCCCTTGTTTTTATAGAGCCAGACGGCGATGTCGATGATGAGGCCGCAGCCGACGGCCCGCAGGAAACTGCGCCAGGGGCCCTGGGCGATGCGCCCGGCGACCATGTCCTGCGCACGCTCCACGGGGGCGCCGCCGAGGGAGAACACCAGCAGGCCCAGCAGGGCGCAGCCGATGATGTTGAACAGCCAGATTCTCACCAGGGCCGGGATGTCGTTCGTGACACCGGCCTTTCCCGTATAGAGCGGGACGCCGAACAGCACCACGCACACGAGCCCGAACGCGAAAATCACGGCCCCCGGAATCCCTCCGAGCGCCAGGTAGCCGGTGGCCCCCAGGCCGATCAGGAAGCCTGAGAAAAGGGACTCGCGGTTCATCGGGCCATGGCGTTTTCGACATCGTCGGGGAAGATGGGCAGGCGCTGGGCGCCGAGCCGGCGGGCGCCGTCCTCCGTCACGAGGACGTCGTCTTCCAGGCGGATGCCGCCGAAGTCATAGTAGGATTCCAGTTTGTCGAAGTTCACGAAGCCCTTGCCGGTGCCTTCGCGCTTCCACTGCCCGATGAGGGCGGGAATGAAGTAGATGCCGGGTTCATCGGTGATGACGTGGCCGGGCTGCAGGCGGCGGGCCATCCGGAGGCTGCCGAGGCCCAGCTGCTTCGCGCGGGTCTGGTCCGGGTCATAGCCCACCCAGTTTTCGTTCAGGTCCTCCATGTCGTGGACGTCCAGGCCCATGTTGTGGCCCAGACCGTGCGGCTGGAAGAGGCCGGCGATACCGAGGGCGACCATCTCGTCCAGGTCGCCGTGCACGAGGCCGAGGGCGGAGAGGCCTTCCAGCATCTTGCGGGCGGTCGCGAGATGCACCTCCCGGTAGGTGATGCCGGGCTTCGTGAGGTTGAAAGCCAGCTCGTTGCAGTCGCAGACAATCTGATAGACCTCGCGCTGCTTCGGCGTGAACTTGCCGGAGGTGGGATAGGTGCGGGTGAAGTCGGAAGCGTAGTGTTCGTTGCTTTCCACGCCCGCGTCGATAACCATGAGCTTGCCCGGCTCGATGACCTTGTCATGGATATGGTTGTGCAGGGTTTCACCGTGCTGCGTAAGGATCGTGGGGAAAGAGACGCCCCAGCCCTCGGCGAGGGCCACGCCTTCCATCTTGCCGACGATGTCCTGCTCAATGAGGCCGAGGCGGATGCTGTCGCGGGCCACGGAATGCATCTTGAAGCCCAGGTCGCACGCGGCGTCGATGGCGGCGATCTCCACGGGTTCCTTGATGAGACGCATCGAGATGATGGCCTTCGTCAGGGGCTCGGAGACGCCCAGGTCGATGCGGGCGCGGCCGATCATTTCCATCAGCCGGAGCTTGTTGAAGTAACGGGAAGGCGCGATGTAATGGACCTTCCGGCCGGCCTTGATGGCGGCCTTCACGGCCTTGTCCACCTGCGCGTACGGGGCGGAGTTGGCGACGCCCACGAGGGCCGCCTTGGACGCGACCGTGGGCTGCGGGCCCATCCAGATGATGTCACCGATCTCGACGTCGTCGGCATAGATGGTCTCCTCGCCGCTGTCGATGTCCAGGATGGCGGCGTACATCGGGTCGTCCAGGCCCATATAGTAGAGCCAGGTGCTGTCCTGGCGCCATTT
>CACZXH010000017.1:40427-95254 GCA_902785065.1 uncultured Bacteroidia bacterium
GAGGAGCGTCCGGCGGCGGTTCACATATACGTCTTTCGCAAACATATCGGTATGGGTTTTGTTTCCCACAAATATAATCAATACTTTTGCAAAGTGGAAACCTTTATCGCCATACTCTCCCTCCTGCTGGGCGTTGTCGGCATCGTCGGAAGCATCGCTCCCGGCCTGCCCGGACCGCCCCTGAGCTGGGTGGGCCTGCTGCTCATCTATATCTGGGGCGGCGGCACCGACGGCGCGGGCAATGAGATGTCCCTGACCTTCCTCCTCATCTGGCTGGCGGTCACCATCGTCATCACCATCATCGACTATGTGGTCCCGGCATACTTCACGAAACTGACCGGCGGCTCCAAGGCCGGTGGCTGGGGCGCCATTATCGGCCTGTTCGCCGGCCTCATCGTCCCGCCCGTGGGAATGATCGTCGGCTCCCTCCTCGGCGCCTTCATCGCGGAACTCGTCGTGGCGCAGAAAGACACCGCTACCTCCATCAAATCGGCCCTCGGCGCCTTCCTGGGCTTCCTCTTCGGTACCGGCGCCAAACTCGTCGCCGCCGGCCTGATGCTCTTCTACATCTTCGTCTACGCCTTCTAGACCCCGAGGACGATGGCCGCGTCGATGTCCAGTTTACGGCTGATCGTGCGGGCGGTCTTGATGGTCGGTTCGCACTTGCCGGCCAACAGGTCGGACAGGCGGGAAGGGCTGATGCCGAGCAGGTCGGCCAGCCCTTTTTGTGTCAGGCCCATCTCGTACATCCGCAGTTTCAGGATATCCACCAAGGAAGGCTCTCCGATGGCAAAATGCTCCTCGGAGTATTCGGAGACCAGTTCGGACAACAATTCCAGCTCAATGCGAGCCGGATCGTCTTCCGGCGCATCATCTCCAACCAGGGGAAGCAGCGCTTCCACTCTTTTGACGGCCCATTCATATTGGGCCTCCCGCTCTATCTTGGCCATATCCTAAATGTTTGCACAGTCTATCTTCATGTACTCCTCATGGGTCCCGATGAACCGGATATACACAAACCGGATGGTGAACTTGATGACGACGACCAACCGATACCGATTCCCTTTGATGTTGAACACAAAGTGTTGGTTTCCTACGGCATCCACGGTGCCGAATGTCTGCCGGACATCGGCGAAACAAGTCCATTCACTCCGTTTCACGATACTGACCCATTCTTGCAGGGCCACCCGCGCATCGGGATGGTTCCCGATGTATTCCTTCAAGGTCTGTTCTGTAAAGATCCGCATGTCCATTCAAAATAATCTTCTGAAAACTATAATTTTGTCCGTTGCCGTGGGATACGAATATACACGAAAAACCCCCGAAACGACCCAAGCTGTTGATAACTTGTGTTGTTTCAGGGGGTATTTATGCGTTTCTTACGATGAGCCTCAACGGACCGGGAGGCGGAAGGTGGAGGCGGGGAGGCCGGTGGCGTTCACGAGGTTGGCGCGGGTGAAGGGCTGCCAAGCGTAGCGGACGGCCTTGGGGGCTCGGATCGCGGCGCAGTCCAGGCGGACCAGGCCGCCTGTGACCTCGGCCGCGACCGGATGGAACAGCCCGTCCGCGGCATCCTGGACCTCGAAGCCGACGATGGGGCCGCCGTCCGCGGAGCGAAGCGCCTCTTGCGGGTAAAAATCGACATAAACGTCCTGTCCGACGCGCGCGGCCTCTTTGGCCAGCGGGCCGTCGGCCTTCACGGCGTGGGCGTAATGCTTCTCCAGCGCCTGCAGGGCCAAACGCTCCCCGACGGGCCGCTTCTGCCGATAGTGCACATCGGTCAGGTCGCCCAAGTCGGTGGTGACAGCCATCCCGAGACCCGGACGACTGTCCATCAGCCGACGCTGGGAGTCGCGGAAAATGGGCCAGCAGGTGCGGTTCAGGGAGGAGAGCTGGACGTAGTAGAAAGGAATGTCAGAGAAGTAGTTCCGCCAGGAGTCCACCAGCAGCGGGAAGAGGTCTTCGTGAACCTCCACCCTTTCCGCGTTGGACTCACCCTGATACCAGATGACGCCCGTAATCGGGTAATGGTCCAGGGGGAGGATGCCTGCTTCGAAGTTGTAGCAGGGTTCGTAAGGATGGCGGGTAGGGACGATGCCGTAGCCCTCCACGGAGGCGGGCCGGTTGGAAAGGTTCTTCTCCGCACGACCGCGGGCCCATTCCATGATCAGGTCGTTGTGGAGCCAGTCGCGGAGGAAGGCCGGATAGCGGGTTTCGAGGGTCTCGCGGTCCACCCAGCTTTCGGTCGTGGAACCGCCCACGGCGTTGCAGATCAGGCCGATGGGAACCTGCAGGCTATCCCGCAGCATCTGGCCGAAGGCGTAACCGACGGCCGAGAAGCGGGCGATGGCGGCGTCCGAGGCCGGCATCCAGCGGGTAGGTGCAAAGTACTGCAGATGGTTCACGCTGTCCAGCGCGGTCGCCGGCCAGGCCACGTTATCCGTCCGCCAGTTGCATTTCATGTCGTACAGGCGGAGGTCCGCATCCGGCCGCGGCGCCGCGTCGGAACTCTGCCGTACCTCGAACTCCATGTTGGACTGGCCGGAGCACAGCCAGATGTCGCCGAAAGCGACGTCCCGGTACACCAGCGAAGACTTGGCCGTCTCGATACGGAGAACCGAGCCCGTCCCTGCCGGATGCGGTGCCACGTCGACGCCCCAGCGGCCCCGATTATCGGCGACCGCCTGATAGACAGCACCATCGACCGTAACTTGCACCGACTCCCCCGCATTGGCCTTCCCCCGGATGGCGAAGGGTTTCTCCCGGGGCAAAACCATGTGGTCGGAGAACATCGGCGAGACCTGCAGGCCGCCGTAATCGCCCGTGATACCGCAGTAGACGGTTTTCGCAAGGATGCCGGCGCCTTCCGCATTCGGATGGACGGCGTCCGGAAACATCCAGGGATAACGGTACAGCGGCTCGTAAAAGTCGATGAGCTCGGCCCCAGAGGCTTCGGCCACCGTCTCGATGGCCTCCTGGATCTGTCCGTGCCAGGTTTTCGTGCCCGAAATGAAGCGGGTGTGGTTGCTGCCGATGGGCGTCATCCGCGCAATCAGGAACCGCGCCTGGGGATTGACGCTCCGGAGACTGTCGATGAGCGCGAGGTAATCGCCCACGAACTCGTCCTGGAAGTGCGGCCAGTTGCGCGGGTCCGTATCGTTGACCCCCAGATGGATGACCACAATGTCCCCGGCGAAATCCATGGCCTGGCGGAACTCCTCCTGCTCGAAATACGGCCGGTGGCCGTGGCGCAGGAGCGTTGCGCCCGACTTGCCGAAGTTCCCGACTTCGTAGCGGTCCCCCAGCATTTCCTGCAACCGCACCGGATAGCTTTCGTGCTCCCGGTCATCCAACCGCATCCCATACGTGATACTGTTTCCCACACAGGAAACCTTGATCTTGGGTTCCACCTTCGGCTTCCGACGGGCATCAGCCGGAGCCGCGACGATCAGCAGGGCCAGGAGGCCCGGGAGGATACTACGCCATGTCATCGGTAACAGGTTTTAAGACGGTGAGTTCCACGAGGAGGGCGAGAGCCGTGACGACGCCCAGGACGGCGAAGGCCGCGCCCAGGTGGCCGCCGTCCTGCATCCGGCCCAGGACCTGCGTGCAGACGGCGCCCATCGCCACACCGACCGTATTCATGAAGCCATAGGCGGTGGCGCGGAGACGCGAGGGGACGAACTGGCACAGGATAGGCATATTGTTCGTGTCGAACATGCCGTAACCGATGCCGAAGATAAGACCCGCGGCGACGGCGGCGATCAGGCCCTGGCCCAGCCCCACGAGCACGAGGGCCGGCACCATCATTCCCAGGCCGATGGCGCTGGTGTAAATGCGGCCCTTGAGGTTCTTCTTCACCCAACGGTCCGACAGGGGGCCGCCGATAAGAACGCCGATGAAGGAGGCAAAAGCGATGGTGATCGTCGCAATCGGGCCCGCTTTTTCCATCGGGATGTCCAGGCTGCCCTGGAACAGGGTCGGAAGCCAGTTCTTCGTGGCCCAGCCCGGCATGGACGAGGACGCGAAGAAGAACAGGATGGCCCAGAAGGCAATGTTGGAGAAGATGAGTCCGAAGGATTTCCAGATGGAGGCTGTTTCGGGAGATTTCTCCGCGCGGCCTTCGGCCTTGGTCGAAATGACAGACGCCGGGCGGGCTTCCTTCAGGCAGAAAATGAGGATCACGGCATACACGATGCCGATGATACCGAACCAGTGGAAGGTCTGCTGCCAAGTCAGGGCCGCGGCCAGGTTGGCGCCGAAACCGCCGAGGGCCTGGCCCAGGTACAGGCCAGTCATGTGGATGCCCACGGCGAGGGAACGCGATTTCCCGGTATGGTAGTCGGCGATGAGCGACAGGCTGGACGGGATGTACAGGGCCTCGCTCACGCCCATCAGCCCGCGGAGCCACTTCAGCTGCGAGAAAGTCGTGCAATAGCCCATCAGGAGCGTCACGGCCGACCACACGGCCAGCGAGCCCACAATCAGCCACTTCCGGCTCAACCGGTCGGCCACGGTGCCCGCGAACGGGCTCACGATGGCATAGATCCACAGGAAGATCGCCATCAGCACGCCGAACGCTTCGGCCTGCTGCAGCTGGGCGATGTCCATTGCGATGTACTCCCGCATCGTCGAGAGCATCTGCCGGTCCATGTAATTCAGCAGGGCGACCACCCACAGGAGGGCCACCACAATCCACGGATAAATCTTTTCAAGTTTCTTGGCCATATCTTACCTTGTCATTTCGAGCTTGTCGAGAAATCTGTTTCATACTTGACCTCGGCGGCCGCACGGCCGTCGGGGGTCGTCAAGGCGCAGGTGAACATCCACTTCACGAGACGGGTCTCGGGCGTGGAGAACGCGCCGACGGGCAATTTGATGAGGAGTTCGTTCCAGCCCTTGTCCAAAGGAACCGGAAGCGGTGCGCGCCCCGCGCAGTTGGCATTGCCGAAGGGCTCCTGGCTGTCCGCCCGCCCGGTGTTGCCCACCCATTCGGGCGGAAGGATCTCCGTCCCGTTCAGCCAGAGACGGCTGTGCCGGTAATCCCAGGCGCCCTGCGGGGGCATCGGGTCCCGCTCGGAACGGCTGTAGTCCTGGGTCTCGAAGAGCAGGCCGACGGTCTGGCGCCGTGACGACCATACTTTCGTCCGCGCATAGACGGTATGGTCGGGCTGCGGATCCGGGTAATAGCCGGCGACGGTCCCCGGTCCCCAGACGTGCCGGAAATAGAGGCCGGAACCGGTCACCACGCGGTCGGTTTCCCAGACGCCTTCCTCCGGCGGAAAGACCTTTTCCAGGTCGCCGCCGTTCGGATAGGCCGGGGAAATGGCCCAGCGGGCCTGCCCCTGCGCGACATAGGCCATGGGCACGTCCTTCAGGACGGTTTCCCGATACGCCAGCATCCGCTTTTCGAAATCCAGGAAGTCCTCCCGGGCCGGACCTTCGTCGGGCAGGACCGTGCCGAATCCGTCGAAATACTGGTAGCCGCCGCCCCGCCAGGCGCGGTCTGCCAGGGCGAGCACGGATGCGTACAAGTTATTCTCTTTCAGGATGTTCTCTTCGTTGGTGAGATACCGGTCATTCCAGAGGGCGATGATGCTGCCGGCGATATCGTCGGAGCCTTCCGTCCGCCCGTAGATCGTGCTGGTGTGCAGACCGATGAGGTCGCCGAAGAGGTCGAAGTGATTGATATAATGCAGCCGGCAGTCCACCGCTGGGATCCCTTCCTTGGCCTCGCCCCGGTAGCTCCAGAGCTGGAGTCCGTCGATCTCGCCCAACCGATAAGGCCAGCCCGGGTTCCAGGAGAGGGCTTTCCGGCCATGGGCCCGGATATAGGCGACCATTTCCGAGATGAGCCACGAATCCGTGAACGCCACCTCGTCCGTGCCGATATGGACATACGGTCCGCTGAACGTGTCGAAAACCTCCTCCAGCAGCTCTCTGAGCACGGCCTTGCCTTCCGGCGTCTGCATGCCGAAGCCCATCGTACGCTCGAACGCGCCGCTATGGCCCGGGATGTCGAGTTCCGGAATCAGCGTCACGCCCCGCTCACGGCAGAAGGCGTCCAGCTCGCGCATCTCGTCCTGCGTATAGAACTTCCCCGGCTGGCGCGTCATATTCTCTGGAGCGTTGAGCTGCGGATACCGCCTGCTTTCCAGCCGCCAGGCTTCGTTCTCGGTCAAGTGCAGATGGAATACATTGACCTTGAACTGCGAGAAGATGTCTACCTCCCGCTTGAGTTCTTCCAGGCTGACGTACGTGCGCCCCACATCCATCATCCAGCCGCGCACGCGGAAACTGGGCCAGTCCACGATGCGGCAGCAAGGGATGCGCCCCTTTCCCCTGTCATTCTGAGAAGGCCGACGGCCGACGTGAGAATCCCGAAGTTGCCGGAGCGTCTGCCGGGCGTTCCAGACGCCCCGCTCCGTCACGGCCTCGATATGGACACCCGCCTTGTCGACGGTCAGGCGATACGCCTCGTTTTCATTCAAGACGGCCTCCGGAATGGCTTCCACGAACGACAGCGTCTCGGGCGCTCCGGCCCGGATGCTCCCACCGGTGAACTCGACCTGCTTCGGCAGCGGCAGCAATGCCGGTTCCTGCGCCTTCGCGCAGGAGACCAGCAGTACTGATGCCAGGAGCGTTTCCGCCAATCCGTGGGCCATTTATCGTAATGGGTTAAGTAGCGTTTTACCAGGCCAGGGAGAAAATCCGAGGGCTGCGGACACCGGGCTTGAGCTCGCCGCCGGCGACATAGAGTCCGCCCGCCGGGCGGACGGCGACGCCGGGGCCGGCGAGGGCGCAGGCCGGGTCGGCGCCCAGGAGGGTCCACGCTCCGGAAGCCGGGTCGAAGGCGTACACCGCCTGCCGGAACTGATATTCAGCCGGTTCCTTGGACAGGTAAGGGATCCGGTCCTCCGGGGTATTGTGGAGGGCGCGGGCGAAGATGGCGCGGTTCACACCGCCCACGACGGCCAGCCGGCCGTCCGGCAGCGTTGCGCCCGTCGCCCCGACGAACGTTCCCCCGTCGGGGATGGAAGGAGCCTCGCGCCAAAGAGATTTCTCGACTTCGCTCGAAATGACAAGTCCCTTGTCGGAGACCTCCAGCGTCTCGGGATTGAAGCCGCCCCAGACATAGAGGCTGCCGCCCGAAGCAAAGGCGACAGGCTGGACGAGGGGTTCGGGCAGGTCCGCCAGGCGGGTCCAGACATACTCGCCGATGGTACAGGCATAGACGGCGGTCGTGCCGACGCCGCCCGCCAGGTAGAGCCGGTCGCCGTCGCGCGTCCAGCCGCACTGCTCCATCGGTTCGGGCAGCGGAGGCAGGGCACGGAGGACGGCCGCGCCGTCCTGAAGCGTGAGTTCATAGACCTTGTCCGTGGTCACACCGCAGACATTGCCACCGGCCAGGACCAGCGCACCGTCCACCGCAAAGGTGGCCCCGTACGCCGTGGAGTCCGGCAGGACGCCGACGTGGGCCCATTCCCCGTCGGTATGGGCCCATATATCGGCATAAACCCGCTTGGCGCCCCCTTCCAGGAGGCTTTTGTCCGGGAAGTTCGCGCCGCCCGCGACCACCAGCGCATCACCCACGACGCCGCAGAACGGCGCCGACACCCCCTTCGCATACGCCGCGTCGGGAATGGATTTCAGTTCAGTTACTTTCATCGTTTCCGTATGGCAGGCCACCAGGCCCGCCGCCAGGATCAAGCTAATCCAGAATCTCATCATACAGCGCCGCGGCCTTGAGCATCATGCGGGGGATGTGGAAGGGGCCCTTGAACAGGTTGCCCTTCGCCGGTTGGGCGACGGTGCCATCCCGGTGGAGGTAGCCGTACCATTCGCCGTACTGCTCGTCCGGGAACACCTTGTAGGCATAGTCGAAGGCCTTCTGATGCATCTCCAGATACTTCTCCTTCCCCGTCGCCTGATAAGCGTACAGGCCCGCGAGGATGGTCTCGCACTGCGGCCACCAGAACTTCATGTCCTGGGAATAGTCCTGCGGCGGGAAGTTCTTGCAGTCCCGGAAGTTGATCATGCCGCCGTACTCTTCGTCCCAGCCCCATTTCCAGGCCCAGTCGATGATCGTCGTGCCCATCTTCACGAGCGCCGGGTCCCAGCCGCGGCTCTTCGCGATGTCCAGGATGAACCAGCCCGTCTCCATGCAATGACCCGGGTTGATGACGCGGCCCGCAAGCGTGTCGATGAACTCGCCCTGCGGTCCCACCATCTCCAGGATAGTCTTGAACTCCGGCTTCATGAAGTACTTCCGGAGCTCTTCGATGCTCTTGTCGATTTGCGCGTCCAGGCAAGGGTCGTCGGAGACCTGCTTGAGGACGTTCGCCACATTGATGAGCATCATCGTGATGGAATGGCCCCGGGCCTCGAAGTCGAACTTGGGCGGCAGGAAGCCCGGTTCTGTGAGCATCCACTGGATCCGCTTGAACAACTGCACGGCTTTTTCCGCATACTCCGGATCATCGGCCGCGAGGCTGTACTCCGCCATCGCGATGGCCGCGAAACACTCGGAGAACACGTACCGGCGCTTCTGCACCGGCTTGCCATCGGCCGTGACCGAGAAGAACATGTGCCCGTCCCCGTCGAAGCAATGGGCCTCGATGAAGTCGATGGCCGAGGCCGCCGCATCCAGGCATTCCTCGCTCCCAAGCTGAATGGCCGCGAGGGAGGCGATATACCCCCACCGCCCCTGGAACCAGACGGACTTGGTGGTGTCCATCAGGGTTCCGTCCCGGTCCAGGCAGGTGAAGATGCCGCCGTTCTCCCGGTCCAGGCCGTTTTCCAGCCAGAACGGGAGAATGTCGGCCACGATGTCCATGCCGACACGCTGTCGGCAGGAACGCAAATAGTCGATCTGCTCCGCTGTCATGATCCTAGAAGCGGTTGCAGCGTTCGAAGAAATGGATTTCCTCCAGTTCGCGCTTCATCGCCGCTTCTTCTTCGTCGGTCATGTTGCGCCAGGGAATGCGGTTCGGGCCCAGGTCCAAGCCGATGAGCTTCATGATCCGCTTGCCGCCCACGATGTTGCCGCGGAAGTGGCAGATCACGTTGATGACCTCCTGCGAGAAGTTCTGCAGCTCGCGGGCGCGCTCCAAGTCACCGGCTGCCCAGGCCTCGCCAATGGCGACCTGCTCGCGGCCGTTGTAGTTGGTCGTGCCGCAGATGCCCCCCTGGGCGCCGCCCTGCGCGAGGGACGGGAGATAGGTCTCGTCCTGGCCGTGGAGCATGTCGAACTTGCCGTCCTTGTACAGCCGGCACTGGTTGTACTCATACAGGCTCTCGAAGGTGTACTTGATGCCCGCGAAGTTCGGAATGCGCCCGTCGACGGCCTTCAGGAAGTCCAGCATGGGCAGGAAGCAGCCGTTGAAGGCGGGAATATGGTAGAAGTAGAACGGCAGTTCCGGCGCGGCGGCGGCGATGGTCTCGCAGTACTTGACGAGCTCCTCCACGCGGCCGATCTTCGGGAAGGGCGGCGCCATCGCGCCAATGCCCCAGGCCCCGATCGCCGCGGCGTGCTTCGCCAGTTCCACGGACTCCCGCAGGCAGCAGCTGCCCACATGGACGATGACCTTGAAGCCCGCCGGCACGGCGGCCATCCAGGCCTCCGCCAGCTGCTTCCGTTCGTCGGTGGTGAGCATATACCCCTCGCCGGAGGAGCCGTTGATGAAAACGCCCTTGAGGCCGTTCTTCGCCAACATCGCGGCATAGGCCGGAATGGGTTCCAGGTTGATGTCCCCATTGGGTTTCATCGGGGTGAACGGCGCATCGATAAGGCCGATGATCTTTTCCATGGTCATTAAGGTTTCAGTGTTATGAGAATATGGAGGTGCGGCCTTCAAAAACCGCACCTCCTATCACAGATTGAAGAATCAATAGCCCGGAGTCTGCTTCAGCTCCTTGTCGCTGTTCATGACGTTCTTGTCGATGGGCCAGAGCAGCTTGTGGGACTGGGCTTCATCCAGGATCGGACGGCCGTTGTTCTTCGGGTTCGCCTCCGCGCAGAACACCAGGTGCTTGCCGTCCTTGGTGAGCGTCATGCGGCGAAGGTCGTGCCAACGCTGGCCTTCCTGCAGGAACTCCCGGTCTTTCTCGCCGAGGATGGCGAGCTCGTTGGCCGTGAAGCTACCGGCGGTGTATCCGTAGGTCGCTTCGTTCCAATTGCTTCCGTAGGCGCGTTTGCGGACGAGGTTGATGTACTTGGCCACGTCGGCGCCGTTGCCTTCGTAGTTGGCGATCTCGGCCAGGCTCAGGTACACCAGCGGCAGACGGTAGTACATGAAGTCACCGATGAACTGGTGCACGCCGGCGTCGTTGGTGTAGCCGATGTTCTTGTGGACATGGGTTCCGACCATCTCGAGTTTCCCGGTCTGTTCAAAAACGGACTTGCTGTAGGAAGCCTTGAACGTGGCGTCCCGGCGGGTGTCGTTGGGATCGAAGGAAAGGAAGATGTTGTCAAGATACTGATAGCGCTGGATGCCGGCGGCGTTCAGGCCGAACGGATCGCCGAAGCGGTGCCCGGTTGCGTCGAGCTGCTCCATCGTAATGCCGCGGCCATCGGACATGTAGGTGTAGTCCGCCAGGGCGTTGGTGGCTTCGCCCTCTCCATAATGGATGGCGAAGATCACCTCGCTGTTGAGCTTGTTCGTCACGGAGAACACATCGGCGAAATTGCCCTGCAGGCTCAAGCCGTAGTTGTTCATCACGTTCGTGAAATAGGTCTTGGCCTTGGCGATGTCCGCGGCGCCGCCGGCGCTCTGGTTTCCGGTCGCCACCTTGGCGCTCCACAGATACACCTCGCCGGCAAGGACCTCGGTCGCGGCCTTGGACCAGTACGACTTCCCGTAAGGAATCGTGTTGGCGCTGCCGAAATAGTCGAGGGACTTCTGGAGGTCTTCCTTGATCTGGGCCATCACGTCCGCAGCCTCGCTGCGGGCCATGTACAGCTTGAGCGGATCCAACTCACCTTCCACCACATCGGCGGTCAGGCGGAGCGGAACGGTGCCGTACAGACGGAACAGGTCGAAATAGTAGAAAGCGCGCAGGCCGTGGGCAATACCCAGATACGTGGCCTTTTTCGCTTCCGGAACGACGTCCGTCGCGTTGAGGCGGGCGATGAACAGGTTCACGTTGGTGATCGGGCCGTAGTAGCCGCCGAAATTGCTCAGGCCGGTATGGTCCTCGTCGAAGGTCTGCGTGATGATGTCCGCATAGGAGACGGAGGATCCGTCGGAGCTGGTTCCGTCGATATGGGTTCCGCCGCGGAGCTCGCCGGCCATGATGGTGTGCGTCCAGGCCTGGTCACGCATGTTCTTGTGCATGCCGTCGATATAGGAGTCGAAGTTGGCCTCCGTCTTCCAGTACGACTCGCTGCCGTAGTAGTCGATCGGGCCGAGGGTCAGCCAGTCGTTGCAGGAGACCAGCGCCATGGCGGAAAGAAGGGCCGCCAGAATATACTTCATTGTTTTCATACGATTGTCCATCTTTAAGTTCATCAGAAGGTTACGTCGACACCAAACAGGATCGTACGGGGAAGACCGTAGCCGACACCGCGGGTACCACCCGTTTCAGGGCTGGCCACCCATTTCGCAGCGGTGATGTAACCGAGGTTCTGGCCGGTGACGGAGAGAGTCAGGCCCTTGCAGCGGATCTTGTCCATAAGCGCCTTCGGGAAAGCATAGGAGAGGGAGATCTCGCGGATGGCCAGATAATCGGCCCGGTGCGTCCAGAAGCTGTTCAGCTTATAGTAGTTGCCGGGTCCCAGCTGGTCAGCGAAGACATAGCGCGGGAAGGTCGCATTCGGGTTCTCGGGCGTCCAGGTATCCTTCACGAGGGTAGGCATGTTGTAGGTACCCTGCATACAGCCGAGCATCCACACCATACCGTTGGAGTTATACCAGTCCTGGAGGTAGAAGCCGAGCGCATAGTCGAAGCGGGCGTACAGGGAGAGACCCTTCCAGGAGAGCGTGGTGTTGAAACCGCCGGTCCAGTGCGGGATCGTATTGCCCAGCACCGCCTGGTCGTGGACGTCGATGTGACCGTCCCCGTTGATGTCCTTGTAGATGAAGTCACCACCCTGGAGCCGGACCGCATTGCTCTTGTTCGCCAGTTTGTCATAATCTGCGGGAGCATACTGCCAGAAACCGTTCCAGTGGCCGCTGGTCACATAGTAACCGGCCGGGAAGTCGCTCTCGGAGCGGGCCATCTTCTCGACGATATAGCCATAGACCATGCCGGGCTCCTGGCCTTCCTGATAGCCGCCGTACCATTCGGTCTCGTTGCCGTTGCCCGTGTACAGCTCTACGCCGTCCTGACGGTTTCTCGGAAGACCGTTGTCAGGAAGCTTCACAATGGTGTTCTTGTTGTAGGAGATGTTGGCGCTCGCCACCCACCGCCAGTCGCGGTTCTGGATGATCTTGCCGGAAAGTTCCAGTTCGATACCCCGGTTGCGGAACTGACCGTTGTTGTTCGTCACGGAAGAGAAACCGGTCGTCTGCGGGAGCTTGAGGGCGGCGTACTTGTCGTCTGTGAGACGGTTATAGAAGGTGAAGTTCGCATTCAGGCGGTTCTGCCAGAAGCTCAGGTCGGCGCCCACCTCGAAGGTGGTGGTCTTCTCCCAGCGGAGGGAAGGATTCGGAAGGGTTCCGATCAGGAAGCCGACGCTGCCGTCATAGGCGGTCTGGGCGGAGTAGGCGCCCTGGAGTTCGTACGCGCCGATGCCGGAAGCATTACCGTTCACACCATAGGAAGCACGGAGCTTGCCGAAGGAGAGGACGGGCATGGTGTTCTTGATGAAATCCTCCTGTCCGAAGATCCAACCCAGGGAGACGCCCGGGAAGAAGCCCCAGCGGTTATCCAGAAGGGCGGAATAGCCATCCTCGCGGAAGGTGAAGGAAGCGAGGTACTTCCCGGCCAGATCATAGTTCAGGCGGCCGAAGAAGGAGCTGATGCGGTACTGGGAATGCGACGAGTCGATGTTCCGCTTGTTCTCCTCCTTGGAGGTAAGGGCGAGATCCTGGAAATCGTCCGTGGCGGCCTCCTGGCCCTGGGCGGAGAAAGCCTTGTAAATCCGGTCGTAAGCCTCGGCGCCCACCATCACATCCACATTGTGGATATCCGCGAAGGTGTTCTTGTACTGAAGGGTGGCGTTGTACGTCTGGTTGAAATAACGGGAGTACGACGCGGAGGAAGAACGGGTGCGGACCCATGCGGTCCCGGCCTGGTTGTTCTGGAGGTCCTTGTTGAAGGCCTCGTTGACATACTGGTCATAGTACCAGGTGGCGTTCACGTTGAAAGTGAGCGTACGGGAGAGCTTGGCGCTGAAGCCCTGGCTCAGGGTGAGCTTGTTGTTCTCGTTGTCGCGGATATACTTCTCGGGCTGGTAGTTCTGGTTACCGTCGGAGCGGGAGTTACCGAAGAGCGGGTTGCCGTCCTCGTCCTCGAAACGCACCGTAGGCGGCGTACCCATGATACGGCCGAAGTAGTAACCGTCGTAACCGGTTCCGGCTCCGGAGAAGGAGCCCGGCATGTCGCGGTACAGGGCGCGCACGAAGTTGACAGAGGAGTTGGAGGTGAGCCAGCGGTTCAAGTTGTAGCTGCCGTTGAACAGGAAGGACAACCGCTTGTAGAACGTGCTGACAGGCAGACCCTTGGCATCATTGTAGCCGATGGAGGCATAGTAACGGCCCTTGTCATTGCCGCCCGACATGGACACCGTATAATCCTGGGTCAGTGTGGGATTGTTGATGTTGTAGTCAGCCGGGTTGGTGCTCTTGTACAGGATCTTGGTCGCCCCGTCCACCGGGTCGGTCATTTCCGACCAGCCCTTCTGCAGGAGGTAAGAATTCGCGTCCGTCTTCCGGAGGATGTTCCAGACGGTGGAATTGGTGACCTCCGTCTGGCCGAGACCGTACGGATAGACGGCGGAGAGGGTGGCTTTGTTGGCCCAATGGGAATTGTTGTAGGCCGAACGCATCCAGTAGATGTAGTCTCCGGCGTCGCAGTACTCGAAAGGCTGGTTCATGAAATTGAAGGCAGCCTTGGCCTTGAAGCGGATCTCGGACGTGCCCACCTTGCCCCGCTTGGTCGTGATCAGGATAACGCCGTTGGAGGCGCGGGCGCCGTAGAGGGCCGTCGCGCCGGCATCCTTCAGGACGTCGATGGACTCGATGTCATCGTTGTTGATCTCGCCCATGTCATCCCGGAGCTGGCCGTCTACGACCACCAGCGGAGAGCCGCTGCCGTCGAGGTTGGTACCGCCGCGGAGGACGATGGAAGGCGCTGCAGAAGGGTTACCGGAAGTCTGGATGACCCGGAGACCGGAAACTGCACCGGCCAGCGAAGATGCCGCATTGGTGAAGGTACCGACCGTGAGGGCCTTCTCGTCCACCTTGGCGATGGAGTTGGTCAGCTTGGAACGGAGCTGGGTGCCGCCGTAACCGGTGACGACCACCTCGTCCAGGACATTGTAGTCATCGCGGAGAACGACCGTCAGGGGGGAGCCGTTCCAGGTCACCTCGACGGTCTCGTAACCGATGGAGGAAACCACGAGGACGTCACCGACCTTGGCGTTGGGCTGGACGAAGTTACCGTCCATGTCGGTCACCGTACCCGTCGAAACGGGCGCATCCTTGATCAGGACGGAGGCCGAAATGACGGGCTCGCCCTGTGCGTCTTTCACCGTACCCTGGCAGGAACGGTTCTGGGCAAAGAGGGAACCTCCGCCCAGCAGCAGGATGCCGAGCAGCGAGAACGCTGCGAGCAGTTTCTGTGATTTACGCATAAAGAAGAGTAGTTAAGTTGAGTTGGTTGCTTTGGGACAAAGGTATGGATAATAAAACCTTGTTACAAAGCCATTTTGTTGATTTTTCAATAAATTTTCGGGGTAATTAATTCATTTTTGAATTATATTCTTCCTATTTAGTAGGAATATAATTTATTTTTGGCGTAATATATTTGATAATTTGCTGAATATGGCTATTTTCGCACCGAAAACCACGAAGATGATGCCTGTGCCTGCCCCCCACAATCAAATCCTGTCCCTGTGCACCCGGAACGACGGTTGCACGGTTCCCCAAGTCGCTGAAGCCCTGGACATCAGCGTTGGGACCGCTATCAAATACATCACAACCCTGGTCCAGGAGGGGTACTTGGAAAACTGCGGGAAAACGGATTCCGCCAGCGGCCGCCGGCCGCAGCTGTACCGGCTCCGCGGGGATGCCGGCTGTTTCCTGGGCCTGGACCTGAACGACCGGTACATCCGGGCCGGACTCATGGATTTCCGGGGCAGCATGCTCCATACTTTCCGGGATGATGAGTTCACGATGGAAGCGTACGGGTCTTTCGACCGGATGTGCGACCTGCTGCGGAAAGCGATTGCGGAAACGACCGAGGCCGGACGCCTCTTGAAAGGCGTCTGCATCGCCCTGCCCGGACGCATCGACAGCGTCACCGGCGACAGCTACACCTGGTTCCATACGCCGGGGCAGTCGCTGGTCAACCGCCTGCACGAGATCGCCGGCGTCCCCCTGTCCCTGTACAACGACTCCCGGGCGATGACCTGGGGGGAATTCCTGCTGGGGGCCGGGGCCGGCTGCCGGAGCATGCTGATGATCAATGTCAACTGGGGCCTCGGGATGGGCATTGTCATCGACTCGCTCGTCTATGGCGGGAAATCCGGCTTTGCCGGGGAATTCGGGCATGTGTATGGCTTCGACAACCAGGTCATCTGCCGATGCGGCAAACGGGGATGCAACGAAACGGAGATCTCCGGCCAGGCGCTCCAGCGCATCCTCCTCGCGCGCATCCGCGCCGGCGAATCCTCTATCCTCTCCCCGCGCGTACTATCCTCGGAAAAGCCCCTGACGCTGGAGGAGATCATGGACGCCATCCGGCGCGAGGACGTCCTGTGCATCGAGGCCGTGGAGCAGATCGGCCTGCACCTGGGCGAGAAGACGGCCGGTCTGATCAACCTGTTCAATCCGGAACTCGTCGTGGTGGGCGGGGAACTCGCGATGACCGGCGACTACCTCCTCGGGCCCATGCGGATGGCCGTGAACCGGCATGCGATCCACCTCGTGTCCCAGGACACCCGCATCGTCCGGTCCGCGCTCGGCATGGACGCCGGCATGACCGGCGCCTGCCTGATCGCCCGCAGCCGGTACATCGGCGAGCGGTTCGAATGCTGAACACAAAAAAAGTCCGGGTTTTTCGCCCGGACTATTTCATTCCCGATAGGGTGGACTACTGCAGCGTGCCGTTCTCGGCGGCCTTGATCATGTTCTCGTTGGCGGAGATGTAGATCTCGACGCGGCGGTTCTGGGCGCGGCCTTCGGCGGTGCTGTTGTCAGCGACCGGGTCGTTGTAGGAGTGGCCCTCGGCGACGATGCGGCTCTTCGCGATGCCCTTGTTCTGGAGGTAAGAGGACACGGCGTTGGCGCGGTTGTCGGACACCTTCTGGTTCGCCTCGGCGGAACCGACGTTGTCGGTGTGGCCCAGGACGGTGATGTCGGTGTCGGGCAGGTCGGCCATTTCGGCCGCGAACTTGTCAAGGTTCCGCTTGGCATCAGCCTTCAGGGTGGCCTTGTTGAAGTCGAAGAGGATACCGCTGTCGAAGGTGACCTTGATGGCCTTGAGGCCGTTCACATCCTCGACGGTCTCGACCTGGGCGTTCTCAAGCGCTGCCAGTTCTTCGGCCTTCTGGTCCATCTTCTTGCCGATGATGGCGCCGGTGCCACCGCCCACGGCAGTACCGATGGCCGCACCGATGGCGGCGCCCTTGCCGTCCTTGCCGATCAGATAGCCGAGGCCCGCGCCGATAGCGGCGCCGGCGCCCGAGCCGATGAGAGAGCCCTTACCGGTGTTGGTCATGCCGCAGCCGGACAGAATCATGGTTCCGCAGAGGAACATCAGAACGAATTTCTTCATATCAGAAAATGGTTTAAATGGTTATTGCCGTTTAGTTTAATCGTTCAAAAATATCGTTTTTTTCGGTTTTCCGCAAATTTTTCATCCGGTTTGATGCAAGGTTCGGGCCACTGAGGGATTTTCTTATCGGTTTTTAACTGATTGATAATGATGAAAAAGACGATACTTCTTGCACTTACGGGCCTGATGGGCCTCGTTTCCTGCTCGGTCTATGACGTGAGAATGGGGGAGGTCGACGGGATGTATTCCATGGACAAGATGGCAGGCGCCGGGCCGGCAGGGATGCCGAACGGCGGCCAGGGCAGGCCGGGCGGCAAGGCCGGCATCCTCACGGCCGGCGAATGGAACGACCTGGACCACTGGGACTTCTGGAGCGGGCTGATGGGTTCGCAGGACTACGGCGGAATGTCGCAGTACTGGCGGATGTATACGCCGCGCCGGGTGGCCGTCCGCGTTGCGGACGCCGCCGGCAAGCGGCTCCCCGCCCTTCGCATCACCCTGGAGCAGAACCAGAAGGTCCTGTGGAGCACCCTCACCGACAACCAGGGGGAAGCGGACCTCTGGGTGGACCCGTTCCACGCCCAGGCGGGCACGGACAACCTGGTCCTCACCATCGACGGAAAGCCCCAGGCATCGGCCCCGAAACTCTCCCCCTGGAACGTCCAGCAGGAAGAGGCCGAAGTGAACTTCTACATCGTGGACAAGGCCAAGGCTCCCGAAAAGCGCGCCGACATCGCCTTCATCGTCGACGCCACGGGTTCCATGGGCGACGAGATCGAGTTCCTCAAGAAAGACCTCATCAACATCCTGGACCGCGCCAAAGGCGGCCTCGGCGAGATCGAACTCCGCACGGCCACCGTCTTCTACCGGGACACGGAGGATGAGTACGTGACCAAGTTCTCCCCCTTCACGGACGACTACCGCAAGACCATCCAGTACATCGCGATGCAGTATGCCGACGGTGGCGGCGACCTTCCGGAAGCCGTCCACACAGCCCTGGAAGCCGGCCTCCAGAACCTCGCCTGGAACACCTCCGCCCGCGCCCGCATCGCCTTCCTCGTCCTGGACGCCCCCGCCCATCAGGATCACCAGGGCGTCGTGGAAAGCCTGCAGGCCTCCATCCGCGAATACGCCAAGCAAGGCGTCAAGCTCATCCCCGTCTTCTGCAGCAGCCCCTCCAAGGAATGCGAGTTCATGTGCCGCTTCTTCGCCGTCCTCACCGGCGGCACCTACGTCTTCCTCACCGACGACAGCGGTGTCGGCGGCGACCACATCGAAGCCTCCGTCGGCGACTTCCAAGTCGAGCCCCTCAACGACCTCCTCGTCCGGCTCATTGCGAAGTATGTCGGGTAGGGTCCGTCATTCCGAGCGGAGCGCAGCGAAGTCGAGGAATCTAAAAAAATTGCAAAAATATTTGGAGATTCAGATTTTTGCCGTATCTTTGCAGTCCCGTTCCACGAGAACGAGTCTTTGAAATACTGCGGAAATAGCTCAGTTGGTAGAGCTTTTTTTGTGTCTTAAATCGCCGTTTCAGGGCCGTAGATTTAGGATTTCGGCCCTATTTTTCGGCGAGATTAAGCATGGGTTTTTAGAGTTCAAGTCCAGACCGCGACTCGAATTCTGGGGCTCAACGGATGATTTATGGGCGGTTTTTGTTCTACCATTGTTCTACCAAATGCTCTTTTTTGACGAATGGTAGAACAGGTAATCAGTACTCCTTATTCTGGCCTGACTGGAAATTCGGTGATTCTGAGGGTCGTACAGCCGTATGGAATCAACTCGATGTCTGACAGCGGACCCGTTTCCCTGGCTTGATAAGTATGATAATTGATATCGGAAGCGCCCCCATATTACTGGATGTCAATACTGTTAAGGATTCCCAATTTGCCTCGGTCGATAAGGTCCAGGATCAGTTCCCCGAAAAGGGTATTCTGCCACGCGAACCACGGACGGGTAAAACGGGAGGCGTCATCCTTGTGGAAGCTTTCGTGGATGAACCCGGTTCCTGCATCCGTATCCAACAAGGTCTCGATACACCATTTGATCTCGGCATCATCGGTTGCAGTAAACGCTTTCATCATGATGCTCATGGGCCAGACCATATCATATCCGATATGGGGTCCCCCGATCCCTTCACCCGCTTTCCCTTTGAAAAAGAAGGGATTATCTTCGCTCCAGACAAATTTCCGGGTGTTCCGGTAAATCTTGTCCCGGAGCGATACGTCCCCCAGGTAGGCCATTGCCAGCAGCGATGGGACGTTGGCGTCATCCATCAAGAAACGGTTTCCGAACCCGTCCACCTCGAAGGCATAAATCTTTCCATACTTCGGGTGTTTATAAACGGCATATTTTTGTAGCGCAGCCTCCACTTCCGTCGCCAGAGAGCGGCTGTCCCCGGCCAGTTCCTTCTCCCCGTTGACCGTTTCAAGAATCTCCGCCATCTTTCGTAAAGAACTTACTGCAAAGAAGTTGGAAGGAACCAGAAACTCAAAGGTAGTGGCATCGTCCGAAGGACGGAAAGCCGATGCAATGAGCCCTACCGGACTCACCGGGTTTCCCCAGCCATCGCAGGCCTTGGTATCCAACTGGCGTTCGGTCCGGCGTTGGAAGTGGTAGGGCCCCTTTCCTTCCTTTCGCTGCTGCGTGCGGAGGGTTTTATAAATGTTCCTGGCCGCCTGCAGCCAGGTATCATCGAAAACGGACGCATCACCGCTTATCTTCCAATACTCATAAGCAAGACGGACAGGGTAGCACATGGAATCAATCTCCCACTTGCGCTCGTGAACATAGGGGTTCATGTCCGTCAGGTCGCTCATCCATTCCCCTCCGGTCGGTCCGTCGTTGAAAGCGTTGGCATACGGGTCAATGTTGATAAGACTGAACTGGCAGCGGATGACCCCTTCCAGCAGTTTCCTCAGCGCCGGGTCGTCCCGCATCAGGGAGAGGTAAGGCCAGACCTGGGCTCCGGAATCCCGGAGCCACATGGCGTGGATGTCTCCGGTATAGACAAAGGTCCGGGGCGTACCGTTTTCATCTTCGCTATAATGGACCGTGGTATCCAGCGTGTTGGGGAAACAGTTCCGGAACATCCAGCGAAGCTTTGCATTCGACAAAAGGGCTTCTACCTCCACGATTCTGGCCTCGACGGCCTCAGAGGTGAATAGCCGGTCCTTCGCGGCGGGCCTCCGATCCTGATAAGGTTGGGCCGAAGCGAGAATGGCCACGGTCATAAAAGACAGGCAGAGTAAACTGTTTTTCATCATTTTTCTTTATCGGCTTAAGGAATACGGGCGGTCTTCCGGCCGGGTCCCGCGGAGGAAGGACGGCTTGTCTGAAAGGGTAAAGCGGAGCTTGGCGCCGTGGAGGAGGTCGTCATGCCGGATATAATTGTGCTGCCAGACCCGTCCGTTGAGGCGGAGTTTCTCTACATACACTTTCTCCTCAGCGTTTCCGGGCGCTTCAATATGGACATCGCCTCCGGGGAGGTGCAGGACAGCCTTCTCAAAGAGCGGAGACCCCAGCGCATATTCTCCGCTGCCCGGGCATACCGGATAGAACCCCAGGGCCGAGAAAACATACCAGGCCGATGTCTGGCCATTATCTTCGTCGCCGCAGTAGCCGTCGGCCCAGGGACCGTAGAATTTCCCCATCACTTCCCGCACACGCGCCTGCGTCTTCCACGGCTGGGAGCACCAGTCGTACAGGTACAGCATGTGCTGGATGGGTTGGTTCCCATGGGCATAGTTTCCCATGCCCATCACCGTCATCTCAATGATTTCATGGATCGGACGGCCATAGTAGCTGTCATCGTATTTGGGCGGCATCTGGAATACCGTATCCAGTTGGGCCGCAAAAGTTTCCGGCCCGCCCATCAGGCCGATAAGGCCTTCAACGTCGTGGAACACGCTCCATGTGTAGTGCAACGAGTTCCCTTCCGTGAAGTCTCCGCCCCATTTCAAGGGAGAGAAGGGCCTGGAGAAACGGCCGTCGGCCTTCCGGCCGTTCATGAGCCTGAATTCCGAATCATACAGATTCCGGTAATTCAGCGCAGCATGCCGGTAAGGGGCGAGTTCCTCCTCCGTCTTGCCCAGGGCCTGGCCCAACTGCCAGATACACCAGTCGTCATAGGCGTATTCCAGTGTGCGTGCCGCACTTTCGTTGATCCCTACATCGCAGGGCACGTAACCCAGGGAATCGTAGTATTGCCAGCCCAGACGACCGGAAGAGGAAACCCTCGGATGCACCGCATGCGCCCCATGGGTAACCGCTTCCCAGAGCTCATCGATATCCTGGCAAGGGATTCCCTTCAGGAAAGCATCGGCGACCACGGAGGCACTGTTGTTCCCCACCATGCACCCCCGGTGTCCCGGCGACGCCCATTCCGGCAGAAAACCGCTCTCCCGGAAATCGTTTACAAGTCCTGCCTGCACCCGGGCCGATGTTTCCGGATACACCAGGTTCAACAGCGGGAAAAGGCTGCGGAAGGTGTCCCAGAAGCCGGTATCCGTGAAGAAATAGCCTTTTTCGATGCGGCCGTTATGCGGACTGTAATGCACGCGTTCTCCCGCTTCGTTGATTTCGGACAGGTCGCGTGGAAACAGCAGGCAACGGTACAGGCAGCTGTAGAATGTGCGCAAGTTGTCCAGATTCCCGTCCGTCACCTCGATTCGGCCCAGCAGGGCATTCCACTCATCGCGGGCTGCGTTCCGCACGGCCTCGAAGCCTCCTGTCACCTCCAAGAGGTTCCGTTCGGCCTGCTCCGCCGAAATGAACGACGAGGCCACCTGCAGGTTCACCTGCTGACCCCGAACGGTCCTAAAGCCGACAAGAGCCACATCCTCCCGGGCCGGGCAGGCTTCGAAAGGCGTATCGGAACGGACAATGAACCAGTTGCGGAAGCCGTCGGCTACTCCGCCGTGGTTGTGGACGGTATAGCCCCTGATCGTGTACGCATCAACCAGGGATACCTTCCCGCCCTCGAAAGCATCCACGACCAGGTAGGACTGCCCTTCGGGATAGGTAAGCCTGAAGGCCGCGGCATGGGACGTTGGGGTAAGTTCCGCCGTAACGTCATGGTCAGCCAGATACACACTATAGTAATAAGGGGTTGCAACTTCTGCCTTGTGGGAAAACCAGCTGGCTCGCGCGTCCTGGTCATATACTGGACCGGTTGTCACCGGCATGAGGGAGAAAGCGCCATAGTCGTTGATCCAGGGGCTGGGTTGATGTGTCTGCTTGAGCCCACGGATATGCGTTGCATCATAACGGTAGGTCCAGCCGTCTCCGTTCGAGCCAGTCTGCGGCGTCCAGAAATCGGCGCCCCATGGCACGGCAACCGCCGGATAGGTATTGCCGGTGGAGAGTTCGTAAGTGGAGGCTGTCCCTACCAGGGTGTTGACATAAGACACCGGATCCGGACGCTCTGGCCTGGCCACGGCGGAAACCGTTGCCAGCCAAGTCAGGAACAGCACCCCGTAAATCTTTATTGTACGCTTGCTCATTTCGTTTCCAAGAGTTTGATGAAATAACCTCCCACCACACTCCGGGCCTTGAATCCCCGGTAATTGGGCTTGTCGGTGAACACCCAGTCGGACATGGGAACACGGTCCATGGTTTCATTCTCAAAACGCCAGACCGGTTCGATGAAGGATTCGAAGGTGGCCTTGTCGGAAGCCATGGTGGCGGTCCACATAATCCAGTCCAACTTGGTATAGGTCTCCCGGTTGTCCAGTGGAAGCCCGTATTCGTTGAAGCGGGACGGATAGTAGGCGATCTCCTTCCGAGCGACACTGTCCGGGAAGATGTCCAGTCCCAACAGCTTGTCCCAGACCAGATTGTATTTCTGGCTCCAGGTTCCTTCCTTGTCGAAAGTAAGCCGGTAGTGGTCGCCGTCGTCGGCCATCTCCACCCATCGGGAGGCCATCTCGCGGGCGGCTGCCGTATATTCATCGGCAATGGCCTGCCTGCCCAGCAGCCCGGCCATGTATCCATAGGAGGCAACGCCCAGGATGGCCTTGATGGAAAGGTTGGTATTATGCGCAAAATGGCCGGCAAAGTCATCCGTACAAAGCTGGTTTTCCGGATCGAGTCCAAACTGGCGAAGGTAATCGGCCCAGACCGTGAGGGTTTCCCAATGTCTCTCCGCATAGTCGGCATTCCCCTCGAACTTGCAGACCGCCGCAGTGAGAATGATCATGTTGCCACCCTCCTCCACCGGCATGTCGCCGCCGTACGTCTGCCCGTTGGCCATGGGATAGGTGCCCACATCGTGCGCGGGGAAAGGCTTCGTCCAGCGTCCGCTTTCCGCGTAATAGTAGATGTGGTTCATCAAGTATTCCGCAAACTTGGGATTATAGTAAAGGAACAGCGGTGCCGACGGATAGGTGATGTCCACCGTGCCGATGGACCCGTTGGAATTGTTCTCCTTGGAAAGCCAGAGAATCGCTCCGTCCGGGGCCTGCACCAACTTGTGGGCGTGGATGGACTGGCGGTACGCGAGGGCGCACAGCTCGGCATATTTCCGGCCGCCGGCTTTTTCGCAGTCGGCCATCAGGCGGCGGTCGAAGTCGTCGCAGCGTCGGAGGAGTTCCGCATAATCCGCTTCCGCCGCCGCGAACATGTCCTGGATGGTCTTGTCCCCGCTGCGGTTCCAATAGGGCCGGAGGTTCTCCCCGAAATACTGGATGGAATACAGGTCGTCGTAGCCGATGAGGACATGATCCTCCTGTCCGACATCCACCTTTCTCACGAGGGCCATCCGGCCGGCAAGGTTCTCTCCGGAAGTGGCGGAGAAGGGGATACCGCCGAGGAACGCCTCACGAAGCGCCAGGCCGGTTCCGGTTCCCACCTGACCGTCCTTTGCGTGGAGATAGAAGTAGCCCCAGTCAATCCGGAGGTCGTCCCCGCGCTTGGCCAGGACCTGCTGTGCCTGGCTGCCGCACTTCAGCCAGACGCCCTGCCCGTCGGTGTAGGCTTCGCTGCGGGAAGGCTGTCCCGCCTGGTCGGTCGCCCAGCGGGGGGAGGCTTCCAGGTACAGCTGGACGTCGTGCTTCCCGCCATCCCGGGATACTACCTTGTAGCTGATATAGTTCACCGGGCGGGAGATGAGATCCAGGTCGTCCAGGAAGAGCGGGGCGGTGAAACTGAGTTCCAGCTCCACGGGGCCGCAGCGGAAGCCATAATGCGTCCGGGTAGCCTGGACGTCGGCATAGAGCTGCTCCGCGGCCTGCTCAAGGGCCGTATGGGGCTCGTTCTGAAGCATCAGCCCCATGTCCAGATAAGCCAGTCCGCCGGTGTCCGTGCAGGTGGCGGCAATCAGGTTCTTTCCCTCCCGGAGCACCCCGTCGGGAACAGGAGTAAAGGCATTCGTATGGCACTCGTGCCCCGTATTGAGCACCTCCACGCCGTTGATGTAGAAAACGGCGTCGTCATCGTTGCTGTAGGCGAGATACACCCGCTTGCCGCTGAGATCCTCGGACACCTCCACTTCCCGGCGCACCCATACCTTTTCAGTCTGCCAGGGCGTAAGGGAAGTCAGGTAGCCCGGGGTTCCAAAGGCGGCAGGGCCCTCGTTCCAGCCGGACGGCCGGTAGGATTCGGCGAACCAGTCGCCCTTGGGCTCGGAGAAGGTGTAAGCACCCCGCCAGGGCGTTTCCGCCGCCAGAGGGGCCAACGGACTCAGCTCCACTTCCTCCATGCCGAGGAAACGGTACACTTCGCCGTCCACCTTCAAGGCACCGATGAGCGGGAATTCCGCCCCGGTCCAATGCTTCACCGGCCCGTCGTACAGGTGGTCGTACATGCTCCAGGCAC
Organism: uncultured Bacteroidia bacterium; assembly: GCA_902785065.1. Lineage (GTDB taxonomy): Bacteria > Bacteroidota > Bacteroidia > Bacteroidales > UBA932 > Cryptobacteroides. The sequence continues at coordinate 65,181 of CACZXH010000017.1, forward strand.
TGGTGTACGGGTCGATGGATACAAGCGGATAGGCCGGAGCGCGCAGGGCGTTGCGCTGCACCGTCTGCGTCTGGCATGCAGTCAGGGTGAACGCAAGGATAAGGATCAGTCTGAATTGTTTCATTACCATTGGATTTCTACGGTTACACCATCGGGGAGGTTGTCGTGACGAAGGAGGCAGGTCTTGCTGGAGGGATCCCATTCGAAATCGGATGTAATGCCGTTCACCAACACTTTCACCGGTTTTGAAGGTAAAAGGATGCGCGTAACATTGACGGTCTCCACCGGACTCTTGCATACATACGTGAAACCATGTCCGGTCCTCTTGACATCGTAAGCGCGACTGGCCGCAGCCAGGATGGCCGGCGCCTTGGGTGCCTTGGACACATCATAGAGGAAGCGCTGGGTCCCGGGACGCACGGAAAGCGACGTGTAAACGGGAAGATCGGCATCGTACAGGTCGATGAAGCATCCGTCCAGCCGATAGGGCTCGTCGCTCACCCCTTCGTCCACCACCGCCACCAGCTTATAGGCGTCGCGGTCCAGGACAAAGTGGTTCTTCTCCTCGATGGGGCCGTAAGCGGCCGTAACGGCTTCCAACAGCAGGGTGTCCCCTCTCTCCTTCAGGACGAATTCTTTGGGATCATGCCGGAGGATGCGGACGCTGCCCTTGCCATAGCGGTACGTTCCCTCCATGGCTCCTGCTTCGATTCCCATCTGGGCGAAGAGATGGTCCGAAGGGGCGGCATAGCGGTTGTCTCCGGTATTCCACCACTCGTTCACCTTCTGGAAAGGATCCTGGTCGGTGGCGCAATAGATCAGATGTCCGCCATTCTTCACCCAGCCGGCCAGATAGGAATGAGCCTCAGGGTCGAGGGGTTTCATGTTGGAATAGGTCATCAGGAGCACCTTCACGCCTTCCAGGGTTTTGGGATAGGAAAGGTTCTCGATGTGGGATATCTCCACGGGGACACCGTGCTTGAGGAGCGGCATGGCTAGCCCGTAGAAATTGGAAAGCTGCGGGTCGTCATAGCCTTCATGGACCGGGAAACGCTGGAACATAAGGGAGTTCCCCATCAGAACGGAGATGCCCTTGGACCCGCTGAGCTTGCTCTGGGAGACGGGCACGTCATGGGCGGCGTTGATCATCACCTGCATCATGGACGAATAGTCCTTGGGGATGCGCGTGCGTTCCTCGGAATCGGCGCTGGTGCGATAGAACCCCCGGTAGATCCGTTCCGGCCACGGCATAATCTCAAAGTCGGAGATTTGAGGGTATAGGAGCTGGGCCGTAAAGGTGGCCTGGTAGTTGCGCTTGTAGTCGGCCCAGTCACGGGGCCAGTCCTCGATAGGGTCCGTGAGGAACCATACGCGACGGCCGGTCGGGGCCGTCATGGAAGCCATGCAGCCGTATTCCAGGTAAGCGGTCTCGAATACACGCTCCTTGTACACGCCGTTGTAATAATCCGGCTCGCGGGAGGTCCCGGTCCAGACCTGGGCGATATATCCGTCCACGCAGGGCAGCGAAGCCAGGGAGGCCTCGGGCGAAACAATCTGCCACTGGGCATAGTTCAGCAGCGAGTGGGTGGGGACGTAGCACTTGATGTCGCGGCCCAGGCTCCGGCCATAGTCCTTGGCAAAGGTAAAGGCTTCATCCAACGCCCGGTAATACAGGTGATACTTCAGTTTGGATGACAGGTATGTCGCTTCCGGAGATTCGTCCTGGGGACGCCACTCCGTACCGTAATAATCTTTCCATTCCCGCTTGAAAGCATCGCTGTAACCGCTGCGCGCCCAGAATTCCGGTTCTTCCAGGAAGATGGCATCGACGCCGGCATCGATGACCCGCTTGATATGCCTCTCCTTGAAATAGGAGAGATAGTTCTCCGTGGGGACGATATAAGGGACCATCCGGCCGTGCCAGATCGTGTCTCCGCTCATCTGGACCTGTCCTTCGTCCAGGTGCCACTTTCCATCCCATTCACCGGTAAAATAGTCCTGGTATTCCCCCCAGGCGATACCGGTCATGAACTGAGTGGTGTACCCCCTTTCCTTCCAGGAAGCGAGCCGGTCCTCGAGGGACAGGCCGCGCCCGTTCCGGTCAGAGGGATTGCCGCCTACGCCGTATACCATGACGGCATCGGCCCGGTTGTCGATATGTTCGCTCCAGGCCCGGGAGGTCTGGAAAGTAGTTTTGTCCGCAGGATGCTGGGGTCCACGGGGAGCACAGGCTACGGCCAGAACGAAACCGGCCAGGCATACAATCGTGTACTTGTTCATTCTGTAAAGATAATAAAAAGGGAGGATGAAATCTGGTAACTCCATCCTCCCTCCTCCCAAAATCAACCAACTAACCAACCATTTATATTATGGGAGATAAACCTCGATGGGCTCGGAATAGTTCCAGCGGCGGTTCCCCTCCGTGGCGTAATTGATGCGCGCGGCGGCCCGCACGTACACCTTGCGGCCGGAAGGAATGGCTCCCTTGGAAGAGATGCTCACCTCGGTACCGAGCAGATCCTCGAAGGATGCGCCCGCATATTCGATCGAAGAAGACCAGCGGTCGTCCCGCGCACGATAGCCCACGGAAGAGGAATAACTGACGAAAAGCTGGATGTCGGTGACATTCAGGAAATCATCGGAGTAGTTTCCCATCGGCTCCACCTTGGAGCGGAAATCCTCCTTGGACACGCCGCGGGTGACTTTCACGTTCGCCGTAATCTTTCCGCCGGCGGCCTGGGGAATTCCTACCAGTTCCACATGCAGGAAAGGCTCGACGATAAAGTTCACTTCGGTCTGGCCTTTGACATGCGCATTCTTGGACTCGTCGGAGAGCATGGTTCCGTCCTGCGTAGAGCGGACCAGCGGAATGAACGGTCCGTCAATGCGGATGTTGTAGTCGCCTTCGAACACTTTCGTGTTGTTGAAGGTTCCGTCCGGACGGCAGTAGAAATCCAGAGGCGTCACGTTCCCTTCCCAGGAAGTCTCGGTGAGACGGACGCGGATGCCTTCGGAACCCTGGTCGGTGAGAACCGGATTGCCGGCAGCGTCGGTCACCTTGCCGAAGAGGGTCTCGGCAGGAGCGTCATAGTTGTCGAGCTCGAACAGGGAGCAGGAAGCGGCGCAAATGGCCGCCGATGCGACAAGAAGAAGGTTTGTTATCTTTTTCATATCTGATTATCTGTTAGGCTGCTGGTCGATGACGCTGCTCTTGGACACCTGGTCGGAAGGAATGGCGAAGTAGTAGTCGACCGTGTTATAGTCATAATTCTTGTTGAGGTTGCATTCGTAGCGCGCATCCAGAAAGTACTTGCCCGTAGAGGTGGAGTAGAACGGATACAAGCCGCGGAAGTGGAACCGGGTTCCGTCGGAGAAGGCGCCGTGGTCGCGGACCTCCCCCCAGAAACCGTCACGGTTCTGCTCATCGATGACCCTCCAGCGGCGGATATCCCACTTGGACTTGTGCTCGAAGGCGAGCTCCTTGCGGCGCTCGCGACGCACGAGGTTGCGGCTTTCGACGGAAGCGGTGAGCGATCCCGCGAGCGGATCGGCACCAGCCCGGTCCCGGATATCGGCGATGGCTTCGGTCGCCACGGAGAGGACGTTCGTACCGTCCACGCTGGTCTCTCCCACAAGGGCTAGCTCCACACCCGCTTCGGCGGCGGCCAGCAGGACATCGGCATAGCGCATCAGGATGAAAGGCTGATCGGACTTTCCTTCACCGATATCGTCAGCCCCCATGTCAGGATTCAGGTACTTGCGCAGGTGGAAACCGGTGGTGGTGGCTTCGTTGTCGTCGGCGAAAGGTCCGCAGCTGCCGCTCCGGGTCATCTGGGCGTCATTGTCGAACTCGTTGTCGGTACGACGGGTTCCGCATTTGATCTTGTCATTGCCATAGGCGGCATACTTGACACCGGCATCACCGTATGCATAGTGGCCCAGCGGCTTGATGGTAGTCTCGCCGCCCTTGTAGATGCCCATGCGAGTTTCGATGGTCTCCCCGCGGAACTTGTCCATCGGGAGGATCACGTAGGCACGCAGGCGGGGCTCGGCGCTTGCGAAGATGTCATACGGGGAATCGTAGAGGATGTAGTTGCCGGTGGTATGATCGGCGCCGTCGGTCACGCGGAGGGTGCCGTCGGCATACCGCGGCAGGCCGTCGAAGAGTTCCACGAAGTCCAGGGTCGGGCTGGTGCCGCCAGAAAGCGGAAGGTGCCACAGGCAGGGTGAGGAATAAGAATCCAGTCCATGCGTAAGTGTGGGATAGGAGTAGTAGCGCACCCAGATATTCTCGGAACTCGTATCGTCCCGCCACATATCCACCATGTTCTGGTATTTGTCCTTGTTGGCACGGTACAGGGAGTACTTCCCGCTCTGGATCACCTCGTTCGCGGCCTTGAAAGCCTCCTCGAAATAGCGCTTGGAAGCCGCGGCGGCCGAAGAGGCGTCGAAGCCCATGACACGGACGCCGGTCTTCTCGCCGGTCCCGCTCAGGCGGCCCTGGACAGTCTCGTTGTACTTGGCTACGCAGCCGGCATAGTTCATCGCTTCGGCCTTCACGGCAAGGGCGGTATATTTGTTGGCATACCCCTTGGCGCTGGGCGTCACGGGAAGATATTTCGCTGCTTCGTCGAAGTCACGGGCGATTTGGTCCCAGGTCTCTTCCTCGCTGGCGCGAGGGACTTCCATCGTCTCGGGGTTCTCGCGGTCGTATTCGATGGTCTTCGTCACGAGGGGAATACCACCGAACCGGCGGGCCATCGCATAGAAAGTGAAGGCACGCACGAAATAGCCCTGTCCGAGGGCTTCGTTGGCCACTTCCACCCCCAGGGCCTCCTCGTACGAGGGAGCCGTTTCAATGATGTGGTTCGCATCGTGGATGATGGAGAAGGCGGGAGACCAGAACGTGGTCCGCTCCCTGGTGAAGGAGCTGGCGCAGTCACGGTTCACGGCCTCTCCGGTCCCTTCCATGCCGAAGGATCCCAGCCAGGAGTTGTATTCCACACCCCATTCGGCCAGATACTTGAAATCCTCGATCGGGAGATAGCTGTACATTCTGGCCATATAGACCTGCAGGCTCGACGCAGACGAGAAGATGTCGTCATCGGAAACCTTGTCCTTGGTGGGAAGGTTCATCTGCTCGCAGGACACGGCTGCAAGGAGCGCAGCCAGAATCATATATTTGAATGACTTTCTCATAATGCTTTCAATGAATTAGAAGGAAAGGTTGACACCGAGCGTATAGGTCTTGTTCAGCGGATACAGACGGTCGTAGCTACTGGAGGGATGCTCCGGATCGCTATACTTCATGTGGCTGAACGTCAGAGGATTGTAAGCATTGGCAAAAATCCTGAGGGAGAAGTTCCTTGCGGCGTTGATCTTCGGAAGGGTGTAACCCAGTTCGACGGTCTTCAGGCGGAGATAGTCGGTGCTGATCCGGTTGAAGGAGGAGTTGCCCCTCGGGGAATGTCCGGTCAGGGCGTAGTAGCCACCGCTCCAGGCGAGACTCTGGTCGTACGGGTCGGTCCAACCGTCGACAGCCGGATGCCAGCGGTCCAGATACTGGGTGAGGACACCGCCCGCACCGGCATTGACGCCCCAGATGGCACGGAGGGACTCGGTGTACTGCACCGACCCCAGTGCGGAACCTTGGAAGAGCATGCTGAAGTCAAAGTTGCGCCACTCCATGTCGAAACTCAGGGAGTAGTTCATCCAAGGGGTCTGGTCGTAGGCATACGGGTGCTCGTCCAGGCCGTTGATCTCGCCGTCCCCGTTCCAGTCCAGGTACTTGTAGTCGCCAGGAAGCACGTCCCGTTCGGTAAAGACCTTCTGGCCATAATCCCAGATGTCCTCCCAGGAGTTGAAGCGGCCGGAGCCTTCGTAGCCGAACTGGACGCCCTGGTATCGGTTGTTCTGGTTGTCGTTGCGCCAGCGGTCATACTGGCTGCCGTAGTTGCCCTTGGTGACGGAGGTGCCGTACTTCTCGCGGGTGATGGTCATCATGCCCGTGAGACCGTACCGAACCTCCCCGACCTTATTGCGGTGGGAGAGTTCCACCTCCAGGCCGAAATTCCGCTTGGACTCGAGGTTCATCACCGGGGCGGAGGCGCCCACGACGGTCGGAAGTGTGTTGGAATCCTGGGCAAGGATACCGGTCAGCTGACGGTTGAAGTAGTCCACCGTAACACCCAGCAGGCCATTCCAGGCCTCGAAGTCCACACCCACGTTGAAAGTATGGATGGTACCCCAGGAGTAGTTCACGTTCGGAAGCGGCTGGGGAGAGACCATGTACACGAAGGAATCGTTGAGGAGGTAACCAGGGACATGGCCGTTGTACCAGCCGTTGGTGGAAGTCTGGCCACCCTCGTAGGTATAGCCGGTCATCCAGCCGTAACCGGTGGCTATGCCCTCGTCACCCATGGTAGCGTAGCTGGCACGCAGTTTAAACTGGTTGATGAAATTCAGCGCGGCGCTGTCCTTGAACCAGGGCTCCTGAGAGACACGCCAACCGGCGGACACCGACGGGAAGAAGGCCCACTGGTGTCCCTGGGCGAAGTAGGAAGAACCGTCGTAACGGAACTGGCCTTCGAGGAGGTACCGTTCGTCGTAATTGTAGTTCAGACGACCGATGACCGCTTCGTGGGCGACATCGGCATAGCCGCCGCCGATGTTGTACGCTTCCTTGTCTCCGGACTTGGAGGTCAGGTACGGCGTGCTGAACAGGAGGTTGGTGCCGGCCGAGGTCGTTTCTGAGGTGAAGCGCTGGGCCTCCCAACCGATGAGTCCGCCCAGGTTGTGCTTGCCGAAATCACGGTTATAGTTCAGGATGGCCTGCCAGAGGTGCTGGTTGCGCTGTCCGTGTTCCTTGATGAGCTGGCTCGGGGAGCTCTCGGAATAAGTGATGCGGTTGTAGGTACCGTCTCCGTTGGCCCCGTACAGGTTGTACTCCTTCTTGAAGTTGGTGTTGGTGTCGAAGCGGACATCATAGCTGTACAACACCTTCGCAGAGAGTCCCTTCAGGCCGGAGGCCAGGGTGCCGAAATCGTAGGTCAGGGAAGCCTGGCTCTGGAGCTGCTTCTTGTTGTACTTCTTGTAACCGGAAATGTCGGATGTCATTTCGGCGATGGTATTCTCGTTGAGGTCCATGCCCACATAGCTCAGGAGGGTTCCCTCCGGGTCGGCATAGGCGGGATACACGGAACCCTGGCGCCACCAGTTGCGGATCAGCCAGTCGGACTCGGTCTGCGGCTTGTTCTGCTGGTCCACCACGCCGGCGACGCTGGCGTCGAGCTTTAGGCCCTTCACCACCTCGGCGGCGATGTTTGCGCGAACATTGTACTTGTCATAGTTGAGGTCTCCGCTCTTGAAGAAACCTTCCTGATAGCTGTATCCCATGGAGACATAGTACTGGTATTTCTCAGTACCGCCCGAAACGGAGACATCGTGGGCCGTCTGCGGGGCCACCCGCTGGATGACGAGGTCGTTCCAGTCGGTCGCCTTCCGGGTGCCGCTGGTGAACTCGCTGATGAACTCGTCGGAGAATACGGCGGCGCCGCCCGAGATGTTGTTATAGGCCTTCTCGTTATAAATCTTCATGGCATCCACCACATCCGCAAGTTCCGGGAGACCGGACGGGGTCTGGAAGGTGAAGGATCCGTTGTAGGTTACCTTCGACGTCTCCGCCGCACCCTTCTTGGTGGTCACGAGCAGAACACCGTTACCACCACGCATACCGTAGATGGCTGCCGCACCGTCCTTCAGCACGGAAACATTTTCAATATCGTTGGCATTCAACCGGTTGAAGTCCTCGATGGTACGGGGGACACCGTCAATGACAACCAGCATGCTGCCGTAGCCGCGGATATCGATGTTAGAAGAGTAGGAGCCCGGCTCGGCGCTGGTCTGCCAGACACGCAGGCCGGGAACACGGCCGGTGAGCATGTTCTGGGGGTTCTCCGACTTGGTCTTGATAAGTTCGTCGGATCCGATGCCGGCGATAGCGCCGGTGACGGAACCTTTCTTCTGGGTACCGTAGCCCACCACGACGACACTCTCAAGGAAGGTGTTGTCGGTCGCGAGGACCACGTTGATGACAGTGCGTCCATTGACGGGCTCCACGACAGTCGTCAGGCCCACTGAGGAAAACTCCAAGGAAGCATTGGACGGAACGGTGATGGAATAACGCCCGTCCAGATCAGTAGGAACGCCGGTGGTGGTCCCGGCAACCAAGACGCTGGCGCCGATGACGGGTTCCGCGGAATCGTCCACGACCGTACCCGTCACCGTTATCGTCCGCTGGGCGAAGGCAAGGACCGGCATCAGGGCGAGGAGGCCCGTCATGCAGGTCTTTGCAATACGCGAAATCATGTTACGATAAGTGTGCATAGATTAGTATTGGTTTGTATAAATTTTACTTGTTCAGGTACCGGGACATCACGGCATATTCGGCCGCGAAGGCGAACACGAACATCCCTTCCACGTTGTTGCGGCTCCGGTCGGTGTTCCAACCCACCAGGAGACTCGGAGGGAGCATGTTCTCGTTCAGGTAATTGTCCCAGGCGTAGTCCAGGTTCTTCTGAAACGAGTCGATGGGGGCGGAAGCGGCGCCGTCAAAGGGGAACGCATCCACGTAACCACGCAGGAGCACCCCGTTGAACCAGTTGTTGAACCCGTCGATAGCATAGGAATAGTAGCCGGCTTTCTGCTGGCCCAACTTGGCGAAAGCGCGGAAGCTGTCTACATCAAGTGCCTGAAGGTCCTCCAGATAGGTATTGTCCCCCGTCACCCGGTACAGGTCAGCCGCTCCCGAGAGCATCGTTCCGCTGTTGTAGGAGATGGCGGGGCCGTTGAAGTCGTTCAGGTCGGCCGGGCGGCGATACCGCTCGCCGTCCACGGTCTCATACTGGATGTCGCCACCGATGGAGGGGCCGTTCAGATTGTCGGCATACACGCGGGAGCCGTCCTTCATCATCAGGTTGTCCTTCTGGAAGGCATACACCTTCCGGGCGAACATCAGATAATAGTCGGACTTGGGCATCTGCTCCGCCTTGCGGGTATGACCGTCGGAAAGGTCGATGTAGCGCCAGGTAGCCTGGTCGCCCTTTCCCTGGTAGGCTTCGCTCAGCCACACCAGCGGACTCACCATGGGGCCGTTGCTGCAGGAATGCTTGGAATAGTAGCCGGGCCCCCAGGGGATGCCGCCGCGCTCCTTTCCACCCTTCACCGTGCAGTCCCAGCCGTCCAGGACATACTCCGTCAGGTATTCCGCCTTCCGGAGATACTCCGCCTTTCCGGTCAGGTGATACGCCTCGATGAGTTCACGGACGAGCCACTGCTGATCGTCATAGACATTGTCCCTGCCTCCGACGGATGCGCTTCCTTTGGATTTTCCCCGGTTCACCCCGTATACCGTCCAGTTGCGGGTCTGGGTGAAGGACGTCAGCGAGAAAGTTCCGCTGTAATAATCCAGCCGGTCCACCAGCTTGTCCAGCAACTGGACATACCGGTCGTGGTGAGCGGTGTACAGGGTGGCGTTGCCCTTGGCCTTATCGATATCCAGGCCCTTCAGGACGGCGTTCACCGCCTCGATGGCGCTGGTATACATCCAGACCGAGCCGTATTCGTTATTCTGGTGGGTGCCGTTGTAAGGATTGTAGTAGCGGTACATCGCAAATCCGTCCGCCTCGTTGAAGTAATTCTTCATAGCGGCGTCCGTGAGTGTGATGGCACGCTCGAGGTTCCGGGCCGCGGTAGCGACTTCCTCCTGCTTATCCCCTCCGGGGGTATCCCCGCCGCCATTCGCGGGGTTGTCCTTCTTGCAGGAAGGAAGAACCCCGCAGGCGACAAGGCCCGTCAAAATCAATAAGCATCCAAAGACTCTTTTCATCGGAAGGAATGATTAGTCAAGCGTAACGTCGTAGATCACGAGCTTCTGCTCACCATCGCGAGTCTCGCCCTTGTGGACGCCGATGCACAGGACGATGTCCTTGCCGGAGAACTCGCTCAGGTCATAACGGAAGGTGGCATACTTGTCGGGACTGCCCTTGGAGCCGTCCTCGTGGATGAACTTCCAGCAGCCGTTGTCAACGGCTTCCGCGGACACGGCATTGTTCTCGTACGGGGCAAGGGCCTTGGCGGTGCCGTCCAAGGTAATGGCGGTCACGCGGAAGACGGTCGGATCCGTGGAGGAGAAGTTGCGCACGCGGAAAGCGATATGGTCGTTGGCGTCAGAAATGCTGAACTTCGAGAACCAGAAGGACTCTGGCAGCTCATAGTCGGGGTCCACACCGCCGCGGGTCTTGATCGTGAAGCCATTGCCCACGAACGGCTCGGTATCCTTGTTCACATACATGAAGCCCCACTGGGAAGCGATGTGGTTCTCGCACTCATACATCCAGGCTTTGTACTGCGGGCCCCAGTTGTCGCGGCCCCACACCTGGACACCGTCGGGCGTATAGGCGGTGAAATGGCGGTTCGGGTTGGGCATCATGGAACCGAGCTGCTCCAGCGTAAGATGCCAGCCGGGCAGGGCAGGGACCTCGGTACCGGTCAGGTGGTCGTCACCCTTTACATATTCGGGCGCGAAGGTGATATGCTTGAGCGGCACCTGGACCCAGTAGTCGCCAGTCGCCCAGCGGTAGGTACCGATGGCAATGGCGATGCGCTTGCCCACATAGGCGGAGAGGTCATACTGGAAGTTCAGGTAATCTCCGCTGGAGAAGCCGTCGGTGTACTCTTTCAGCGCCGTCTCCGGGAGACGGATGGCTTCGGGATCGTCGGAAGTCATGTCCACGACTACCACGCCGAAGTGCGCGGGACCCTGGTGGGTGCGGGCGTTCACGGTGAGATACTTGTTGGAATCGGTGATGTCCTTGATACCATAGATGTAGGTGTCCTGGAAGACCTGGTCCACGGGGTTGTTCTCCTTGTCGGAGTCATCGTTCCGGATCCGGAGGGCCATGCCTTCGCCCTGGTTTTCGATGTTGCCTTCCTGTTTCCACTGCGCGGACATGAAGGTGCAGGACCAGTCGGTCAGGCCGCCGCCGCCCCAGCCGCCGCGGTATTCGTCCATAAACAGGAACGGTGCCTGCTGCTGGAGGTCATCGAGGGACTTGCCGCGGAAGAGCTCCTTGCCGCCCATGCCGATGTCACCGAGATCCACCTTGTGGTTTACGAAGTCATCCTTGCCAATCTGCCGGATGATGGTCATCGCACCGGTCTTGCGGAGCGTGAGGGTGTAATCCTGGATGGTCAGGTCGGTGAAGGAGAACACGCCGTCTGCACCGGTCACCAGCTCCTTGGAACCGATGGAGGCCGTGACGCCTGCAAACGGGACGTTGCCGTGGCTGGCATCCAGCACGCGGCCGGTAATCACGGCGTCCGACACTTCAAGGACCGGGTTCAACGTGACTTTCCCGCCGGTGAAATGGCTGGCGGGTACGGTCATCGCCACGGTTGCGTAGCCGGCTTTGGCGAACTGTGCCACGACTGTTTTCGTGATCTTGACATCCAAGGAGTACGTACCGTCGGAGGATGTGGTCGTCGACGCGTCAGACCCTTCCACCGTGACGGAGACAGCGGCAATCCGGTCACCCCCCGTGTCGGTTACGACACCGGAGATGGTTCCCGACCCCCAGTCTTCCTGCGCCGCCTCTTCATTGTCGGTGCAGGAGGGCAGCATTGCGGCGCCCGCCATGGCGAGGGCTGCAACGGCAAAAGCCTTGAGAAGAGATTTGGATTTGTTCATTGTTTTAGGATGAATGATAATTGGTTTTATTGAATGGTTGACAGATATTTCCGAGTCTGTTCCGGGCGGTAAGCCATCCGAACACGCCAGATCAGTTCCTGGGCGGATACGGCCTGGAAACGGTCCGGCAACTGCTCCAGGCAGGAAGCGGCCGCATCGGAGGACCGGTTTCCGGCGAAATCGCTCCATGCATGGACGCTGCACAGGGAGAAGGATGCCGCTCCGGAAGGCTCACGCTCTTTCATCTTGTCGGAGACTTCCTTCGGATTGCCGCCCCCGACGGATGTCGGCAGTCCTTTCCACAGGGCATACCGGGCGGTAATGACCGGGATGTCATAGCCCTGGGAATTGGTGCACCAGCGGATCTCCCCGTCTCCTCCGGTATAGGGGGAATACTGGATGACGACGATCCCTTCCAGCTGGTCGTTGGCATCTACGAAGGCCTGGTACGCTTCCATCGCCTCCTGGCTCAAGGCCCGCCAGGCGATGAGCTGCAGTACCTTGATTCGGTGCTGGCGCATGTGCACCCCCGTCCGCGCGGCAATCACTGCGAGGGAAGCGGCGCGGCGGGAGGTCTTCTGCGCGTAGGTATCGGCATAGAAATACCCTCCGCCGAAGGTCTCCATCAGGGTATTGTCGTCTCCGCAAAGGTTCACGAGGTAGGAGTAACGGTCAGGAGAGAGCTCGGCGAGCGCCTGAGCGCCCAGGGTATAGCTCATCTGCACGTCATGGCGGGAGGGAAGGGCATAGAAGTCCTTCTCGAAGCCGTCTCCCATGACCCACTGGTAGTTATCTCCGTCGGTGAGGACGAAGGAAATGAAATTCTTCTTGAGATGATAGTCTATTGTACGGGGATGGATGACCGGGGCGAGAGACTTGGACTGGCGTTCCCGGGCGCCGGCGCTGGTAAGGGAGTGGTTGTAACTCCAGTCGGCGGCCAGCATCAGGTGCCCGTACCGGGAGATTTTTCCCACGAACTCGTCTTCCCCGAAAGGTCCACCCTCCCAGCCGAGGACGGGGGAATCGGGCTGAAGCCAGGCCAGGACTTCATCCATCAATCCGTTGTTCATGCCACCCTCCACGCTGTCCCGTTCGCGGCACAGGTTCAACACGAATAAGTGGTGGCAGATGGAAAAGTTGCGGAGTTCCGCCGTGTTCACGGGCATGAGGACCAGGGCGTCGTTCCGGCACGCATCCCTGAATTCCTCCCAGGCGTCCCGGGTAGTCTTCCTACGTGCATCGTAACGCATCGTGTAACCGGCCTCGATGAAACGCTCCTCCAGGGAGACATCCACGATGACTGCCTGGAACACATGGGCAGCCACCGAGGCGACGACCGAGCTCTCCGGGTTGGAGGCTACATCGCAAAGGACGTACCCGCCGGAAAAGAGATCCTTCACCTGGACCGGGGCTCCGTCAAAGGGGCCGTATTCGTTGAAGCAGAGTTCGAACGCCGTCTGGCGTCCCACCTCCCTGCCCAGGAAAGCCCTGGCACGGTTGTAGGAATCCGAGTTGACGTCCAGCCAGACCGCCACATCCGACCGGCCTTCCTGGAAAGCGCCGTTCACGAGGCCTGACACGGATTCGCAAAGCAGCTGGTAGGGCAGACCGCCGTCAAACATGTCCACGCAAACCCAATAACGCTCGGGAATGCGGGAGTCCTCGGGCATGAAAAACTGTCCTTCATCTCCAATAGGATCGTGGATATCCGTGTACACGACAGCATCGGCCTTGGAGGGAGGAACCAACTCGTCTGTTCCGTTTTCCTTTGTACAAGTAACGCAAGCCGTCAGTAAACTGGCGGACACAAGCAGGTGGACTTTTCTGTAAACCGGACGGATCATGGTTATCGTTTCGTGTTGACTGCAAATATAGCGGGAGACTGTTAAGAATAGGGTTAATTAACCATTATTTAAAAAATATTTTGGGTTAACCATTGAAAAATAATACCTTTGTCCGCCATGAAGATAAAAGCCATTCTTGTTATCCTTGCGTTCATCTCATGCTGGACGGCTGTCGGGCAGGGACTCCATTTCCGCGGTTCCGAATATCCCATAGAAGAACGCACAAGCATGAATATTCCCCTGCGAAAAGCATTTGCCGACTCATTGGTGATTCGTTTCGACATCGCTTTTTCCCGGGAAAGGGACAATGGATACATTTTCAGGATAGGACGCATTCCCGATGAAAACAATATCGGGGGAATTTGCCTTTTCATGGACAGCATGGGAGAAGAGTACCAATTCAGGGTCATTTGGGAAGGGCATCGTTTCATATCCGACATGTCTATCTCCAGATCAGACGTGGTTGAAGGCGAATGGCTGCCCGTTCGATTCGTTTTGACGCCGAAAAAGGACAGCGTTTATTTGCAGATCGGTCGGCATGGCGTGGGCGGTACTATGGACTTGCAAGGAACGGTAAACAGCATTCTTTGCCTGGGTAAGAATGAATACCGGATCGATGTACCGAGTTTCGACATGCGTAACCTGTCCGTCAAGATGGACCAGAAAGTGGCCGCATTCCCTTTGGAGGAAGACTCCGGCAATACGGCATCCAGTTCCCTGCCCGGGTACAAGGCAAAAATAAGCAACCCTGAGTGGCTGAACCGTGACAGGCTCCGATGGAAGAAGCGCTTCAGCCAAAGCAGCGCGCAGTTCCTGACCTGTGGCTATGACGATTCGCGGCACGAAATCTATCTGATTTCGCGAGATTCGCTGCATCGGATCCCTCTTGGAAAGGGAATGGAATTCCACGAAAAGACTTCGACCCCGAATCCCCTTCATACCTTCCTCGGAGCCAGTTTTCCGCAGGACGGCGGATACTACTGTTACGAAGCCTATTATGGCGACGAAGTCCCGCTGGAGTATCCCACACTGGCATTTCTGGATTCCAGCCTCACTTGGAACATCTTGTCTTCCGGACAATTCCCGACCCAACTCCATCACCATAATCTCATTTCGGACACGCTTAGGCACCGCCACTACCTGTACGGCGGTTTCGGCAACCGTCTCTACAACGGTCGTTTTTATTGCCTGGATGATTCCGGGCATTGGCATCCTGCGCCCGAACTCACCGGAGACGAAGTTTGGCCCCGCTACTTCGCTTCGGCAGGATGGGACTCGGTCTACGACAAGATTTACTTGTTCGGCGGAATGGGGAATCAAAGCGGAGATCATATCGTGGGCCGTCAATATCTATACGATTTCTTTGTCATTGACCCGGAAACCTTTGAGGCAGAAAAAGTCTGGACACTTCCCAAACAGAAGATAAACAAAGTGCCGGTAAGGAATATGGTCCTCCCCGGGGACTCGTATTTCTATACGCTCATGTATCCGGAGAGCTATACCGAAACTGAACTGCAGTTATACCGGTTCTCCCTGCAAGACGGGCAGATGTCCCTGTACGCCGATGCCATTCCCATGAATTCCGACCGGATTCTTACCAATGCGAATCTCTACTATGACACGCAGTTGCAGATACTCATCGCCCTTTTGGAAGAATCCACGAATGACATCGATTCAAGAGTAACGGTCTATACGCTGTCTTTCCCCCCCTTGAAACGGAACCTCTCCACAGTGACCCGGGAACGGATTCGGAAGGGGACGGTGCTTCTATTCGCTCTCCTCCTTGTGGGGATGACGCTCTATCTGATAAAACGGAAGATCCGGCATTCCCGGAGGCTCAAAGCCAGTATTCCAGCCGCTGCGCTTCAGCCTTTGAAACCTGTTGCCAATTCCCTCTCCCTATTCGGTGTTTTTGCCGCTTATGATGCAGAAGGGAACGAAATCTCGGCCGAATTTCCGGAAAAAATACGCCAACTTCTGCTTCTGATCCTTCTGGGAATGAAAGACGGGGTCAGTTCCAAAAACCTGAGGTCGCTGCTCTGGCCGGACAAGGATGAAATGCATGCCAAAAACCTTCGGGGCGTAACCATGAATAAACTCCGGAAGGCGCTTTCCCTGATGGATGGGGTCTCGATCGAGTTTAAAGACGGTCATTTCGTCCTTCAGTACCGGGAACCTTTCAGTTGTGATTATCTGAGATTCCAGCAAATACTGCAGAGCGAACAACCCGACATGGATACACTCATCCGTCTGCTTTCCCGCGGGAAATTTCTTCTGGGCGAGACAGATCCGATGTTTGATTACATGAAAGACAGCTTCGACAGGCAAGTACAACCGGTCATGCAAAGGGAAATGAAGCGCAGGGTGGGCATGAAGGAATACAACAATGCCATTCTGTGTGCCGATATCCTTTTCCTGGTAGACCCCCTGGACGATGAAGCCCTCGCCGGCAAGATCCGGGCGCTCCAACTCCTGGGGCACGAGGACGATGCCCGCACATGCTACCAGCAGTTCATTTCCAGGCACAAGCGTGAATATGCAGAGGAATACGGTACCGCCTACGACAGCCTTTCCATATAAGCCAACCGTAAGCGAGGGTTTTACCTGGCATAGCCGACCGGATTGTTCAGCAGCGGAGTCTGCGTCTCGTCCAGACGAAGCAGTTCCTTGATGGCCTGGGTATCCATCGACATCCTGGGACGGGTGACAAGACCTGCACCTGCACAGAACAGGTTGATGTTCTCTGAAACGATGCCGGCATCCACGCCCATCACGACCGTCGAACGCTCGTCGCTTCCGCCGAATTTCTTCTCATCGGCGACCATCAGCAGAATGACCGGGGCCGTCTTGACCCAGCCCTGACGGCCGGCGACGAGATCCCTGTGGTCTCCCTGGACAACCGGACGCAGGCTGTTTTCCGCATTCAGATACTCGCAGACACCCTCTGCCGTGAAGACAAAGACGCGGATCTCCTGTTTGTTGCTCGCCGTAGGGGAAGTCAGCTTGCCGTTCTCCCGGTTGACACCGATGGCAGCGAAAAGCAGGTTGGAAAGGTCCTGGTCGCTGAGCATCCGCTCGCTGAACTCCGTTCCCGACTGGCGGTTCCAGAGGGTCTCAAGCGTAGATTTGCCCCCCGTCTTCTCGGGGGCGGGAAGAGAAATGTTCTGGGCCAGGCACATTCCAGCACCCAGCAACGTCGCGATGACGATTAAAGACAACTTATTCATATTCAATGAGTTTTAAAATGTTTATTTCAGAGGCAATGCCACCCTGAAAGTGACGTTCGGGTGATGGCTGCTGCCAGGAAAAGTCATAATGGCTAAAAGGAACGCTCTCATTTCAGTTTGAAGATTTGCTCCGCGTTGCCGCGGGCGATGGCATACTTCTGGTCAGCGGTCAGATCGGCCTTGTCCAGGAAGAATCTCAGCGGTTCGTTCTGGATATAAGGGTAGTCCTCGCTCCAGATGATGTGCTCCGCGCCGAAGAGTTTCACGAAATAGTCCAGCTGCATCTCGGACATAATGCCGGAAGGCGTGTACCAGATGTTATCTTTATAATAATCAGAAACTTTCTTCTTGAGTCCGGTCTTTTCCTGGTCCAGCATATAGTCCATCCGCTCCAGGAAGGCGGGGATGTCCTCGCCCCAGTGGCCGGTGACGAACTTGAGGTTCGGGAGTTTGTCGAAAATGCCGCTCAGCACCATCCTGGCTACGTGGATGCCCACGTCAATGTGCCAACCGAATCCTGCGCTGCCGAGTTCCGCCCCCACGATGGGGCTGTAGCTGTCGGACATATAGTAGTAGTCGATAATCTCGCTTTTCACAAAGTCCGGATGCCAATAAACGGGTACGTCCAGCTCGGCCGCCTTCTCGAAGATGGGGAAGAATTCCGGCTCGTCGTAAAAACGGCCTTTGTACTGGCCGGTGAGCAACACACCCACAAAGCCCAGTTCCTTTACGGTACGCTCCAGTTCGGCGGCGGCCGCTTCGGGATCGGCCATCGGAAGGGTGGCCATCGCACGGAAGCGGTCGGGATGCTCCGCTACGCGGGCCGCCAGGATGTCATTGGCCTCCCGGCAGATCCGGACCGCCTCGTCGGCAGGGACTACATCGTCCACCGGGGCTGTATAAGAAAGGATCTGCACGCCGATACCCAGGCTGTCCATATGCGGAAGGCGCTTCTTCTCGATATCCAGCAGATCCTGTCCAATCAGGCGCCTGGTACTGAAAAACTTCATTGCCTCGGCCATCTTTCCCGTGGGCTTCGGCTTCAGGTAAGCATATTTCGCATTCGCGTCAATGATTTCCTGCGAGGTAATGTGTTCCTCGACGGTGATGAGCGGAAGAGCATTGTAATCCATTTCGTGGGTGCTTTTATCTGCACAGGAGATGGCCATCATGGTCATCCCTGCAGCAAGTATTGTCCTAACTGTATTCATATCTGCTGCAAAGATAGATGGATCCCTTTGCACTTGCGTTACCGATTAAAAGGAAAGAATTACCATTTTGTAAGTTATTAATCGTATATTTGCCCTATGATGGCAAAACAAGGTAATCAAAGCGTAACGAAGCTTACAGACAGTTTCTGGCAGGACCATCGCTCCGACAGCGGCTTCCAGTATGTGAGCGAGCGGCTCATCCAGACACGTGGCGTCGGTGAAGGATACAGTGTACAGTTCGGCTCAGGGGATCCTTTCCAACTGAAGAACTTGCATATCGCCCTTGTCAAAAGCGGTAGCGTGGACATCAGCGTCAACCTTCTCCCCCGCCACTATGAAGCGGGTGATATGATGGTGATCACTCCGGACAGCATCATGACGCAGCAGGGGCGCAGCCCGGACTTCGATATGCAGATCATCCAGTTGAGCCCGGCATTCCTGTCCGATGTCATGCACGGAGAGGTCCCGCCGCTTTTTATCCATCGGATGCAGGATTTCACCCTCCGGCCTTCCGATGCGGACCGGACCGCTTTCACTTTTCTTTCCGACAGTCTCTGGGCGCTCCTTCACGCAGCAACCCTCTCCGATGAAGCCATCCGCGCTTGCTGTGAATCCATCCTGCAGTATCTTCGGACCCTGATCCTTTTCCAGCAGTCAAGAACCCTCGCCGGCCAGACAAGAAGCCTCAGCATATTCAATCAGTTTATCGCACTCATCAACGTCCATTGTGCCCAGCACCATGATGTGGGGTTCTATGCCGGAGAAATCGGTCTCAGCCGGGAACACCTGAGCAGTCTGATCTCAAAGGCAAGCGGTCGCACAGCCAGTACCTGGATAGACGAAGCGCTTCTTTCGCGCGCTAAAATCCTGCTCCGGCACACTGATCTCACCTCGGCCGAAATATCCGACCGGCTCAATTTCCCTGCACCCTCTCATTTTTCCCGATTCTTCAAACGCCATATGGGCATGACACCGAAAGTGTATCGTCATTAAAACCTACCCGTCGGTCTTCTCCAAGAGAGTGACCTGGTGTTTGACGTCCATAGGTGGCGTCTTTTCCCTGTATGATGGCCGTTCAAGTCGCTTTCCCTATACGTCCTGAAAAGCCACGAAAGTTTCTCCTATGTTTCACCCGATGTCTTTTCGGTTTCTTCTAAATCGCTGATTTTCAATGTATTACGAGATATAGTTCGAGTCTCGTTTTCCGCTCCAAACGCCTCGCAGTCCTGCGGGGCGTTTTTGTTTGCGGGCCGGGGACAATGTGTTTCCAGGAGGCCGGGAACCGAGCACTTTGTATGTTGTTGATAATCAGACACGTATAGCACATCTAGTTCCCAACCTCATTATTTGCAAAGGGGTTGGGAACCACACCCCGTGCGACCCACTAATAATCAGCCACTTAAAAACCATCGCGTGCCAAACCTGATATGTCGTCCTAAACTGGATACTGCCGGCGGAATGGACTGGCAAGCAAAACGACTCGAAGGAAAAGTCTTCACAGTGCGCTTCATAGACTCCGCCGGGCAGATACACCTCGAAGAAACCGGCATCGCACTAATCCCCGGTGTCGATGAATATGAGATTGTGAAGTAGCGCTATTGGAGAAAGGGCTCGTTGCCCTTTTTCTTTTCTGCTAATTGACTTATATTTACATTGATAAACCGTAATTGAATGCAAGATTCCGTGCATACTCGCATTTAGATATTGTTCTAAACAGATCTGTAATGAAAACGATTATTATGAAGATACACGCTATCGTTTTTTTGGCCTTGACAACTATTGTTTTGTCATGCGCAAGGCAGGACATTCCTGCCATTTCAGTAGCCCAAGAAGAGTATTTGGTTGATTCTAATGGTGGAGAAATCACCATCCCAGTCACGTCAACGGGAATTGATGATGTAACTATAAAACTTGGCTATTCAGATAGATGGAATACCGATCCGGCCAATGGGGATCGCACGCCAGCAACGCCTTGGATCAGTGTCTCCAAAGTAATCGAAGACTACCCTCAGACCAGGGCACTTTTATCTTGGACATCCGCTGTAGTCCTGATTATTGAGCAAAATAAGTCCACGTTTAAGCGTGAAGCGATCGTGCAGATAAGTTCTTTCTCAAAGACGGCAAATGTCAAGGTGGTTCAAACGGGTCTCTCTGAGCAATAGCACAATCCTGAATATCATTGATACTCCAGTCCTTTGACGGCAACTCCAATATTGACGGGTAGCGATTTCATTTCACCCAGGGCCACTTCCCTGACATAGCTGCTCTTGAGGTAGATATTGAAATCCATACTCATCTCCCAGAATTCCTGCTCCTCCTGTGTTTTGGCAAGGAAGGCCTGTAGAGCTTCGCTATTGCATCCGACAATCTGGAAGGCAATGAAGTATTTACCCGGCTCCAGCAGGAGGGTTTCTTCTGGCCGGATGTCAAAATTCTGCGGATCATTCGATACGGCAACCTCGAAGTAGATGGGCTTTTGGAGCACGTTGAGAAACGATTCTTTCTTTCCCTCGATGCGGTAGATATTGATGGAGGCGACGCAACCGGGGATATGGTTGCTGCGGACGGTAAGCAGGATATCCTTCACGAGGAAGGGTTTTTTGGCCTGGGCGACGGAACCTATTTCCCGTCCCGAAGGGTGTTCGCTCCGCAGGGACGTAGTAATGATTCCCCTGCTCTTCAGCAAACTCGTTCCAGGGCGCAGGAGATATTTTTCTTTTGTGTCTCCGCCGATGAATACGGCCGGGGGCAATTCCTGTTCCTGTAGGACGATGACCACGTCGTCAGAAGGTCCTGTGACGACATAGGAGGCCGGCTGATAGGAAACGTGGAAGAATTCCAACGTATCACAAGGAACGTCCATCTCAAAGCGTCCGTCGACGGTTGAGACCGTGCCGATCTGCCTTTTGGGCAGGCCGATCTGGACATATTCCACGGCTTCGCCTTGCTCATTGACGATTCGTCCCTTGATCTTGACGTTTTCCTGCGCAAACAGCAGGACCGGCAGCAGCAGGGCCGCCAGGGACAACTCAATCCGCATAGATGTCTTCCTCCATTTCAACGCCTTCCGGATCGGGCTGGTAGTCCAGGATGTCGCCCGGCAGGCAGTCGAGCACTCTGCAGAGTTTGTTGAGCGTGGTGAAGCGGATGGCCCGTCCTTTCCCCGTCTTGAGCAGGGAAAGGTTGGTCATGGAGATGCCGACTTTTTCGGATAGTTCCGAGAGTTTCATATGGCGCTCCCAGAGCATTTTGTCGAGGTTAACGGTAATCATATCGCAAGTTGGCTGTCTTTTGCGGCCAGGTAAGCCATTTTATAGAGTCCGGCGAAGAGGAGGACGATGAGGGGGATCAGGATGGTGTTAGAATCAAGCATCAACTCCGATTCGCCCTTCACCACAGTTTGATAATTCGAGTGGACGAAGGCCAGAAGCGCGGCTACCAGTGCGGTCCAGCGGATGACCGGAATGTTGGATTTAGGGAAGATATCTCCATCTTTCAGACCCTGGTTGATGCGGTATAAGAAAATGCAGCACAGGACGAAAAGAAGCGTAATACCGATGAAACGAGCCGCAAGAATGAAGATTTGCCAGCCTTTTATCTCCGGATTCCAGGTTATGGGTATGATAAAGTTGTTCAGCCACAACTGGGAAATCATCTGAACATAAGTATAAATAAGTGTCAAGCCACCCATGAAGAGAATGGCGATGGAGAGTTTACGGATGCTCTTTTGCGTTGAATTGTTCATATCGTTGTCGTTTTTGTTTTGCAGTGTCCATTGACAAAGATAATGCCAATTTTACGAAAATCATAAATTAATATTATGAATTTCATAAAATCAGTCTTGGGCTTGCCCTGGCTGGTTTGCGCTGCTCGGCTCGTGTACAACGCATCTTCGACCTTGCCTGACAGATACACCTCGAAGAAACCGGACTTGCTCTCATCCCTGGTGTTGATGAATATGAGCTTGTGAAATAACGCTGTTGGAAAAAGGGCCCGTGCCCTTTTTCTTTTCGGCTGATTGTCTTATATTTACACCGATAAATCGGGATTTGATCGTCCCCGTCATGGCCGACCTGATCGGCCATCTGTCTGATTATCAGATGCCCGGTCTTGGCCGGGCATGACGGTTAAATTCGTATTTATCGGTCTCTTCTACCGCCAACAAAATAACCCCTCCACCCCAATCCATTCACGGGCGGAGACAATAGCGGCTAATTCTTCCGGCTCATAAGGAAAGCGTATACCGCCCTGTCAGAGGGAATCGATGACTTTCTTGTAGGGGGCAATCATCCCTTCACTCATTTTGCCGCCCAGCTTGCGCTTCAGTTTGGGATGGTTCATCATTCCTCCCACAAGGTACATCATCCAGGAGGTCCACCACTTCTTTTGGGGGAAGTCGTACTGGCCATGGCTCTTGAAGAACTTGTGGTCGGCGCGCATCAAGCCCCGCATCATGTAGATAAGGTCCCGGAAGATTTTCATTCCGCCGACACCGAGGAAGTTCTGGGGCGGGGTGTACTGTCTTTCCAGGGCATAGGCTACCGTTGCAGCAAGCGTGTCAATGTCCTTGTCCACGTCGCCTTCGTCCGATGCGATACCGGCCAGGAAGTTGCCGCCCACCTGTGCCCTCGCCTCCAGCAGGAGACGAAGATTTTCTTCCACAGAGTAATCACCGACCACGAGATAACCGAAAGGGGTCCCCATGGTAACCGTACGGTGACCGTTGCAGAACTGCCGGTCGTCATTTGATCCGGAAAGCATAGAGGATGGCGTCGTGCTTGTGGATGGTCCCCCGGAGGAAATCGTCGAAGCCATCCTTATACACACATTTTCCCGTGGCGGCACAGTTGAAACAACTCAGGCATCCGCCTTGGAACGGGAAATCCTCGATGTTGATGACATCGCACCCGTATGGGAAAACTGCGATAAAACGGTCGATCATCGCCTTCAGACCATCATCGTCCGGCAGGAGGTCTGTGACGATGACGGCCTTTTTCCCCTCTTCATGCCTGACGGCCTGCGGAACGGTCGCCAGGTGTCTGATGCCTTTTCCTTCAATGATACGAGGCTTCTTGAACTCACCCCTGGAGAGCTTCCACAGCGTGAATTCGAACCAGTCCATGGCTTGCTTCCGCCCTTTCTCGGAAAGGATGTCGTCCATGTCGGCGGACAGGCCGTCCAGGAAAGGGAGGCCCATGTCGGCGCAGTTGTCCTCGATGAACCGATGGGCCGTGATATCATAAAAATGCTTGGAGGTGGTCACCTGGGTGGCTGCCTTGCCTGAAAGGTCCAGACCGGATCCTTTCATCAACTCCATAAAGCGATGGAGCTGGCTCGGAACAAGGAACGTGTAGACGGGATAGCAGAATACGAGGAGGTCCGCCTCCCTGATGGCTTCCAGCGCGGGGGAAAAGACCTTCTCCAGCACCTTGATTCTCTGCCCGGCATCCAGATAATCGAACTTGTACCCGGGAAACTTCTTTTCCAGAAAAAGGCAAGTATGCAGCGTAATGGAATTCTTCCCCTTGGGGCTTCCGTTGATGACCAGTATCGTATTCATAGTTTCAGAGGTTGGATCTATCGTATTTCTTGGAATCGTGGGAATCGGTCGGCGGCGGACCATCAGGCGTTCCGGTACTCGGAAGGAGTGAGGCCGGTATGGGCCTTGAAGAACTTGAAGAAGACGGACTGGTTGGGGAAATGGAGCTTATAGACGATTTCCTTGATGGCCAAGTCGGTGTATTTCAATAGATTCTTCGCCTCCAGAATGACGAAGTCGTCAATCCAGTCGGGAGCGGAGCGGCCGGAGGCCTGCTTGATGAGCTTGGACAGGTATTTGGGGGTCAAGCACAGTTTGTCCGCATAGAAGGCCATGCCTCGCTCGGAACAGTGATGTTCGTTGACGAGGGCGATGAAACGTTCGAAGATCTGGTTCAGCCGGGCGGAGCGTTGGGAATCGGAATTCTTCCGGGCCTCGTCCACCTGATGCGCCCAGACGTCGGTGGACAGATAGGTAAGGGAAGTCAGGAGAGAGCCGATGATTTCCTTCTTGTTCGTGAAAGGGGCGCCGACGATTTTCCGGGCCAGGTTGAAGTAGTCGTTGGCCAGGGACATCTGGAATTCGTCCAGGGTGATGCATGGATTGTCCAGCAGACGCAGGCTGTCCTGGAAGACTTTCAGCATGTCGAACCGGATGTCGGACATGAAATCCTTGGAGATCAGGACGAAGATCATTTCCATGTCGCCGATCCGTTCCTGATCGTATTGGGACACTTTGACGATATTCCCTGGAGCCTGGATCATGAGGGATTTCTCCCGTACTTCATAAGAATTGAGGTTCACGTCCACCGTGAAATGCCCTTTTTTCAAATAGAAAATGATGAACCCGTCGAAGCGGACGGGATATTGGAGCATCCGCAGGATGGCTTCGTTCTTTTCTACGCGCTTTCCGCTCACTTCGCCGATGACTAAGTCGTCGCCGATGCTCATTTCTTCGATGACAGGGGCCAGGGCCTTGATCCGCTGGAGGTCGATGGTCTGGGGTGCTTCAGCCATAATTGTTCTTTTTTCGCTTTTTGCAAAGATAAGGTTTTTCTTTGGATATTTGCAAAAATTCGCATAATTCGACCAAAAGATAATTATTAGTGGCCATTTTATACATAATATGGCGTAAAATGGCCGTATCTTTGCACCCGCTTTCAACGAAATGAAAATGACTGATAAAATGTCAAAAGGTACAAAGATGAAAAAAGAAGCGCTCATACTTGCCCTGCTCCTGCCGGTCCTTCCCTTGACCGCCCAGCCGCAGCGCCTCACACTGGATGACTGTCGTGCAATGGCCCTCCAGGCCGACAAGGATCTCCAGCAGGCCCGCACCCGAATCGAAATGGCCGGCTTTGACCGGAAAATCGCCCTGGCGAACTATTTCCCCACCGTCAGCGCCACGGGCGCCTATCTGTATAACAACCGGGACATCGCCCTTGTCGATGAATTCCAGTCTTCGATGCTCCAGGGCGCAGGATCGATCATGCAGGGCGTCATGGAGGGTGCGGCCGCTTCCATGGAGGAACAGCTCTCCGGGGCCATGTCGCAGGCCATGACCGGTACGATGACCCAGCTTATGACGGCCATCCAGACCAATCCGGCGCTGGCGCAGGAATACATGTCCAGCCCCATGTGGCAGACGGTTCTCGGCATGCTTCAGAAGATGGACCCTTCTTTGTACAACTTCAACTTCCGGATATTTCCGAACCGGTGAACGCTATCGGCGCGGACATCGACAAGGCGCTCCATCCCGACCTGCACAACATCTGGATGGGGGCCGTGACGGTGCAGCAGCCCGTGTTCGTGGGGGGAAAGATCCTGTATTCCAACAAGATGGCCGCCTGGGGGGAGGACCTGGCGCAGTCCAAGTATGACCTGGAGGAGGCGCAGGTCGTCCTGGACGTGGAGCAGGCCTACTGGCAGATTGTCTCCATCGCCGGAAAGAAACGCCTCTCGGAATCTTATGCGGACCTTCTCCACACGCTTGAATCCGATGTGAACGCTTCCGTGAAGGCCGGCGTCATGACTGAATCCGACGCTCTCCAGATCAAGGTCAAGGCCAATGAGGCCGATATGCTCCGGACCAAGGCCACGAACGGCCTTACCCTGGCGAAGATGCTGCTGTGCCAGCGCATTGGCCTGCCATTGGACAGCGACATCGAACTGGCCGACGAACACCTGGACATGGTCCCGCTCCCGGAACGCCCCCGGGACAAATCCCTGGATGACATCTATGCCGACCGGCCGGAAACCCGCAGCCTGGAGCTGGCCTCCCGCATCTATGACGCCAAGGCGAAGGTAATCCGCGCCGACGGTCTTCCGAAGGTCGCCCTGACAGCGAACTGGCTGGTTTCCAACCCGAATCCCTACAACGGGATCCAGAACACCTGGAACGGGGGGATGCTGAGCTCCGGCGTGATGGTGAACATCCCGCTCTTCCATGGGCTCGAGAACACGAACAAGTACCGCAAGGCCCGGGCGGAGGCGTCCCTTTACCGTACCCAGCTGGAGGATGCGAAGGAAAAGATCGAACTCCAGGTCACCCGTGAGCGCAAGACCTATGGCGAAGCGCTGGAGAAACTGTCCATGGCGCAGGCCCATCTCGCCAGCGCCGAGGAGAACCTCCGCACGGCCACCATCGGTTTCGAGGCAGGGGTCATCTCCACCAGCACGGTCCTCTCCGCCCAGACCGCCTGGCTTTCCGCCCACAGCGACTGCCTGGATGCCGGCACCGAACTGCAGATGGCCGCGGCTGCGCTCCGCAAGGCCGAAGGAATGAAATAGAACAAAAGAAATAAGCAAAATGGCAAAGAAGAATTACAATCTCCTCATCGGAGTAGGCGCCCTGGTGGGCGTGGTGCTCCTGATCGCCCTGGTGGGGTATCTGGTAAGCAAACCCCGTCCACGGGTGATTCAGGGCGAAGCCGAAGCGACGGAATATCGCATTTCCTGCATGGTTCCCGGCCATGTGACGGAACTCTACTGCCGGGAAGGACAGCAGGTCCATAAGGGCGATACGGTGGCGTTCATCGATTCGCCGCAGGTTCGGGCGAAACTCGCCCAGGCGCAGGCTGCGCGCAGCGCGGCCCAGGCGCAGAGCGCCAAGGCCCGCAACGGAGCCCGCAAGGAACAGATTGCCGGCGCCTATGAACTATGGCAGCAGGCGCTGGTACAGGAGGATGTCATGAAGAAGTCCTTCGAACGGGTGAAAACGCTCTACGACCAGAAAGTGATCTCCGCCCAGAAATATGACGAAACCAAGGCTCAGTACGATGCCGCCATCGCGCAGGCGAAGGCGGCCAAGAGCCAGTATGACATGGCCCTGGACGGCGCCCGGGCCGAGGACCGCGCCGCGGCGGCCGCCCTGGTACATCAGGCCGACGGCGCCATCCAGGAGGTGGATTCCTATCTGCAGGAACTCTATCTCGTCTCCCCGGCGGACGGTATCATTTCCAGCGTTTATCCCAGGCAGGGCGAACTGGTGGGCCAGGGCTCTCCGGTCGCGACCGTGACGGACCTTTCCGACATCTGGTTCACCTTCAATATCCGGGAAGATGAACTTCACAGTATGCAGACGGGCGACGTACTGACCGTGAAAGTGCCGGCCCTGGACGGCCGGACGCTGAAAGCCCGGGTCAATTACATGGCCGTCCGTGAATCCTACGCCACCTGGAAGGCCACCAAGGAGACCGACCAGTATGACGCCAAGACCTTTGAGGTGCGCGCCGTGCCCGAGGAGCGCGCAGAGGGACTGCGTCCCGGAATGACTGTCCTTGTGGTAAAATGACCTTCTTTGATAAAATAGACAAAGTCATCCGGCGGGAAATCCGGATCTGGGCGCGCCGTCCCATCTATTTCCTGGGCTCCGTCGCGGTAATGGCATTCTGTACGGTCTTCTACCTGACCTTCCTGGGGCAGGGCGTACCTTCGGACCTGCCCATTGCCGTGGTGGACCTGGACGGCAGTTCCACCTCCCGGAACTTCTGTCGGCAACTTGACGCCACTCAGTTGGGGAAGGTAATCCATTACGGCTCCTTCTCCGAAGCCCAGGCAGACATGCAGGGCGGGCGCGTGACCAGCATCTGCGTCATCCCGGAAGGATTCAACCGGGACATCCAGGCACAGCGGCAGCCGACGTTCAGTTTCTACGTCAACGGCCTGTACTTTCTGGGCGGCTCCCTGGCCTGGAAGGACATTCTGACGATGGTGAACCTGACGGCGGGCGCCGTGCAGCGGGAAGTCCTGCGGATGAAAGGTGTCCCGGAGAGCGAGGTGGCCGGCCTGCTCCGCCCCGTGGACGTCGACGTCCACCAGATCGGCAACGCCACGATGAACTACGGCGCCTATCTGGCGAACATGATGATCCCAGGCATGTTGCAGATGGTGGTGGTCATCGTCCTGATCTATTCGCTGGGCGCGGAACTGAAATACGGTACCAGCCGGCATCTGCTGGACACCGTCGGACATGACATGTATGCTGCCGTGAGCGGGAAAATGGCCCTCTATACGGTGCTGTTCACCCTCATCGGATGGGCCATCGAGGTCATCCTGTACAAATGGCTGCATTTCCCGCTGGCGGGCCGGCTGGGGCAGATGCTCCTGGCCTGCTTCCTGCTGGTCGTCGCCTCCGAAAGCGTGGCTGTGTTCATCATCGGCTGCGTCCCGGTTTGCCGCTTTGCGCTGAGCATCGGCGCCCTGTACAGCGTGCTGGGCCTGTCCCTGACGGGGTTCACCCTGCCGGTGGAAGCCCTCCCGGCCGGCCTCCGCGGCCTGACGATGATGTACCCGCTCCGTCATTATTACGAGCTGTATGTGCAGGTGGGCATTTTCGGCAGCGGTTTCGGGCAGTGGTATGTTCCTGTCATCGCCCTCCTGTTATTCTGTTTCCTGCCCTTCCTGGTGATGGGGCGCCTCGGCAGGGCCTATACCTATCTGAATTATGAAAGGAATTAGAGAGACTTACCTCGGACGCTGGCTGGGCGACGCCCTCCGCATCTTCAACCTGGAACTGCGGAACATCCTCCATGACGGCGGTGTCATGATCATTTTCGTCGTCGCCGGATTCCTGTACCCGATCCTGTACAATTTCGTGTATAGGAACGGCATCCTGGAAGAAACACCGATCGCCGTGGTCGATGACGCCGCCTGCAG
Source organism: uncultured Bacteroidia bacterium (assembly GCA_902785065.1). Lineage (GTDB taxonomy): Bacteria > Bacteroidota > Bacteroidia > Bacteroidales > UBA932 > Cryptobacteroides. Next base: position 93,904 of record CACZXH010000017.1, read on the forward strand.
CGACAGCCGGCGCATGATTCGGGAGATGGATGCGACGCGGGAGATGGACATCGCCTGGCGGTGCGCCGACATGGAGGAGGCGAAAGCTCTCCTGCAGCTGCGCAAGGTGAACGGAATCGTGTATTTCCCGTCCGATTTCGGCGACCGCCTGGCGGCGAAGGAGACAGCGACCTTCAGCATCTACGCCGACATGAGCAGCTTCCTCTACTACAAGAACCTCCTCATGGGCTCGGAGTTCGTGATGCTGCATGAAATCAACGGGATCAAGATCGAGCGCCTGTCCCTGGACGGGCTCACGGACCAGGAGGCCGATGCCTCGGTGAACACCGTCCTGTACGAGGATGTCAATCCCTACAACCGGGCCTTCTCCTACAGCATCTTCCTGATATCGGCCATCCTGATGCTGATCATCCAGCAAGTGATGTTCTATGGCATGGGCATGTCCGTAGGGACGATGCGCGAGGAGAACCGCAGTTTCGCCTCCCTGCCGGATACTCTGACGGGAAGGGGCGTGGGCCGTGTGGTCCTCGGACGCGGAGCCGTTTACTGGCTGCTTTTCATGATCATCGGCATCTACGTGTGCTGCGTCGTTCCGGCGATGTTCGGCTTTCCGCAGCAGGGCCGTTTTCAGGACATCCTCCTCCTGCTCGCCTTGTTCGTCACCGTGTGCGTCTTCTTCTCCATGACCTGGACGACGCTGGTGACGCGGCGGGAATCGGCCTTCCTGTTGTTCCTGTTCATGTCTCCGGTGTGTGTGTTCTTGACGGGCTTCAGTTGGCCGACGACAGCCTTTCCGGGTTTCTGGAAACTGTTCTCTTATCTATTCCCGTCCACTTTCGGCTGCCAGGCTTTCATCAACCTGAATACGGCGGGCGCTCCGCTCCCGGTCGTCGCGCCGCAACTCCGCGCCCTGTGCATCCAGGGAGTTGTTTATTACACCCTCGCCTGCGCGGCGGTGTATGTGGAGAATTTCGTGGGCAGGAAGTCCGGCCAGGGCATCTTGGCGCGCAGCGGTCCAGCATCGACGCAAACAGATTAAAAGAGCCAGACGTACAAGAATGATTGGCACATCACTTCTGTGACTTGTGCCCTTTTTCTTTTCGGCCAAATGACTTATGTAAGTTTACACCGATCAATCAATCATTTGATTATCATCTCAACAGATGCCGGATGGCGGCGAACGGATGATGGAAGATCATCCAGCGGACCACCTGTTTTTCTTCTCCAATGCGATTCACCTTGCCGGATTCCGGGAATGATTATTTCACGTTATAAGTGTGAATGGACAATCCCTGGGCGGATGGCAGATAGTTGATGCCCCACCAGCAGATCTGGAGGCAGACGAAACTCA
>CACZXH010000018.1 GCA_902785065.1 uncultured Bacteroidia bacterium
TTGAGAAACTTAACGCTTTCCGATATGAAAAAGTGCCTGTTCCTGCTCTCCGCGCTCCTGCTGCTGGCGGCGTGCGCGGGGCCGAAGGTGGTCCGCGAGATCGTGGAAACCGACCAGTTTGTCTGTGAGGTGACTGTCTATGCGCCTGACGTGGTGCGGGTGGTGAAATACCCGCTCGGCGGAGTGGGGGCTTCGCAGAAGAAGAGCTATTCCGTTGTGATGGAGCCGCAGAAGACCCGGGTCAAGCGGGTGGAGAACAAGGGGGCCGTCGTCTTGAACACCGGAAAGATCGTCGCGTTCATCGACAAGGCCACGGGCCAGGTCACCTTCTCCGACCCCGTGAGCGGCAGACGGCTGCTGCAGGAGGCCGGAACGGCCTTCGAGGCGCGTCCGGACGACGATCCGGATGCCGGGCGCTTCAAGGTGAGCCAGTGCTGGCAGCCGGAGGCCGACGAGTTCCTGTACGGCCTGGGCCAGCGGCAGGATCCGGACCTGAGCCTCCGCGGCAAGAAGGTCCATCTGTGGAATGAGAACATGCACATCTACATTCCCTTCTTCTGCTCGGAGAAGGGGTACGGCGTCTATTGGGATAATCCGGGAATGAGCGACTTCGAGGACGAGCCCGGCGGTAAGACCGTCATGACCAGCGAGGTAGGGGATTGCTCGGACCTGTATTTCCTGTACGCCGGTGGTGACATGGACGCGCTGATGGCGACGGAACGGAAGTTGGGCGGCAAAGCGACCATGTTCCCGCTTTGGGTCCATGGCTATTGGCAGTGCCGGGAGCGGTACCACAGCACCGAGGAATTGTGCGAGGCACTCCGGACGCACCGGGAGATGGGCATTCCGCTGGATTGCATCGTCCAGGACTGGCAGTACTGGGGCGAGAACGAGAACTGGAACTCGATGCGTTTCGACAACCCGCTGTACGAGCGGGGCGATACGATGATTGCGAATGTCCACAACAATCACGCGCACCTCGCCATCTCCATCTGGCCGGATTTCGGCCCGCTGACCCCGCAGTTCAAGGAACTCGAGGCCATCGACGCCCTCCTGCCCTTCAAGACCTGGCCGATGACGGGCGGCGTGAAGATCTATGACCCGTTCAATCCGCAGGCCCGGGAAATCTACTGGAAATACCTGGAAGGCCTGGTGGACCAGGGTGTGGACGCTCTCTGGAGCGATTCCACCGAGCCGGACCACTTCTATCCCACCAAAGAGGACGACGACTACCGCACTGCCGATGGCACTTGGCGGAGCGTTCGGAACGCGTTCCCGCTGGTCACGAACATGGGCATTTATGACAACTATCGGGCAAAGGGTTATGCGAAGCGCGCCGTGCAGATGACCCGCAGCGCTTCTTTCGGCATCCAGCGGTACGCGACCTTCAGTTGGAGCGGCGATGTCCAGTCCCGCTGGAACGTGTTCCGCGCCCAGATTCCGTCCGGCCTGGACTACACGATCTGCGGCATTCCGTACTGGAACACCGACATCGGCGGCTTCTTCAACTGGTTCTATGAAGGCGGTACGGACAATGTCGCCCTGAAGGAACTGCAGGTGCGCTGGATGCAGTGGAGCGTCTTCGTGCCGGTGATGCGGAACCATACTTCCGGACCGCTTACGACGGAGATTTACCGCTTCGGGGCACCGGGAGAATGGGCCTTCGACGAACAGCTGAACGCCATCAAACTCCGCTACAAACTGATGCCGTATATCTATTCCCTGGCCGGCGCCACCGTTCTCGAGGACGGAATGATCATGCGCCCGCTGTTGATGGACTTCGCGAAGGACCGCAAGGCCCTGGCCCTTAGCGACGAATATCTGTTCGGCCCGTCTATCCTGGTCCATCCGGTCACGGAACCGGTCCTGACCGACGGGAAGGCCGCGCTCACCGGCGCGACCGGCGCGCCGTTCACGACCTACCTCCCCGCCGGCACTGCCTGGTATGATTTCCAGACCGGCGAATGCCTCGAGGGCGGCCGGGAATACACCCGCGAGTACACGATTTCAGAGATTCCCGTCTTCGTGAAGGCCGGCGCCATCCTGCCATTCGGCCCGGACGTGCAGTATACCTCCGAAAAGCCCTGGGACAGCCTGGAACTCGCCATTTATCCCGGTGCCGACGGTCATTTCACGCTGTATGAGGACGCCGGTGACGGCTACGAGTATGAGAAAGGGGAGTACACCACCATCGACCTGTCATGGAACGATAAGCAGGGCAGCCTGACCATCGGTCCCCGCCAGGGCACCTTCCCGGGGATGCTCCGCGAGCGTGACTTTGTCGTCAAGGTCCCTGGCCGTGAGCCGAGGACCGTCCATTACAAGGGGAAGCGGGTGCACGTACGGCTGTAGCGGTTTTGGATAGTCGCGGTTTTATTCGTATATTCGCATACTGAACCACAGACACGAAACGATAACCTGAACCGCCATGGATGATGTAAAAATCATCGAGATCAAGAAGAGTGTCTTCGCGGACAACGACGAGGACGCAGACAAACTGAGAAAAGAACTGAAAGGCAAGGGGGTCTATCTCCTGAATCTCATGTCCTCGCCCGGCGCGGGGAAAACCACCACGCTCATCGGTACGCTCAAGCGCATCCAGGACCAGGTGCGCGTGGCTGTCATGGAGGCGGACATCGACAGCGATGTCGATGCCGTCAAGATCCAGAAAGCCACCGGCATCCCCACCATCCAGCTCCATACGGGCGGGATGTGCCACCTGGACGCCGAAATGACGCGCCAGGGACTGGACAATGTCGCCCTGGCCGATGTGGACCTCGTCATCCTGGAGAACGTCGGCAACCTCGTGTGCCCGGCCGAATTCGACACCGGCGCCGTGCGCAATGCCATGATCCTCTCCGTTCCGGAAGGGGATGACAAGCCCCTGAAATACCCGCTCATGTTCTCGGTCTGCGATCTCGTCCTGGTGAACAAGGTCGATGTGATGCCTTACTTCGACTTCGACCTGGACAAGTGCCGCGAATATGTCCGCATGCGCAATCCCAAGGCCCGCATCATCCCCATCTGCGCGAAGACGGGCGAGGGGCTCGACGACTTCGCCGACTGGCTGCTCGCCGAGGTGAAATCCTGGAAACAAGACTAATAGCCGATATTTATGCCTGAGATGTCCCAGAAGTTTATCCCCAAGCACAAAGGGGATAAGAATCCCAATCCCAAGCTTCTGAAATTTGTCCGCCATGTCACGGACCGCATTCCCGGAAAGATCAAGATGGACACCGACGCCCCCGAGTACTGGGGCCTTGCGTGCATCTTCGAGGATGAGATGGATGCCGTGACCCGGGAGGCCTCGCTGGACCTCCTGCTGGACATGCTGCCGGGGAACTTCTTCCGGGTGCGCGAGCACCACACCTATGCGAAACTGCATCAGATGAATGCTGAAAAGCATTATACCCCCGATGACAAGTCTTTCGATGACCTCTTGGACAAACTCGCCTATTTCGGCATGCTGGAGTACGACTACGGCGACAAGTACACGAAGGACGGCCCCGTGCCCGGAACTGGTTTCAACCGCGAGGACCGTATTTACTGGGTGCCGATGTTCGTCCCGGGTTCGGCCGAATACACCAACATGAACGTCGACCTCATGGACAAGCATCCGGAGCTGGCGATGTTCTTCGAGCGGATGACCTTCCTCCCGCTGGAGAAGATCACGCCGATGGTGCCCATGGGCGGCTCCGGCATTGGCATGCACGTCATCCCGGTGGAGAAGGCGATTTCCATGGAGAACCAGTCCGTCGATATCGAGCACATCTCCTACTGGCTCAAACGGTATGAGGGGCACCTCGCCGTGGGCATCTGCTCCTGCCGGTACGGCCGGAAGAAGTTGGACGAGGGCTGTGCCGACGACTACCGCGACTGGTGCATCGGCGTGGGCGACATGGCCGAATACCTGGCCGAGACCGGCCGCGGCCACTTCATCACCTACGACGAGGCGATGGCCATCCTCCGGAAGGCGGAGGACCATGGCTTCGTGCACCAGGTGACGAATATCGACGGCGAAGGGAAGATTTTCGCCATCTGCAACTGCAACGTGAAGATCTGCAACGCGCTCCGCACGTCGCAGCTGTTCAATACGCCCAACATGTCCCGGAGCGCCTACGTGGCCGAAGTGGACCCGAAGAATTGCGTCGCCTGCGGCCGGTGCGTGGAATACTGCCCCGCCGGCGCGGTGAAGCTGGGCCAGAAGCTGTGCACCAAGCACGGCCCGCAGACCTATCCCAAGCAGGAGCTGCCCGACGCGGCCAAGTGGGGCCCGCACAAGTGGACCGAGGACTACCGTGACAAGAACCGGATCAATTGCTACGACACCGGCACGGCGCCCTGCAAGACTGCCTGCCCGGCCCATATCGCCGTCCAGGGTTATCTGAAGAAGGCCGCCGAGGGCAAGTACACCGAGGCGCTGGAGCTCATCAAGCGGGAGAACCCGTTCCCGGCCGTCTGTGGCCGCGTTTGCAACCGCCGCTGCGAAGACGCGTGCACCCGCGGCACCATCGACCAGCCCATCGCCATCGACGCGGTGAAGAAGTTCATCGCGGAGCAGGACCTGAATGCAGAGACGCGATTCATCCCCGAGGTGAACATTTGCTCCAACGTCCTGGACCGCTGGGAGGAGAAGATCGCCATCATCGGCGGCGGCCCGGCCGGCCTGAGCTGCGCCTACTATCTCGCCACCATGGGCTATAAGCCGACGGTATTCGAGAAGAACGAGGAGCCCGGCGGCATGCTCCGATACGGCATCCCTTCGTACAAGCTGGAAAAGGATGTCATCAAGGCCGAAATCGACATCATGAAGGAGATCGGTGTCGATATCAAGTGCGGTGTGGAGGTCGGCAAGGACGTGACCATTGCGAGCCTGCGCGAGCAGGGCTACAAGGGCTTCTACGTGGCCATCGGTTGCCAGGGCGGCAAGTTGCCCGGCATCCCGGGTGAGACACTCCCCGGCACGTCCACGGCCATCGACTTCCTGCACGCGGCGAACACCGGCAAGGTAAAGGTTTCCGGCAAGGTGGTCGTTGTGGGCGGCGGCAATGTCGCGATTGATGCGGCCCGCGTAGCGAAGCGGAGCGGTGCGTCCGAGGTGACGATGCTGTCGCTCGAAACCGAAGACATCATGCCCGCCTCCCTGGAGGAGCGCACCGAGGCCCGCGAAGACGGCGTTGTGATCAATCCGGGCTGGGGTCCGAAGGAAGTCCTCGGCGACGGCAAGGTCACCGGCATCGTTTTCAAGAAGTGCACCTCCGTGTTCGACGAGAACAAGCGGTTCGTCCCGAAATATGATGAGAATGATCTCATTACCCTCGAGGCCGACCAGGTGGTATTCGCCATCGGCCAGACCGTGGTACTGAAGGACCTGCTGAAGGACACGAAGGTGGAGTTCTTCCGCGGTGTGTATCCCGTGGCCGACAAGCTCACCTACCAGACTGCCGAGCCCGACATTTTCGTGGGCGGCGACGTGTACACCGGCCCGAAGTTCGCGATCGACGCCATCGCCGCCGGCAAGGAGGCCGCTGAGTCCCTGCACCGCTTCGTGCAGCACGGGCACATGACCATCGGCCGGAACCGGCGCGATTTCATCGAACTGAACAAGGACGACATTCTGGTCGAATCCTACGACAACGGCTCCCGCCAGGATCCCGGCGTGAAGCCCGCGGCGGACGCGTTCCGCGAGTACCATGGCACTCTGACCGAGGAGCAGGTCCGCAAGGAAACGGCCCGTTGCCTGTCCTGCGGCGCCTCCGTCGTGGACGAGAACCGCTGCATCGGCTGCGGCGTCTGCACCACCAAATGCGCCTTCGACGCCATCCATCTGCACCGGGTCCATCCCGATGCTTCCATCATGCGCACCTCCGAGGACAAGTTCTCCGGCATCCTGCCGTACATGCTCAAGCGGACGGGTAAAATCCTTTTTAAGAAGTAGTGCACGAATTAGGCATCGTTTTCTATATCATCCGGGACGTCAAGAAGGCGGCCCTCGAGAATGCCGTGGAGCATGTTTCCGCCGTGGTGATGAACATCGGCGAGGTGTCCACGGTCGTTCCCGAGCTCCTCACCGACTGCTGGCGCTGGGCGGCGGACAAGGAGCCGCTGCTGAAAGGCTGCGTACTGAAGGTCAACACCATCCCGGCGTTGACCCATTGCGATGGCTGCGGCGCGGAGTATGAGACGGTCCGGTACGGGAAGACTTGCCCGCACTGCAACAGCGAGAACACCTGGCTCCTGCAAGGACGCGAGGTGGAAATCAAGGAAATAGAAGCAACTTAAAGATATGGCTTGTTTTATCGTTCCCCTGGTACAGGCGGTCGCCACGACCGTGTACCGCAAGCGTCACGCGGCTGCGATCGCCGCGCCGGACGCGCCCGTCCTCCGGCATCGTCTTCCCGACCTGGAGAAAATGCTCTGGGGCGGCACCCTGATGCTCATCGTGGACCACATCATCAATGGTGAGCTCACCTGGCGTTTCCCGTTCTTTACCGCGCTGGACCAGGCCGGCGGAGGTCTGGTAATGCTCCGGGAGATGCTCACCGTGGGCGTCCCGATGTCCCTCGTCCTCACCGCCGCGTGGCTGGTGTGGGCGCTGGTGAAGGAGAGAGATGCCCGGTCAAGCCGGGCATGACGAAACAACCGTCATACCCGGCTCCGACCGGGTATCTATGAACAAACAACTCACTTTAACCTAATACATTATGTTCTTCCAAGTGTATGGCGAACATGCGTTCGCCCAGTGGGGGATGCTGCTGGTCGTGCTCCTCGGCCTCATCCTCTTCAATGAATTCGCCCGCCGCACGAAGCTCGGCGGTGTCATTACGTTCCTGGCCATCCCGCTGGCCCTGACGGTCTATTTCCTCGCCATCTGGATCGGCGTGCGGAACGGCGCGCAGTGGGCGCTGGAGAACCAGACCCACGTGTACATGCAGGGCTGGTTCCACTATGCCAAGCTCTACGCCGCCACCGCCGGGTGCATCGGCTTCATGATGATCAAGTACAAGTGGGGCATTGGCGCCAAGCACTGGTTCAAGCCCTTCCCGTTCATCATCGTGGCCATCAACATCCTCATTGCCTGCGTGTCCGACTTCGAGTCGGCCGTGATGGGCTGGAACAAGTGGTGGCTCACCTCCGAAGGCGTCTGGCAGTACGGCGGCTGGCACAATGTCATGAACGGTGTCGCCGGCTTGCTCAACATCTTCTGTATGACCGCATGGTGGAACGTGTACCCGTCCAAGGACAAGAAGGACATGATTTGGGCCGATATGACCTGGGTCTACATCCTGGTCTATGACATCTGGAACTTCGCCTACACCTACAACTGCCTGCCGACGCACAGCTGGTACTGCGGTATCGCCCTGCTCCTCGCCCCGACCATCGCTGCCCTCCTGTGGAACCGCGGCGGCTGGATCCAGAACCGCGCCAACACCCTCGCGATCTGGTGCATGTTCGCCCAGGTGTTCCCGCTCTTCCAGGAGACCTTCAAAAACGGTCAGCAGTGGTTCCCCTGGGCCACCCTGCCCGTCCTCTATCCGAACGGTGTCGACACCATCAAGGCGCTCTATGAGGCCGGCGGACAGGCTGCCGTCGACGGCGTCGTGGGTACGACCGTGGATCCTTCCGTGGTCGCCGCCAATCCCACGATGATGGTCGTTATCAGCGCCCTCGCCCTCCTCGTCAATGCGGTCGCCCTCGGCTACATTTTCTACCAGGCCAAGAAGCGCCACATCAACCCGTACAAGGAAGACGTCTTCGTGGACCAGAAGTACTACAAGGACGCCATGGCCCGCGCCGACCTGAGCTAGTCCCTGTTCCCGTACCAAAAGAACCCCGGCTTCGTGAGAGGCCGGGGTTCTTCGTAGGGAAAAGGATGTTATTCCACCTGCATCCGGATCTTGGGGGCGGCGTGGGGGCCGGCGCCGACGATGGGCTCTCCGTCTTCCGGGAGAGCTTCCTCCGCTTCTTCCTTGTCGTTGAGGAAGGGGAAGAATTCGCCCTTGACGAGCCAGGCGAAGCCGAACAGGTGCAGGAGGATGATCTCGATGACCATCACCACCCAGCCCGGTGCACCCAGGAGGACGAGCCCGACGAGGAGGGCTTCAAAGCCGATCATGCCCCAGCCGCAGATGCGGTAGATGACGTTGCGGACTTTCTTCCGGTCCGTCATGGTGGCGCCGTGCCTGGTGAACTGACAGAGGGTGTTGATCGCGGCGCACAGGAAGAACAGCAGGGCACAGGCGGTATGGATGATCTGGGAAACCTCGATGGGAAGCTGGAAGAATCCAACGGGTGAGCCGTCGGCAATCCAGTCCACCTTGCAAGGGAACAGGACGATTCCCAGTCCGAACAGACCGGTGAGCGTGGTGATGAAGTTGTCTTTCCAGTCATAGCCGATGTAGGACATCATGACGATGCAGGCGGGAACGAGGACGCCGACCAGGGCGGGACTCTGGTAATAGGTCGCCGAAATGCTCCACCACCATCCTTCGGGTTTGTCCAGGACGATTCCGGCGGAAAAGAGGGCGATCCAGGGGAGGATGATGCCCAGAAGCCCGCAGAGATTCCGGATCCGGAGATACATCCGGACTTCCTTGGTCGATAACATGGCCATAGTCTTCAGGTTTTTTGTTTGCGTTCTTTACAAAGGTACTTCTTTTTTCTATCTTTGTAAACAGTAAACTGTAAAACGGATGAAACACAAAGCACTTCTGCTGTTGGCGGTCCTCTTCGCCGCTATCTCCCTGCAGGCGCAGGACAAAGTCACGAAAACCGTCCTGGAACTGGGCAAGACAGACAACCAGACCATGGAACACGCGGACTACATCGCCCGCAACATCGGCGGCCGCATCGTCGGCTCCCACATGCTCAACCATGCCGAGGACTGGGTGGCGGATCAGTTCCGCGCCTGGGGCCTGGAGGTGCGGATCCAGGAAGCCGTCACCATCAACGTGGGCTTTGACCGCGGCCCCTGGTTCGGACGGATGTTGTCCGAGGACGGCATGGTCCTGCACTTCGGCACCCCTGCCTACACGGCCGGCACGCGCGGGCCGCAGAAAGGCCGCGTGTACCTGGAGCCCAAGACCCAGCGGGACTTCGACCGGATCAAAGGCGCCCTGAAAGGCTCCTGGGTGCTGCTGGAGACCGGCGCCACGAGCGGCCTCGCCATCGACGCGAGCGCCAAGGCCGATTCCACCCGCGCCGCCAAGCTCGCCGCCGGCGAGGAAGGCTCCGTCCTGCTGTACCGCCAGATGGTCGACGCCGGCGTCGCGGGCTTCATCCGCCCGGCGAAACTGCCCATGCAGGTGCTCTACAACCGGGCGATGTGCTTCGACCTGACGATGGACAACCTTCCCAAGGCCTGTGACATCCTGCTGGACGAACACCAGTTCGAGATCATCAAGCAGAAGGTCGTGGACCGGCAGGACTTCCAGCTGGAGTTCGACATCCGCAACCATTTCTTCCCGGGGCCGATGAAGTACCACAACATCCTCGGCGTCATCAAGGGAAGCAAGTATCCGGACGAGTACGTGATGATGGGCAGCCATCTGGACGCCTATGACATCGCCACCGGTTCCACCGACGACGGCCAGGGTGTGTGCGTGACGCTGGAGGCCGCGCGCCTGCTCGCCGCCGCCGGCGCGAAGCCCAAGCGCTCCATCATGTTCTGCATCTGGACCGGCGAGGAATACGGCCTGCTGGGTTCCAAGTACTTCGTGCAGAACAAGACCATCCCCTGGGACAAGATCTCCAACTATTTCAACCGCGACGGCGGCCCGCTGGCGGCCTCGTCCATCACGGTCCCGCCGGCCATGTACGACGACTTCGTGAAGGCCTGCGAGCCGCTCAAGGACTATAATCCCGAGCTTCCCTTCGAGGTGATCAAGCGGGAAGGGGAGCCGCAGCCGCGGCCCACGCGGGCGGGCGGCTCGGACCATGCCTATTTCGCGATGAACGGCATTCCCGCCATCTCCTTCCGCGAGCGGGACGCCTTCGGCTATGACTTCATCTACCGCGACATCTGGCACACGGAGGACGACCTGTACGACAAGCTCATCCCTGCGTACATGGAGCACTCCGCCGTCGTCCAGGCGGTGACGGCCTACGGCCTCGCGAACCTGGACCATCTCCTCTCCCGGGAAGGACTCTACAAATGATCCGCGCGATTGTCTTCGACCTCGGCGGGGTACTCATCGACCTGGACTTCGACAACTGTGTCCGCTCCTTCCGGGACATACTCGGTTATGAGCGGATTACGGAAATCCTGGACCTGAGCCACCAGAAAGGCATCTACGGCGACATGGAAGCCGGCCTCATCACGGAGGACGAGTTCCGCGCCGCGGTGCTCAAGGATTCCCGCCCGGGCTGTGTCCCGGCCGATGTGGACCGTGCGATGGCGGGCCTCCTGACGGGTATGGACCCGGCGAAGGTAAAACTGCTTCACCGCCTCGCAGAAGAGTATCCGATTTACGCGCTGTCGAACAACAACGAGATTTCCACGGCGCGGATGCATGAAATCTACGAAGATAACGGGCTTGACTGGCAGCGGGTATTCCGGAAAGAGTTCCTATCCTGCCGGATGAAACTGATGAAGCCCTCGCGCGAGATTTTCGATGCGGTGGCCGCCGAAATCGGCGTCCAGCCGGCGGAGATCCTGTTCGTGGACGACTCGCAGAAGAACGTGGACGGCGCCAGGGCCGCCGGCTGGCAGGCCGCCCTGTACGTACAGGGTACGGATCTCGGCGCTTGTATCGCAAATTATTTGTAACTTTGGACCATGTCGCTGTTCAGTTACTTCCGGATCAGCAAGCCTTCTGCGGAGAAGGTGCCCGCCGACCAGGTGGATGAAGAATACAAACGGCTCAGAACCCGTACGTTCTGGGGCGTCACCACAGCCTATGTTTTCTACTATGTGTGCCGGATGACCCTCGGCGTGGTGAAACAGCCCGTCATCGATGGCGGTGTCCTCTCGGCCGGGGAACTCGGTGTCATCGGATCCATCTTCTACTTCGTCTATGCGGCCGGCAAGTTCAGCAATGGTTTCATCGCGGACTACTGCAACATCCGGCGCTTCATGGCCTGGGGCCTGGGGATTTCGGCCGTCATCAACGTGACGCTCGGCATCCTGGGCCTGCTGCACGGGCCGCTGGGCATCGGTTCCCTGGTGATGCTCCTGTGCTTCGCCATCCTCTGGGGCGTGAACGGCTGGGTCCAGTCCATGGGTTCGCCGCCCGGAACCATCAGCCTTTCCCGCTGGTTCCCGCTCAACAAGCGTGGGACGATGTACAGCATTTTCAGTTCCACGCCGTCCTTCGGCAAGGCCGTCACGATGATCGCCACCGGCTTCATCGTGGCCTGGGCCGGCTGGCAGTGGGGCTTCATCGCCGCGGCCGCCGCGGGCGTCATCGGCACCATCATCGCTCTGGTGTTCATTTCGGATACGCCGGAAAGCAAGGGGCTTCCCTCCGTGCAGGAACTCGCCGGCGAGCCGCTCAAGACGCTGGACCAGAAACCCACGAAGGAACTCCAGAAGTGGGTGTTCCGCCATCCCGGCATCTGGGTCATCGCCATTTCCAGCGCCTTCATTTACATCACCCAGCACGCGGTGAGCGACTGGGGGGTGCTGTTCCTCCAGAAACAGAAGACATTCTCGTTGGAAAGCGCGACGCAGATTATCGGCATCTCCGAGGCCTTCGGCGTGGTGGGAAACCTCCTGGCCGGCTGGATTTCCGACCGCCTTTTCCACGGGAACCGTGCGCGGCCGGTGGTCATCGCCGGGGCTCTCACGGTCGTAACTCTCGCCCTTTTCCTGTTCACGGGCGGAACCTACTGGATGAACATCCTGTACATTGCCCTCTTCAGCATGGCCTTCAGCGTGGTGTTCTGCATCGTCGCCGGCCTGATGGCGCTGGACTTCGTCCCGCGCAAGGCCACCGGCGCTGCCCTCGGCATCGTGGGCATCTCCAGCTATGCCGCTGCCGGCGCACAGTCCATCGTCTCCGGTTTCCTGATCGAGGGCCACGCCGCCGACGGCGTCTATGATTTCGGGCCGGTGTCCATCTTCTGGATCATCGCCTGCCTGATTGCATTTATCCTCCCTGTCGTCGGGTGGAAGTACCTTCGCAACAAGGAGGACTAGTCCGGGCGGTTATCTGAAATAAAGAATTACTTGCGCTCGAAGGGGATGCCTCTCCGCTGGAGGGAAGTCATGATTTTCACGAAGGAGTTGTGCGGCTCCTTCAGCGCAAAGCGCTTGCCGAGGCTCTTGAGGAGGGTCTCGTGGTGCTTGACTTGGAGGCTGTCCATCAGCTTGCGGGTGTCATTCGGGGAGACGACGATGCTTTCGCCCGTCTCCGGATCGCCCCAGCCGGCGCCGCAGCGGGTGAGGATAAACTGCCCGTTCTCCACCTTCGCCACGATCTTGTAGCCGTTGCGGTCGAAATAGGTCGATTCGAGAACGTTCCCGTTCTTCGTGATCCCGATTTCCGGGGACTTGATCTTCTTGACGTCAGACTTTGCCATAACTCATTGATTTAGTTGAGGTAAAGATAGCAAAAAAAACGTCAATCCCAAATTACCAAGACAGGCCGCTTCCGTCCAGCGGGTTCTTGTTCTTGATGTTGGCGAATTCGCCGGAATTCCACCAGGCGCGGTAAGCCTCGGCCGCCTTTCTCTGGCAGGCCGGATAGGCCTCTGCACCATAATAGACACGGCCGTTTTCCTGCTTGTCGAAGAGGAGCGGGTTCAGGGAAGGATATCCCATGAACACCTTGGTCTTTTCGCTATCGACTTCGGCCACCCGGATGCCCTCGACCAACCACAGGGCATACATGCCGAGAGAGCTCACGGACAGGAAGGAAGACAACGGGTTCGCCGGTGGATTGATTTCCCGTTCATCGTTCGCATACGAGAGAAGGGCGGGGATCTGAGCCGGGGCAAACAGTTTCATTCCCATTTGGTTTTCGCCATTCCCTTTCAGAATGCCCGCCATATAGGTGTCCACTTCGTCCTTCTGCCTCTGCGCTTCCGTTTTGCCGCAGGCCGCGAAAAGGACAAGAGCCAATAAGCTAATGATTCTCAGTTTCATATCGTTCGTTTTCCCCAAAAACTCCCGGAATCCGGAAATCTTGCATGTCCGTCACAAAAATAATCAATTATTGACAATAGCCAATAACGATTACCATGATCTCCGCCCACCAGACAAAAAAGAGACAGCCTTTCGGACTGTCTCTTGTGCGGTAGGTGAGAGTCGAACTCACACACCCCAACGGGCACTACCCCCTCAAAGTAGCGTGTCTACCATTTCACCACTACCGCGAATTGGGACTGCAAATATACGGTAAAAAACCGAAACTGCAAATTATTTTTCGACTTTCTTGCGTTTGGACTTGTTCCACATCCCGTAGACTTCGCTTACGTTGCCGGCGGTGATGAAGGCGTGTATGTCGTTCTTTTTCACGAAGTTCATCACGTGGGAGAATTCGTCTTGGGTGAGGAGGGCCTGGATTTCGACGTGGGGGGCGCCGGAATGGCCGCCGTGGACATCATACAGGGTGCAGCCGCGTTCGAGGGTTTCCACGATGTAGGCGCGGATTTCCTCGCTGCGGTCGGAGACGATGCAGATGCGCTTGCGCTTGTTCACGCTGGCCATGAAGTAATCCAGGGCGAGGCCGTTCATCCAGGTGCCGATCAGGCCGAGGACGACCATCCGGAACGGGTTGATGGCGAAGGCGGTGCAGCAGATGATGGCGCCGGCAACGGTCACGGAAACGCCGATGTCGAAGTGCAGGTATTTGTTGACGATCTTCGCGAGGATGTCCAGGCCTCCCGTGGAGGCGTTGATGCTGAACAGGATCGTCTGGGAGATGCTGACGATAAGCACGAAGCAGATCAGGTCCAGCAGCGGGTCGCCCATGACGGAGGACTGGCCGGCCTCGATGAGGCGCTCGTAGGGACACACCTTCTCCCAGAACTCCAGGAGCGGACCCAGGATCATGGCCGTGTACACGGTCTTGGCGCCGAATTCCTTGCCGATGAGGAGCCAGGCCAGGATCAGGAGGATGGCGTTGATGGCCGTGACGACCGCCGAGACCTTGAGCGGGATGCCCACCATCGTGAACACGTTGGAGATGACGATGGACAAACCGGAGATGGACCCCAGCACGAGTTTGCTGGGCATCATGAAGTAATAGACGGCGGCGGCCGCAATGGCCATGCCCAGGGTCATGATGAACAGTTCTTTCCAGAACTTCCAGGTGCAGAGGTATTTCAAAATCTCCTTCATGGCGTGTGGTTAGTTTCAACCCTTAAAGTTATGAAATATTCCCGAAAGTGCGTCTGTTTTTACGTTTTCTTGCTATTTTTGTAGAAAACACTGACAAGATGAAAGCCTATATCGACCAGAACCGGGAACGCTTCTTCGAAGAGCTCTTCTCGCTCCTGCGCATTCCCTCCATCAGCGCGAAACCGGAATACAAGCCCGACATGTACCGCTGCGCCCGCTGCCTGACGGAACTGCTCTTGGCGGCCGGTGCCGACAAAGCCGCCGTGTACGAGACAACGGGCAATCCCGTCGTCTACGGCGTCAAGACCGTGCCCGGCGCCGCGAAGACGGTGCTCGTGTACGGCCACTACGACGTGCAGCCGCCGGAGCCGCTGGACAAGTGGCGTACGGACCCGTTCCAGCCGGTCCTCGCCAAGGACCCGGCCACCGGGGAGGAAGCGATCTACGCCCGTGGCGCGAACGACGACAAGGGCCAGCTGTTCATGCACCTGAAGGCGTTCGAGTTCCTGCTCAAAAAGGGGCTACTCCGTCATAACGTGAAGTTCATCTTCGAGGGTGAAGAGGAAGTGGGCAGTCCCTCCCTCGCCGCCTGGGCGGAAGAGCACAAGGACCTCCTGAAGGCCGATATCATCCTGGTCTCCGATACCACCATGATTTCCGAGAAGGTCCCGTCCATCAACTGCGGCATGCGCGGCCTCTCCTACCTGGAGGTGACCGTCACCGGCCCGAACAAGGACCTCCACTCCGGCCACTACGGCGGTGCGGTGGCGAACCCGATCAACACGCTCTGCGCGATGATCGCCAGCCTGCACGATGCCGACGGCCGCATCACCGTTCCCGGCTTCTACGACGACGTCGTGGAGCTCTCCGCCGAGGACCGCGCGATGCTGGCCCGCGCCCCCTTCGACATGGACGAGTACAAAGCTTTCCTGGATATCAATGAGGTCAAGGGCGAAAAGGGTTACACCACCCTGGAACGCGTCGGCATCCGCCCGTGCCTGGACGTCTGCGGCATCTGGGGCGGCTACACGGGCAAGGGCGCGAAGACTGTCCTGCCTTCCACGGCCCACGCGAAGATCTCCATGCGCCTCGTCCCGAACCAGACCTCCGCAAAGATAACGGAACTCTTCGAGAAGCACTTCCGCGCCATTTGCCCGCCTTACGCGAAGGTCGATGTCCAGCCCTGCGAGGGCGGTAACGGCTTCCTCATCCCCATTACCTCGGACGGCTACAAGGCCGCCGCGAAAGCAATGGCCGAGGTCTATGGCATCGAGCCGGTCCCGTCCCGCGGCGGCGGCTCCATCGCCGTCCTGGCGGACCTCCAGCGCATCCTGGGCATCGACCCGCTCCTGATGGGCTTCGGCCTGGAGCGCGACACCATCCACTCCCCCAACGAGAGCTACCTCCTCCGCCAGCTCTTCGCCGGCATGGAATCCATTGCCCTGTTCTATCAGTACTACTAGCGCGCCGCCGGGAAACGGCTCCCGTTGGGGGGTGTGAGTTCGACTCTCACCTACCGCACAGAAGGAGACAGTTTCGAAAGAGGCTGTCTCCTTTTTTATCTTACGGGCACTGGCATTCTGACGTGGTAATCGCACAAGTCTGACTTGTGCAGATAATCATCCACCGAATAACGTTGAAGAACCATTCGCAAGGGCCGATTGTTTTTGTCTGCAAAAGAGCGTACCTTTGTTTTACTTTTAGTTAGTAGAGTTATGAAGAAGATAGTATTGATTCTTGCGTTGGCGGTCCTTTCGATGACCGGCCAGCGCCTCAGCGCCCAGACGCCTTATGTCGGCGGGAGCCTGACTTTGGCGTATGTCGACTATTTCAAGTTCGACCAGCACTTCTACGGTGGATACGAGTTCAACGACAAGTGGGCGGTCGGCGGCGGCCTCGGCCTGGACGTGTCCACGTATGGCAACGGCCACGGGGTCGTGGGCGGTTTCATGGGGGCCTATGTGCGGTTCACTCCCTGGCACAACAACCTGCTGTATACGGACATCAAGTGGCGCACGGAACTGCTCCTTCAGGATGCGGTCGGTGTCGCCGCGGCCGATATCGGCTTCGTCGGGTCCCTGCGGTTCCGGATCAACCGCCATTTCGACGTCTTTGCCGATTTCATCCCGGTCGGAGTCCGGTTCTACGACGACGAGGCTTTCCCGCTGATCGGAATCCTGGGCAACGGCTGCTCGCTGGGCGTGCACTACCGGTTCTAAATCCGGTTTCAGGAAGTACAGGAGACAAGTTTCAACGGCTTGTCTCTTTTTTGTTTTCTGATGGCCGGCTTTTTTTGCATTGTCGCAGAATAGCTTTATATTTACATCATTAAACGAACTGTGACATGCGTATTCTTTTCAAGACCATAAAGCGGACGCCGCTGACTGTCCTTCTGTTCCTGTTGACCGCCTTTTCGGCGGCCGCCCAGTTCCCGGTACGCACGGTGTACCACTATCCCACCGTGCAGCCGCCGGCGGAGATCCGTTACATGGACGGCCGTGTCGACCACTATGCCATCAAGCGGATCGCAAAAGACGTGATGCGGGTGGAAGTCGGCAACGACCAGTCCACGCGGATCCCCTTGACCTTTGTGGAGAGCATCCGGTTCCAGGATGGGTGCACCCTGTATTTCGACCAGGGGGAACTCCAGTTCGACCGGCTCGTCCAGCCGGCCTGGCTCAAGAACGAGGCGGGCGACGCCGTCCTGGAGGGCGTCCTCAAATTGAGCGGTCCCCAGGCAGAATCGTTGATGGGTCCGGACTTGTACCGCCAGTTCCGGAAGCAATCCGGACTCACGCTGGCCGGGTCCATCACCATGGCCACCGGCGTGCTGATGCTGGTCCCGTACATGGGGCAGACGGTCAGTTTCATCGCCGGCGGCGAGAAAGCCGCGCCCATCGGCGCGTTCAAAGCCATGCGTCCGCTCGGCAAGGGGGTTACCATCGCCGGCGGCAGCGCCCTCCTGGCCGGCCTGGTCATCTACATCATCGGCAACCGGGGCGGCAACCGGGTCGTCGCCACCTATAACGAGGGCCTCGGCCTGGCCTACACGTTCTGATCCGGGAACAGCCGCTTTCAGCGGATTACCAGCAGGAAACCGCCGCGAGGGCGGCAGGGAATACGGACAGGACCGTCACCCAGCGGGAGCGAAGAGACCCGGATGTCGCGGTCCGTTTCTCCGTCGCTGAATAACTGGGCCGTCTGGGCGGCGGAATCCAACCTTTTCAAGGAGAAGGCAATCGCTGCATCTTCCTCCGTTCCGTTGATGCCGGCGACGTACCACGTCTGGCCGGAACGGCGGGCGATGACGGCGCTCTTGCCGGGATAGCCCGCCAAGAGTTTGGTATCGTCCCACGCGGCCGGTAAGTCGGAATACACCTGTTTCGCCTCGTCGGGAAGGGCTGCATATCCTTCCGGGCGGTCCGCCATGTGCTGGAGTCCGGATTCGAAGAGGACGGGCAGGGCCAGTTCGTGGGCGTTGGTCGTGATGTGCGGGAACTGGCTGTCCGTGAATGTGCCGGGCGTGTAGTCCATCGGGCCGATGACATTCCGCGTGTAGGTGACCGTGGCATTGTGGGAAGCGGCCAGCCGGGTCATGAGCGGATAGTTGTTGTACCATTCCGCCCCGAAGATTCCCTCCATGCTCATCATGTTGGGCCAGGTGCGCTGCCAGCCGTTCGGGATGGTGCAGCCGTGGAAGTCGACCAGGAGATGGTGCCGGGCGGCATCCTCGAGGATGTCCAGGTAATAATTGACAATCGTGTCGTTGTGGGGGGAGAAAAAGTCCACCTTGATGCCGCTGGCCCCGATTTCGTTCAGCCTCCGCATCTCGCGTTCCCGGTTTTCGGCGTTGTTCAGCCTGTCCTGGGGCTGCGGGGCGGTCGGGCCCACCAAGGAGGTGCCTGAATTGTACCACAGGTTGATCTTGACCCCCTTCTGCCGCGCGTAGGCCATCACGTCGTCGATGTCACCCCCACCCGTCATCTCGGGCCATTCCCAGTCCACCAGGCAATAGGGCCAGCCCATTCCGGCAGCCAGGTCGATATACTGCTTCACCAGCGCGAAGTCCTTCGAACCGTGGTTATAGGCCCAATAGATCCAGGAGCTGATTCCGGGCTGGATCCAGCCGGAATCGGCAATCTGGCTGGGCGTGGCCAGGTCTGTGACCAGGGTCGATTCCACGACGTCGGCCAGGGAACCGACGATGGCGAATCGCCACGGTGACAACCCCTCGCAGAAAGCGGAAGGGCCCTCGAGCTGGACCCGGTACTGCTCCGGATCATCGGCATTGACCAGATACGACCCACTGTCGTTCCTGCGGAGGTCCGACTCCGAGATGAGCATGAAGAGATCCTTCTGCGGTTCCACCAGCGCAGGATAACTCCATTTGCCATCGGTCATTACCCGCATGTACCGGTTCCTCACGGCCTTTCCTTCCGTGTCGTGCGGGAAAGGCTGCTCGTTGCCGAAATCATACGGAGCGATCCAGCGGTCCACGCCGGCGGCCACGGAATAGGACGTCCGGTCATCCGTCACCTTCACCCCTTCCGGGATGCGGTAGCGGACCGCGATTCCATCGTTGTAAAGCCGCACGATGGCCTCCAGCGTCTGCCCGGCCGCATTGGCGTAGGTGAAAGTTCTTTCATGGGCCTGATTCCGGCAATGGCTCCGCTTGCCGGTGACCATGGAATAGTCATCGGTCACCAGCCTGGCGGCCGTCGACCGTTTCAGGACCAGGGCCGAATCCAGGTTGCCCTGGTCCGTGACCAGGCCCAGGTGGATCCGGGTAACAAGCTGGGCGTTGTCGTAATACAAGGCCAGGGATTGCCCCTCGACCTCGGCGTTCAGCCGATGGTTGGGCGACTCTAAACCCCTTTTGCCACAACTGCACAGGCAGATGGAAGCCAGAAGCAACAGGAACCGGACAGGATGTTTCATGACGTATTCTTTTAACAAGTGTGAAAGTTACGAAAAAACCGGGAAGATTCAGAGAACGCCGGCAAATAAAGAGGGTTGTCCGGCTGACGGAAATGACGGTCATCGTTGCGTACACTCACGCGGTGTACATCGCTTCATCAATAGCGCCGGACAGATCCACCTGGAGGCGACCGTACTTGCATGGACTTGAACAAGCATTTCGGTTTTTTTATGTATCTTTGTGCAAGAAACCTGCATCACGGGGTTTCTTTATGGACAGGTTAGTTGCGTATGAAAATCTTTCTACAGCATATTCCCCTTGTTGTCATCCTGGCTTTGGCGGCCGTGTTTTTTCCTTCCTGCAAGGAGAAGGAGCCGGATCCCGCAGCGAACCGCTGCCAATTGACGGTACTTGTCACGGATGAATCTTCCCGTCCGATCCAGGATGCCCGGGTGGAGATCGGCCTCCTCCGGCAAAGTACGGATGCAACGGGAAAGTGCGCCTTTCCCAACCTGATGGTCGGGACTGTCATCCTGAAGGTTTCCGCCGAGGATTATCTTCCCGTGTCCCAGTCTGTCAGCCTGACCCCGACCAGCCAGACCGAGAAGGTGTCCCTAACCCAAGAGCCACCGTACCTGTCCGTCGAAGGCGACGGGATTGACACGAAGGAGATGAACGCGAAAGGGACCGTTCAGATCCGGTCCAACACCGCCTGGCGGATCGAAACCTCGTCCGGCGCGCTGTCCTTTTCGCCCCGGGAAGGGAGTCGGAACGGGACCGTCGAAGTGACCTGGGATTTTCCGGAGGAACAGGAAGACGAGGACCTCGCGCTGGCTGAATTCACGATCCTTTCTGCGGCGGAGCCGGTCACGGTGCCGGTCCGCTGCCATCTTCCCATCCGGATCACCCAGAAGGAAGGGCTCATCTTCAACCAGGCCGGGGCGGAGAGCGTCCCGTCCATCGCCCGCCTGACTTTCTCCAGGAAGGTCGTTCCGCTCGAGGCCTGGGCGCCAGGCTATACCGAACTGGGGATACAAGCCGTCGACGACCATACAGTCGACGTGGTGATGCCCGCCAACTTCGTCGACCTGGGCGAGGACTATGGCATCGACCGTCTCAAGGTGAAATCGGCCAGCGGCGACGGGGTCGTCTTCGACGGGAAGGCGGTCGTCCCTTTCCATGACGGCAAGGTGGCGGTCGAGGGAGTCTATAAGAGCTGGTATCTGACGAAGGATGAATCCCGGCTCTGGGTCTCGACCGAGTTCCCGTGCAGGATCTATGAACTGGACGCACGCTCCTTCTCCGTCCTGAAGTCGTTCGACCTGGACTGGGAGCCGGGAAAACTCCAGCTCAACCCGTATAACAACCGGCTGTATGTCATCGACCGTTCGCACGGCGTGCTGAAGGCCCTGGACCCCGCTTCCGGGACAACCTTGAAAACCATCACGGTGGAACGGGACGAACTCGACCACCCGGATACGCCCGTCACCGTGGCTCACAATATCCTCTTTGCGGACAACGGACTCGGCGTCCTGGTGACCACCTGCGCGGACGGCATCTACAGATGGTTCTTCATCGACAGCCGCCGGGACGACGTGGTGGAACACTATACACCGTTCGAGGAAGAATTCGGTTCGAGCTTCTATGATTATTGCTTCAGCGACATGTATCTGGACCACAGTCGGACGAAGATCGTCAGCATGCCCTGGATGCATGTGGACCAGCGGGTCTTCATCATCGACTGCCTCGACAAGAGCGTCACCTGGTTCGACGTGGACAATAGGCTGGGATCGCCCGGCGTCCCGGATGCCGGCGGTCTCATTTTACGGCAACGGATGCACAAGGAGAAAGACCTGGCCATCCTATGCGCCCCCTATTCGATGACCGTCTATGACTATGTCCATCCGGCTTATACCCCTGCGTTCACCAATGGTCTTGATTTCCGGTTCTCGTTCGCGGATTTTTGCTACGGCGAGTCCTTCGTCGAAGACGTCTGCACCTATGTATTTTCCGGAATAGCGCAGTCGAATGGTATTAGATGGACACTGTTCATCCTCAACCACACGACCCATACCGTGCAGTTCGCCGCGCCCATGCGTTTTGAAGACGCGCACGCCTTCGGAGACGCCATCTCTTTCCTGGAAGGAGACCGGATTGTCCTTCTCTGCACCGACGGAAACGGCAAAACCTACTTCGTGACCATCAACACCTCCCGGCTCCGATAGTCGGGCTAAGCCCGGCCTGTGCGTTCGGAGGGAAGGATTGAATAATATGCATTTATTATTTAATCCTTTCCCATATCTTTGTGTAAACAATTGGTAGACAAAGATGAAGAAGGTTCTGATTTCCAGCATACTTATGCTTTGCCTCGGCCTGTCGTCCCGGGCGCAGGTATATATATTCAATGACAATGTGCTCCAGGAGCGGATGGGCGAGATCAAGGCCACGGTCGTGGACTCGCTCACGAACGAGCCGGTTCCGTTCGCTTCGGTCTATGTGATCCCGTCCAAGGACACGACCATCACCAATTTCACGCTTTCCGACGCCAAGGGTGAGGCCAAGCTGGACGAGGTGCCCTTCGGCAGCTATGTCTTCCATGTGGAGATGATGGGGTACAAGCCCTTCGTCAAAGAGCGCTATTTCCGGGATAAACAAGTGGACATGGGCACCGTGCGGCTGCAGGTGGACCAGCAGTTCCTGCAGGCGGCGACCGTCACGGACGTGGGCAATCCCATCGTCATCAAGAAGGATACGGTGGAGTTCAACGCCTCCTCCTTCCGGGTCGGGGCCAATGCCATGCTGAAGGACCTGCTGCTGCGGATGCCCGGAATGGAGATCACCGAAGACGGGAAGGTCAAGTTCAACGGCAAGGAGATCGACCAGATCACCGTGGGCGGGCGGACATTCTTCTTCAACGACCAGGCGACGGCGCTGAACAACCTGCCGGCATCCGTGGTGGACAAGATCCGCGTCATCGAGCGCGAAAGCGAGCAGACGCGCGACTCCGGCATCAAGGACGGCGACAAGGAAAGGGTGCTGGACGTCGGCCTGAAGAAGGAATACGAGAAGGGCTGGTTCGGCAACCTGGGCGTCAAGGCCGGCACGACCTTGGGCGAAAAGGCCGAGGAGAACCCGCTCCGGGACGACCGCGGCTTCCTCTGGGGCGGAAACGCGCTGGTATCGGCCTACACCGAGAAGGACCAGGTGACCGTCATCGCCAACGCGCAGAACATCGACGATTCCGGGATGGTCTTTGCGGGAATGGACGACGAAGGGGCGGTCGGCATCTTGTCCCAGGGCCTTTCCACGATCGCCCAGCTGGGATTCAATGCCAACACGTCCCGCATCAAGGAGGTGGAATCGACGGCGAGTGTCAACTACAGGAACACGGACACCGACTCCGGCAACCGGGCCGACCGGACCACCTATCTGGACAGCGGCAACTTGAAGTCGTCCTCCCAGGACCGCGGGAAACAGTACGCCAGCTCCGTGAATGCCAACCTGGAGCTCAAGAAGGAAACAGGCGATTTCCGTTTCCGTTTCCGCCCGTCCTTCAAATACGGCAGGACGGACAACACCCTGAACAACGCCTCGGAAACCTTCCGGGAAGGGCATTTTGTGAACAGTTCGGAAAATGCGTCCCACAGCCTGTCCACGAACAAGGACGCCGCATTGGAATCGGTCGTCGCCTTCCGGAATATCGGGGGAAAGAAAGGCCGCAGCCTGCGTTTTGACCTGGATGGGGATTATGGCGTCAATGCCGGCGAAAGCCAGGAATCGACCCTCCTGAAGACCGTCGCCGGCGCCGATTCCCGGGCGATGCGGTATCTGTCGGACGGGCGGTCCTACGGTGCCAACGGCGGCTTCCGGTATACGGAGCCCATCGGCGAAAAATGGATGCTTTCCGCGGTGGGGCAGTTGGACTGGTCGGGCCGGAAAAACTACCGGGATGCGTTTGACGCGGGCGGCCGGAACGATTATTACAGTTCCCGGAGCCGGAACGACTACATCGGACAGAACTACGCCCTGACGGCCCAGTACCAGTTCGGAGAAGCCGGCTGGATTACGCTCGGAGGAAGCCTGATGGGCTATCTCAACGAGACCTATTCCAAGAGTTTCGGGCGGGAGAGCACGGTCGGCCAAGACGAGTGGATCTGGCGGTTCGCTCCCGATGCGCGCCTCAGTTACAGCAAGGAGAAAGACGAGGTGTATCTATACGTGACGGGATACAGTATGCCCGCAGGCGCTTCCCGGATGCAACCGATCCTGAACATCACCGACCCGGCCCGGCTGAGCCTGGGAAACATCTACCTGAAGCCCTACACGCAGACTTATTTCAGCGCCGACTGGACCCGGAGCAACCCGGAGAAGTTCTCCACCCTGATGGTTTACCTGTACGGCCGGCTCAATGCCTCGCCCGTCAGCCAGGCCCGCTGGTATGACGCGGACGGCATCCAGTATTCCATTCCCGTCAACGCGTCGAAACCGACCCTGAACGGTACGTTCATGGTGGATTATACCGCTCCGATCGACAGCAAGAAGAACTGGTTCTTTTCACTGAGCGCATACACCATGCTCTCCTCTTCCACCAGTTATCAGGCCAGGAGCACCCTTCCCGGACTGGACAAGGACGCCTTCGATTACGCCGCATTCATGGACGGTTTCTGGGGGGACGCCACCGGAAACCGCTTCTACAGTGGCTTGAGCGGCTTCGGGGAAAGCCGGACCCATACCTTTAATCCGTACGCGTATCTGAGCCTGAAATACAACCAGGACCGCTATTCCTTCACGTTGAGGGCCAGCACGGAAGGCCATCTTGCCCGCTATTCGCTGGATCCGAGCATCAACATGAACACGCTGGACACCCGGCTGGGCTTCCTGGGCACCTACTCCACCAAGCACGAGTTCGAATTCAACACGGAACTGACCTACAATTTCTACAACGGCTACTCGGAAGGCTACGGCCAGCCGGAATGGGAGTGGAATGCGGAAATCAACAAGAGCATCGGCCCCTTCAACCTGAGCGTCAAGTGCAACGACATCCTGAACCAGACACGGAATCTCACGCATACGGTTACCGCCAACTACGAAGAGGACAAGTATCAGCTGGTGATGGGCCGCTACCTGATCTTCGGCCTCAAGTGGAACTTCGGCAAGATGAACGCCGCCCACAGCCAGCGCGCCCAGCAGGCCGCCCGGGACATGGTGTACGAGTAGCGGTTTTTTTGCGTATCTTTGTCAGGTATGCCCAGCCTGATCCCATCCGAACGCCATCCTTTCGAACCCTTTCTGCCGGAGGGAGCGAAGATGCTGTTCCTGGGGAGCTTCCCGCCCCAGCCCAAGCGGTGGTGCATGCCGTTCTACTACCCGAACTGGCTGAACGATTTCTGGCGCATCCTGGGCCTGATCCATTTTGGGGACAAGGATCATTTCTGTCTCCTGAAAGAAAAGCGCTTCGATGAGGCGGCTGTGCGGGCGTTCTGCGCGGAGGCCGGGCTTGCGTTCTACGACACCGCCTGCGAGGTGCGCCGTCTGAAGGACAATGCGTCCGACGCCTTCCTGGAGGTGGTTACGCCCACAGACATTCCCGGGCTCCTCGCCCGCATTCCCGACTGTCACACACTCATCGCCACCGGACAGAAGGCGACAGAGGTCGTAGCGGAGCGGTTCGGCTGCGGGATTCCACCGGTGGGGGGCTGCGTGGACATCGATGTCGACGGACGCGCGGTCCGGTTCTGGCGGATGCCCTCCTCCTCCCGCGCCTATCCGCTGCCACTGGAAAAGAAGGCGGCGGCCTACCGCAAATTGTTTATCCCTATTACCCAATAAGCCATGAAAGCCATGTCCCTTTTCACCGCCCTCCTCGGCGCGATGACCTGCGCCTGCGGCGCCCCCGTCACGAATCTGGAAGTCGCCGACTTCGAGGCCAAGGCCGCCGATCCGGCCGTCTTCCTCATCGACGTCCGCACCCCCGAAGAATATGCCGAAGGCCACCTGCGCGGGGCCGCCAACATCGACTGGAATGCCGCCGGCTTCCTGGAGCAGGTCCAGACCGCCTGTCCGAAGGAGGCGCCGGTCGCCGTCTATTGCCGGACCGGCCGCCGCAGCGCCGAGGCCGCGAAGGCGCTGGCCCAGGCCGGCTATGCCGTCTGCAACCTCGTCGGCGGTATCGAAGGCTGGCAGGCTGCCGGCCAGCCCGTCACGAAGTACGCCGTCGAGACTTTCTTCACCGACAGCGGCCAGCCCGTCCGCATCACCCTCATCAAGCACGGCACCTTAGAGATCGTGTACAAGGGGCTGTCCATCCACGTCGACCCGGTGAGCGGCCTCAGCATTCCCACCGATTACGCCACGGAGTTCCCGAAGGCCGATGTCATTCTGGTCACCCACGAGCACGGCGACCACTTCGACCGCAAAGCCCTCGAAGCGCTCGGCGCTAATGCCGACAATCTCGTCACCAACGCCCGCGTTGCCGAAATGCTGGGCTGGGGCGCTGTGATGGCCAACGGCGACAGCCGCGAGCTCCCGGGCGGCATCCACCTGGACGCCGTCCCCGCCTACAATTACTCCGAGGGCCGCACGAACTTCCACCCGCAGGGCCGTGACAATGGCTTCATCCTGACCATGGATGGCCTCCGCATCTACGTTGCCGGAGATACGGAGGACATTCCGGAGATGGCCGAAATCAAGGATATCGACGTCGCTTTCCTCCCGGTCAACCAGCCGTACACGATGACCGTGGACCAGTGCGTCCATGCCGCCGAGGTAATCCAGCCCAAGGTTCTCATCCCGTACCACTTCTCCAATACCGACCTTTCCGGCCTTCCGTCCCGCCTCCCCGGCATGACCGTGCTGTTGCGGAACATGCAGTAGCGTCCGCCCGGGCACGGAATGTGCACAAGGGGCTGTTACGGAAATTATCCGTATATTTGCAGACTGCATTATAGGTTCCGTTGGCACAGAATAAAGGCAAATATATCAATAAGCGCCGGCTGCTGAAGACGCTTTTCGTCCTGGCGGTCGGGGCGTTGCTGTTCGTGCTGTACATGGCGGTCAGCGTGTGGGTGCTGGGCATGGACTTGCCCAAAACCGCGGTCCTGCGGCGGCAGAACGCCGACTGGCAGACCCGCCTGGAGCAGATGGGCGCCCGCCTGGACCGCGACGAGGAGGTGATGTCCCTGCTGGAAGTGCGGGATGACCGCATTTACCGGTCGGTCTATGGCGAGGATGGGATTCCTGCGGCCGTCCGGTATGCCGGCATCGGCGGGAACAACCGCTATCCCGCGCTCGCGGTGTTGGACCGCAGCCACATCCTGCGGCGGACGGCCCTGCGGCTGGACCGCCTGGAGAAGCGGGCCTATGTGCAGTCCAAGTCCTACGACGACATCTTCGCCCTGGCCCGTGTGGCGGGCGACAAGGCCTCGCACATCCCGGCGATTCCGCCGATGAGCACCGCGCCGGGATCCTTCAACCTGTCCAGCCCCTTCGGCTTCCGCAGCGACCCGATCACGGGGGAGAGCAAGATGCATACGGGCATGGACTTCTCCTGCGATCCGGGCAATCCCGTCTATGCGACGGGGGATGGCACGGTGATCCTGGTGGAGAGCGATTTCTACGGCTACGGCAACCACATCGAGGTGGACCACGGTTTCGGCTACGTGTCGCGGTATTCGCATCTGGCCGACATGTTCGCCTATGTGGGCCAGAAGGTCCGCCGCGGCGACTGCATCGCCCTGAGCGGCAAGTCGGGCCGTGTCACGGGCCCGCACCTGCATTACGAGATCCTGTACCGGAACGATTTCGTGAATCCTTCCGCGTACATGGACCTGGATGTTTCACCCGAGGACTATGAAGCCATGGTCCGCAAACCCGCCGGCCGATGAAGACGAAGGGAAAGATCAACGCGACGCGCCGGCGCATCGGCAAGGCCCTGCGCTACCTGGCGGCGACGGTGACGACGGCCATCGGGTTCTACGTGCTGTTCTCCCTCCTGTTCGCCACGGAGGAAGAGCGGCGGCTCCAGCAGGAGAATGATCTGTATGCGACTTATTATCAGGAACTTCGGGAGAAGGAACGTCTGGTCACCGACGTGGTGGAAGGCCTGGAGGTGCGGGACGACGCCCTGTACCGCCGGATCTTCGGGACAGAGGCCCCTTCGGTGGATGCCGTCACCGCGGCGGACGTAATCAGCGTGAGCGACTCCCTGTCCGAGAGCTTCTACCTGTCCTATTCCGCCTCCAAGAGCGAGAGTCTCCGGATGATGGCGGAGAACGTGGAGGAGAACTTCCGGGAGATCTACCGCCTGATGGCGGCCCGGAAGGACAGCATCCCGCCGCTCACGATGCCGATCGAGGGGATGTCCTATGTCCAGACCGGCGCCTCGGTGGGTCTCAAGCACAATCCGCTGTACAAGGTGGACATCCGTCACGAGGGCCTCGATCTGATCGCCCCGCAGGGAAGTGTCGTCAAGGCGGCGGCCGACGGGGTCGTCCGCAACGTGACCCGCTCCAACAAGGGACTCGGCAACATCGTGGAAATCGACCATAAGAACGGGTATGTCACGCGGTACGCCCTCCTCGGGGACATCAGCGTCCCGCAGGGGCGGAGCGTCAAGCGGGGACAGAAAATCGGCACCGTGGGCATCTCTTCGACCACGTTCGCGCCGCATCTGCACTACGAAGTGCTCCGGGGCGGGAAGGTGCTGGATCCGGTGAACTTCCTGTTCGCTTCCGTGGACCCGGACGAGTACGCGAAGATGCTGTACATGTCCGTGAGTACGCGGCAGTCAATGGATTGATTTTTTTATTATATTTGTAGGAATAAGATTCCCAACACCATGGCCAAGCTGTTATACACGATGGGCGAAGTGGCTGAACGGCTCGGGGAGAGCACGTCGGCCGTCCGCTACTGGAGCAACTATTTCGAGAAATTCATCAAACCGTCCCGCAACGCGAAAGGCAACCGCCTGTTCCATCCCGAGGACGTGGAAACCCTCGAGCAGGTCCAGTTCCTCGTGAAGAAGCAGGGAATGACCCTGGATGGGGCGATGGCCCGCCTTACGGAGGACCGCCGCAGCGTGGAGAAGCGCGTGAAGGCGCTGAATTCCCTGAAAGAGATCCGGGCCAGCCTGCAGGAAGTGAGGAAGAGCCTATGAAGGTCCAGGATATCGTAGAAGCCCTCGAGCAGTTCGCGCCGCTGTCCATCCAGGAAGGATGGGACAACAGCGGCCTGTGCATCGGCGCGCCCGGTGATGAGGTCCATGGCGTCCTCGTCGGCTTCGACTGCACGCCGGAACTCATTGACGAAGCGGTGGAGAAGGGCTGTGATATGGTTATCACCCATCATCCGCTGATTTTCAAGGGTCTCAAGCGTATCCAG
Source organism: uncultured Bacteroidia bacterium (assembly GCA_902785065.1). Taxonomy (GTDB): domain Bacteria; phylum Bacteroidota; class Bacteroidia; order Bacteroidales; family UBA932; genus Cryptobacteroides. The sequence goes on from CACZXH010000018.1 coordinate 28,581, forward strand.
GGCGGGAATCCCGTCTCTGACGCGGTAATCAAGGCTGTCCGCGCAGGCGTCGCCGTCTATGCGGCGCACACCACCGCGGACAAGGTGATCGCCGGGGTGAGCGGGGCGATGGCCCGCCGCCTGGCCCTCACGGACATCGCTGTGATGGAGGACGAAGGCGGCTACGGCCTCGGCGCCGTGGGCACGCTCCCGCGCCCGATGACAGGGGAGGAAGCCATCGCCTATGTCAAGGAAAAGTTCGGCCTGCAGGTTGTCCGCGCCTCGAAACCCGTCGACCGGGTGGAGAAGGTGGCGATGTGCGGCGGGGCCGGTGGGTCGGAAATCGACGCGGCCCGGGCCACGGGCGCCCAGCTGTACATCTCGGGCGACATTTCCTATCACCATTTCTTCACGCCGGACGGTTTCATGGTCGCGGACATCGGCCACTTCGAGAGCGAAGTGGACATCGTGGAGATATTATGTAAGGTTATCCGCGAAAAATTTCCTACCTTTGCAGTTCGCATCAGCGACAA
>CACZXH010000019.1 GCA_902785065.1 uncultured Bacteroidia bacterium
CCATCTGCAGGGCGGCGAGGCCGGTGCGCTTGCCGATACGGCACTGCAGCATCCACAGCTTGCCTTCCTGGATGGTGAACTCGATGTCCTGCATGTCCTGGAAGTGCTGCTCGAGGTGCAGACGGATCTCGTCCAGCTCCTTGTACACTTCCGGCATCGCGGTCTCGAGGGAGGCGAGGTTCTTGTTCTTCTCGCTCTTGGTGGCCTCGTTCAGGGGGTTCGGGGTGCGGATACCCGCGACCACGTCCTCACCCTGGGCGTTGATCAGCCATTCGCCGTAGAACTTGTTGTCACCGTTGGCCGGGTTGCGGGAGAAAGCCACGCCGGTGGCGGAGGTGTCGCCCATGTTGCCGAACACCATGGACTGGACGTTCACAGCCGTGCCCCAGTCGTCCGGAATGTGCTCGATCTGGCGGTACCGGATGGCGCGCTTGCCGTTCCAGGACTTGAAGACGCCGCCGATGGAGCCCCACAGCTGGGCCTTCGCATCGTCCGGGAATTCCACGCCCAGGACTTCCTTGATCCGCACCTTGAAGGCCTCGGCGAGGTCCTTCAGCTCTTCGGCGGTCAGGTCGGTGTCGCTCTTGTAACCCTTCGCGTCCTTGACGTCCTGCATCATGCGGTCCAGCTGCTGGCGGATGCCCTGGCCGTCGGCCGGCTCGATGCCCTCGGCCTTCTCCATGACGACGTCGGAGTACATCATGATGAGGCGGCGGTAGGCGTCATACACGAAACGCGGGTTCTTGGTCTTCTCGATGAGGCCCGGGATGGTCTTGGAGCACAGGCCGATGTTCAGGATGGTGTCCATCATGCCCGGCATGGAGGAACGGGCGCCGGAGCGGCAGCTCACGAGGAGGGGATCCTTCGCGTCGCCGAACTTCTTGCCCATGATCTTCTCCGTGGCCTCGAGGGCGGCCGCGACCTCGGCCCGCAGTTCGGGCGTGTAGCCGCCACCCAGGCGGTAATATTCCGTGCAGCACTCGGTCGTGATGGTGAATCCGGCCGGAACCGGCATCCCGAGGAGGTTCATTTCGGCGAGGTTCGCACCCTTGCCGCCGAGCAGCTCACGCATCTTGCCGTCACCTTCGGCCTTCTTGGCGCCGAAGCGGTAGACTCTCTTTTTGATTTCTTTCATGGTTGGTTATGATTTAGTTGATTTTCTTCCTTGAAAACGCCAAACATTAATTTAACCTGCGAATTTATAAAAAAATCCGCGGAAATGCTAAAAAAACTGGGTGAGGAGCCTTACAAAAGCTTGGCGGCGATGTCGGAGAGTTCGGACCGTTCGCCCTTCCGGAGGAAGATATGCTGGAACAGTGGCTGTCCGTTCATCTTCTCGCCGAGGTGCGTCAGGCCGTTGGACCATTGGTCCAGGTAGGGCTGGTCGATTTGGAAAATGTCGCCCGTGAAGACCATCTTCGTGCCTTCGCCGGCGCGGGTGATAATGGTCTTGACCTCGTGCGGCGTGAGGTTCTGTGCCTCATCCACAATGAAATAGACCTTGCCGAGGGAGCGGCCGCGGATGTAGGCGAGGGGAGAGATGAGGAGCTTCTCGTCCTTGAGCATCGCCTCGATCTTGAGTGCCTGCTTGGAGCCGGGCTTGAAGCACCGCTTGATGACATCGAGGTTGTCCATCAGCGGCTGCACGTAGGGGCTCATCTTGCTGCGCTGGTCGCCGGGGAGGAAGCCGATGTCCTGGCCGCCGAGCACCACGGTCGGGCGGCTGAGGATGATCTGGTCGAAATCCTTCTCCTGTTCGAGGGCGGCGGCCAGGGCGATGAGCGTCTTGCCCGTACCGGCCCCGCCGGTCAGGGACACGAGCGGGATGGCGGGATTCAGGCAGGCGTCCATCGCGAAGCGCTGCTCGTCGTTGCGGGGGCGGATGCCGTAGGCCTCCTTCGTCCGTACGAGCACGACCTTGTTCCGCTTGTCGTCATAGCGGCCGCAGATGGTGGAACCGCCCAGGTCGAATTTGTACAACTGGTTGGGTTTGGGCTCTTTCTGGGAAACTTCCTTCCAGTCGATGCAGTTGTCCTGCCCGAAGGCAAGCTGCTGGATGACCTGCGGTTCCGCGTCCACAAACATGACCTCGCGCTCCAGGTCGTACAGGTGTTCGTCGTCCACGCGGCCGGCCTGATAGTCCTGCGCGGGCATGCCGACAGCCTTCGCCTTCAGGCGCAGGTTGATGTCCTTGGTGACCAGGGCGACGAACCGGCCGGGGTTCTGCTCCCGCACCCACAGGGCCGTGGACAGGATCCGGTGGTCCTGGGTGTCGTCCTTGAACAGGTCCGCGAACTCGGGGGTGAAGGGGTGGTTGGGCTCGATCTTGATGCTGCCGAGCCGTTTCCCGAGGGAGATGCCCTGGGGGCCGAATTCCCGCTTGTCGGTGAGTTTGTTGATGTCCCGCATGAAGGCGCGGGCGTTGTACGAGAGGGCGTCGTTGCCCTTCTTGAACTTGTCCAGTTCCTCGATCACGGCGATGGGGATTACGAGGTCGTTCTCCTGGAACCGCTTGATCGCCTGGTGGTCGTGCAGGATGATGTTTGTGTCGAGGACGAATATCTTGGCCATGGTTTCGGTGTTGTCAGTCTTCTCCCTCCAGGGAGTTCATCAGGGACTCGAGGATCCCGGTGATGCCGCTTCCGCCCGACAGGACCGAGACGCCCGGCGTGCCGACGGCCGGATGGCCGAGCGGGAAATAGGCGATGTCCTGGAGCAGGAATTCGGCGTCCACGTAGTCGTAGTCGATGTCGGCGATCTGGATGATGACGCCGGGAATTTCCCCGAACAGGACGCGGACCCGGAGTTCGTCGCCATAGGCGCGGCAGATGTCGCCGACGGAGATGTCGGCCCCGTTCACCGCGGCCATGCCCCGGAGGGCGTTCATCAGCCCGCCTTCGAGGACGGTGGCGCCGGCGCGGACGATGCCGTCCTCCACCAGTTCCCGGATGACTTCGTAGCCGTCGATGAAATAGTCGGCGTCGCCCACCTCGGGAGCGGTGCTCCGCTTCTCGCCCGTCGCGGCGGCGAGGAGGGACCCGCCCAGGCGGTAGTCGCAGGAGTCCAGGGGAATGTAGATGAGCCAGTCGGAGGCTTCGGGCTGAATGGTGGCCGGGCAGCGGCGACGCCGGGAAATACGCGGGTTCGACGTGCGGAACGGCAGTTCGCGGATAATGCTTTCCTCTTCGTCCGGGGCCTCTTCCTCGGCGGTGGTGGTCGCCTTGAAACAGACGTTGCAGGCGCCGCCCGCGACCTTTACTTCGCTGAGTTTGATGCCCAGGTGGTCGATGTATTCGGCCGCCGCCTCGACGGAGGCGTAGAAGGCGGCCTGGTTACCGATGGCACCGTCGTTCCAGCGCCAGTCGGCCTTCAGAGTAAGGTCCCCGAGCCGGAAGTGACCGCCCATCCAGATGGCGTCCAGCATGGCCTTGGCGATGCGCGCCCGCGTGACCTGGCCCGCGAAAGGCAGGGGGAACGGGGGACGGGGCAGGGTGGCGACGGCTTCGGCATAGGCGTCGATGTCCTCGTCGCGGAAGTCGAAGGGGGTGGGGGAAATGTCCACGGTCTCGTCCGCCACGCTGCCGGCCGGCAGCGGGGCCGGCAACGCGCCCGGAAGCGTGCATTCCTGCAGCAGTCCGGCGGGTGTGAGGGCCTGCGGGATCCCGTCTATGATGTAGGCGTCGTAAAGGTTAGGTGCTTTGTCGGCCATCTGGGCGTTTTTATTTGTGCTCAAAAATAGGTATTTTTGTGTTGAAATCAAAACAAGCGCGTGTTTATGGAGTTTTCGGAGTCTCGGTACGGGGCGCTGCTCGAGGAAATCTTCCAGCGGTTCCCTTCGGTGCAGAAGACGGATTTCGCCACGGCCTACAAGCCGGGCCTGGCGGGGATGGAGGCCTTTTGCGAGGCGCTGGGCCATCCCGAGCGGGCGTTCAAGAGCATCCACGTGGCCGGGACCAACGGAAAGGGCTCCGTCGCGAGCCTCCTGACAGCGGCCCTCGCCGGTGTCGGCCTCCGCACGGGCCTGTACACGTCCCCGCATCTGGTGGATTTCCGGGAAAGGGCCCGCATCGTCGCGGGCGACGCTTTCGACCTGATTCCCAAGGACTACGTTTTCGACTTCCTGACTACCTGGGAGCCCTATTTCATCGAGCATGGTCTGTCCTTTTTCGAGATTACCACCGGCCTGGCGTTCAAGTGGTTCGCGGACAGCGGCGTGGATGCCGCGGTCATTGAGACGGGCCTCGGCGGCCGGCTGGATTCCACGAACGTCATTACCCCGGAACTGGCCCTTGTCACCACGATCGGTCTGGACCACTGCGCGTTGCTCGGGAATACGCTCGAGGCCATCGCGGGGGAGAAGGCGGGCATTTTCAAGCCCGGCGTCCCCGCCCTCGTCGGCGAGAGCAATCCGGAAACCGACCCCGTCTTCGACGACAAGGCCTGGATGCTTTGCCCGCTCACGTATGCGGACAAGGTGCGGCCATCCCTGTGGCACCGCCGGCAGGACATCCTCAAGAAGATGGACCTGCAGGCCGATGTCCAGGAAAAGAACCTGCGCACGGTGCTGGCTGCCGTGGATATCCTCAAGCAGATTCCCGGCTTCAAGGCGCTGGCGGACACGGAGGGCGTGCTGGCCGGCCTTGCCGGCGCTGCCCGCCGGACCGGCTTCCGCGGCCGCTGGGAGCGGCTTTCCGAGCTGCCCTTCGTCATTTGCGACATCGGCCACAATCCCCAGGCGCTGCAGTACAACTTCGCCCAGCTCCGCCGCTATGTGGAGGAGGGCCGCTGCAGCTCACTGATCATCGTATATGGCATCATGGCGGACAAGGACCTGGATGGCATCCTCCCGCTGATGCCTGCCGATGCCACCTACATCTTCACGGCGCCGCAGACGGCCCGCGCCCTTCCCGCCGGCGAACTGCTGAAGCGGTATACGGCCTTCCAGGGAGGGCGACCTTCGCTCCGCACCTATGCGGCCGATTCTGTCCGCCAGGCTGTCCAGATGGCCCTGCAGCTGGCCCAGACGCTGTCCCAGCAGACGAACCGCTCCGCTTCCGCCTCGAAGCCCGTTCCGCCGCTCGTGTTCATCGGCGGCTCCGCTTTCGTCGTCGCGGAGGCCCTGCCGCTGTTCCGCTAGCATGGTATGGTTGTTGAAGATATCCTGCCCGTAGAATAGTTTGATTATGTTCCGATATGTCCGGGCAGCCCTCGCGGCCGCCGCCCTTTTCCTGATTGCCCCGCTTATGAACGCCAATCCCGCGCCCGACAAGGACGGCCACGTGCTGACCGCCCTGTGGAAACAGTATGAAGAGGCCAACAAGGCCGACCGTCCCCAGAAAGAGGCGGAAATCCTCACGAAAATCAAGACGGAGGCGGCCAGGCAGCGCCTCGCCGCCGACTTCTATGACGCCGCTGTGAAGTACGTGGAGTCGGTGCAGCGCCGCGACTGGAAGAAGCGGGACGAGCTCCGGAAAAACCTGGAGAAGGAAGTGAAGGACTTCAACGAGCCCATGGTCACGTACCTTTGGATGAGCGACCAGGCTGGAACCTCTTCCGACGCCCGCTGGGCCTTCGTCCGCGACCGCTCGGAGGCGTTCCGCCAGGGGCAAAACTCGGCCCTGTGGCGGGGAATCGGCGGCCTGATGGGCGGCGCGATGAAGGATTTCGTGGGCTCGGACTATGAATATGTGCTGTGGCACCTGATCGGCTCCCGCCGTTATGAAAATCCGGAAAAGGATGAAATCTATCAGGCCCTGAAGACCGAGGTTGAGGGGAAGTCCCCGCAGGAAGGCTATCTGGCCTATTACGTGGCGAACCGGACGAACGGGAAAGACGAACGCAAGGCCGCCCTGGAGGAAGTCGCGAAGAAGTACGCCGGCCAGGCCGTCGCTTTCTGGCCCCGCCAGGAACTGCTCCGGATCAAGTTCAATGCGTTGAATGAAGCGAAGGCCGGATCGGCCGCCTACCAGGCCTTGTATGCCGATTGCCTGACCTACGAGAAGGAACGCAAGGCCCAGAAGGGCGACAACGCCAAGATCGTCGCCGGTTGCACCGCCGTCAAGAACCTGACCGAAACCCTGACCGGAAAGGGCGTCGGCGTCCGGATGGAGGATAAGAATGTATGTGTCACCTTCCGGAATCTGGACAAGGCCACGCTCACCCTTCGCGAAGGGGACAAAATGGTCAAGACCTGGAATCTGACGAATCCCACCCGCAGTTTTTATGTCTATGACACCGTGCGGGTGGCGCTCCCGGCCCTCGGTGACGGCGCCTACTCGCTGGAAGCCGTGAACGGGAAACTGAACGGTATCGCCTACTATAACCAGCATACCCTGTCCCTGGCCGTCCGCCGCGAAGCGGCCGGCTTTGCCGCGTATGTGACGGATTATATTTCAGGAAAGCCCCTCGACAAGGCGAAACTCATCCTCTGGAAGGGGGACAAGGCCGTGGTCTCGGAGCAGGTCAGGCTGGACGGCTTCACGGTGCTCCCCAAGAAGTTCCAGGATACCATTGACGGTCACAAGGAAACGTACTATTACCTGACGGCCGAGACCGGTTCCGGGACGGATCTCCGGGCCAGCCGGAAGGTGGGCGCGCACGCTTACTATTTCCAAGGTGACAGCGACGACAGCGCGGACCGCACCTTCTGCCATATCTATAAGGACCGTGGGGCCTATAACCCCGGCGATGTCCTGCAGTTCAAGGCCGTGGTGTACCAGGGCAACCTCGTGGACCGCGTCTCCGTCGTCCCGGGCAAGGCCGTGGAAGTGATCCTCCTGAACAGCGAGGACAAGGAAATTGACCGCCTGAAACTGAAGACGAACGAGTTCGGTTCCGTGTCCGGTTCCTTCACCCTGCCCAAGGGCGAGCGCAACGGCTATTTCCAGTTGCAGGTGAAATCCGGCAAGCAGTACCTCGAGGGCGATTCCTTCCGCGTGGACGAGTTCGTCCTCCCGACCTTCACCCTCTCCTTTGACAAAAACGACAAGCTCTACTTGAAGGGGGACGAGGTCGTGATCAGCGGCAAGGTCAAGAGCTTCTCCGGCCACAGTCTGACCGGCGCCAACCTGGCCGTGAAGGTGGAGCGCTGGGGCAACGTCGTCCTGGAGACGAACGTCCAACCCGCTTCCGACGGCACCTTCTCCTTCGCTTTCCCGGCGACGGACACCGGCTGGTACAATGCCGAGGTCACCGTCACCGACGCCACGGGCGAGATGCAGGAATTCGGCACCGGCGTGTATGTCAGCGACTATATTTCCGTGTCCCTGACCATGCAGAACGGCGCCGAGGGCGAGTTCGTGACGATGGAAGAGAAGGACGAGCCGGGCGGCCGGTTTATCGGCCGTCGCTGGCGTCCGTCCGCACCCAAGTACATCGCGACCGCCGAGGTGGCCCGCGTGCTGATGGAGGTGGACAACAGCGACGGAAACAAGATCGACGTCCCCGTCCAGTATGAGCTCTTCGCGGAGGACAGCACCGTCGTCCGTTCCGGCAAGGCCGCGTCCGGCGAGGTTGTCGAAATCGACCTGAAAGGCCTGCCCGACGGCCTTTATTCCCTCGTCGGCAAGGCTTCCGAGCGGGATGCCAAGGACGAGACGAAGTGTTGGATCCTGAAGGTGGACCCGAAGGGGAAGGTCCTGGACGCCCCGGTCCGCCGCCTCTTCCTGACCGGACCCGAGGATGTGCCGATGGGCGAAAAGATCCGGCTGACGATGGGTACGGCCGACGGAGCCGAATACGCGATTGTCACCCTCTTCGGCAAGGCCCGGAAGGTGCTGGAAACCCGGAAAGTCGTTCTCAAGGGCGTCCGGGCAAAGGAAGGTTCCCTGACCACCCTCGAGTTCGATTACAAGCCCGAGTATCCGGATGCCGTCCGCCTGCAGGTGTTCTATTTCAAGCGCGGCGAGGCCATTACCTTCGACAAGGAATACTCCCGTACGCGCACCCGGCTGGCGCTGCCGCTGAAGTTCGAATCCTTCACGGACAAGGCCTTCCCGGGCACTTCCTATACCTTTACCCTGAAGACCGATCCGGGCGTAGAGGCCCTCGCGGCAGTGTATGACAAGAGCATCGACGCCATCGCCGGCAACTGGTGGCCGGTGGTCACCCTGCGGGAGTTCAGCGTCCCGTACGTGAACATCGAATCCGTCTGCGGCCGGGTGAGCGGGGACGATCCGTATGCTGACGACCTGGTCGCGGAGGAGTCGGTCGTGGCTTACGGTGCAGCGCCGATGATGAAGGCGACCCGTTCTGCCAACGGCGCCCTGGCGGACCGGATGGTCCTGGCGGAGGCACCGATGGCGGCGAAGCAGTCCTCGGCGGATGAAGCGGTCGAGGCCGAGGCGGGCGCGCCCGAAGTAACGGTACGCTCCAAGTTCGAGAACGCATTGACTTTCCAGCCGCATCTTGTATCCGACGCGGCCGGCAACCTCTCGTTCTCGTTCAGTACGTCCGACAAACTCTCCACCTACTATGTGGCGCTGTATGCCCATGACAAGGGGATGCGGAACACGTTCCTCCGCGAGGAAATGGTTGTGAGCGTGCCCGTGAAGGTGGCGGTCGTCGAACCGCAGTTCCTCTATGTGGGCGACACCTATGAGGTGGCAGCCAGCGTGTCCTCGAATTCCGAGAAACCGGTTTCCGGCTGGTTGTACCTGTACACCTATCCGTCCAAGGAGTATGAAGGCGTGGAGCCGATCGGCGTCCAGCGCGTCGCCGTCACCGTCCCGGCCGGCGGCACGGAAAGCCACCGCTTCCCGGTCCGCGTGCCGGCCGTCGAAACCCTCGGCTTCAAGGTGGTCTTCGCCGCCGACGAGTTCTCCGACGCCGTCTTCCTCCCGGTTGCGGTCAAGAAACCCGTCCAGACCCTCACCGAGGCCCATTCCGCCGTCCTCCGGGCCGGCATGAGTCGCGAGACGCTCCTCGCTGAGCTCCGCGCCCGCTTCATCAATGTGCCCTCCTCCGAGGCTGTCTTGACCGAAACCACCCTCCTGGACCTCGTCCGCGCCGCGATTCCCTCCAAGGTCGACCCGGAAGGAAAGGACGTCCTCTCCGTCTCCGAGGCCTACTACGTCCGGTTGATTGCGGGTCGGCTGGGAACTGTCATTTCGAGCGGAGCCGAAGGCGAAGTCGAGAAATCTCTCCTCTCCAAAGTCCTCGCCTGCCGCAACAACGACGGTGGCTTCGGCTGGTTCGAGGGAATGGAGTCCTCGCCGATCATCACGGCCGTGCTGCTGCAGCGCTTTGCGAAGCTGCGCGACCACGGCTTTGAGGTGCCCGATCTGACCTCCTCCGTCAAATTCCTGGACACCAGGCATTTCGCGACGGAACTTCCGTACTGGCGCGGCTACCTGTCCGACGCCCAGTACCTGTTCGTCCGCTCCCTCTACCCGACGGTCCCGTTCGAGGTGAAGCCGGTGACGAAGGAAGGCAAGAAGCGGTTCGAGGAGTTCCAGAAGTACGTGAAGGGCTATCTCGTTCCTTCCGCGAAGGACGGCCGCGGCCTGCAGGGCCAGATCATGGCCAAGGCCCGCCGCGTGCAGACCCTGCTCAACCTCTCCGCCTCCTCCGACGGTATCGCCCTGGCGAAGGCCTGGGGCGTGAAGGTCGCTGCGAAGTCCAAGATGGAATCCTCCCTGAAGGCCGACATCGCCTCCCTGAAGGAATACGCCGTGGAGCACCGTGACGGCGGCTGGTACTACCCGAACGCCGTGATGCCTTGGCGCGGCCTCCTCGAGACCGAGGCCGATGCGCACGCCCTCCTGTGCGGCCTGATGGACCCGTATGCGCCGGAGATCTCCGACGGCATCCGCCTGTGGCTGATGCTCCAGAAGGAGACGCAGAAGTGGGATGAGAGCCCGGCCTTCGTAGAGGCGATCACTGCCATCCTGGACGGTTCTGACGCGGTTCTCGCCACTTCCATCCTGTCCTACTCCGCCACGTACGACAAGCCTTTCGCCGACATCAAGGCCGCCGGCAACGGCTTCACCATTGCCCGCAAGTTCTTCCGCGAGAAGACCGTTGAGAAGGTCTATGACGACCGAACCACCGACAAGAACGACCAGGTGACCGTCCGCGAGGAAATCGCACCCGGCACCCCGGTCGCGGTGGGTGACAAGATCATCGCCGAATACCATATCTGGAACCAGGAGAACCGTAGTTTCGTGAAGGTCGACGCGTTCCGCGAGGCTACCCTGAGGCCGGTGCAGCAGCTTTCCGGCCATACGGGTTGGGGCTGGTTCAGCCCCCGCCGCCTCACCTTCACCCCGCAGGGCTACCGCAACGTGAAGGCGGACCGCACCGAATACTACTTCGACTCCTTCCCGGAGGAGAACACCACCCTCTCCGAGGAATTCTTCGTCACCCAGGCCGGCACCTTCACCGCCCCGGTCATCACCGTCGAATCCCTCTACGCCCCCCATTACCGCGCCAACGACGCCTTCCACGGCGTCCTCGCGGTGGAATAGCGTCACTTCACCGTAAATCCGACCGAAACACTATTGCCGTCACCGTCCACCACGGTGACGGTGTGTTTTCCGGGGGCGGGGGAGAGGCGCATCTGGTGGATGAGGTGGGTTTCACCGAGGTAGGATTCGTCCAGGTGCCAGTAGAGGGTGGCGGCCGGGTCGCGGTGGACGGCCTGGAAGACGGCGCCGCCCTCGCTGCCGTCCAGCTGGCGGGGCAGGGTGAGGACGCTCCCGGGCTCAGGATAGAGGAACTCCATGCGGGCGATGTCCCGGGTGACGGGGCGGACCTCATATTCAGGATGATAGGCTTTGTAGTACCACTCCATGGCGGGCGGCAGCCGGAAGGTGCCGTCCTTGTGGTACGGACACACTTCGCTTTCCTGCCCCAGCGCCGGGAGCAGGACCCGCTCGTAATCCGGGCAGTCCTGGCTGCGCAGCATGCCGGATTCCTTGCAGACATCCAGCCAGACGCCGCCGTCCAGGGGTTCTTCGAACCAATCGGCCGTGGGAGGCAGGAGGTTCAGCAGGTCGAACAGGACGGGGCCGGCGGTCTTTGCGCCGGTCATCCCCGCCACGCCGTGTCCGTCGGCGTTGCCGCACCATACGCCCACGGCGTAATCCGGCGTCACGCCCACGGCCCAGGCGTCCCGGGAACCGTAGCTTGTTCCGGTTTTCCAGGCGGCTTTCCGCACGGAACGAATCAGTTTCCAGTCAATCTCATCAGGCCGGTTGACTTCCTTCAGGGCTTCGAAGGTGTACCAGAGGGCGAGGCGATCCCGGAACGGGGAATCCGTCGGCAGCCCGTCGTAGCTTCGCACCATGCCGGCATAGGCGCGGGTAATATCGGCCAGCGTGCCCTCGCCGCCGCCCAGGATGAGCGAAAGCCCATAGTAAGAGGCGTCCCGGGGCAGGGTGGTCAGGCCGGCATCCCGCAGGACTTGCAGGAAGCGCGCTGGGCCGTAGGCGCGCAGCAGGTGCACGGCGGGCACGTTCAGTGACCGGGCCAACGCCTCGGCCGCCGGAACCGCGCCGTGGAACTGCAAATCAAAGTTCTGCGGCGTGAACCCGTTCAGGTTCACCGGCGTGTCCCGCAGCAGCGTCCGGGGCAGAATGGTCCCATCCTGCAGGGCGGCGCAGTACAGGAACGGTTTCAAAATGCTGCCCGTGCTGCGCGGTGACGCCGCAATGTCTACCTCGGAACCGTGGCGCGTGCGAAGGGGCGAAGCATTTCCCACATAGGCGATCGTCTCACCGCTGCGGATGTCCAAAATCACCGCCGCCAGGTCCGCCGTCCCGGTAAGGGCCAACTCATCGGACCACCGGGTGGCCGCATCCTCGACCTGCCGCTGGAGGGAAATGTCAATGCCGGTGCGTGTCTCCTCTCCGCGGGGCTGCGCCTCCACCAGGTGGCGGGCCAGGTTGGGCAGGGGATAGGGTGCATCCGGCAGCGGTTCAGCCAGTGCCGTCTCCAAGGTCGATGCATCGAGGTATCCGCGCCGGTGCAGCCGCTCCAGCAGGCGGTTCCGCTTGGCCAGCAGCTGGTCCCGGGCCTTGCCGGGATGAATGGAGGCCGGCGCGTTGGGCAGGACGGCGAGGGTGGCGGATTCGGCCCAGGAAAGCTCTGTGGCGGGGCGCCCGAAGTAGCGCCAGGCCGCCGCTTCCAGCCCCACCACATTGCCTCCGAACGGAGCATGGGACGCGTACAGGGCCAGGATCTCATCCTTGGAGCAGCGGAATTCCAGCCGGGTGGCCAGGAGGGCTTCCACCATCTTCTGCCCTATTGTCCGCTCCCGGTTCCGGGACAGGCGGATTACCTGCATGGTCAGCGTACTGCCGCCGCTCACGACGTGTCCGGCGCGCAGGTTATCCGCGGCGGCACGGAGCAGCGACACCGGGTTCACGCCCGGATGCCACCGGAAATGCCGGTCTTCGAATTGGACGAGCGCCGTGGCGAACCGTTCGGGCACGGTGTCACACGGCGGGAAACGCCACTGCTGGTCCCCCGCGATGCGGGCGCCCAGCAGTTCCCCGTTCCGGTCGGTGACGACCGTCGCATAGGACGTACCTTGGAAAAGGTCCTTCGGCAGGCAGCATAACCAGCCTGCCAGAAGGACCTCGAAAAGAATCAGGAATGCAGCCTTGCGGCGGCTCATCGGGTGACGGCCGTCGTCTGGGACTCCGTGTTGGCGGAGACCTGCGGGTTGTACATTGCCGAGCAGGTGATGGCCGGCAGGGTGTACGATCCCTCGTAGGCGGCGCGGAGTTTCAGGGTGAAGGTCTTGGACGCGCCGTGCGGCAGGTCGAAGAACCAGTCGCAGCGGTCGTCGCGGATGTCGCGGTAATCCGCGGCGCCTTCACTGGCATCACCCATGCGCAGCCGGTCGTTGAGGATCTCCCAACCGGACGGGACGCGCTCGCTGAGGGCCAGGGAGCGGTAGTCGGCCGTGGTCGGGTTGGTCACTTTCACCAGAGCCTTGAACTCCGTGCCCTGCGGGATGGAGGTGGCCTTCAAGGCCTTGCCGGAAGCATCCTGATAAACGACGGAAATCTGCAGGCCGTGCGCTTCGGCCGGAACCGTCACGCCTGCGGGCGTGCGGGCAATGGACGTCAGCGTCACGTACAGCGTGCCGTCGCCGGTGTTCTTCGCCGTGATGCGGCCGGATACCGGCTGCGCATAGACGGACTTCGCCGACACGACATCCTTTCCGCCGACCTGGGCCTTGATGGACTGGGAACCGACCTTCGCGAAGAGGCGGTCCATGGCCATGGCGGCGAAGGCCGCTTCCTGGGTGGAGTAGGATCCGTTGTTGATATGCTCGGCCACTTCGAGGGCGGTCGGGAGGGCCTGCGCGAGGTCATCGGAAAGGGCATGGACCTGGAGGACGACCGCTTTGTCGCGCAGCGAGGAGCCGTAAGTGAAGTCGGCGTAGCCGTATTCACCCGTGGATGCAACGCCCTTGGCCACGATCTCCTGGGCTGTCTTCACCTTGCCGCTCACGGCATAGGCGGCGGCGAGCATCCATTCGGCGCGGCCTTCCAACTTGCCGGATTCCTTCAGGCGGTTCATCGCCGCGTTGGCGGGAGCGCCCGCGACGGCGAGGGTATACAGCCGGTAGCACTCGTCCAGCTGGTTGAATACAGCGTTGCCCGCGAGGCGGTAGGCCTGGCTCAGATTGGTCTGGAAACGTTGCCAGTTCGTGAGGACGTCCTTCTGGACCTCGAATCCGGCCGCGGCCGCCTCGGCGAGGAACTGGCCGGCCATGGAACTGGCCCAGGTGTCGGAGGCGTTGCCGCCGCTCCAGTAGGCGAAGCCGCCGTCGCTCCGCTGGCGGGCATACAGCTGATGGATAATGCCCGGGATCAGCTCGCGCGCTTCCTCGGAATCGGCTTCGGAGAGTTGCGGCAGCAGGTGCAGCATCGTCAGGCCCTTGGACGAGAGCTGCTCGGAGCAGCTGTACGGATAGTTCTTCATCGTCCGGAACAGACCGGCCGCGTCGACGGCGGGGAAGGAAGCCAGTGCAAGGGTGGAATTGCCTTCGGCATCGAAGGAAGCGGATTCCCCGGCCGCCAGTTTCGCCTGGCGGACCGTCACCGTCTCCGGATTCGGGTTGACAACCTGGATGTCGATGGTCTCGGAGGTCTTGCGGGAACCGCCTTCGGCCGTAACGGTCACCTTTGCGGAACCTTCCCCGTTGCTCCTGAGGGCAAAGCGGACTACGTTGTCGCCCGCCTGGTCGAAGTGGGTCGTCTCGGTCGTGGCACCGTCGGCCTGGAGGGCGCCCTCGGCCTTGACGGTGACCTTGACGTCCTTGACCTTGTCGTCCAGGGCGAACACGTTGACCGGCAGGGTGACTTTCTCCCCGGAAGCAATCTGTCTCGGGAGGGTCGCAAGGACCATGAGCGGGGACTTGACCGTCACGGTCGTCGCGGCGTTGCCGTAGGCCCCGTCGTGGCCGGCAACCACCATCACGCGGAGGCTGCCCACGTACATCGGGAGCTTGACTTCATGTTTGCCCGCACCCTTCTGGAGGGTGAAGGGTCCCAGGAACTTCACCACCGGGTTGAAGCGGTTGTCCTTGCGGGCCGCGCGGATGTTCTCTTGGTCACCGCCGATGGACAGCATCGGGCTGAAGCGTCCGGCATATGCGCCGATCACCTCGTCGTACAGGTCCCAGGTCTTCACGCCCAGGGCCTCGGTCTGGTACATCGCATCCCACGGGGACGGGGTCTTGAAGGCCGTCAGGTCCAGCAGGCCCTCGTCCACGATGGCGAGGGTATAGGTCATGGGCTTTCCGGACTTCTCGGACACCTGGATGGTGAAGGCTTCTTCCGGGGCCACGGTGTCGGCCACCTTGACCACCGGTTCCAGGTGCGAGGCGGGATTCTCCACCAGCAGGCGCTTCACGCCGTACAGGCGCAGCGGCTGGCCGCCTTCAGAAGCCTCATACGGCCGGACCAGGGTGATGTGGACATAGAAGTTCGGCGCCATCTCCGGGGTGACGGTGAAGGTATAGGGCGTGTCCTTGGACGCGTCCGTGGCCACCCATTCACGGGCGATCACGCCGGCGGCGTTCTCCAGGCTGACAAGGGCCTGACCGCCCTGGGCTGCCGGAATGTAGATCTTGGCCTTCTCGCCGGCGCGGTAGCTTTCCTTGTCGGCGGAGAAGGTGAGCATGGACAGGGCGCTCGGATCCTCGCGTCCGGAACGGCCCTTGTAGGCGGGCCAGTCGATGACCACGGTCTTGCCGGCGATATGGCCGCCCGCGACGTCGCGCACGACGACCAGATAGCGGCCCCAGTCGGCCTCGGCGGCGCGGAGGTTGAAGGTGACGTCCTGCGCGCCGGAAGTGAGCTTGCCGGAGGCGACGGGTTTCGCGTTCCGCCCGTTCACGTAGCCGGCGAGTTCATCCGGGTTATTGTCCCACCACCAGCTCCATTCGGTCTTGAATACGCGGTATTCCAGCTCGCGGCCGGCGAGCCGGGCGCCGGTGGCGTCCACTACGGCCACCTGGACCGGGTTGTCCTTGTCCGTTTCCAGTTCACCTTCGGGCAGTTTCACGCCCACGTAAGCCGGGAACGGGGAATAGGGTACAGTCTGGGTGGTGAAACTCTCGTCACCGCCGCTTTCCAGGACGGAGGTGACGATGAAGGCCTGGAGCAGACCCGGTGCGTCCTTCGCCGCCGGCAGATTGAAGGCCGTCTCGGCGAAGCCGTTGCCGTCGAGGGTGGTTTCAAAGAGCGAATACTCGCTGTTCTCGAACGAAGAAGCGGGATTGCGGAAGGTGTAGCCGTCAAAGCCCTTGAACGTGGCGGGAGCCTTGCTCAGGGTCATCGTGGCGGAGGCGCGGAGGCCGGAAGCCGGGACGCCGGTGAGCCAGGAAGAGGTCACGCGGGCCGTGTTCCGGGCGCCGCCCTGCAGGATGTCGCCGGGCAGTTCCAGATTGACCTTCAGCCGGTTGGGCTTGACAGTCTCGATATGGAGGCTCTTGTGGAAGGCGGAGCCGCCCACCTTCACGTAGGCGTTCCACCAGCCGGTGGGATCGTCCGAGGAGGTGGCGATGGGGAAGGTGTAGAAACCGTCCTGTCCGGTGGAGACCATCCGGGTGTAGAACTGGCCTTCCGGGGTGTAGAGTTCCAGGGTGGCCGGGTGGCTTTCCGGCAGGCGCTCGGCCTTGTCGGCGAGGATCATGGTCACGTGCAGGGTGTCGCCCGGGCGCCAGACGCCGCGTTCCCCGTAGATAAAGCCCTTGAGGCCCTTGGAAAGGGTCTGGCCGCCCACGTCGAAGCGGCTCATCGACTTCTCGTAGCCATCTGCGAGACGGAGGTATCCCGTGGTCTTGCCCTTGCGGCCCAGGAGGATGAAGGGCTTGCGGGGCAGGTCCATCTGCGCGAGGCCCTTGCCGTCGGTATGGCCCTTGCCGATGCGTTGGAGCTGGAAATCATAGACTTCCAGGTCTACGCCGGATGCGGGCTTGGCATCGCCCAAGCCCGTCGCGGCGACCCACAGGGTGTTGCCGTCGGCATACTGGGCGAGGAGACCGAGGTTGGAGGAAAGGAGGTTGATGGACGGGAACCGGTCGTCAACCATGTAGTAGGACGGGGTCTCGGGATTGTTGCGGTCTTCCCAGTCGTACTGTTCCCAGTCCATGTAGTTGTCCCACCAGTAGGTGTTCTGGACATCCCAGACCGCTTCCTGTTCCGGCGAAGGCTTGCCGCTCTGGACCGGCAGCATGGACGGGGCCTTCTTCCCGCCGTACAGGGAATACTCCTGGCGGAAGGAAAGGGTGATTCGGTAAATGGCGCCCGGCTCCTGCTTGAACAGGCCGGAGAGGTCCACGCTGTAGTCATTCCACGCATGCGGGTCGCGGACACCGTCGTCCGTCAGGGGAATCTGTCGGCTGTACACGACGCGGCCTACGCGGCGGAGTTCGGAATTGCCCGCCAGGCTGTTCTCCTGCAGGAACAGGAGCACGTTGTCCTCATAGATCTTGATGACGCGGAGGTCTACCGCGCTCAGGTTCACGGCGCGGAAGGGGAGGACGAGCTGGCTGTCGTCGGGCAGGATGGTCCCGTCAATGGGAATGCTTACGGCCGGGGCGGGATCCGTGGAGGGCAGGTCCATGCGGAAGCCTTCGGCGAGGGTCTTCCCATCGGCGCTCTGCACGCCTTGGTGGACCGTCAACGCGAGGTCCTCGCGGGGATCGGCATCGAAGTACACCCGGGCGATGTTGTCCTGGATGTCGATGGCCTGCCGCCGGGCGCCGGCGAGTTCGATCAGGCCTTCGCGGGATGCGGTGGGCGAGAGGGGCTCGCTGAAGCGGACCTCCACGCAAGGATTCTGGCCGCGGAGGACGCGGGTGTCGATGACCTTGAAGCCGCCCGAGGCGGGAATGTAGGTCTTGCGGGAGACTTCCTTGTCGAAGTCTTTGACTTTCAGGGTGATCGTGACGGGGGTATCGGCGGTGGAACGCTCGAAGGGACCCGCCTCGAAATGATACTGCGTCCCTTCGCCGGCTATCGTCACGGGGGCGGCCGGATCCACGGTCAGGGTGATGTCATCCTTCGCTGCGGGGACGCTCAGGGAGATGGTGCCCTGCAGCCGCGCACCGTCCCGGATGGTGACGCCGTCCAGGGCGAGGGCCGCCGCATGGGGCGCCGCCTGGACCCGGAAGGGGAACACCTGGCACTGGGCCTCCTGTACGGGCAGGACCTTGCCCACCTGGAAGGATCCTTCATACACGGTACCGCTCTTCCATTCGTCCGGTACGAACTCGACGACGGTTGGGCTCAGCCAGCGCTCGGAGCCCTTGAGGACGGGCTTGAAGGAGAACAGGCCGTCGGTCTGCTTGTCCATGGGAACAGGCGTGGCGAGCTCGATCCGGATGGCGGTTCCGTCGTTCACCACGCCGCCCGTATAAGCTTTGACGTAGTTGGCGAAAGCCGGATCCAGGGTTTCGGCCCCCTTGGGGGCGCAGGCCGCCACGAAAGCGGCGGAAAGGGCCAGAAGGGCCCACAGTCGAATGCGACGCATATCGGTTCAGGTTTATTTCTCATACAAATATAAACAAAAATTATGTTATCTTTGCGTAATCGCTTTTACACGTATGCAACCCAAGTACGGATTCAACATCTCCGGCATCCAGCAAGTTGGAGTCGGTACGGAAAACTTCAGAGAATCGTGGAACTGGTTCATCCGGATGTTCGGGACCGACGTCAAGATCCTGGAGGATGACACCGTTGCGGAAAGGATGCTGCCCTACACGGGCAACCAGCCGCAGAAACGCCACGCCTGCATCGCCGTGAACCTGCAGGGCGGCGGCGGATTCGAAATCTGGCAGTACTCCGAGCGGAAGCCGCAGCCGGTCGGTTTCGACATCGCCGTCGGCGACCTCGGTGTCTTCGCCGCCAAGCTCAACTGCCGCGACATTCCCGCCTGCCAGAAGGCCCTCAAAGCCCAATGGGACGCCGTCTCCGACGTGAGCGCACTTCCCGACGGAACCCCCTGCTTCTATGTCAAGGACCTCTACGGCAACTGCTTCCAACTGGTCCAAACGGATTACATCTACATCGACGAAGGCAAACTGACCGGCGGCATGGCCGGCACCGTCGTGGGTGTGACCGACATGGACAAGTCCATCGCCTTCTACCGGGAAATCCTCGGTTACGATACCGTGAAATATGACGAGACCGGTGTTTTCTCCGACTGGTCGCTCCTGCCGGGCGCCGGCGAAAGGTACCGCCGTGTCCTGATGGCTCCTTCGAAGCCCCGCCAGGGGGCTTTCTCCGCCCTGATGGGCCCGGACTGCATCGAACTGGTCCAGGCACTGGACCGCACCCCGCGGAAGATCTACGAAGGCCGCTATTGGGGCGATCCGGGCTTCATCCAGATCTGCTACGACGTCACCGGGATGCGGGAGCTGGAGAGGTTCTGTGCGGAAAAGGGCCATCCCTTTACCGTGGACAGCTGCCCCGGCGGAATCACCTTCGACATGGGTGACGCCTCCGGCCATTTCACCTACATCGAGGATCCGGATGGCACCCTGATCGAATTCGTGGAGACGCACAAGGTCCCCGTGGTGAAGAAGCTGGGCTGGTACATCGACATGAAGAAGCGGGACCCGCGGAAACCGCTGCCCAAGTTCCTGTTCCGCGCGATGGGACTCGTGTCCCGCGAAAAAGTGAAATAGACTGTAAACTGAAACATAAACCAATCAACGATCATGCAGACAGACATTTTTGAGAAGATACGCCGCTCCACCGGCGGCCCCATCGGCCAGTACCGTGACAAGGCTGACGGTTATTTCGCGTTCCCCAAGCTCGAGGGTGAACTCGGCCCCCACATGCGTTTCGCCGGGAAGGAAGTCCTGTGCTGGAGCCTGAACAACTACCTGGGCCTGGCGAACCATCCCGAGATCCGCAAGGTCGACGGTGAGGCTGCCGCCCGCTGGGGCATGGCCTACCCGATGGGCAGCCGCATGATGACCGGCCAGACGGCCCTTCACGAGAAATTCGAGCGGATGCTCGCCGACTTCGAGAAGAAGGAGGCCGCCTTCCTGTTCAACTTCGGCTACCAGGGCATTTTCTCCACGATCGACTCCCTGGTGGGCCGGCACGACGTCATTGTCTATGACGCCGAGTGCCACGCCTGCCTGCTGGACGGCATCCGCCTCCATATCGGCGACAAGTTCAAGTTCCGCCACAACGATGCGAAGGACTGCGACCGCGTCCTCGCCCGCGCCACCAAGGTGGCCGAGGAAAGCGGCGGCGGCATCCTCGTGATCACCGAGGGCGTGTTCGGCATGACCGGCGCCCTGGGCATCCTGGACCAGATCGTGGCCCTGAAGCAGAAGTACAATTTCCGCTTCATGATTGACGATGCCCACGGTTTCGGCGTGATGGGCCCCCACGGCCGCGGCACCTCCGAGCACTTCGGGGTGATGGACGGGGTGGACCTGTACATCGGCGCCTATGCGAAGTCCATGGCCACCATCGGCGGTTTCGTGGCTTCCGACAAGGATATCATCGATTACCTGCGCTATAACATGCGCTCCCAAATCTATGCGAAGTCCCTCCCGATGCCCATCGTGGAAGGCTGTATCAAGCGCCTCGAGATCATCGACAGCCCCGAAGGCGACGAGCGCCGCGCGCACCTGTGGAAGGTGACCCGCCGCCTGCAGGAAGGCTTCCGGGAGATGGGCTTCGACATCGGCCCGGCCGAGGCCTGCGTGACCCCGGTCCATGTGAAAGCCGGCCTGGAGCAGGCGACGAACATCGTGGTGGACCTGCGGCAGAACTACCGCATCTTCTGCTCGGTGGTCATCTACCCGGTCATTCCGCTGGGCATGGTCATCTTCCGCATCATTCCGACGGCGGCCCATTCCATGGAGGACGTCGAATACACCCTGGCCGCTTTCAAGGACATCAAGGAACGGCTGGACCGCGGCGAATACGACAAACCCATTCCGGACATCTCCCTGTACAAGTAGATGGAGACCGTCTGGATTACAGGCGCTTCCTCCGGAATAGGGGAGGCGTGTGCCTACCGGTGGGCCGAAGGCGGGGCGCGCCTCGTGATAACGGCCCCCACCGCCGAGGAACTCGAGCCGGTGGCCGCCAAGTGCCGGGAGAAAGGCGCTCCCGACGTGGCCGTCCTTCCATACGATCTCAGCAAGCCTGAAGGTATCCCGGCCCTGGTCCA
This sequence comes from uncultured Bacteroidia bacterium, assembly GCA_902785065.1. Taxonomy (GTDB): domain Bacteria; phylum Bacteroidota; class Bacteroidia; order Bacteroidales; family UBA932; genus Cryptobacteroides. Next base: position 20,665 of record CACZXH010000019.1, read on the forward strand.
AGCGGCCTGGGAGGCCTTCGGCGGCCTTACCACCGTCTATCTGAACGCCGGCATCAGCCAGCGCACCTCCGTGGAGGATACCTCCATGGATATGCTCCGTTTGCTGATGGAGATTGACTATTTCGCCCCGGCCGGCATCGCGAAGGAACTCCTGCCGCGGATGGTGGCGCAGGGCGGCGGCCATATCGGTGTCACGACCTCCATCGCCGGCCGCTTCGGCTTCCGTCTCCGCTGCGGCTACTGTTCCGCCAAGGCCGCCTTGTACGGGTTCTTCGAGACCCTGCAGGCGGAATCCTACGACCGGGGCATCCGGGTGACGATCGTCTGCCCGGGCCGCGTCCGCACGAACATCTCCCTCCGCGCCCTGGACAAGGGCGGGAAGCCCCACGGCAAGATGGACCCCGGCCAGGCCGGCGGCATCACCGTCGAGAAGGCCTCCCAAAAGATCGTGAAAGCGATCCGGCAGGGTCGCCGCGAGGTGCTCGTGGGCAGCAAGGAACTGCTCATGGTCTATGTCAAACGCTTCTTCCCGGGCCTCTGCGCCAAGCTCGCCCGTAAACTGAAACCTGTATGAGCTTCAAACCGACCTCCTATCGATTGATGAATGTCGCTACCGGCCGCGTCTTCGACGACGCAGGCTGGACGATGGGCGACCCCGAAGGCGGAAGCCCCTCCCTTGTGCGGGCCGTCTATGAGAACAAGCGGTTCACCCCGCGGGACGACCTGGACGGCATCTACCGCTATGCCGACTGGATGCCCATCAAGCGCACGCTCCGCAAGTCCTGCGCCCCTGTGACCTACAAGTCCAAGGGACTGGCCCGGTACCTGGGCCTGGAGAATCTTTACATCACGTTCTCCGGCTGGAACCCCCGCATCGGCGCGAAGATGCGCACCTGTTCGTTCAAGGAGACGGAGGCCTATTCCGTGCTTGCGCGGATGGACGCCCGCGAGAAGCGGATTCTCATCGTCCAGTCCGCCGGCAACACCGCCCGGGCCTTCGCGCAGGTGTGCTCCGACAACCGCATCCCTATCGTCATCTGCGTCCCCGAGGACAACCTGCACGACCTGTGGTTCCGCCGGAAGCTCCACCCCTGCGTGAAGCTCGTGGCGGCTCCGCACGGATGCGACTACTACGACGCCATCACCCTGGGCGAGAAACTGGCCTCCGACCCGCGCTACATGCTGGAAGGCGGCGCGAAGAACGTCGCCCGGCGCGACGGCATGGGCACCACCCTGCTGAGCTGCGTGGAGCAGATGGGACGGATTCCCGACGCCTATTTCCAGGCCGTGGGCTCCGGCACCGGCGCCATCGCCGCCTGGGAGAACGCCTGCCGCCTGGGCGAAGACGGCCGCTTCGGGGAAAACAAGATGCGGGTGTACGTCGCCCAGAACGAGCCGTTCACGCTGATGTACGACTCCTGGAAGGCCGGTTCCCGCGCCTTGGTGGACCTGGATCCCGAAAAGGGCCGGCACGAGGCCGAGGTGGTCCTCGCGAGCGTCCTTTCCAACCGGAAACCGCCGTACAGCCTCGCCGGAGGCCTGTTTGACACGCTGAAGGCCAGCGGCGGCGACTTCTATACCGCGACCAACAACGAGATCGTCCACTGGATGCTCCAGTTCCGCAACCGGGAGGGGTACGACCTCCTGCCGGCGGCCTGCGTCGCCGTGACCGCCCTGGCGAAAGCCGTGGAGGACGGCACCGTGGGCAAGGACGAGTATGTCATGCTCAACTGCACCGGCGGCGGCGTCCTCGGGGCGATGTCCAAGGGATTCGTCCTCAAGGAACCCGACCTGGTGCTCTCCCCGGACCTCCCCGCCGAGGAAATCGTCCGGCAAGTGAATGGATTGTTCTAAAACCTTTATCGATATGAAAACGAACCTCTCCAACCTTTGGAAAAAGGAAGACTGGCTGGCCGTCTGGATCGGCTTCGCCGTCATCGCCATCGCGTGCATCGCGGTGCTCACCGGCGCCTTTGACTTTGCGGCCGCCAAGTTCTCCACCTGGCATCTGTGGGAGAATGTCGCTGAAAAGAAATCCCTCCTGGCGCAGCTCAATGGCGCTTTCTGGGTGAAACTTCTCCGCACCTTCCTGGTGCTGGGCGTCCTGTTCACCCTCGGCGTCAAGCTGCAGGGCGGTAAGATCAAGGAATACATCCCCGCTTTCCTCGTCCTGTTCGTCCTGTCCGTCCTCGTGCGCCTCATCAGCGCTGAATTCACCCTGAACCGCTACCTGGAGTGGGCCTTCTGGGCGCTCATCGTGGGCCTCCTGATCTCCAACACCGTGGGTGTTCCCCAGTGGCTGAAGCCTGCTATCCGCACCGAGTTCTACATCAAGACCGGCCTGGTGATCATGGGCTTCTCCGTGCTGTTCAGCAACATCGCCAAGTTCGGCCTGTACGGCCTGGGCATCGCGTGGATCGTCACCCCGATCGTCATCCTGTTCATGTGGTGGTTCGGCACGAAGGTCCTCAAGATCGGCAACAAGCCGCTCGTGATCACCCTCGCGGCCGCGACGTCCGTCTGCGGCACCTCCGCGGCTATCGCCACGGGTGCGGCCGCCGGCGCCAAGAAGAACGACCTGGGCATCGCCATTTCCATCTCCATTATCTTCACCATCCTGATGATGGTGTTCGAACCCATGATCATCAAGGCCGTCGGCATGAACCAACTGATGGGCGGCGCGCTCATCGGCGGTACCGTCGACTCCACCGGCGCGGTGGTCCTCGCGGGTAACGCCCTGGGCGCCGAAGCCGAGCAGGCCGCGGTCCTGGTGAAGAGCATCCAGAATATCCTCATCGGCTTCATCGCCTTCTTCGTGGCCCTGTTCTTCGCCACCCGCGTGGACAAGACCGAAGGCAAGAAGGTGGGCGCCGGCGAAATCTGGAACCGCTTCCCGAAGTTTATCATCGGCTTCTTCGTGGCTTCCCTCGTGGCCTCCTTCCTCATCCAGCCGCTGGCCGGCTCCGACAGCGTGAAGGCCATCAACGGCGTATTGGACCAGTACAAGAACTGGTGCTTCGTGCTGGCGTTCACCTCCATCGGCCTGGACACAAACTTCCGCGAGATCGCGAAGCAGATGCAGGGCGGCAAGGTGCTCTGGCTGTACATCGTGGGCCAGGTGTTCAACATCGCCCTGACCTTCTTTGCGGTGTGGCTGCTCCTGTCCGGCGTCCTGTTCGACGTCCCGGTCCTGGACCTGTATAAATAATGAATCCCAAGCGGCGCAAACGCATTTTCCGGGCGGTCACGATCCTCACGGTCGTGGCCGTCCTCGGTTGCGCCGGCTGGATCATGGCCTGCCGGCTGGGCCTCTCGCCGGACTACGACTTCGGCGCCGGGGCCTACTATTATGCCGACATCCCTGGTTTTGAGTCCGTGGTCCGGGACGACGCCTACCGGACGGAGGTCCCGCTCTGGGTCCATATCGTCCTGTTCCTGGGCTGGGGCTGGCTGATGTACCGGCTCTGGGTCTGGATCGACAGCCGAAAGCCCTGATGCTTACAATTTTATGGATATAACAAAAGAATTGTTATATTTGCCTGCAGAATCGACTTAAACGATGATAAATATGAAGAAATTATTCCTGACTGTCCTCGCCCTGCTCGCCGCAGGCGCGATGCTTACTCTCTCCGCCCAAGAAGAAGAGAAGGAGATGAAGACCGGCTGGAGCTTCGGCCTCCTTCCGACCGCCACCTGGTCCACGGACAACGGTTTCCAGGCCGGCGCTTTCGGCGACGTTTATTATTACGGCGACGGCTCCACCTATCCGGATCCGCTCCACAAGATCAGCTGGGAAGCCTCCTATTTCACACACAGCCACCGCATGCGCCTGTACCTGGCCTATGACTCCAAGTACCTGATTCCCAACATGCGCGTGAACGCCTCCGTGACCTACATGAACGACCCGTTGTACAGCTTCTGGGGCTTCAACGGTCCGGCGTCCGTGCAGGATTACGACCTGTGGTCCAACCGCCACACCGGCGCGGGCAATCACCTGAACTACTACGGCATGAGCCGTGACATGCTCCGCCTCCTGGCCAATTTCCAGGGCCGCATCACCGACAATCTGAACTGGGCCGCCGGTGTCAACTTCTGGCGCTGGAAACTCGGTGACATGAAGGACAACGGCGTCAAGGGTACTGGAGATGCCAAGGAGTACTATAAGACTGACCTGACGCTCTATGACACGTATATTGCGCTGGGCGCCATTACGGAAGCCGAGAAGAAAGGCGGCAACGCCCTCGAGCTGAATGCCGGTCTGGTGTTCGATACCCGTGACATCGAGGCGGCGCCGAACCGCGGCATCTGGGCGGAAGCCTACCTGAACGGCAACGTCCTGGAGCATCGCTACCTGAAGGCCTGCGCCTATTTCCGTCATTACATCGACATTCCCATCCACATTCCCGCCGGAGACCCGGTGTTCGCCTACCGCCTGGCCTGGCAGCAGACCATCGCCGGCGAGACGCCGTTCTACATGATCCAGAACATTCCGCTGCTGGTCCAGCGCAACATGATTTCCGAGGGTTTCGGCTCCAGCGGCACCATCCGTGGCCTGCGGGAGAACCGCATCCTCACCGAGGGCTTCGCCTGGGCGAACACGGAACTGCGCGTGAAACTGGTGAACTTCAAGCTGTTCAACCAGTACTTCTATATCGCCGTGAATCCGTTCTTCGACGCCGGTGTCATCACCAAGCCCTATCGCACGAAATTCCTGCCGGGAACCATCTACGACGAAGATCTGAAGGATTTCGATTTCACCGCTTACCGCAAGTATCTGGAGGGGGATCCCAAGAATGCCGCGACGCTCGAGCGCTTCAACAAGGTCCATGGCGCCGGCTATGACGGCAAGATCTACGACGCCGCCCGCGTGAAGGACTTCGTGTACAGCGGCGGTATCGGCCTCAAGATCGCGATGAACCAGAACTTCATCGTCTCCGCCGAGTACGCGCACTGCTTCTACACGCCGATGAACGCCGACCCTTGGATCGGCATTGGCATGAACTATCAGTTCTAAGAAAGGCTGAAAACGGAAAACGGCTGACCGCCAGGTCAGCCGTTTTTTGTTTTCAATAAGTCAGGAATCCGTGCCGGAGGCGCTCCAGGCCTTCCAGCAGCGTCTTTCTGGGACAGGCGATGTTCAGGCGTTCGAAGCCTTCGGCGTCGGCCCCGTAGATGGTACCGGTGGACAGGATGAGCTTGGCCTCGTAGCGGAGGTGCTGCGCGAAGCGCTCGGAAAAGCCCTCGAACGGCTCGTCCGCGTGGCGGGCGGTGCGGCAGTCCAGCCACATCAGGTAGGTGCCTTCCAGCGGGAGGGCCGTCACCTGCGGGATTTCCTCCTTGAGGTATTTGTACACCAGCTGCGCATTGTCATAGAGATAGGCGCGCAGGGCGTCCAGCCATTCCTCCGACTCGTTGTAGGCCGCTTCCAGGGCGGTGCAGCCGAACACGTTCACGTCGCAGCACTCGTTGTCATTGATGGCCCGGTCGATGCGGCGGCGGACCTCCGGATCCGCCGCGAAGATATTCGCGATCTGGATGCCGGCGATGTTGAAAGACTTCGTGGGGGAGATGCAGACGGCGGAATTCCGCACCAACTCCTCCGGCAGGGTGGCCCACGGTGTATAGTCGTGGCCGGGGTATGTGAGTTCGCAGTGGATCTCGTCGGAGATGACGAAAACCCCGTGCTTCAGGCAGATCAGCCCGATGCGCTCCAGTTCCTCCCGGGTCCATACGCGGCCGGCCGGGTTGTGCGGGTTGCACACCAGCATCACGGTTGTCTTGGGATCGGCCGCCTTGGCTTCCAGGTCCGCCCAGTCGATTGAATAGGAGTTATCCTTGTAAATCAGCGTATTGCACAGTTCCCGGCAGCCGTTGTTCCGGATAGCCGGGAAAAAGGCGTTGTACACCGGCGTCTGGACGATGACATTGTCCCCGACCCGGGCCATCGCCTTGATGCAGGCGGAGTAGGCCGGAATGACGCCCGTCGTGGGAATGATGTGCTCCCGGGTGATGCCCTTCCAGCCGTGCCGGCGGTCGAACCAGTTGGCAATGGCATCATAATACGACTGCGGCACCAGCTCGTAGCCGAACACGCCGTGCTCCAGCCTTTTCCTCAGCGCCGCCAGGATGGCCGGCGAGGCCTTGAAGTCCATGTCCGCCACCCACAGCGGCAGCGTATCCTCTTCGAACAGGTCCCACTTTACGCTCGCCGTGTTCCGGCGCGGGATGATTTCATCAAAATTGAACTTTGTCATTTCGAGCGAAGTCGGGAAATCTAATACTCAACAATATCCGGATTGGCCGCCAGATCCACGTCCGGCGCGTCCCAGGTGCGGATTTCACAGTCGGCGGGGGCCTTGATGTTGCCGTCCAGGACGACCTCGCCATAGCTGTCGGCGTTGATGCGGCCGGAGCGCGGGTTCTTCACGCTCGTGACCGGGCCGATGATGCTGGCTTCGACGTCGGAATACTCGAACGCGAGGTCTGCGTCCTCCTCGAAGACGCAGTTTTCCAGGACCAGATTTTCGCAGTAGCAGAGCGGCTGGGTGCCGCCGATCTTGCAGTTCACCAAATGGAGGTTCTTCGCGTACCAGCCGAGGTATTCCCCGTTGATACGGGAGTCATAGACTGTCACGTCCTCGGCCTCCCAGAAGGCGTCCTTGGTGTCCATGTCCGCATGGCGGATGACGACGTCCTTCGCGTACTGGAAGGAGTAGTTGCCCTGCAGGCGGAAACCGTCGATCTTGATGTCGGAGCAGTGCATGAAGATATAATCGCCCTGGTCCGCCTCGATGTTCTTCGCCTCAATGTCTTTACAGTCCCAGAAGGTTTCCTGGGCATTGGGGAATCTCACGTTCTCCAGCCTGACGTCGCTGATGCGGCGGAACATCTTGGGCGCTTCCACGAGGCAGTCGGTCATCTGGATGTCCTTCGAGTACCAGATCGCCGCGCGGCCCCCTTCCCGGAAAATGCAGTTCTTGATGGTGACATTCTTGCACTCCCAGAAAGGATATTTTCCCTTGAACTCACAATCCTCGGCTTCGAGGTCGGATCCTTCCTTGAGGGAGGATTCGCCCGGGCCGATGGTGACGTTCTCGATCCGCAGGCCATGGCGGGCATACAGCGGACGTTCGCCCTCGAAGTACTGGTCTTTGATGATTTCCATGTTCTGTGTCTTGGAGTTATCCAACAAATATACGGATTTGCCGCGGGATTACCTAAAAATGTTTCGGACTGACATTTTGTCACTCCGGGCGGGTTGGCACGGGCATTGATGCTATGGGCGGCGGACAAAAACTTAAAAAAACGATATTATCATGATCCGTCCGTTAGGAACAAGAGTCGTCATCGAGCCCAAGGAGGCCGAGACGATGACCGCCGGGGGCCTCTACATCCCGGACAACGCAAAAGAG
>CACZXH010000020.1 GCA_902785065.1 uncultured Bacteroidia bacterium
TCACTGCTGGAGTCCACCCTTCTGTCCACCCCCATCTCCTACCTCTCGATGAAAGAGGAAGAAGGTGACCGGAACGCCATCCTCTTCTCCAAGCTCAAGGACAATCCGGACCGTCCCCTGACGGCCATTCTCTCGCTGAACACGATCGCGAACACCGTGGGCGCCGCCGGCGTGGGCCAGCAGGCCGCCGAACTGTTCGGCAGCCAGTGGTTCGGCCTGGTCTCCGCCATCATGACGATCCTGATCCTCGTCTTCTCCGAGATCATCCCGAAGACCATCGGCTCCTACCACTGGAAAAGCCTCATCTGGCTGTCCCGCATCATGAAAGGCCTGATGGTCATCCTGTATCCCGTCGTCTGGCTCGTGGAAAAACTCCGGATGCGTATCGCCGGTGACGAGCCGGACACCGGCATCTCCCGCGAGGAAGTGTCCGCAATGGCGAACATGGGCGAGGAAGAAGGCGTCATTGACAATTCCGAGAACAAGGTCATCCAGAACATCATGAAGCTGGACGACATCAAGGCCTATGACGTAATGACCCCGCGCGTGGTCGCCGCCATTGCGCCGGAGTACATGACCCTCAAGCAGTTCTACAAGCAGGAGGAGCTCTCGCACTACTCCCGCATCCCCGTGTACGCGGACTCTCCGGAGTTCATCACCGGCTATATCCTCCGCTACGACGTGCTGGAGAACCTCGCCGAGGACAAGTTCGACACCCGCCTGCGGAGCATCAAGCGCAAGATTGCGGCTTTCCACGAGGAAACCTCCGTGAGCGACATCTGGGAAGCCCTCCTCAAGAGCAAGGACCAGATCGCCCTGATCATCGACGACTACGGCTGCTTCCAGGGCCTCATCACCCTGGAGGATATCATTGAGACGATCCTCGGAATGGAAATCATCGACGAGAACGACACGATTACCGACATGCAGCAGTATGCGAAGGAGCGCTGGCTCAAGCGCAAGAACCAGTACAAGCAGATCGTGCTTCCCGACGAGGATGCCGACGCATAAATCCAGGGACATATCATGAAACGCATCGCCGTCATAGGAGCCGGTGCCGCCGGTTGTTTCTGCACCGCCGAGCTCCGGCGGCTGCGGCCGGATTTCCGGGTCGATGTCTATGAATCCGGTCCGAAGGCCCTGGCGAAGGTCGCCATCACCGGCGGTGGCCGCTGCAACCTGACAAACTCCTTCGCCGGCATCCGGAGCCTCGTCGAGGCCTACCCCCGTGGCGAACGGCTGATGAAACGCCTCCTGAGGCAGTTCTCGCAGGAAGACACCTGGCGCTGGTTCGAATCGGCCGGTGTCCCGCTCGTCCTCCAGAAGGACCACTGCGTGTTCCCGCAATCCCAGGATGCGATGGACATAGTCCGCGCCCTGCTTCGCCGCATGGAGGGAGCTAATCTCCTGCTGCGTACGCCGGTTCACCGTATTGAGACCCCCGATCAGGTCGGGGGTGACGGGGAAAACATACCCGCTGGGGGTGACAGGAACGTCATGCCCGGCTTGACCGGGCATCTCCTCGTGAACGGAGAACCTTACGATGCCGTCGTCGTCACCACAGGCGGGGCCCCGAAGGGGCTGCCACTGCTGAACGGTCTGGACCTGGAATGGGTGACGACGGTCCCCTCGCTGTTCACCTTTACGATCCAGGATGAGGGGCTCCGGAACCTGATGGGCTTGGTCGTGGACGCGTCCGTGGCCATCCCGGGCACCGCTTTCAAAGCTGATGGTCCCCTCCTTATCACGGACTGGGGCCTGAGCGGCCCGGCCGTCCTGAAACTTTCCTCCTATGCCGCCCGGTACCTGCATGAGGTTGGCTACCAGGCGCCCCTGTCGGTGAACTGGCTGGCCCGGAACGAGGCTGAGACACGGGATATCCTGCAGGAAACCGCCGCCGGGAATGCCCGCAAGCAGGTCTCCAACACGCCCGTATCCGGGCTGCAGGGCCGTCTTTGGAACTACTTGATTACCAAGGCCGGACTCCGTCCTGACATCCGCTGGGCGGAGCTGGGCTCCAAGGGCCTGAACCGTCTGGTTTCCACCCTGACGCAAGACGCCTATACCATTGCCGGCAAGACGAAGTTCCGCGAGGAGTTCGTTACCTGCGGCGGTGTGGCCCTGGGGAATCTGGACCCGGCCACCCTGGAATCCAAACGCCATCCCGGACTGTACTTCGCCGGTGAAGTCCTGGACATCGATGCCATCACCGGCGGATTCAACCTGCAGGCGGCCTGGACCACCGGCGCCGTCGTTGCCCGTTCGATTGCCGCAAAATGAAAGAAATACTCCTGATCGTCGGCCCCGCCGCCCTCGCCCTCCTCATTATCGCCATCCTCGTCACCTGGCTCATTGTGAAAACCCGCTCATTGAATGCGCTTCGGGAAAGCGAGGCCCGGGCCCACGAACGGTCCCTGGAGCTCCTGCGAACCGCAAACGAAGCGGCGCTGCAGCAGCAGATTTCCGCTATCAGGGCCGAAATGACGGCGGAGACCGAGCGCCTGCTTCAGCAGCGCGAAGAGGCGCTCTCCCGGAAGGCGCAAGAAACCTTCCAAACCATATCCGGCAGTCTGGACAAGGAGATGAAAGATATGAAGGAAGCCTTCGAGGCGCAGAAGAAAAGAACCAACGAGAGTTCCGCTTCCCTGAAGGAGCAGCTGGAAGGAGCCGTACGGAACCTGGCGGCGCAAACCCGCGACATCGGCCAGAAGGCCGACAACCTGGCCTCCGCCCTGAAGGGGCAGAACAAGATGGCCGGCTGCTGGGGCGAGACCATCCTGTACAACATGCTCGTGGACGAAGGAATGGTGGAAGGACGCGATTTCGACAAGGAAGAGACGCTGCGCGATGCCATGGGCCTGATTCTCCTGAACGAGGACAGCGGCAAGAAGATGCGCCCGGATTTCATCCTCCACTACCCGGACAAGACGGAAGTCATCATCGACTCGAAGGTCTCCCTGGACGCCTATTCCGACTGGACGGTCGCTGAGTCGGAAGCCCTGAAGAACGATGCCGCCGTCCGCAACCTCACGGCCATCCGGGCCCAGATCAAGTCGCTGGCTACCAAGCGATACCAGGATTACGTCCGGGAAGGGTACAAGACGCTGGACTACGTGATCATGTTCATTCCCAATTATGGCGCTTTACAGCTGGCCAAAACGCTTGCTCCGGACATTTTCCGCGAAGCCTACAACCAGGGCGTGCTGCTCACCACAGAGGAGACGCTGATGCCCTTCCTGCGCATGATCCGCATCGCCTGGACGAATTACGACCAGGCCCGGAACCAGGAAAAGATCGTAAAGGCCGCGCAGGCGATGATCGACCGCGTGGCCGATTTCGCCGCGGCGCATGCGGCCATGGGCAAGAAACTGGAGGAGGCGACTAAGGAATACGAGGCCTGTTCAGCCAAGATCCGGGAATCCGGCCAGAGCATCCTGGTGTCGGCGCACCAGCTCGTCAAGCTGGGGATCCCGAAGAATCCGAAGAAGCCGCTTCCTGAAATCGAAGAGTAAGGTCCGCCGTTTCCATGAGGACGAACCCCATGCCGCAGTTCGCGGCGAATTCCCGGTCATAATCCGAATCCCCGAGCATCAGGCTCCGCGCAGGGTCAATGTCCGGGAAATCCCGGCAGGCCGCCTGGAACATGCCCGTCTGCGGCTTCCGCATCGGGTGCTCCTGCGCCAGTTCGGTACAGGTATAAATAGCGTCAATGCGTCCGCCGGCCGTGGAGATTTCCGCCAGCATCCGGGCATGGACCGCTTCCAGTTCCGCCTGCGTCATCTGGCCCTTGCCCACGCCCCGCTGGTTGCTCACCAAAATGATATGCCTGAACTTCGCCGCCCATTTCCGGAGGCTTTCCCGAATGCCGGGCAGGAAAGCGAACTTGTCCCAGGTACGGACATAATCTCCCGGAAGCCAGCGGTTGATCACGCCGTCGCGGTCCAGGAAAAGGGTGTCCGCGCCGGAAGCGAGGACAGCGTCCGATGCTTTTAAAACCGCCTGGATCTCAGGAAGTTCCCGCTGCGCCCGGGCATAGTCCTCCGGAATGCCGATATCGATGAAATACCCTTCCTGCACCTCGCCCGCAACCAGTCCGTAATCCGCCAGGGGCTCCAGGACTTCCCGCTCGAAGGAGAAGGTTTTCGGGAACAGGGACATATCCAGCTGGGAGCGGTCGATGGCATAGACACCGCCGTTGATGAGGCCTTCGGCGCAGGGCTTCTTTTCCCGGAAGCCGGTCACCAGGTCGCCGTCCCAGTCCACCGCGCCGTAGCGGTCGAAATCCCGCATCGGCTTCAATGCCAGCGTGACCGGGGCGGTGAAAGAGAGGGCATTCAAATCGACATTGTAGAAGGTGTCGCCATTCAGGACGAACACCTGTTTTCCCCTGCACTTCTGCAAGGCCAGGCGGATGCCGCCGCCGGTTCCCAAGGGCTCTTTTTCGATGGCGAAACTGACCGCGAAGGGCCATTCCTGGCTTTGGACGAAATCCATGACTTGTTCCCGGAGATAGCCCACCGAAAGCACCACATGCCGGACGTCGAACCGGGAAAGCCACTCCAGCTGATACTGAAGGAATGGCTTCCCGTCCACAGGAGCCATGCATTTCGGTATTTCGCCAATGACGCCGCGGAGCCGGGTTCCGAGCCCGCCGGCGAGGATTACCGCTTCCATTGTTCGGGAACTTTGTCCGTATCGTACACACGCCAGGCGTGGGCGCCCCGTTCCGTGAACTGGAAGGGTACCACCTTGCCCGGAAGGCTTTCCAGGGCCCGTACGACGGCCATTTTACGGGCGGGCGGGACCATCAGCATGATAAAGCCGCCGCCACCCGCGCCGGAAACCTTTCCGGCGACGGCCCCGGCGGCCATCGCGGTGTCGAAAGCCTCCTGGATCACGGGATTGGTAATGGCGCCGGCCATCTTCTTCTTGTCCTCCCAGGCCTGGCCCAGGATCCGGCCGAATTCCGCCATGTCGCCCTTCAGGAGGGCCAGTTTCATGTCCGTGGAGCTCTGCCGGATGCGGTGCATCGCCTCAATGGCGACGGCGTTGCCGGAAGATGTGTTCTTCTGCTGCTCGCTGATGATGGCAGCGCTGGAGCGGGAACGGCCGGTATAGTACAGGACCATGGACGATTCCAGTTCGTCCACGATCCAGGATTTGATCTTGAGGGGGTTGACGATGACGATATCGTCCTGATGGAATTCCATGAAGTTGAACCCGCCGAAAGCGGCCGCATACTGGTCCTGCTTGCCGCCGGCGAGGGCGAGGTCCTTCCGCTCGATTTCGTACGCGAGACGGGCCGTTTCGTAGTCTCCCAGGGGCAGGTTCATCCATTCGGTGAAGCACTTGAGGATACAAACGACCATGGTGGAGGACGTACCCAGGCCGGATCCGGCCGGTGCGTCGTTGTAGGTCGTAATCCGGAAAGCCCCCGGGACGGGCCCGAAATCCTTCACGATACGCTGGTAAACGCCCCGGATGAGGTCCGGCGCGGGCGCCAGCGACACGTCTAACGGGCATTCGACATGCGTGTCGCAATCGTAGGCATCGACCCGGACCGTCTCCCCCGGCTGCATTTCGATGGTGCAGTAGGCGGAAAGGTTGATGGTGGCATTGAGGATCTGCCCCCCGTACAGGTCGCTGTACGGCGAAACGTCACTGCCTCCTCCGGCGAGGCCGAGCCTGAGCGGCGCTTTGCTGCGGATAATCATACGGTCATGTTCTATTCCTACAAATTTAGCTATCTTTGTCCAAATAACCAACCATGCGAGACGGACTGAAAACCTACGTCGAAGCGGAAATCATTCCCCGCTACCGGACCTTCGACAAAGCCCATCAGGAAGACCACGCCCGGAGCGTCATCGCCCAGGCGCTGGAACTGGCCCGATACTATGACGTGGACCCCGACCTGGTGTACACGGCGGCGGCCTACCACGACACCGGACTCGCCGTAGACCGCGCCACCCACCACCTGGAATCCGGGAAGATCATCCGGGCCGATGCGCGACTCCGCGACTGGTTCTCCGAAGAAGAGATCGAGACCGTCGCACAGGCGGCGGAAGACCATCGCGCCTCCGCGAAAACAGCCCCCAGAAGCATCTATGGCCGCCTCATTGCCGAGGCCGACCGCCTCATAGACCCGGTCACCATTATCCGCCGGACCATCCAGTTCGGCTTGTCGCATTACCCGGGACTGGACCCGGATGGCCATTGGGAACGCACCCTGGAGCACCTGCGGGAAAAATACGGTGACGGCGGCTATCTGCAACTCTGGATCCCCGAGTCTCCCAATGCGGGGAGACTCGAAGAACTCCGCAAGATCATCCGGAAACCGGAAACCTTGCGGAGCGTCTTCGAAAAACTCTTTGCGGAAGAAACCGCTACTGGGCGAGCGTAGCCATCTTCTCCTGGACGGCGGCCATGCGTTCCGCCGCGTCGGGATACCCCGTTTCCTTCGCCTTGGAATAGTACAGAATCGCCTTCTCGTACATCTCGAGGGTCAGGGACTTGACCTTGGCCTTGTCCTTCCGGCGGGAAACCGTGGGGGACTCATCCCCAAGCTCCTCGAAATCTACGCCGGCCTGGAAAAGCATCCGGGCCTGCTCACGCACGGCCTTCGACAGGTTCTCCTGCTGGGCGTTGATGGTTTCGTTCTGCTGGGCGATGGTCCCGTGCTGGGCCGAAATCATCTCGTTCTGCTCGTTGATGGTGCGGTCCTTGTCCTGGATCTCGGCCTTCAGGTCCTCGATCTCCTTCTCCTTTTCGGCGATGACCGTCTTGAGGCTGGAGACCAGCTTCTTGTACTGGGCGTTGTCCTGGGTGAGGCGCTCCAGCTGGCTCAGCTTCCCTTTGATATCGGAAATGCTGTTTTCAATCATCTCCACCTGGTTCAGGCGTGCGGTCCCCTGTTCCAAGTCGGTGCGGAGGACGGCTGTCGAACCGGAAATCTGGGACAGTTCCTGCAGGATGTTGTCCACGGCCGTAGCCTGTTCGATATAGCTGTCGCGCGTCGCTTCGGCACTGACTTTCAATTCGTTGTAGGCATTGACGACGGCATCGTAATCTTCTTTCGGGACCGTGGTTCCCGTATGGAATTCACAGGCGGTCGCCAAAACCGCCGCCACGAGGATTATCGGGAGAGCTCGCATAGGAAATTCGTCTTTTCGAACCGGATGGTCGTGAGTTTGAGGTCGGAACGGTAGGAAACACTGCCGGAGCCCAGTTCGTCGGAGGAGACGGTGCCGTCTTCCGCTACCGTGAAGGAATAGACCGTGGGGCCGTAGACTGTCACGCGGGCGATCTGGTACTGGCGCTCCGCAATCTTCTTCACCGAGGCAGTCGCATACCGGGTCTCCCCGTCCGAGGTGAACTTCATCGAGTAACTACCCTCGAGGTTGCCGATCTTCTGGACATCCGGGAGGAGGCTGACTTGCTGGACAGAGCGCCCCGCGCAACTGCCGAGAACGGCGGCCGCGGCCAGGGTGAGAAAAGCCAGACGGAAGGGTTTCATATCATTCTTTTACTTGAGAATCGCATCGGCAAGGGCTTCCAGGGCCGGGATGTCGCCTTCCTTGAGACGACTCCGGATGGTGACGGTATCTCCCACGATCTCCACGTCCTTCATTGCACCGAACAACTCCTTCATCACCTTTCCGGCCGTCGGGGCCCAGGTTCCGTTCTCCACGAGGGCGACTTTCTTCTTCTGCCAGGACTTCATCTGCAGGGTGTGGATGAAGTTGTACGCCGGGGAAAACAGGCCTCCGTCATAAGAAGCGGCGCAAAGCACCATCTTCCCGTAGCGGAACGCGTCTTCCACCGCCTCGGCCTGGTCGTCGCGGGTAAGGTCCGCCAGTGCTACCTTCGGGCAGCCCTTGGCCAGCAGGATCTCTTTGAGTTTCTCTGCTGCAACCATCGTACCACCGTGAATGGAGGCGCAGGCGACGAAGACGCCTTCCGTCTCCACACCGTAGGTGCTCCAGGTCTGGTACAGGTCGATGTATTCGCCGAGGTTCTCACGGAGGATGGGGCCGTGGAGCGGGGCGATGACCGCGGGCGCGAGCGGGAGGACTTTTTTCAGAAGCACCTGCACAGGAGCACCGTACTTGCCGCAGATATTGAAATAATAGCGGCGGGCCTCGCAGGCCCAGTCGTCATCCTCTTCCCCGAAATAGCCGCACTTGGAGAGGGCGCCGAACTTGCCGAACGCATCGGCGGCGAACAGGACCTTGTCCTGGCTGTCGAAACTGACCATCACTTCCGGCCAGTGCACCATCGGAGCCATCATGAACCGCAGCGTGTGCGCACCGAGCTGGAGGGTATCCCCTTCCTTCACGGCGAGGGTGTTGAAAGTCTCCCCGTCGAAGAACTGGCCCAGGAAGACAAGCGCCTTCGCGGTGGCGACAATCTGGACATCCGGATACTTCCGGACGAGTTCCAGGATGGTTCCGGAGTGGTCCGGTTCCATGTGATGGACCACCAGATAGTCGGGTTTCCGGCCGCCGAGGGCCTCCTCCAGGTTCGCCAGCCATTCTGCGCCCTTGCGGGCGTCCACCGTGTCCATCACGGCCACTTTCTCGTCCAGGATAACATAGGAATTGTACGCCATCCCCTCGGGAACGACATATTGGCTTTCAAAAAGGTCGAGGTCCACATCGTCGACGCCGATGTACTTGATTTCGGAAGAAATGCGCTTGATCATGTGTCTGAGTATTATCATACAAAGATAACCCTTTTTTCCGGACGAAAAAAGGGTCTGAGCGGGATATGAAGAGCTATTCGCTGTAGTTGTGGTCTACCGTGACGAGGACGGTCTTGCCGGGGAGCAAGGCGCTCAGTTCCCGGGTCAGTTCCTGGCTGAGCGCCGGTTCGTCCCGGACCGAAAGGTCGGGGACTACGTCGACGGTCACCAGGTTCTCTTTCTCGTCATAGAAGAAGCCGTGGATCTGGTCCAGATCCTTCCGGGCGGTGAGCGTCCGCAGCACCACGGACTGGATTTCAGCCCGCTGGTTCTCGCCGGTGGCGACGGCATAGACACCGACGGTCATCACGATCGCGTGGTCCCGGTACATCTGGAGGGTGATCTTGCGGGAGAGCCCATGGATGTCCTGGGCAGTCAGGGTGTCGTCCACGCTGACATGGAGCGAACCGATCATCACTTCCGGACCATAGTTATGCAGGATAATGTCGTAAACGCCGTGCACCTCGTCATAGGCCATGACCTCTTTCTTGATTTCGGCGACCAGCTCGGGAGAAACGCGCGAACCCAGCAGCTCCCCGACCGGCGAAGCCAGCATCTCGATGCCGGCCTTGATGATGACGGCCGAAATCAGCGTGCCCAGGATGCCATCCAGCGAGACGCCCCATAGAAGCATCACCCCGGCAGAGACGAGTGTCGCGAGTGTGATGACCGCGTCGAAGAGGGCGTCGGAGCCGGAGGCGGTCAGCGCATCGCTCTTGAGCCGGATCCCCTGCCGCTTGACATACCAGCCCAGCAGCAGTTTCACGACAATAGCTACGACAATGACGATGAGCGTGGTGGTTGTGTAGCTGGGTTCGGTCGGTTCGATGATCTTCTTGACGGACTCGATCAGCGAGGTAATACCTGCTGAAAGGACGATGACGGCGATGAGGATGGCGCTGAAATACTCCACCCGTCCGTAGCCGAACGGATGCTTCCGGTCGGCGGGGCGCTGCGAGAGCTTGGTGCCGATGATGGTAATGACGCTGGAGAGGGCGTCGCTGAGGTTGTTGACAGCATCCATCACAATGGCGATACTGCTGGAGAGGAAGCCGACGAGGGCCTTGAAAGCGGCCAGCAATACATTCGTGACGATGCCGACGATGCTGGTCCGGATGATTTGCGCGCTACGGTTCATATTGCAAAGATACGGTTTTTATTTGCTATCTTTGGTCTCCGAAATGAAGAGAAGAACCATCTTGACCTTATCCTGCCTCGTGGCAGGGCTTTCCGCTGGGACATCCTTCGCCCAATCCCGCAATGAATCCATTGACAGCATCACCGTCACGGCGACCCGTGTTCCCGTGGCCCTGCACAGTACCGCCCGCATCGTCACCCTCCTGGACAGCATGACCATTGCCTCGGCACCGGCCGAGACCGTCAACGACCTCCTCAAATTCGCCCTCGGGGTGGACGTGCGCCAGCGCGGCGCCATGGGCATGCAGACGGATATCAGCATCCGCGGCGGCACCTACAACCAGGTCGCCGTCCTGCTGGACGGCATCAACATCACCGACCCGCAGACCGGGCACAACTCTTTCGACTTCCCGGTGAACCTCTGCGACATCGAGCGCATTGAGGTGCTCGAAGGCCCGGCCGCCCGGGTGTACGGGACCTCGTCCCTGCTGGGCGCCGTCAATATCGTTACGCGGAAAGCTCCGGAGAATGCGGTGACCGCCAGTGTGGAAGGCGGCTCTTTCGGTTCCCTGGGCGCTACTGCATCGGCCGGGATCATGCACCGGGGCGGCTTCAACAGCATTTCCGCCGGATACCAGCGCAGCGACGGCTACAACCGGAACGCCGCCGGCGGCCTGAACAGCGACTTCGGTGCCGTGAAGGCCTTCTGGCACGGAGCGCACGACTTTGGGCGGCGCGACCTCCGTTGGCAAGCCGGCTTGAGCAACAAGGATTTCGGTTCCAGCACCTTTTACAGCGCCAAGTTCGACGACCAGTTCGAACACACCCTGAAAACCTTCGCGTCCCTTCAATCGGAAGGGAAAGGCCCCCTGCACTTCACCCCGGCCTTATACTGGAATCACGGAGAGGACCGTTTCGAACTCTTCCGCGGCGCGCCGGACAAGTATCCGTTCAACTACCACAAGACCGATGTCCTTGGCGCGAACCTGAACTTCCGGGTCGATACCCGGCTGGGACAGACGGCTTTCGGCGCCGAGGTCCGGCACGAACGGATCGTCAGCACGAACCTCGGCGAGAAGCGGGCCGATCCCCGGGGCGTCTATGCCTGCGGCCTCGACCGGACAGCTTTCAATCTGTTCCTGGAGCATCATGTGGTCCTGGGACGGCTTTCCGCATCCGCGGGACTGACGACAGTCTATAACACCGGAAACAAGGAGGGAATCCGACTCTTCCCGGGCATCGACGCCAACTTCCGCATCACCGACGCCGTGCGGCTCTATGCCTCCTACAACACCTCCTACCGGATGCCGACCTTCACGGAGCTGTACTATTCCGTGGGCGGCCATCTGGCGGACCGGAACCTGAAGGCCGAGAAGCTGCGCGCCCTGGAAGGCGGCGTCAAATTCCTCGGCCGGGGCGTCCGGGCCGTCGCCACGGTGTATTACAACCGGGGGTATGACCTGATCGACTGGATCATGGATACATCCGACGGTGACGATGCCCCGTGGAAATCGGTGAACCACACGAGATTGAACACGTTCGGGCAGGAAGTATCCCTACGGATGTCCTGGCCGGACATACTGGGAAGGCCCGGATACTTCTTCCGCTCCCTGAGCCTGGGCTACAGCCATCAGGCGCAGGACAAGGCGCTGGAGGCGAACTTGCGGTCCATCTATTCCCTGGAATACATCCGCCACAAGGTGGTCGCACAGGCCGGTTTCCGCTTCTGGGACAAACTGGCCCTGGATCTCTCCTGGCGCTATGTGGACCGGAACACGGGCTCGGAACTCCTGAAACCCTATTCTCTCCTGGACGCCAAGCTCGGCTATGATTTCCCGCGGATGAATCTGTACCTCCGGGCCAACAACCTCCTGAACAGGACCTGGTACGACTTCGGAGACATCCCCCAGCCGGGCCTGTGGGTCATAGTCGGGGTTTCCTGCAAACTTCCCTACTGAGCCACTTCACACTCCATCTCGATCAGCCAGGAAGGCCGGCAGACGCGGGCTTCCAGGAGGATGCGGGGAACGGCCGGAAACCGTTCCTGCATATAGGCGTCAATGACAGGATAATCCGAGATGTCCCGGAGATAGATGACGAAATACGGCACCCGGTCCAGCCTCGATCCCCCTTCCCGCAGGAGTTCGGAGATGTTCTCCAGCAACCGGTCCGCCTGCGCAACGACATCCCCTTCGTGCAGGACGCGACCGCGGCTGTCTATGCTGGCGGTGCCGCTGATGAAGATCTGGCCGTCGGAAAGCCGGACGCCCCGCTCGAAAGCCACCCCGTAATCGTGCGTAGGGCTCAAGTGTGAAAGTGCCTTCAGGTAAGTCTTGTCCGATTCCCGGATGTCCGGGCGGGTGAGGAAGTCGATGGCGACGACAGCGTTGCGGCCCTCCGTCGCCCCGCCGATGCCCGTCGAAGCAATGTAATGCGTATCGTGGCTGAGACCTTCCTCAGCGAAAACATCGTTCCGGGCCTTCACGAGTCCGGCATAGTTGGAATCGATGTCCCGGACATAGATCCAGGTGCGCACGCAATGGGTTTTCAGCTCGAGCCCGAGCGGGCGGATCAAGTCGAGATACTTGCTGAACAGCAACCGGGATTGCGCATAGGAATCTTTCCCGGCAGCCTCTTCTTCACGGAGACGCAGGCTGTGGAAAAGCCTGTTGTTCTTCCCGGAAGCGGTCTGTACCAGCGCGGCAATCCGGCTTCCGTCCAGGGGCGGCTGCTCCACGATGGAGATGGCCGTCGCCTGGGTCTGGGGCCAGGCCTCCCATGCGGACCGGAGCGCAGCAATCTGGTTCTGCGCGTCGCTCAGGAAGAAACGGACAAACACAGGAAGCCGCCCTTCGGCGCGCTCGTCGCCGAAGAAGCGGTCCATCCTGTCAAGCAAGGACATTAAGGCGCCGGAAAAGGTATTTCCGGTCGCTGGACGAAGGATTGCATAGCTGTTCACATTGCAAAAATACGAAAACCCGCCCAACCGGCCAATACCCACAAATGGGGATTCAGAACGGGATTTCCAGTTTGAGGGCGACGTTCCGGCCCATATTGTAGATGCCGATGTCCTTAAGTCGGCTCAAATGAGGCACATAGACCGCATCGGTCAGATTGGTGCCGATCAAATACAGCGACATGCGCTTCTTCCCGCGGATTACCAGATCTGTTCCGGCCGATGCGCCGAGAAGCACATAACCTGGTGTCGCTGTCTCCGTCGCGTCTTTCCCGTAGAAATGGTCCTGCCGCAGGGTCCAGTCCACATTCAATGCGACGAAGGCGTTGTTGAAGAGGCGTCCATCGTGCGAGATTTCCCACTTGATCTCCGAGAACAGGCGCGGTGCCGGAATGAGTGGCAGGTCGTCTCCCCCGGCCTCGCGGGCAAAAACGCAGGAGAAAGCGCTGCTCAAGTGAAGTTGGTGGACCGGATGCACGTCAACGCCGATTTCACCCCCGTGAAGGTGCGCCATGCCGCTCTGGAACAAATAGACTGGCAGCCCCTCGTCGGAAAGGGCGCCGTTCCGGGCGGCAAAAATGTAATTGTCGATGCGGCTGGCGAACAAGGCGGCCTGGACCGAGACATGGCGGGAATTGAAATCCAGGCCGATGTCCCCTTGCAGGCTGTATTCCGGCTTCAGGTCCTTGTTGCCGACTTCGAACCGGAAGGTTCCTTCGTGCTCTCCGTTCGAGCCCAGTTCGGCCAGATTCGGTGCGCGGAAACCACGGGCGACATTGGCCCGGAAAGTGAAGTGTCCGCCCAAGGGCCGTACGGCGCCCAAGCTCGCGCTGACGCCCGGGAAACGCCGGCTGAAGGCCTCGAACCGGCCCGCCAGCGCTTCGCTGCGAAGCCAGCGGACATCGGCCCTGACCCCGCCGGACAGCGTCCATGCGCCGAGTGCCTTGGCGGCCGTGGCAAACAGGCCGGCATCCAGCAAGCCATAGGAAGGAATCAGGTACTCATCACCCAGATTGTCGCTCTGCTGGGCCATGCCGGCCACACCGAACGCCGTCTTCCAGTCTTCGCCGATCGTACCCTGCCAACGAAGGTCGTAATTCAGGGTATTCAGCCGGAAGTCCAGGCCGGGCTCGTCGGGTGCCTCCTCGAATTCCTGCCGGCGGTTCTGCTGCCAGCCCAGCAGGAGTTTCAGGTTCCCGGAGCCAGCGTGGAACGTATTGTCCGAGACAACCTTATAGTGCCGTACGTGCTGGAAAGGCAGTTCGGGCGTGTATCCGTAGTTCTCACCTTCTCCCTCGATCATGCCCGGCGTCAGGTGGAAATAGCTGAAACGGAGCCGGGAATAGCCCCAGTGGGCGTTCCGGCCCAGCATGGCCGAGGCGGCCCGCTGGCGATAGCCGGAGTTGGACACGGGCCCGTTGGCGGCATTCCGGTAGGCATGGACATACTTGTCCGAGAACCGGCCGTTCCAGATCCAGCCGCCCAGGTTGCCGTCCGCAGCCAGGGAATAGGTAGCGAGGCCATTGTTCGTCTGATATTCCGACGATACGACACCGCCGACCTCTCCGGGCGCCCGGACGGGATCCGGGTGGAAGATGAGGATGCCGGCCAGGGCGTCTGAGCCGTACATCAGGGACGCCGGACCTTTAAGGATTTCAACGGAATGGACACCGGCGCCATCCACTTCAATGCCGTGCTCATCCCCCCACTGCTGCCCTTCCTGACGGATGCCGTCACTGACGACAACGACGCGGTTGAAGCCCATACCGCGGATGACGGGCTTGGAGATGCCCCCGCCGGTGGTGATCTCGCTCACGCCGGGCTCCGCGGCGATCGCGCTGATAATGTTTCCGCCGGCGCGGGCGGCGAGGTCGGCCGGGCGGACCACCGAGACCGGCGCCGGCATCTCTTTCATTTTCGTGTCACCGGCCAGGCCCGTGACCACGGTTTCTTCGAGCTCCAGATGCTTGTAAAATACATCCGTGGAGTCCGGATGGCTCTCCTGAGCCGTCGCCGCCCCCCATACGAGGAGCAGCGACAATGTTATCATTGTCTTTTTCATTCTGTTCAGTTAAATGGTTTGGTAAAAAGGAACCAGTACACTAACGGCAGAATGAAACAGGCGGTGCGCGGGGAGATGAAGGTTGGAAGGATAAGACGACGACATCCTCGGGAATCGGAAGGACATAAGCCTCCTGTTCCGCCGGATACGCCTGTACGGCCGTGTTCTCGGAGGGAACAAACTGCTGGACAAGCAGCTGGCAGACGAGGCACTCCCCCGTCGCCGTACCGGCCGACAGATGACCGTGATGCGGAAGATGCTGCGAACAATCCGCGCAGAAGACATCTTCCTGCTGTCCCAGGTCGTGATGGTGAAAAGGCGCGACAAAGACCATCGGCAGGATAACCGACAGCAGCCAGCAGGCAGATATGCGTCTTTTCAAGGACATAGCGGGGGCAAAGATAAGAAATAATCCGTATCTTTGAATCATGTCTGTCGTTCTTCATAAGAAAACGTTTCCCGACTTGACGGTGGACGAGCTCTACGAACTCCTGCGGGTCCGCAGCGAGGTTTTCGTCGTGGAGCAGGACTGCGTGTATCAGGATATGGACGGGGACGACCAGGCTTCCCTCCATCTGTGGCTCACGGAAGGCGACAAGGTCGTCGCCCTGTGCCGGGTGTGCCCCGCCGGGACGCATATGCAAGAGATCTCCATCGGGCGGGTAATCACCACTGTGCGCGGAAAGGGGTACGGCAAGCGGATCATGCTGGAGGGCATCGCCGCGGCCAGGGAGCATTTCGATGCCGAGGTCATCGACATCGAGGCCCAGGAGTATGCGAAAGGATTTTACGAGCAGGTCGGTTTCCAGCAGTCCTCCGAGCCTTTCATCCTTGACGGCATCCCGCATATCAAGATGACATGGAAAGAGTATCCGATCGAGACGCAGAGGATCCGGTTCCGGTCCTGGCAAGAGTCGGATGCCGAGGCTTTGTTCAAGTATGCCGCGGACCCGGATGTCGGTCCCCGCGCGGGGTGGCCGCCGCACGGATCCGTCGCGGACAGCCTGGAAGTCATCCGCAAGTTTTTCGCAAACGACCATACCTGGGCGCTGGTGCTGAAAGAGACTGGCGAGCCCATCGGCTGCATGGGTTACTATCCCTATGGCGAAAGCAATATCGGTATCGGCGAGAACGACGCGGAGTTGGGGTATTGGATCGCCAAGCCCTACTGGAACCAGGGCATTTGCACGGAAGCGCTGCGGGCCATGATCGATTATTGCTTCAACAAAAAGGGCTTCCAGACCCTCTGGAGCGACTTTTTCGTGGACAATCCCGCTTCGGGCCGGGTCATGGAAAAGTGCGGCTTCCAAGACACGGGTGCCATTAACTGGTGCAGCCACCTCTACCTGGGTGATGAGCGCCCGGTGAAGGTCATGCGGCTGGACTACGCGCTATAATCACTTGATGCCGACCGCGGGCCAGCCGAAGTCCTGATAGCAGGAAATGTCCAGGCCGTGGGCCTCGGCATAGTCGAGGATGGATTTCGCACGGGCGGCCTTCTTGGCAGCGTCGTCGGAATAGAGGGCCATGAATGCATCGAAACGGTCGCCGAAGATGGCTTTGGCCGTTGGATTGAAGTCAGAACCGTCACCCACCGCATCGAACTGGAAGACTTCGAATCCATTGTCAGTCTTCTTCACATGCATGCAGCCGGGATGGCTGCCGCCAGATACGGACTTGAGGGTGTCGCCGGCCTGGTTGTAGTTCTCGACCCGGAAATCGCCCCAGATCCGGATGTCATCGGGATTCTCCTCCTCGGAACCGGCGATCAGGCAGTACGGGATACAGTGCTCGCCGGGCGTATAATTGGCGCCGATTTCAGTCATATACCTGCCGATGGCGGCCATGGCGTCATCTTCCTTCTCCTGGGTCTTATAGGCAACGATGCGGCCGTTCGCCACCTGGACCTCCGTCACGCCGGGATTGCCCAAGTCGGAATAGGTCACGCGGTACCAGCCATCCCCCAACGGCTCGATGGAATCCACGGAGGACTCGCTGGAAGGGCCGTCCTGCAGGCCGGTCCGGAACACCCAGAAAGAGTAGGTATCCTCGTATTCAGTTTCCCAAATGGAGTCCAGGACGTCCTTGGAGAGCGTCTCTTGCAGATACTTGTCAGTCATGGGCTTGTTGCCCAGCACATGTTCGTAGAAGTCGCTGACAAGAGCGATGTCTTTCTGCTCCTGGGACTGATTGCAGGCAAAGAGGATCAGGCAGGCTGAAAAAGCGGTAAGGATTCTTTTCATCGGACTTGTGTCTAACTATACGGTATAAAAAAGAGTCCGCCTTGTGCAAGGGGACTCTGGAGGTGCCAAGCGGAATCGAACCGCTGTAGCAGGTTTTGCAGACCTGTGCCTAACCGCTCGGCCATAGCACCATTGGGATTGCAAAGATAGGAAGTTTTTCCGAAAGTGCAAAATTATTCCACGTACAGCAGGAGGCCCTTCAGGTACTCCCCTTCCGGATGGTAGATATTCACGGCGTGGTCGGCAGGTTGGTTGAGGCGGTCGAGGATGCGGACACTGCGGCCGGTCTGGGCGGCGGCGGAGAAGACCGCGAGCGCAAAGGCCTCCTTGTCCACCACCTGCGAGCAGCTGAACGTGAACACGAAGCCACCCGGCGCGACTTTCGCGATGGCGGCCGCGTTCAGGCGCTGGTACGCCCGGAGGGCGTTCTTCAGCGCCCCGCGGTGCTTGGCGAATGCCGGCGGATCCACGATCATGAGGTCATACTTTCCTTCCGGGACGTCGCGGAGGAACTCGATAGCATCGGCACAGTAAGAGGTATGCTGCTCCGGTGTGAATCCGTTCAGGGCCACGTTCCGGTCCACCATGTCCATCGCTTTGCGGGAACTGTCCACGGAATCCACGTGGAGAGCTCCGCCGTTCAAGGCGTAAATGGAGAAGCCGCCCGTGTAGCAGAACAGGTTCAGGACATTCCGGCCCTTGGCGAGCCGGCCCACGGCGGCGCGGTTCTCGCGCTGGTCCAGGAAGAAGCCCGTCTTCTGGCCTTCGTTCCAATTGACATGGAACTTGTTCCCGTTTTCGAGGACGACGCACTCGTCTGTCTCAAAGCCGTCGGCCTTGTACAGATAACCGTCGATGAGGTCCAGGCCGGCCTTAAACGGCGCAGTGCCGGAACTCTTGTCGTAAACCGCCTTCAGCGCATCACCATAAACGGCCTTGAGTGCCTCGCAAATGGCATTCTTGGCTTTGAACATGCCCACGGAATGGGCCTGGAGGACGCACACGCCGTCGTAATAGTCGATGATCAGGCCGGGAAGGCCGTCGCCTTCGCCGTGGACGAGTCTGTAGCAAGTGGTCGATGCCGACCCGTGCAGGCCGCAGGCAACGCGCGCCTGGAAAGCCCGGCGCACCATCTTCTCCCAGAAATCGGGTGCGGTGGGATCCTCGTCGAAACTCAGGATCCGGACCGCGATGGAGCCGATCTGGTAATGGCCCGTGGCCAGGTACTGGCCATCGGAGGAATAAACACCCACCAGGTCACCCTCGGCAGGCTCGCCCGTAATCTGGGCGATAGCCCCGGAGAAGACCCAGGGATGGAACCGGAGAATGGAATCCTCGCGGCGGGGACGTAGATAGACTTTTTCCATCAGGCTTGGTCGGGATAGAGCTCCGGATGGAGCTGTTGGGGGGTCAGGGGCGCCTTTTCGGACTTCATCAGGCGGAGATACATCTCGCGGCACACCCAGGCATCGGTGGCGGCATAGCGCTGCTGCGACTCGGAAAGCTTCTCGGCTTCCCAGTTGGAAAGCTGCTGGGCTTTCGAAATCTTGAAGCCGAGAATGATCGCGGCCATCTTTTTCACGGACTTGTCCCGGATGCCGTATTCCCAGACAATCTTCTGCAAGTCCACGAAATTCTGCGGCTGGAAGCCCGCGAACTTTTGCAAGCCATGGACATCGTCATGGATGGCGGCGCCCACCTTGACAATGGCGGGATTGGCCAGGATGGCACACAGGCGGCGCGGGATGCCGCCCATGAGTTTGATGCGGAACAGGTACGCCTTTTCGGCCCCGGAAAGCTGCAGAAGGGCCGTTCCATTGGAACGCTGGTCCGGGGAGAAAGTGGGCCGCGTCTCGGTATCGAACCCAATGACTTTCTGGTGCTTGAGATAGCTGACGGCCTTTCCGAACTCCTCTCCGAGCGTGTCGATGACGTGGATTTCCCCGGGGAAGGACGCCAGTTCCAGACGGCCGATCTCTTCCGGACTAATCGATATCTGGAACATACGCGGGTTCAGGCTTCGTTTGGGCGGAGAGATAGGCGGCACTGACTTCTACCGGGACGAATTCGCCTTCCAGGTTTTCCTCCGTCTGGTAATAGCGGACGGACGGATAGGCAATGTCGTGCGTGAACAGATTCCTTTCCCGCAGCAGGCGATACAGGGCGCCTGTCAGCGAGGCGTTCGGTTCGATAAAGCGGAAATGCGGCGTCAGGATGCGGTCAAAGGCCATGTCCTCTTCGGTAATCTGGCGATGGATATGCTCCTTTTCAGCTTCCAGCTCCTCCAGGGAGGCCGTGAAACTGTCCAGGAGGACGGCATCCAAGTTACCGCCCGGCTTCAGGGAGCGGTAAATGCCCAGCATATCGCGGAAAGCGGGACGCAGGACACCGTTCCCCGTGGTTGAGACGACGGTCACTTCCAGCTGGGGCGTGAGCTTCTTTGCGGCGTTTTCATAGGCGGAACGGGCTTCGGCGGGTGCCCAGACGGCGAGACTCTTGTAACCGGCCCGCTGGGCTTCCAGGAGCATGGCGTCCACGGAGGTGAGGATGATCGCATTCCGTCCGGCCATCTTGAAGAGGGTGTCCACATCGAAACGGCCATACTCCGCCAGGAGCGAATTCGCGAAGATAAACACCTTTGCACGGGTTTTGGACAGCCGGGAACGGGGATCCGCGGCATTGGAATAAGCCACGGTGTCGACGGCGGTTACCACATTCCGGACAGCCACTTCCCGGAGGCTGTCCGGGCTGGAGGCCGCGAGGCGGAGGTAAGGCGCATTGTACAGGTCCATCAGGATGTCGAAGGTCTCACCGGCGAAATCCGGCAGGCGGTCCGGTGCGGAACGGCCGTCGATATTGTCCACCAGGTCCGCCGCCAGCAGGCTGGAAGCAAGCCGGGCGGCCGCTTCGGGTTCGCCGATGACGGCGATGGACCCCTGGGTGCCGGTGGTCCGGTATGTATGCACGAGCCGGAAAGAACCGGTCGTGTCGGCGACAAGCTGCTTGACGTAAGGAATCGTGTCCCGGACCACGGCCGGGTGGTCGTTGCAGGAAGCGAACGCCACCAGGAGGGCGAGGACGGTCAGGATATGCTTCATACGGGTCATAGATTCTGCAAAAATACGGAAATATCCGTATATTTGCAAAGATGAAGACGCTCCTCGCCCTGGATTCCTTCAAGGGCTGCCTGACGGCCCCGGAGGCCGTGGATGCCGTGGCCGCCGCGCTGGCGGGACGCGACGTCTGCCGAATGCCGCTGTCCGACGGCGGCGAAGGCTTCTCGGAATGCCTGGCCGGCTGCCTGGGCGGCGTCTTCCGCACGGTATCCGTGCACGACCCGCTGGGCCGACCGGTCGACGCCCGCTACGCCCTCCTGGAAGACGGCCGTATCGCGGTTATCGAAACGGCCGCAGCCAGCGGTCTTACCCTGCTGAAACCCGAAGAACTGGATCCGCTCAACGCCTCATCCATTGGTACAGGTGAACTGATGCAAGACGCTGTCCAACAAGGTGTCAAAGAAATCTGGGTCGGGCTGGGCGGCACGGCAGTCATGGACTGTGGGACCGGTCTTCTGCAAGCCCTCGCTCCCCTTCCTGCCTCCCTCCGGATCCATGCCTTTTACGACGTGGACGTTCCCCTTACCGGACCGACCGGCGCGCCCGTCGTTTTCGGCCCGCAGAAAGGGGCGAACGAGTGGGGCATCGCCGAACTGGAACGGCGGTTCCGACGCCAGGCGGAGCGCTGGAAGGCGCAGTACAGTATCGACGCGAACCGGCTGCCCGGGGCTGGTGCGGCCGGCGGCATAGGTGCCGCCCTCGCCGTCTGTCTGGGTGCGGAAATGCACGCCGGCATCCAGGCCGTCCTGGAAGCTGTCCATTTCGCGGACCGCCTCCGGGAATGTGGTCTCGTCATTACGGGCGAAGGCAAGGCGGACCGACAGACTTTAACTGGGAAAGTGCCCTTCGGCGTGCTGCAGGCCACGCGCCGTTACGCCCCCGGAATCCCCGTCGTCCTCTTGGCAGGAAAGGTCGAAGACCGGGAAGAACTGCTGGCTGCTGGATTTGACGCAGTCATTCAAGTGACTCCGGAAGAATCACTGAAAAGCAATTATTTAAACAAGTCATTCGCCCGGGAGAACATCCGCATGGCCATCCAGGATCTCGTGTATTTTCGGGATTAGCAAGGCGTACACGTACTCCTCCTCCATAAAGTGCGTTCCCTCATAGACTGTGTACGTTTTCCCGAACATTTCCTCCCAGGTGGAAATCTTCACCACACCGGATTTCCGGTAATGGTCCCGCGTGCCGAAGAACGCGTAATAATACCCTCCTTCTGCGGCGGCCTTCTTCGCAGCGGCCCAATGCGGGGCATACTTCTTCAGAATGTCATATTCGAAGCGAAGCGGCTGCCGATCCCCTTCCTTGACCCGCCAGATCCGGTGCAGGAGGGCTTTCCCGCCAGGGACCTTGCATACCCAGGCCAGCCGGACCAGGATATCGGGCGCTCCCAGCGACGGAGAGACGAACAGGTGCGGGATGCCCCGTACGCGCAATGCCTGGATAGCTCCCAGGGATTCCCCAATGACCAGGTCGGGCCGCAGTTCTTCCACCCAGGAGGCAATCTGCACCCGGCCGACTTCCGGGTCGAAATCATAGGTGCGGACGATGCAGCGGAGGTCCGTCCCGGCGAACTGTTCCCGGAGCAGCCGCGGAATCCGGCTGTCGCCGCCCCCGCCCATGCCATGGATATACAAAATGGTCTTCACCTTGCAAAAATACGATTAAATCGTTATATTTGTCAGTTAGAGAAACAAATCTACATCACATTGATATGAAAAAATCTTTCGTTCTCTTCACAGCGGCCCTCCTCGCACTGACCGCCTCCGCCCAGACCCGCACGGCCGCCCCGGCCGTCAAGGCATCTGACTACCAGTTCACCACCGTCAAGGAGATTCCGGTCACCTCGATGAAGAACCAGGCCAACAGCGGCACCTGCTGGTGCTTCTCCGCCATCTCCTTCCTCGAGTCCGAAATCATCAAGGCGAAGAACCTCAAGCCGGAAGCCTATCCGGACCTGTCCGAAATGTTCGTCGTCCGTCATTCCTATCACGACCGGGCGCTCAAGTATGTCCGTCTCAACGGTTTCCTGAACATGGCGCAGGGATCCGGCTTCGGTGACGTACTGGAGGTCATCCGCGACTACGGCATTATGCCGCAGAAGGACTACACCGGCATGCACTACGGCACCGAACTCCCCGCCCAGGGCGAACTCGACGCCGTCCTCAAGGGCTATGTGCAGGCCGTCGTGAAGAATCCGAACCGCAAGCTCACCCCCGTATGGACCAAGGGTTTCGACGGCATCCTCGACGCTTATCTGGGCGAGGTTCCCGAGACCTTCGTGGAGAACGGTGTCACCTACACGCCGGAAAGCTACCGTGACGCCCTGGGTATCAACCCGGACGACTATGTGAACATTTCCTCCTTCACGCATCATCCGTTCTATTCCCAGTTTGCCATCGAGGTGGAAGACAACTGGCGCTGGGGCCTCTGCTACAACCTGCCGCTGGATGAGTTCATGGCCGTTATCGACAATGCCGTGAACAACGGTTACACCGTGGCCTGGGGCGGCGACGTCTCCGAAACCGGCTTCACCCGCGACGGTCTCGCCATCCTCGTGGACACCAGCGTCAAACCCACCGGCTCCGACCAGGAGCGCTGGGTCGGTCCCGCCGCCCAGCAGCCGGCCGCCCAGGAAGCCAAGAAGGACCTTCCCAAGGAGATCGAGGTGACGCAGGAGAACCGCCAGCAGTGGTTCGACGAAAAGACATCCACGGACGACCACGGCATGCATCTCTATGGTATCGCCAAGGACCAGAACGGAAACAAGTACTACCTGATCAAGAACTCCTGGGGCGTCACCGGCGCCTACAAGGGTGTCTGGTACATGTCCGAGAATTTCGTCAAGGGCAAGACCCTGAACTTCGTCGTCAACAAGAAAGCCCTCCCGAAGGACATCGCCAAGAAGCTCGGTATCAAGTAAATGGCGCTTTACAAGCACATTCCCAACACGATCACTTCCATGAACCTCCTCTCGGGGGTCATGGGAGTGATTTTCACTTTGGAGGGGCGCCTCGAGTGGGCCCTTCCCCTGATGCTCCTGGCGGCGGCCTTCGATTTCTGCGACGGCCTCGCCGCCCGGCTCCTCAACGCGCACTCCCCCATCGGCGGCGAACTGGACTCCCTGGCGGACGTCGTCAGTTTCGGCGTCCTGCCGGCCTTGATGCTGTACAAAGTCATGCCGGTAGACGCACCGGCTATCCTCCGGTACATCCCGCTGTTCGTCGCGGTGATGTCCGCCGTCCGATTGGCAAAGTTCAATGTCGATGACCGCCAGACGCTGGATTTCCTCGGTCTGCCCACCCCTTCCTGCGCAATGGTCTGCGGCTCCCTGGCAACTTTCCTATACGTGGCAGGCGGCATAGACGCTGGTGTCGCGGTCTGGCTCCTGGACGCGATTGCCATCGTCCTGGGCCTGCTCCTCGTGAGTGAGATCCCGATGTTCGGGATGAAAATCAAGAAAGGCCATAAGCTTCTGGATACGAAGCGTATAGCCTTTCTCATCCTGGCCGCGGCCTGCGTGCTGGCAGTCATACTGCTGAAGCAGCCCTGGAGCCTGGCCGTCCTGGCCGTGTTCTCGCTCTACGTGATCGAGAACCTTGTGGTCGCGCTGATCAATAGTTTTCGGCGCGGAGCATGAAGTAGCTCTTCGGGTGCTTGCACACCGGACAGAGTTCCGGCGCCTTCTTGCCGACCACGATGTGGCCGCAGTTGGAGCATTCCCAGATCATATCCTCCTCGCGGGAGAACACGATGCCGTCTTTGATGTTGCCTAAAAGCTTGCGGTAACGCTCTTCATGCGTCTTCTCTATGGCGCCGACCTTGGAGAAGAGGAAGGCGATGTCGTTGAAGCCCTCTTCCTTCGCTTCCTCGGCGAACTTGGCGTACATGTCGGTCCATTCGAAGTTCTCGCCGTCGGCGGCGTCCGCCAGGTTCACCTCCGTCGCGGGCACCTCGCCCCCATGAAGGTACTTGAACCAGATCTTGGCATGTTCCTTCTCGTTCTTGGCGGTTTCCTCGAAGAGGTTCGCAATCTGGACATAACCGTCCTTGCGGGCCTTTCCGGCATAATAGAGATACTTGGTGTGGGCCTGGGACTCGCCGGCGAAGGCGGTCTGGAGATTGGCCTCGGTCTTTGTTCCTTTCAGTTCCATAATTCCGTTTATTGTTTGTATATTTGTGTCTGACAGATGCAAAGTTACGCATTTTCCTGACAGAAATGACGTTCCCGTGCAAGAAAAGTAAATATTGCACATAATGCGCTGTCAATTATAGAGTAAAACTATTTTGTTATAGGTGGTAACAAAAAAGTTAACCCCTCAAAAAGGGAAAAAGTCGCCCCGAAAGCGGAAGAAAACGCGCAAAAGGAAGGTCAGCCCGTGGCTCGTTGCCGCCGGGCTGCTGCTGGTTGCTGCGGGCATCCTGTTCCCCTACATCCGCGGAGGCCGTTTTGCCTCGACCGGGGCCCGGATTCCCGACGGGGCGCATCAGTTCTGCGTGGACCTTTCCCATCACAATGACCGCATCGTCTGGGATTCCCTGAAGGTGGTCGTGGACCGGAGCGGCCATACCACCAAAGACCTGCTCCACGCGAAGAATATCTACCCCGTATCGACCGTCATCATCAAGGCGACCGAAGGCGAACGGATGGTGGACAAGCGGTTCGAGGAATACTGGACCGAGGCCGGGAAACGTGCATACACGCGTGGCGCCTACCACTTCTTCCGTTCCTCGAAAGACCCCCGGAAACAGGCCGAACGCTTCATCGCGACCGTCAAGCTCCGGCACAAGGACCTGCCCCCCGTCCTGGACATCGAAACCATGCACGCGGGCTGCTCCAAGGAGGAACTGAACCGGAAGGCGCTCGCCTGGCTGCAGGCCGTGGAAAAGCATTATGGGCGGAAACCCATTGTCTATACCTCCGATTCCTTTGCCCGCGACATCCTCTCTTCCGCCATCACCGCGCATTACCCCATGTGGATTGCCCGTTATAACAGAAAAGAGCCCCGTTTTTCCGGCTGGACCATGTGGCAGTTCACCGAAGAGGCCGTCGTGTACGGCGCCAACGGGGGTTATGTCGATCTCTCCGTCATCAAACAACAACCCTGATATGAAACGAATCTTCCTCCTCGCCGCCCTTTTCGCCCTCTCCGGAGCGCTCTGGGCCCAGAAGAAACCCCTCGACCACGACGTGTACGACAGTTGGCAGGCGGTCAGTGGCACCGTCCTCTCCCCTTCCGGCAAAGTCATCTCCTATGCAGTCAACCCGCAGGAAGGCGACGGTACGCTCTTTATCCGGATGACCGAAAAGAAGGGTGCCCGCACCCTGGAGATTCCCCGGGGTTACCAAGTCCGGCTCACGGATAATGACCGCTACGCCGTGTGCCTGATCAAGCCTGAATTCCAGAAGACACGGCGTGCCAGAATCAAGAAACTCACCGGGAACAAACTCCCCCAGGACTCGCTCGCGGTCATCGACCTGACCTCCGGGACCATCATCCGTAAGTTCCCGAACGTCAAGTCTTTCCAGATGGGCCTGCACGCCACGGAACGGTTTGCGTTCTCGACCGTCGACACCGCCTTCGTGAAGAAGGCCGACAAGGACCAGGGCACGACGGTCGCCGTCTATCGCTTTTCCGACGGGGGCCTGGACACCCTGCGCCGCATCGACAAGTTCGCCTTCTCCAAGGACGGCAGCACCCTGGGCCTGATCCAGAAAACGGACAAGAAACACTCTGTCGTAGGTTTTTATGCCGATGGCAAGGCGCGCATGTTCACGGACACCGCCACTTTCCATGCGGTGCCTGTCTTTAACGAGGAAGGCACGGAAGCCCTCTACCTGCAGGCGAAGGACACGGCATCTACCGGCAGCAAGCATGCCGCCCTGTGGCTGTACGACATCGTCCGGGACGAGGCGCGGGAGCTCGTGGCCGCCGACCAGCGCCGCAACATGCCCGAGAACTGGGGAGAAGAATGGTTCCATTTACGCGGGCATCCAGGAATACGTCCCTGTCAAGGATACCAATCTCGTCTCCTTCGAGACCGCCGGACTGGACATCTGGAAGTGGGATGCCGACGAGATTCCGCCGCGGATGAAGGCGAACCTCACGCGCGACAAACAGCGCACCTATCCCTGCCTGTATCAGGACGAAGGTCTCATCCCCTTCAACACCAACAAGGCGGACCGGCTGATCTTCACCGACAACTACGATGCGGATGTAATTCTTGAAGTAAGTCCGGTCAATACTGTTGAAAGCCAATGGAATACGCAGGGAGAATCCGTCCTTACCCTCATCTTCCCGGGCTCCGGCCGGCGGGTGGAAATCGCCCGCGGCGCCTATGAATCGGTGCAGCTCTCTCCCAAGGGGAAATACGCCATCTGGTGGGATTACAAGGAGCGCGCGTGGTTCGTCTATGACGTAGCCGCAGAGGAGATCCGCAATCTGACCGGCGGTATAGACACGAACTTCTGGGACGAGCGGGACGACCATCCGATGCTGCCCGAGTCCTACGGCATCGCCGCCTGGACGAGGGATGACGAGAGCGTGATCCTGAACGACCGGTATGACCTCTGGCGTATCCACCTTTCCGACGGGAAAGCCGGCCGCCTGACCCAGGGGCGGGAACAGAAGCGGACCTACCGGTACATCAGCACGAAGGACAGCGAGGAAGATCCGGGAATCGGCCCGGGTGAAACCATTTACCTGAGGGTCTTCGACGAGGTCACCAAGGAGAACGGCCTCGCTTCGTACCAAGTCGATCCGAAGAAACTGAATTTCAAGACCCTGGCCTTCGGCGGGTATACCTGGGATGGACTCAGGAAAGCGAAGAACGCGCCGGTGTTCGCCTACC
The DNA here is from genome assembly GCA_902785065.1 of uncultured Bacteroidia bacterium. Lineage (GTDB taxonomy): Bacteria > Bacteroidota > Bacteroidia > Bacteroidales > UBA932 > Cryptobacteroides. The sequence goes on from CACZXH010000020.1 coordinate 27,107, forward strand.
AGAAGGGAAACCTTCAGGAGCAAATGGACCTGTACGTGACGGACTTCGGCAAGAACACGGAGAAGCTCACCGCCATCAACCCGCAGCAGAAGGACTACAACTGGGCGACGGTTGAACTGTATCACTGGACCACCTTCGACGGCAAGACGATGGACGGTCTCCTGTACAAGCCGGAGGACTTCAACCCCGAGAAGAAGTACCCTGTGATGATCTATTTCTACGAGACCTACTCCGAGAACCTCTACAAGAACATCATCGTCCAGCCCAGCTGGTCCACGGTAAACCTGCTCTTCTATGCGTCCAGGGGGTACATCGTGTTCGTCCCGGACATCGTCTATACGCCGGGCCTGCCGGGCCAGTCGGCCTACAACTGCATTGTGAGCGGTGCGGAGTCCTTGACGAAGTTCCCGTGGGTGGACAAGGACAACATGGCCATACAGGGCCAGAGCTGGGGCGGCTACCAGGTCGCCTGGCTCATCACCCGGACGAACATGTTCAAGGCGGCGGGCGCCGGGGCGCCGGTCTCCAACATGACATCGGCCTACGGCGGCATCCGCTGGGAATCCGGCATGAGCCGCCAGTTCCAGTACGAGCAGACGCAGTCCCGCATCGGCAAGGACCTCTGGAACGGACTCGAGCTGTACATGGAGAACTCTCCCCTCTTCCGGCTCCCGAACGTACAGACGCCGGTGCTGATCATGCACAATGACAATGACGGCGCCGTGCCGTGGTACCAGGGTATCGAAATGTTCATGGGCCTGCGCCGCCTCGGCAAGCCAGCCTGGCTGCTGGAATACAACGACGAGGCGCACAACCTCCGCGAGCGCCGCAACCGCAAGGACCTGACGATCCGGCTCCAGCAGTTCTTCGACCACTACCTGAAGGGCGCCCCCGAACCCGCCTGGATGCGCGATGGCATCCCGACGATGAAGAAAGACTACTACTTCGGGTACGAGGAAGCGAAATAAACATGAGAAAGGGCTGGAGGAAGGGAGTACCCTCTCGGAGGACTCCGCTTCGCTCCGGCCCCTCCCATTGTCTCCTGCGTCCCCGCCAAAGCGGGAACTTGTATCCAACGGGCCCCTCCCCCTACCCGTGTCCGAGGGTGGACACGCCTCCGAGAGGGTACTCCCTTCCTCCTAGACCATCTTCTTCAACAGACACTGGATCAGCTTGCCGTTCCCGTCGCGGAGGTGCATGCCGTTGCCGCGGCAGTATTTCCAGAAGCGGCAGGCGGCGCAGTCGTCCTTGTACATCCAGGAGCGGTCGCGGTAGGGCTGGAAACGGGTGTTCCAGACTTCCATGAAGTCGTCCTCGTAGATGTTACCCTGGTGGTAGTCCGCGCGGATGCTGGCGCAGGCCGAGATGGAGCCGTCGGCGAGGACGGAGCCCACGTTGACGCCGGCCTGGCACATGTAGAAATGGTCGCGGACATCGCCTTCGTAATTGCCCAGGAAGCCTTCGCAGGCGAATTCCGCTTTGATGCGACCCTCTTTCCGGGTGGCTTTGATGAATTCCATCAGGCCGCGGAGTTCCTCGCCGGTGAGCTGCAGTTCAGGGTCCTGCGCGGCCCGTCCCACAGGAAAGACCGTAAACAGCCGCCAGTCTTTGAGGCCCAGGCCGATGAGGTATTCCTTCAGTTCGTTCAAATGCGGGTAATTCCGCCGGTTCACGCAGGTGACGACGTCGAACGCGATGGCGCCGGAGTCGATGACCATCTTGATGGCGGCCGAGGCGCGCTGGAAGGAGCCGAGGACGCCCCGCATCCAGTCGTGGTCCGCCTCCAGGCCGTCCAGGCTGATGGTCATCGCGCGGAGGCCGCTCTGCAGGAGGCGCCGGTAGCGCTCCGGCGTCAGGCCCCAGCCGTTCGTGACCATGCCCCAGGGGAACTCTTTCTCATACATCATGCGGCCGCAGGCTTCCAGGTCGGGCCGCATCAGCGGCTCGCCGCCGGTGACATTGATCATCACTTGGTGCGGGTCTGTCGCAGCGCGCACGCTGTCCAGAACCTTGGCGAAATCCGCCATCGGCATATCCTTGACTGAGGCCGTCTGCTTGCAGTCGCTGCCGCAGTGGCGGCAATGGTGGTTGCAGCGGAGGGTGCACTCCCAAAAAAGCTGCCGGAGCGGATGTGATGCAATCACATCATCCTGCAGCTTCTTCGTGATATCCAGCGCAATACGGCGCCTGAACGAAAGTCTTTCTTCCATTATTCTTCCTCTTCCAGGACGGCATCGGCCTGGATGGTGTATTCACCGGAATACCAATGCTTGTCGCCCTGTCTTGTCCGCTTGATGTCCAATTCCGAGGCCGTAAGGACCTTCGTCTTGAAAGTGCCATGGGCAGTTCCGTCCACGTCCTCGAACTTGACGGCGGAACCTTTTGCCTCGTCCGGCCAGCTGTGTTTCAGCCGTTCTTTCTCGAAATGCCCCCGGGCGTCCGAATAGAGGGTGTCGCTATCCCATTTCTGTTGCTCTTCCGGAACATCCGGATGCGGTGTGAATACGACACGGATGCCTTCGATTCCCTTTCCATTCGCATCTTTCACGTCACCGACCAGTTTGAAGTCGGCATTGGGACATCCATACTCAGTCCGGAAGATCCCGAGCTTCCCGCATCCGGTAAATCCCAGCAGGCCCATGAGCAAGCCCAGCAGCCATTTCCATCCTTTTCCAAGTGCAGCTTTCATCGCTATTCCGTTTTTGTCGATTCCTTGTTCTCCAGGTCGATCTTCTTGAACTGGCCCGGAGGGACGCCGTACATCAGCTTGGCCGGCGGCATGTCGCCGGGATTCGGATTGGGCAACGGACGGAAAAGGGTTGACGTGTCCGGAATCGGAATCACCCGGATACTGTCCAAGTCCAGAGAAGAAGCCCGGCGCGGACGGAGCCGGGGGCTGCAGGACGAGAATCCCAGCAGGCCCAGAAGCCCGATCGCAAACAGCCATCTGATACGGTCCTTTTTCATAATCTGCACTTTAAATCCCTATCCTGCAAAAATCTTGCACAAGTGAACAGTCATTTTTTCAATTCCGCGATCATCGCCTCGGCGACGGCGTCGGAAGCCCCGGTTCCGCCCAGTTTTTCCCGGACCTCGGCATAATCGGCGGCCATCCGGGCACGGTAGTTCCCGTCCTCCAGCAGGCGCTGGACTTCCACGACGAGGTTCTCCCCCGTCAGGTAGTTCTGCAGCAGTTCCTTGAAGGCAGGACGGTCGATGACGAGGTTCGCCAAACTGATGTATTTGATCTTGAGAATGATCCGGCCAACCAGGTAAGTAAGCCAGGCGATCTTGTACCCCACGACCTGGGGCGTGCCGATGAGGGCGGCCTCCAGCGAGGCCGTGCCGGAATTGATGACGGCCGCCCGCGCGTGGCGGAGGACGCCGTAGGTATCGCCGGAGACCAGATGGACATACTCCGGAATCGTACCGTAATCCGCCGGCGTCCGTCCCGGCGCCGCGGCGATAATGAACTGATAATCAGCGTATTGAGGCATTTTGTGCAGCCGGGCGGCAAAGTCCGTAAGCACCGGCATCATCGTCTTGATCTCTCCGCTTCGGGAACCGGCGAGGAGGGCTATGAAAGGCTTGTCAGAAAGCCCGTGCCGGGTCAGGAACGCCTCCCGAGGCTCCTGCAGGGCCGGAGAACGGTCCACCGCATCGATGAGCGGATTGCCTTTGTAGATGAAATCGACGCCTTTCCGGCGGAAATAGTCAATCTCGAAGGGAAAGACGATGAAGAGCCTGTCGACATAGGCCTTCAGCTTCTTGATCCGGCTTTCGCGCGAGGCCCATACCTTCGGGGCGATGTACCAGAAGACCTTGAAACCGGCCTTGTGGGCGAACTCGGCAATCCGGAAATTGAAGCCGGGATAGTCGATGAGGACCACCACGTCCGGCTTCCAGGCCAGGATGTCCTCTTCGCAGGAGCGGACCCGCTTGAGCAGTTTCCGCGCCTGGACGAACACCTCCCAGATGCCCATCACGGCTCCTTCCCGATAGTCGCGCACGAGGCCGCTCCCCTGCTGGTTCTCCTGGTAAACCGCGTCCATGAGCCCGCCGCCCCAGAAGCGGATGTCCGCCTCAGGGTCGCGCGCATACAGGCCGCGCATCAGGTTGGAACCGTGCAGGTCGCCGGACGCCTCGCCGGCTATCAGGTAGTATTTCATAAGGCTGTGCCCTGGAGCCGCTTCAGCCGCTTCAGTTCTTCGAAATCGGTCCGGTCGATGGTGTTGGGGACGATGGTGATCCAGTTGGACTCGTTCAGGACGTGGTCCGCTTCCATGTCGCCGTCCTCGTCGTCAACGAAGTCGCCGATCATCATATAGGCCGTCTCCCCTTCCTCCAGCGGCGGCAGGTTCTCCTGCAGGTGGAAGCCGGTGGCCTCGTAGGCCTGCAGACGCTCCACGTCCCATTCCTGGAACTCGCGCACCCAGTGGCCCTTGCCCTGGCGGGCGAAGCAGATACCTTCCACGCGGTCCACGGGGACATCGGGAAAATTGATGTTGTACAGGAGGCCGTACTTATCATCCGGCCAGTTGTCAAGGAGGAAACGGAGGATACGCGGCAGATACGTCTCCACGAGCGTGAAATCTGCATCCGGCCGGAAATTGCACAGGGATACGCCGACAGCCTTGCACCCGTTCAGGGCGCCTTCTTCCGTCGCGCCGATGGTCGCGGAATAGTTCGCGGCCGTCGATGCGTTGGATCCGTGGTTGATGCCGCAGATGACGAGGTCCGGGTTCCGGCGCTCGTAGAAATACTCCAGGCCGAACTTCACGCAGGAAGCCGGCGTCGCGTCCAGGTAATACCAGTTTCCGGGGCCTTCCTCCGGCAGCGCTTTGTGCGCCAGCCGCTTCATGCCCAGGGAGACAGCCATCGACATCGCGCTCTGGTGGTATTTGGGGGCAACCACGGTCACCTCACCGAACGCCGCCATGATGCGGGCCAGGGCGTGGATTCCGCCCGCCTTGTAGCCGTCGTCGTTGCTGATCAGGATCCGCATAAAACTTTTCTTAAAAAATTTATTAATCGTAAATTTGCAACGCCTTCGGAGAAATACGCCGAAGCGATTGATTGGAAAACATTTAACTTTTATCCAAGTTCAACATGAATAGAATTGCTATCAACGGTTTTGGCCGTATCGGTCGTCTGGCTTTCCGTCAGATGTTCGAGGCTGATGGTTACGAAGTGGTCGCCATCAATGATCTCACCAGCCCCAAAATGCTTGCTCACCTCCTGAAGTACGACACCGCCCAGGGTGGCTTCGCCGGCAAGTTCGGTGAAGGAAAGCACACGGTGGATTACAAGGACGCCGTCCTCGCTGAAGACGGCAAGACGGTTGTCACCCCCGGTTCCATCATCGTGGACGGCAAGGAAATCACCATCTATGCGAAGCCCAATGCGGCTGAACTCCCTTGGGGCGAACTGAATGTCGACGTCGTCCTCGAGTGCACCGGCTTCTACACCTCCAAGGCGAAGGCCTCTGCGCACATCCAGGCTGGCGCGAAGAAGGTGGTCATCTCCGCTCCTGCGGGCAACGACCTTCCCACCATTGTCTTCAACACCAACCACAAGACCCTGACCCCGGCCGACACCGTGATCAGCGCCGCTTCCTGCACCACCAACTGCCTCGCCCCGATGGCCGACGCCCTCAACAAGTTCGCGCCCATCCAGAGCGGTATCATGAGCACCATCCACGCCTACACCGGCGACCAGATGATCCTCGACGGCCCTCAGCGCAAGGGTGACCTCCGCCGCAGCCGTGCGGGTGCCTGCAACATCGTTCCGAACTCCACCGGCGCCGCCAAGGCGATCGGCCTCGTGATTCCCGAACTGAACGGCAAGCTCATCGGCAGCGCCCAGCGTGTTCCCACCCCCACCGGTTCCACCACCATCCTGATCGCCGTCGTGAAGGGCAAGGACATCACCCCTGCCGCCATCAACGCCGCGATGAAGGCCGCCTCCAACGAGTCCTTCGGCTACACCGAGGACCAGATCGTCAGCTCCGACATCATCGGCATGAAGTTCGGTTCCCTGTTCGATGCCACCCAGACCATGGTTTCCAAGGTTGATGACGACCTCTATCAGGTCCAGGTTGTCTCCTGGTACGACAACGAGAACTCCTACACTTCCCAGATGGTCCGTACCATCAAGTACCTCGCCGAACTCAAGTAATTCACGAAGCGAGCTCCTTCCGGAGTATGAATTAAGACAGGTTCCTGACGGGACCTGTCTTTTTTTATATATTTTTTATTATCTTTGCCCTTGATAGGAAAAACCTTTAAAACATCCATATGAAAAGATTAACCCTTGTGCTGGCCCTTCTCGCGGCCTTCTCCTTCGGCACCAAAGCCCAGGATTTCACCCCGTACCCTTACCTCCAGCTCCAGGGCGGCGTCTCCTATGACTTCGGTGACGCCAGTTTCCCCAAGCTTCTCTCCCCGGCGGCCCAGATCGCCGTCGGCTATCAGTTCGTCGACTGCTGGTCCGTCCGTTTCGCCGTGAACGGCTGGCAGGGCAAGCACACGTCCGAACAGACGAACACCCTGTATGGCTACAAGTTTGTCGAACCCAACGTAGACCTGGTCCTGGACTGGGGCGCCGGCCTGTTCGGCTGGCGGCCTGACCGTCCCGCGACCATTTACACCTTCTTCGGACTCGGCGGCGCTTTCGGCCTCGAGAACGGGAAAGCGAACGATCTCGCTGCGGCCGGAGAATACTTCCCGCTGCTCTGGCAGCCGGTTAAGCCCTTCTGGAACACCCGTTCCGGTATCGGCACAGACATCCGCCTGACCGACCGCCTCGCCCTCAACCTCGAGTTCGATGCGCAGTTCTATCCCGAATCCTTCAACTCCCGGTACAACCCCCGGGTGGCCGGCGGTCCTGACTTCCATTTCGCCCTCCTCGGCGGTCTCAAGATCGACCTCGGCTGGCGGCCTAAGAAGGCCAAGCCCGCCGTCGCTCCCGCCCCGTACCGGCCGCAGCGCGCCGAACCCAAGAAGGAAGAGCCCAAGAAGGAGTACCAGCCTGCCAAGCAGGAGCCGGCCGAGCAACCTATCTACCAGGGTGCCGACGTGGACATCTTCTTCGACCTGAACAAGTCCGTCATCCGTGACGACCAGGTAAATACCCTGAACCGCCTCGTCAGCTTCATGCGCAACACCCCGGATGCCAAGGTCAAGCTGGACGGTTACGCCGACAAGCAGACCGGCAACGCCGAGATCAACCAGGAACTCTCCGAGCAGCGCGTCATCGCCGTCCGCCAGTACCTCGTGAGCCGCGGCATCGACCAGTCCCGGATTTCCACCGCCGCCCACGGCGACAAGGTCCAGCCCTTCTCCGGCGCCCAGAACCGCGCCGTCACCTGCCGGATCCGATAAGGCTCCCGACCCATCGAAAAAGCGGCCCGCAGAATTGCGAGCCGCTTTTTCAGTATTCCCGTTCCCCGAAGATATCCGTGCCGATGCGCACCATCGTGGCGCCGTGCCGCACGGCGATCGGCCAATCCCCAGACATCCCGATGGACAGTTCCGTGAAGGTGTCCCGCAGTTCCGGATGCTCCTGACGGATCCGCTGGAACAACGCTTCAATCCTCGCGAAATCCGCCTCAATCACCCCCTCGTCCTCCGTATTCGTCGCCATTCCCATGAGACCCCGGATCCGGATATGAGAGCCACGCTCAGCCGGGGAGGGTATACCTTCGGAAACCTGTGGCCACCCTCGGCCACATAAGAGGGAGGGGCCCGCCGCTTGCGGTGGGAGGGGTCGCGAAGCGACGGTTTGCGAAGGTATACCCTCCCCGGCGGTATTGACTATCGCAACAATCTCTTCCTCAGAGAATCCGTGTTTGGTTTCCTCGGCTCCCAGGTGGAGTTCCAGCAGGACATCGATGGTTTTACCATTGTCTCTCCCCCACTTGTCGATCGCCTCCAGCAGATGGAAAGAATCCACCGACTGGACCAGGGAGACGTATGGAAGGACGAGCTTGAGCTTGTTCGTCTGGAGATGGCCGATGAAGTGCCACTCGACATCGGCGGGCATCTGGGGCACTTTCTGCGCCAGTTCCTGCGGCCGGTTCTCGCCGAAGACACGCTGACCCGCATCATAGGCCTCCATCAGACGGGAGACAGGGTGGAATTTGGAAACTGCCACCAGTTTCACGGCTGATGGCAGTTTCTCGTAAAGGGCTTTCAGGTTATCGCTTACCATTTTTCTTGGCCTGCTGTTTCTGCATTTCGCGCTGCATCTTCTGGGCCTCTTCCAGGCGCTGCTGCCACTTGGACTTGGGCGCCGGCTTGCCTTCGGCCGCCTTGAGCTTCGCAAGGATCTCTTCCGGATGGACGAACCACTTCTTGATAATCCAAGTCTCCAGCATCGTGATAAGGTTGGAGAGAAGATAGTAGTAGCTCAGACCGGAGGAGAGGTTGTTACAGATGAAGAACATCATGATCGGCATCATGTACAGGCTCATGAAGCGCATCATCTTCGCGTTCGGATCGTCACCAGTGCTCTGGTTCTGCATCGTCACACGCGAGTAGAAGAACATCGACAGGGCCATCAGGAGGGCGAACAGGGAGATATGGTCCATCCCGAATACGCTCGTACCCCAATGGATGACGTCGTCATAGGCGGAGAGGTCCTCGGCCCACAGGAATGGCTGCTGACGCAACTGGATGGAGGCCGGGAAGAAGCGGAACATCGCCCACAGGATCGGGAACTGGAGGAGCATCGGAAGACAGCCGCCCATCATGTTGACACCCGCCTTCTTGTACAGGTCCATGGTCGCCTGCTGCTTCTTCATCGCGTCTTCCTGCTTGGGATACTTGGCGTTGATCTTGTCCAGTTCCGGCCGGAGAACCTGCATTTTCGCGGAGGAAGAAAGGCTCTTGTAGGCGAACGGCAGGACGACCAGCTTGATGAAGATGGTCATCAGGAGGATGATAAGGCCGAAGCTCTTGATGAACTTGCTCAGCCAGTCGAACAGCGGGATGATCACCCACTTGGTGATCAGGCCGACGATCCGGCCGCCCAGCGGAATCACCTTCTCGTAGGCGTGGTCATAGGCCTTGAGCCCCTTGTAGTTGTTCGGACCGAAATAGAACTCGAAGGGGATGTCGATGCGCGGAGCGCCCGGCTGGATGTCCGCCCGCATCTGCGCGGAGCAGGCCATCAGATCCTGGCTCGGGTGGTCCTTGCCCATGAAGTCGATGCTGAACTCGCCGTAGGTGAAGTCCTTCGGCGCCCGCATGATGGCGGAGAAGAACTGCTGCTGGAAGGCGAACCATTCGATCTTGTTGTCGAAGCGCTTGGAGCCCTTGCGGCCGTTGCCGATGTTCTCGGGCTTCTTGTCATCCGGGAAGTAGTAGTTCAGGCGGGAGTACTGGCTCTCGTTCTTGTAGCCCTTCTCCATCCGCGGGATGACGGCTTCGAAGTCCACGTCGATGCTGCCCACGTTACGCGGGATGAGGTTCTCCATGTTGACGAAGGAGAGCACCTGGTTCACCGAGTAGGAATCCTTCACCAGGGTGTAGGTTTCCTCGATGTACCCGCCGTTGGAGAACGGGAGGCGCATGACGACGGTGGAGTCGGTGGAGGCTCCCGGGACATACTGGAAGTTGAACTTCCGGGTGTCCACGGCGGTCGGGGCATACACGACAAAGCCCAGCTGGGACTTGCCTTCCGTAAGGATATACAGGTCAGACTTGTCGTAGGTCTGATAGTCCTTCACACGCACAGAGAGCGGCTGGGCGCCCATCGTGGTGAAGACGATTTCAAGCTTCTCGTTCTGGAGGGTAACGGTCTGCGCCTCGGCGTTGGCGGCGGCGTTCAGGAGCGAGTCGCTGTACACCGCGGCCTGCGTCGGAAGGGCGGCGACGACCGTATCTTCCGGATGTTCGGCGAGATAGGCGGCCCGGATGCTGTCCTGCCGGAAGGCTTCGACGCGCGCAATGGAATCCTGCTGCGCCTGCCATTCCTGCTGCTTGCGGATCTGCCGGCTCTGGTAGCCGAAGAAGCCGAACATGAGCAGGGCGATCAGGACCCAACCAATGATTGAGTTTTTGTCCATAGCCGGGGTTTAGTCGTTGTTCTCCTCCGCCTCCTTGGCGACGAGTTCGCGGATTTCAGCCTCCAGCTTCCTGAGGTCTTCCTTGGCGGCATCGATGCGCTGCTGCATCTGGGCCTTGAGCTGTTCGGCGCCCTTCGACAGGCCGAAGAAGCCGATGTTGTTCTCGTAGGTCTGGATGTCCTGCTGGAGCTGGTTGTACTTGAGGGTGAGCTTGTCCTTCTCGGTGAGCGGCCGGTTGCTGCGCGGCTCGCGGACCGGTCCGCGTCCGCCTTCGCGGCGGCCGCCCCGGCCCCATTCCGGGAACTTGGCCTGCATGGCGGCCTTGTAGGCGGCGCCCACAGCCTCCTTCTCCTTGAACGGGACAAAACCGATGGCGCTCCAGCGCTCGGCGAAGCCGCGCGCAGCCTCGGCATCGGCCTCGGCGTCCGCGGGAACATAAGCCTCAATCTCCTCGATGAGGGCCCGCTTGGCCTTGAGGTTTCCGTAAAAGTCGTTCTCAGGCTTGCCCTGCTTGTCACGCTCGTTGAAGAACGCGTCGCAGGCGGCGCGGAAACGCTTCCAGAGCTGCTCGGACTTCTTGCGCGGCACGGCGCCGATCTCCTTCCACTGACGCTGGAGTTCGATCAGGGCGTCGGACGTCTTCTTCCAGTCGGTACTGCCCTTGAGGGCCTCGGCCTGCTCGATGATGGCGAGTTTCTTCGCCATGTTGTCGTTCATGCTGTCCTTGAACTCGTTGTAGTACTCGCGCTTGCGGCTGAAGAACTGGTCGCAGGCAGCGCGGAAACGGTCGTACACCTTCTGGTTGTCCTTGCGGGTGGCGAAGCCGATCTTGCGCCACTCGGCCTGGATGCCTTCGATTTCCTTGGAGAGGGCGTTCCACTGGTTGGAGGACGTAATCTCCTGGGCAGCGATGGCCTCGACCTTCTCGCAGAGGGCGGTCTTCGCCTCCAGGTTCGCGGCGTGCTGCTCCTTCAGGCCTTCGAAATGGGCCTGGTACTTCTTGTTGATGACGGCGGTGGCGGCACGGAAACGCTCCCAGATGGAATCACGGAATTCCTTGGCCACAGGGCCATACTCCTTCCACTGCTCGTGCAGCTTCTGGAGCTCCTTGAAGGCGCCCACGACATCCTCGCTCCCGGCAAGGGCCTCGGCCTGCTCACAGAACTCGGTCTTGGCCTCGAGGTTCTTGCGGAAATCCAGGTCACGGAGTTCGCGGTTGATCTGAACGAGGTCATAGAACTTCTCCACGTACAGCTGGTAGGTATCGTTGACGTCGCGGAAGTTCTGCTGCGGGACCGGGCCGGTCTCGCGCCAGCGGTTCTGGATCTCGCGGAACTTCGGGAAGGCGTCCTTCATGTCGCCCTGCTCGTCGACGAGGGCCTTCAGGTCCTCGATGATG
>CACZXH010000021.1 GCA_902785065.1 uncultured Bacteroidia bacterium
GACAAGGAAAGGGAAGTCATTTGAAGTATGAGAAGAACGGGGTTCGATATGTCGTCCCGTTTCACAAGGGAAAAGAGATTCCCAACTATTTTGCCAGGAAAATCTTAAAAGACTTAGGTATCGATGAAAAAGGTTGACATTACAGTCTGTCGGGCGCAGGACGGAACATATAGCGCTTATTGTAACGAGCATCCAGCCTTGTTCGGGATGGGCAGTACGGCGGCAAAAGCGAAAGAGGAACTGGAGGAGACGCTCCGACTGACCAAAGAAGAGGGTCGCGAAAAAGCTTTCCTATACCCGGACTGGCTGGATGAGGACTATGAATTTGTGACCCATTGGGAAGTCCGGACCCTGCTGGAATACTATTCCGGCATCATTACACCCACGGCCTTGGGGCATCTTGCTGGAATTCATCCCAAGCAACTTTGGTCCTATCTGCACGGCTATACAAAACCGAGAAAGAAGCAGGTCTGTAAAATCGAGGCGGCCTTGCATCGTCTGGGAAAAGAGTTGATGAATACGGCTTTTTAACCCGCGGGTGCCGACGCGGCCCAAGAAACTCCGAAAAAAATACGGAATACTCCTAAAAAAATTAGGAGTTAAGGTTTTTTTGTCTATATTTGCACCATGAGACAGAAATTGACAGCCAAGGAGGAGCAGCTGATGACCCTTTTCTGGGAGCATGGAGACCTCTTCATCCGCGACCTGGTGGCGCTGCTGCCGGAGCCGCGGCCGCATTACAACACCGTGGCGACCCTCGTGAAGTTCCTGGAAGAGAAAGGCTTCTTGGAGCGTGAGCCGATGGCGAACACCTTCCGCTACCATGTGAAGGTCTCCGAGAAGCAGTACCGCGGTGAGACCGTGGGCGAGATGGTGGCCCAGTATTATAACAATTCCTACGCGAGCCTGGTCTCGCAGTTCGTGGAGGAGGACCGGATGGACCTCCAGGAGCTGAAGGACCTGATCGCGCGGATCGAAAGCGCCCGGAAATGACCCCGTTCCTCCTTTATATCGGCCGGAGCAGCCTGTACCTGGCCCTGTTCTACGCATTCTTCCTGTTGGTGATGCGCAGGACGACCTTCTTCCGCCTGAACCGCATCCTGCTGTTGGCAGGCACAGTGGCGTGCTTCCTGCTGCCGTTGTTGCGGCTCCGGTCGGTGGAGGTGCCGCTGTTGATGGTCGGGCCGCTGACGGAAGTCGGCGCGGACTCCGCCCTGACGGCCGGCCCGTCTGCCGCCTCCCCCTTCCCCTACCTGGAACTCCTCTACATCCTCGGCTTCCTCACCGTGCTGGGCTGGACCGCCGTCGCGATGGTCCGGATGTATCGGACCATCCGGAAAGGCGCCGCCACACGCCTGGACAGCGGCATCTGGCTCATATTGACAGAGGCCGACATCCCCTCCTTCAGCTGGGGCCGGACCATCGTCATGAGCCGGAAGGACTCAGAACAGAATCCGGTCATCCGGCTGCACGAGGAGGCCCATATCCGCAAGGCTCATACCCTGGATATCCTCCTGTTTACGGCCGTCACGCTGGTCCATTGGTTCAATCCGCTCGTGTGGATTACCCTCAGCGAACTCAAGCTCCTGCACGAGTATGAGGCCGATGACGCCGTCCTCAATCATGGCATCGATGCTACCCAATATCAACTTCTCCTGGTGCGGAAGGCCGTCGGGGACAAGCGCTTTACCCTGGCGAACGGCTTCCAGCACGCCAAACTCAAAAACCGAATCGACATGATGCTCCAAGCCCCCTCCTCCGGATGGAAACGCCTCTCCTGGCTCGCCATCCTCCCCTTCCTCGCGGGAACCATGTTCCTGTGCAATCCCGTCCGCGCCAAGGTTGTCTCCGCCGACCTGCCCGAGACGGTCCTCTCCGAAACGGCTCCCGCCGCTCTCCCTGACACGACGAAGGGCCTCCCCTACAGTCAAGTCGAAGTCAAGCCGACCTTCCAGGGAGGCAACGCCGGCGAGTTCGCCAAGTGGGTCAATGAAAACCTCAAGTACCCGCAAACGGCCAAAGATGCGGAAGTCCAAGGACGCGTAGTGGCGCAATTTGTCGTCGGAAGCGACGGCAAAGTCGGGGACGTCAAGATCCTCCGCGGCGTACACCCCGACCTGGATGCGGAGGTCGTCCGTGTCATCTCCTCCTCCCCGGACTGGACGCCCGGCTATGTCAAGGGTGAACCCGTCAAGGTCACCTACACCTTCCCGGTCGTTTTCAAGACCAGGGGAGATGCCGCCCCGGAGACCAACATCATCCAAGTCAGAGGCGAAAAGGCCGATTCCGTCCTGGTCATCCTGGACGGGAAAGAAGGCCCTAAATTAAAGGACATCAATCCCGAAACCATTGAATCGATGAACGTCCTCAAGGGCGAAACCGCCATCGAGAAATACGGCCAGAAAGGCCGCCACGGCGTTATAGAGATCACGTCCAAGAAACAATGAAACGCCGCCTGCTGACCGCCGCCCTGCTGGTCTGCGCCGCGTCCCTGCAGGCGCAGACCACGCATCGCGACTCCGTGCTGGCGGAGGCCCGGTATCTCAAGAGCATCTACCGGACGGACGATGCGATCGAGAAAGTGTCGGCCCTGGTGCAGCCGGGCGCAATGGACGAAGGCGTGCTGGCCGAGCTGGCGGACTGCCATTTCCAGAGCGGAGCCTACGAGGATGCCGCCGGGACCTATTTCCTTCTGTCGTCCAAGTCTCCGGACAACATCCTCTACCACATCCGCCTGATGCAGGCCTATTCCCGGCAGAAGGCCTATCCCCAGAGCATCCAGGCGGGACGGGCGGTCCTGCAGCGGGATTCCATCCCGGCCGTCCTGAGTTTCGTGGGGGACTCCTTCCGGCAGCTGGAGCAGGCCGATTCGGCCCTCTGGTACTACCGCCGGTCCCTGGCCCTGAAGCCGATGAACGAGACGGTCCTGTCCAAGGCCGTGGGCCTTCTCATCGACCGGGAGGATTATGACGGGGCGGTCGCCCAAAGCGAAGCCTTCCTGGCGGAAGATCCTGACAATGTAGCGATTGCGCCGCTGAAAGGCTTGGCACTTTATCGGAAAGGCGATTACGAGGGTGCCGTACAAGTGTTCCAACGACAGGAGGATATCGGCAACGACTCTTATCCCATCCACTATTACCTGGGGCAGAGTTATTGGCATACACAGGTGACATACCGGGCCGAGAAGGAACTCGTCGCCGCCTGGCAGATTGATTCAAGCGACGTGAACCTGGCCTATTCCATTGCGGCGGTCAAGTTGGAGGCATACCGTTCTTTTGATCAGGAGATCAAACCCTGGCTTGACAAAGCGTGGGAGATGATTCAGCCGGACCCGGCTTTGGCCTCCCGCATTCAGCAGCAATATGGCCTGGCCTACTACCGCAGGCAGGATTCCTGGGACAAAGCCATCGAGCATTACAAAGAGGCCTACCGCTACAACCCCAAGCTCATATCGGCCCTCTCCACCATCGCCTACTGCTACCAGCAGAAGAAGGAGTACAAGGCGGCCATCGAATGGTACGAAAAGTACCTGAAAGTCGCCCGCCCCGGCACCCGGGGCTACGAGTTCGCCGCGGACAACCTGAAGTACATCCGGGCGGAGAAATTCATGGAAGAGCCCTGAGGCTCAATTCTTGTAGCGAAATATCGCCGCTATGAAGAAGGT
The DNA here is from genome assembly GCA_902785065.1 of uncultured Bacteroidia bacterium. Lineage (GTDB taxonomy): Bacteria > Bacteroidota > Bacteroidia > Bacteroidales > UBA932 > Cryptobacteroides. Next base: position 3,665 of record CACZXH010000021.1, read on the forward strand.
TATCTCCACGCTATTCTTGTGCCTTTTCGTGTGCCTGGGCGCACGGGCGCAGGTGTTCATCCTCAATGACAACATTTTCCAGGGCCGGATGAGCGAGATCAAGGCCACCGTCCTGGATTCGCTCACCAACGAGCCCGTGGCGTTCGCGTCCGTGTATGTCATCCCGGCCAAGGACACGACCATCACCAATTTCACCCTGACGGACACCCTGGGCGTTGCCAGGCTGGAGGAAGTCCCCTACGGAAACTATGTCTTCCACGTGGAGATGATGGGATACAAACCTTTCGTGAAGGAAAGGTACTTCCGCAACGAGGAAGTGGACATGGGCACCATCCGGATGCAGGTCGATGAGCACTTCCTGCAGGCGGCCACGGTCACCGACGTGGGTAACCCCATCGTCGTCAAGAAAGACACGGTCGAGTTCAACGCCTCCTCCTTCCGCGTCGGGGCCAATGCGATGCTGAAGGACTTGCTGAAGCGGATGCCGGGCATGGAGATCACCGAGAACGGAAAGGTCAAGTTCAACGGCGAGGAGATCGACAAGCTCACCGTAGGCGGCCGCACCTTCTTCTTCAACGACCAGAGCACGGCCCTGAACAACCTGCCGGCGGCCGTGGTGGACAAGATCCGCGTAATCGACCGGGAAAGCGAGCAGACGCGCGCCTCCGGCCTCCAGGACGGCAACCGGGAAAAGGTGCTGGATGTCGGCCTGAAGAAGGAATACGAAAAGGGCTGGTTCGGCAACGTGGGCCTCAAAGGCGGCACGACGGCCGGTTCTCCGGAGGGCGAAGACCCGCTCCGGGACAACCGCGGCTTCCTGTACAACGGTAATGCCCTGGTATCGGCCTATTCCGAGAAGGACCAGGTGACAGTAATCGGCAACACGCAGAATGTCAGCGATTCCGACATTTTCGTGATGGTCAGCAGCGCAGACGACGACACGGTCTTCTCCTCCCTGGACCAGGGACTCACCAGCGCAGCCCAGCTGGGCGTGAACGCCAATACCTCCCGCATCAAGGACGTGGAAACGACGGTAAGCGTCAATTACAAGTACACCGATTCGGATACCGGCACCCGCGCCGACCGGACCACCTACCAGCAGGACGGGAACCTGGCGTCCCGGACGGAAAACACCGGAAAACAATATGCCAATTCCGTGAACGCCGACGTCGAGTTCCAGAAGGAAACCGGGAAAGTCTGGTTCCATGTCCGGCCCGGAGTCCACTATGGGCGGACCCAGTCGTTCGGCGGCAGTTCCTCGGAAACCCACCGGGGAGAGATCCTGATGAACCGTTCCGAAAATACGACCCGGAGCCTGTCGGATTCCCGGTGGGCGCAGGTGGATGCGGATTTTACCTTCCGGGAAGTGGGCGGAAAGACGGGGCGGACCATCGGCCTGAGCGGAGGTTCTTCCTATGAGAAAGACCAGGGAGAGAGCGCGGAAAACACCATCCTGACCCTGTCGGGCGTCCAGGATGTCCGCTCCATGACCTACCAGTCCGACGCGCGCGAAACCTCGCTGAACGGCCGGTTTCAGTATACGGAGCCGATCGCTGAAAAATGGACGCTTTCCACCACCGCGGATTTCATCTGGGCCGGCCGCAACCGGGTGCGGGACGCCTTTGATCCGGCCGGACGGAATGACTATTACTCGTCGGTCAGCCGGTCCGACTACCTGAGACAGCAATATGACGTCACGGCCCAGTACAAGTTCGGGACGGGCAGCTGGATCACGGTCGGCGCCCGCGCGATCGGCACCCGGAACGAAACGTTCTCCAAGAGCTATGGCATCGAGGACACCACCGGCAAGGACCAGTGGTACTGGTATGTGGCGCCGTCGCTCAATTTCCAGTATAACAAGGGAGTCAACCGGCTCATGATCTCTTCCTCCGGTTATAACCAGCGGCCTTCCGCGGAACGGATGCTGCCCGTGCTGAACATCGCGAACCCGTCCCGGCTCACCCTCGGCAACGTGTATCTGAAGCCTTATTCCTACACCTATTTCTCGGCGAACTGGACGCGGAACAACCGGGAGAAATTCTCCACCTTGATGGCTTTTATCAGCGGGCAGGCGAATGCGAAGCCGATTACCTCGGCGCAATGGTATGACGGAGACGGAATCCTGTATTCCATTCCCGTCAACGCCCGGAAACCGAGCATGTCGATTTCCAGCTTCATCAATTACAGCACGCCGCTGGATGCGAAGAAAAACTGGTTCCTGACGATCAACGGATCGTTCGGCTATAATACGTCCGTCAGCTACCAGACCCGGAAGTCGCTTCCGGGGCTGGACAAGGACCACTTCGATTATTCGGCCTTCCTGGAAGATTTCTGGGGAGATGCGGACGGCAACCGGTTCTACGGCGGTGCAAGCGGCTTTGAAGAGAGCCGCACGCGCTCGTTCACGCCGTATGCCAGCATGACCGTCCGGTACAACCAGGAACGCTGGTCCTTCTCCGCGAATGCCGGCGTGAACGGCCGGATCGCCCGCTACTCGCTGGATCCGAGCGTCAACATGAACACGCTGGACACCCGCTTCGGGGGAGAGGTCTCCTATACGACCAAGCACGAGTTCGAGATCGAAACCGACCTGGACTACGTCTTCTACAAGGGGTATTCGGCCGGCTACGGCCTCCCGGAATGGCAATGGAACGCGGAAATCACCAAGAGCATCGGCGCTTTCAACCTGAGCCTCAGTGTCCATGACATCCTGAACCAGACCCGGAACCTCACGCACACGGTGACCGCCAACTATGAGGAGGATTCCTACCGTCTCGTGATGGGCCGCTACGTCCTGTTCGGCGTCAAGTGGAACTTCGGCAAGATGAACGCCGGCCACAGCGTCCGTGCGCAGCAGGCCGCGATGAATATGGTCTTCTAACCCCGGCGTTCCAAGAGCCGCAAATTATTCGTATCTTCGCAACAAATGATGCGAAGATGAAAAAACGCGATAAATCCATCCTTTCCGCCCTGTTGCTGGTCGTGCTTTTCGCCGCGTGGCTGATCGTGCAGCGCACGGGGTGGCTCGGCGGCGGGGCCGCCACGCCCCTGGTCGAACTGTCGGACGACCAGCTGGAGCTTCCGGCTAGCCGCGAAGGCGACCGGATCATGACCTACAAAGGCTACGTAAGCTCCTATAATCCAGAGACTTTAATCCCCGACTGGGTCGCCTATGAACTCACGAAAGAGGAAACCTACGGCGATGCGACGCGCGAGGACAAGAGTTTTTCCATGGACATGAACTACCGGGGGAAGCAGGCCATGCGCGAGGATTACTGGGGCAGCGGCTGGACCCGCGGGCACATGGCCCCGGCGGGAGATTTCATGTGGGACGACGAGGCGATGTCGGAGACGTTCTACTTCATGAACATCTGCCCGCAGCGGGAGGAGCTGAACAACAAGGACTGGCAGTACCTGGAGAAACAGGTGCGCGCCTGGGCCCGCAAGTACGGCAAGGTCTGGGTGGTGTCCGGGCCTATCGTCGGCGACAACATCTACGGCACCATCGGCAAGGACCACGTGGTCGTGCCGGACGCCTTCTACAAGGTGGTCATGGTCCATGACGGCAAGCGGTATCAGTCCATCGCCTTCGTGATGGGAAACGACGCCGAAAGGTACTGGCTGAACGACTGCGCCCTGACTGTCGACGAACTCGAACAGCGCACGGGCCTTGACTTCTACCCTGCCCTTCCCGACGACCTCGAGAACGACACTGAATCCCGCTATGATTTCTCGGTCTGGGGTATCCGCAGCCGGTAAAAATTGCGTATATTTGTGAATTGACACTAAAAAGACAATCGATATGAAAACGAAAATCCAGGAAAAGTTCCAGACCCTCTTCGGCGAAGCCGGCGACCTGTACGCCTCCGCCGGCCGTATCAACCTCATTGGCGAGCACACGGACTACAACGGTGGTTACGTGTTCCCCGGCGCCATTGACTGCGGCATCATGGCCGAGATCAAGGTCAACGGCACCCAGAAGGTCCGGGCCTATTCCATCGACTTCGACGAGTTCGTGGAATTCGGCCTCCAGGAGGAGGATGCGCCCGGCCAGCCGTGGGCCCGCTATATTTTCGGCGTATGCCGTGAGACGGTCAAGCGCGGCGGCAAGGTCGAGGGCTTCGACACCGTGTTTGCGGGCGACGTGCCCCTGGGCGCCGGCCTGAGCTCCAGCGCGGCCCTCGAGAGCACCTTCGCCTTCGCGCTGAACGACATCTTCGGCAACGGCATCGACAAGTTCGACCTCGCGAAAATCGGCCAGAGCACCGAGCACAACTACTGTGGCGTCAAGTGCGGCATCATGGACCAGTTCGCCTCCATCTTCGGCAAGGCCGGCTCCCTGATCCGCCTGAACTGCAAGACCCTGGAATACAAGTACTTCCCCTTCAAGCCGGAAGGCTATCGCCTCGTTCTGGTCGATTCCTGCGTGAAGCATGAGCTTGCCTCCAGCGCGTACAACAAGCGCCGCGCGTCCTGTGAGAACGCCGCGGCCGCCATCCGCAAGAACCATCCCGAGGTGGAATTCCTCTCCGACGCCAAGCGCGTGTGGCTGGACGAGGTCCGCGCCGAGATTCCCGAGGAGGACTTCCTCCGCGCGGAGTACGTGATCGGCGAGGTCCAGCGCGTCCTGGACGTCTGCGACGCCCTGGAACGCGGCGACTACGAGACCGTGGGCGAAATGATGTACCAGACGCATTTCGGCATGAGCCGCCTGTACGAGGTGTCCTGCGAGGAACTCGATTTCCTGAACAAGCTGGCCCGCAAGATGGACGTCACCGGTTCCCGTGTGATGGGCGGCGGCTTCGGCGGCTGCACCATCAACCTGGTGAAAGACGAACTGTACGATGCCTTCATCGAGGAGGCCGTGAAGCAGTTCACCGAGAAGTTCGGCCACGCCCCGAAGGTCTATCCGGTCGTCATTTCCGACGGCGCCCGCAAGCTTTAAATCGATGAAACGTCACGTCATGGCGGCCCTCGTGGCCGCCATTCTGCCCCTTTGTGCCCACGCGCAGATCCAGCTCTTCTCCGCCACGGGCAACGACCCGGGGCGTCTCCGCTGGTCCACGTTCCAGACAGGCGACTATCAGTTGATCTATCCCCGCGGGCTCGACTCGCTGGCCACCGTTTACGGGACGCTGCTGCAACAGTACAGCGTCCCGCTTTCGGCCTCTTCCGGCTTCCGGCCGAACGAGAAGTTCAATCGGCCTATGCCCGTCATCCTGCACCCCTATGCGGGCATTTCCAACGGCCTTGTCGCCTGGGCGCCCCGGCGGATGGACCTTTTCTCCCTGCCGGACGTGTCCGGGATGACTCCGATTCCCTGGGCGAAGCTCCTCGCCATCCACGAGGGCCGGCATGTCGCCCAGAAGCAGTTCCTCCGGACCGGCTTCTGGACGGGCTTCCACTATCCTTTCGGCGAGCTGGCGGAAATGATTATCGGCATGGTTCCGAATTCCTCGCTGCTGGAAGGGGATGCGGTGGTGGCCGAAACGGCCCTGACGAAGGCGGGCCGCGGCCGCAGTGCGGACTTCCTGAGCGAGATGCGGATGTTCTTCGGCACCGGCGACCTCCGCAACTGGTACCAGTGGCGCTACGGGTCCATCAAGAAGTACACGCCGGATATCTACCGGCTGGGCTACCTGACCGTCGCCGGTTACCGCTACGTGTACAAGGATCCGTATTACACGACGAAATTCCTGAAGGTCGCCTCCACCCTCGGCGGTGCCTTCTCCGCGATGAACTCGGCCTCCAAGCAATCCTCCGGGAAGAAACTTCCGGATGCCTGGGAGGAGATGATGCGCACCTACCGGGATATGTGGGACCTCAACAATGACCACCGTGCTCCTTTCTCCGTGACGGAGCCGCAGGTAGCGCTGCCCCGGTCCTATACGGTCTATGCCGGCTCTGTGCCCGGGAATGGCGCCGTGTATGCGGAAAAGGCGGGCATGGACCTTCCCGCCGTCCTGGTCCGGGTCAGCCCGGATGGGCAGGAAAAGACCCTCGCGGCCTTCGGCGGTGAAGGAAAACTCGCCTGGTCGGCACCCTTGCAGCGCGTCTATTGGTCCGAGTCGATCCCGGATATCCGCTGGACATTGAAGCAGGACGCCCGGATCCGCTATTATGACGTGCAGACAGGCCGCCAGGGCTCCCTGGTGCGCAACGGGCGCTACCTCAGCCCCGCGGTCTCTGCCGACGGGCTTTCCGTTGCGGCCGTGGAATATCCGACGGACGGTTCGGCCGCCGTGGTCGTCCTGGACGCCCGCAGCGGGAACGTCCTCCGTCGCTGGAAGACCCCCGACGGCTTCCAGCCGACGGAAGTGGTCTTCCAGGACGCCGGACTCGTTTTTGCAGCCATCACGGACGACGGAACCGGCCTCTACCGCGTGCCTGCGGGTAACGGCGCCCCCGAAACCCTGCTCGCCCCGCAGCCAGTGACCATCAAGGACATTTCCGCCGTGGACGGGAACACCATCCTGCTGGTCTGCGACAGGACGGGCACGAGCGAGGCCTACACCTTCTCCGAAGGGACGCTGACGCAGCTTTCCGTCACGAAGTATGGCCTGGGTTCGCCCTTCTTCGCCGACGGGCGCCTGTATGCCTCGGTCCTCCAGCCCGAAGGCCGGATTCTTTCCCAGGTGGAATGCAACCCCAAGACGGTCGATTTCCGTGATATCTACCGGGATCCTGTCGCCGAGGTCCTTTCGGCCCAGGAAAAAGAGATGTCGACCTTCCTGCCGGATGAGCCGGTTACATTGACCCCCGCAGAGCCCTTCCGGAAAATTTCGGACGCCTTCCACTTCCATTCCTGGGCACCGGTCTATGTCGACCTCAGCCGCGCGGACATCTCTTTCCGGGATTACTATTTCCAGACGGCCTCCTTGGGTGCGACGGGCTTCTTCACGAACCGCCTCGGCACGGTGAGCGGCTCCGTGGGCCTGTCTGTCCACGAAAAAATCGCTCCCGAGGAAAAGACTCCGAGCGTCGGAGCCCATTTCCGGATGTCGTACAGCGGCCTGTATCCGGTCTTTGACTTCGCCCTGGACGTGGGCGACCGCGACGCCGCCCTGCAGATACCGTATCTGGTTACGAAGGACAACTCGATGTTCGTCCGCTCCTCCTCTTACGGGAAGATGTATGTGGGCGGAATGGCCTCCGTCGCCCTGCCGCTGGACTTCTCTTCCGGCGGTTGGGAACGCCTGCTCGAGCCCTCACTGGCGGTGTCGATCAGTAATGACAACCTGTACGGGCCCTTCCTGCCCGTCAAGGCCGATCCGAATGCGGAAGGGGGTTATTCCGAGGATAAGTCTTACGAGCTGAGCTGGACAACCCAGTCCACGGCGTACCGGACGGCGGCCGTCCTGCGCGGCAGTTTCCTCCGTCCCGCCGCGCGCTCTCAGATGATGTCCTCCAAGGGCTTCGGCTTTGAGGTGGGCGCGACCAGCACCGACCTCAACTGGTCGGAGTACGGGAAGGTGTATGCCTATTTCCCGGGCTTCCACCCGTGGCACGGCCTGAAGGTGTCCGCCGCAGTGCGGCACTATACGATGGACACGTACTCCTCCTGGTTTGCGGATCCCTGCCCGCCGGCCCCCCGGGGACTGGCTAAGAACGCAGCCGTGGAGGCGCTCCTGCTCACCGCCGCCCCGCTGGCGGGAAAGTTGTCCCTGGATTATGCGATGCCCATCCTGCCGGTGGACTTCGCCATCGGCAATATCTTCTATTTCAGGAATTTCGAGGTGGTTCCCTTTGCGGACCTCTCGTTCCTCCGCCCTGCCGCCGGCACCGGTCTGACCGGGAATACGCTCTGGAGCGCCGGCGCGGACATCGCTGTGAACATCCAGCGCCTCATCCTCGTTTCCAGTAATTTCAGCATCGGCGTTCGGCTCGCTTATAGCGGCGGCCCGGCCTTCCCGTTCCTGCAGGAACAGATTCCCGGCCTCAAGCCTTTCTACGTCGGGGCTGTGTTCAATACCAAGCTCTGATGAACGCAACTTGCAGCCGGTGCGGCGAGAGCCACGCCGTCACGACCTATCCGAGCATCAACGTCGCCGCCGACCCGGACCTCAAGGCCCGGGTCCGGGACGGCTCGCTCTTCGTGTGGGAATGCCCCCATTGCGGGGCCCGGAACCTCCTCAAGTACCAGACGCTGTACCATGACCCTGCGGAGAAGCTGATGGTCTGGCTCCTGCCCGGCGACGCCGAGCCGCCCCAGGCCGTTGTGGACGCCGTCAAGGAACTGGACGGCTATACCCTCCGCCTTGTGCGGGAGGTGGGCGACCTGGTGGAGAAAGTCAATATCCACGCCTGCGGTCTGGACGATGTCCTGGTGGAGATGTGCAAGTACGTCACCCGCCTGGAGATGGCGGACCAGCAGCGGCGCACGGAAATCCAGGACGCGCCGCTCAAGTTCTTCAAAATGGACGGGCCCGACAATGACCTCGTGTTCTCTTTCCCCCTGGATGGGGAGATGAAGGTCGTGAACGTGGGCTTCCATGTATACGAAGACGCCCGAGGAATCCTCGGGCGCCATCCGGATGTCCGTCCCGAACCCGGCTTCGCGCGTGTGGACGCGGCCTGGCTGGGACAATTTTTCCGTTAGAACTTCGGGACCTCGAAGACCGCGGCGTCCACCGGGCCTTCCTTGACCTCGACCACCTTCGTGGTGATGGCGAAACCGCCCGCGTCGATGCTGGTCTTCATCGCGATACCGTTCCAGACGGAGACGGTGGCCTTGGCGGTCTGGCCCATCTGGTTCATCTCGAGGGTGTAAATCGTGCATTCCTTGCCGGCGACCGTTTCCTTGCCGACTTCCTTGATCTTGTTCTTGGCGATGACTTCGTCTGTGAGGTTCAGGTAGTTGACCTGCTGTTGCTGCTGCGGCATCTCCTGGACGGACTTCTCGCCCTTGTTCACCAGATACATCTTGCCGTCTTTGTTGATCTGGGTCATCTCCATGCCCATCATGCTCATCGAGGTGGCCTGCTTGGCGCCGTAGTCGTCAAAGTAGACGGTGTTGGTGATGGTCTGGCCCATCATGTCCATCTCGGTCTTGATGGTACCGGACTTGATGCCGTAGTACTTGGTCCCGTCCTGGGCCATCGCCGCCACCGCTGCCAGCAGCGCGGCGCAAATCATGAAAATCTTTTTCATATCAGTGTGGATTTTGGTGTATTCCGTTTAGGACAAAGATATGGATTTTTGTCCAAGGTACAAAAAGCCTTTCCGGGTTTTCGACGAAAGGGCCTTTTTTTACGACGAATTCCGGGCGCCCTCTTCCTTTTCTTCCTGGGGCTGTTCCTTCTCGGCCTTCCGGGCGGCTTTCTCCGCCTCGCGGGCCGCTTTTTCTTTCTCGCGGGCGGCCTCTTTCTCGGCGCGGGCACGCTCCTGCTCCAGGTAGCGCTCGAAGATGCGGCGCTCTTTCTGCGCCTTCTTTTCCAGCTTCTTCAGGATACGGAGCTTCTTCTTGCGTTCTTTCTCCAGCGCTTTCTGGCGCTTGGCTTCCTGCTTTTCCTGGTATTTCTTATCCTGTTCCGCGTACTTCGCATCCCTTTCAGCCTTCTTCTCGGCAGAGATACGGGCCTTCTCGGCCTCGCGAGCCGCCTTTTCCGCCTCGCGGGCGGCCTTCTCTTCTGCCTTCCGGGCCTTTTCAAGGTCCCTGGCCGACGGCTCCTTGGCGGCCTGTTCCGGCTTCTTCTCCGGTTGGTCGATCTCGTGATTCTCTGTCGATGGAGCCTCCTCTTCCGCGTCTATCCTATCGACCTCAGGCTTGATGGCCAGGGAGTCCGCCGGCGGCGTCTTTTTGAGCGAATCCAGGGTCGGCGTTGTCCCGGCCAGCGAATCCAGCTCACCCAGCAGGACTTCGTCTGCCGTAGAGAGGGCCGGCGGCGTGACGGTTGTGTCGACAGCGGTGGATGTTGTATCAGCAGGTGCGGGCGCCGTGTCCTTCGGCTTCGGTGCCACAGGTTTTTCCTTGGGCTGCCGCGCCTTCACGACCGCCATCGAATCCCGATAGGCGATGTCCTTGTAAATCTTCTTGGTATGGCCCGGGAAGTAGATATCCGTCTCTTTGAACTGGGCGTGCGGACGCGCCAGGTAGGAAGTACGCTGGCTCTTGCGCGGTACAAGCGGCGTGATGTCGAAACCACCCTTCGGCTGCCGCTCTGGCTCCCATCGGAAGCCCTTCATATACCGTTCGTCCTTCGGAAGCTGGACGACCGGGTAGGCGTCGTTCTTGGCGTTGTCGAAGTAGTAGATCTTGTCCAGGTTGCCCTGGTCGAAGAGGGCGTACAGCATTTTGGATTCCACCTTGTTCACGGTGGCGAGCGCATCGTTCTCCGTCAGGAAGAACAGCGCCGTGGCCCCGCCCAGGGCGTCAAAGCGCCGGAGCGTGCGGGTGGTGTCGAAGTAGGCCATCATCTCGGCACCCTTGATCTGGTCGTAGCAGATGGTGTCTTCCTGCGTGGTGATGAAGGCGTTGGACATCAGCCGGGCCCGGTCCGCCCGGCGGTCCTTGATGACGAGGTAGATACTGTCTGCCGCGTACTGTCGGTTTCCGTCACTGAATACCAGCGGGTCGCGGTACAGCCGCACCAGGGAATCCAGGTCATAGTAGACCAGGGAGTCGCAGGACATCTGCATGTCGCTGCGGTACAGTTTCACCCGGCTGGTCGCCCAGATGAACGAGAGCCGGCTCGTGTCCGGAGGGGCGGGCATCGTGTCCGCAGGAGGCAAGGGCGTCGTACCCAGGGAATCGAGCGGGTTCGGGAGAAGGGCCGTCGAGTCTGCCGGCGGGTTGGGGGCCTCCCCGGGCGTGGGCGTTCCGCCCTTTCTGCCGGCAGGTGCGCCTTTTCTGCCGACGGGCCCTCCTTCCGGCCCGCGGTCGCGGCCTGCTGCGTTCGGGTTGTTCTGCTCGGCCTCCGCAGCCGCCTTGGCGGCCGCTTCCGCGGCTTTCCGGCGGTATTCGGTCACCGGGTCTCCCGTCAGGTCGCTGAGCCGCTTGTCGGCAGCGACTTTCCATAGGGAATCTACCAGGTGCCGCTTGATGCCGCGGTACAGGATCGTATCGGCTCCGAACCAGACGGTATCCCGCTGGTTTGTCTTCTCATTCTCGTCGATGCTCATCACCGCCGGGGTGATGGTCATTTTAATGCGGGAGAGGGAATCCAGGTATTCCAGGCGTCCTGCCAGGGCGAAGACGTTCCGCGTCGTGTCCATCACTTCCACCTGCCCCAGCATCTCCACATTGTTCACTTTCCGGTGGTAGTACAACGTATCGGACCAGGATTCCTGGTTCTTCGTGAGCAGGTGCACGTTCCGCCGGAAGAAGAACAGTTCCTGGTCGCGGTCGTACCAGCCGTCGTTGGCGGAGAGCATGTTGTCGTCCTGCCACATGTCCGTTCCGTAGCCGAAATACGCGGTGTTGAGGTCGCTGCGGTATTCCAGGCGGGAGGTCTTCACGAAGGTGGTGTCCATGTACATGTTCACCTGGTCGTTGAAGACGAACAGGCGGGCCTTCGAGTCGTACGATCCGTACAGGCTCTCGATAATCTGCCCGTCCTTGTCCCGCATGGACGCGCCGTTCTGGAAAATGGCGACGGAGTCCTTGGTGTTGTAGTCCAGGTAGCGGGTGCGCAGGGTGTTCTTGTCCTTGTCCTCCAACTGGACGAGACCGCCGCGGAATTTCGCGAGGTCGTCGTCCACCACGTACTGCAGGGAGCCGGAACTCAGGCGGGTGCGGTCCTGGATGATCTGGACATGGCCGACGGCGTCGATGATGTTCGTCGTCACGTTCCACAGGGCCGAATCACACAGGAGGTAGGTGTTGTTGTGCAGGAAGCGGGCCGGGCCCGTCACCTTGCGGAAACTCTCTCCGTTCCGTTCGATGAGCTGGGCGGATTTCGCGCTCACGAGGGTCACCAGGGAGTCTTTCTGCTCCTGGCCCCACGCAGAAACGACCGCCATCCCCAGGGACAGCGCCGTCAGGAAGAGATATGCGCGTTTCCGCCGCACGGACCGGTCAGAACTTTTCCTGCCAGAGATCCCGGCTGAAGGCGCACTCCTTGTACATCGGGTCGATCACGATGTAGGTTTCCTTGATCTTCTTCTCCAGGAACTCGTCGATTGCCTGCATCTGCCGCTCCGCCCGCACGCGGCCCTGCAGCTCGGTGTAGTCGTTCGTGAACGAAGCCGGGTGCGCCGGGATGATTTTGTCCACCTTGATGATCTTGTACACCGTGTTTCCGTTGCGACCCTGCTGGTAGCCCTCGTTGTCGGTGGACTCCACCGGCTCGGAGATCTCGCCCTCCTTCAGCTCCTGGATGGCCGCATAGTCGGCCGGCTTGAGCTGGTCGATCTCGAAGTAGGAGGAACCGGAGGACGGGTCCGCCATCTGGCCGCCGTTGGTGCGGGTGGCCGGGTCCTCGGAGAAGAAGCGCGCGGCAAGGTTGAACTTGATTTCGCCGTCCAGGATCTTCGTCCGGAGGCTGTCCAGGCGGGAGAACGCCTTCTCGCGGTCCTCGTTCGTGTACTGCGGCTTGAGAAGGATGTGGCGGGCATTGAACATATCGCCCTTTTTCTCGATGACTTCGATAATGTGGTAGCCGTCCGGGGTCTCCACGATCTGGGAGATCACACCCGGGCGCAGGGCCATCGCGGCGTCGGAGAAGGCCGGCCAGAAGATGGACTTGGACGCCATGCCCAGCTCTCCGCCGCGGCGGGCGCTGCCGGGATCCTCGGAGTAGATGCGGGCGAGGGTGGCGAACTTTTCGCCGTTGATCACCCGCTCGCGCAGGGACAGGAGGCGCTCCTTGACGGCCATCGCCGCCGCCTCGCGGTCGGGATAGATGCAGATCTGGCTCAGCTGGTATTTGATCGGGACGACGGGCAGGTCCTCCACGGACACGGTGTCCAGGAACTGCTGGACGTCGTAGGGGGTCACCTCGGGGATGCGCCCTGCGATCTCGCTCTGCTCCGACTGGATGAGGCTCTGGTCCTCGAACAGCTTCCGCCATTCCTGGCGCAGTTTGTAGAGCGGCTTGCCGAACTGTTTCTCCACTTCCTCGTCGCCGCCCAGGTAGGTGCGGTACTGGTCAAGGCGGTTGCTCAGCTCACCGTCCACCATGTCGTAATTGACGGTCAGGGAGTCGATGCGGGCCTGCATCAGGAAGATCTTGTTCTCCATCATCCGCTCCAGGATGGTGCAGCGCATGTCCCGGTCGGAGGACCGGCCCTGGGCCTGCATCTGCTGTACCTCGCTCTCGATGTCCGATACCAGGATCACTTCGTTGCCGACGACGGCGACGGTCTTGTCCACGAGCCCGCCCGGGTACTTCTGGGCGGAAAGGCCCGTCGACAGGAGCAGGGCCGCTGCGAAGACGATAAATCTGAACTTCATATCAACAAATTACCAATTTCAATAGATGACAAACTTTCCTTTGCCCAGCGCATCTTTGAGCAAGTCTTGTTCCAAACCGGACACCAATTCGTGTTTCCGGGCGCTCAAAAGGACATCTTTGATGCGTTCGGCGCAATAATCCAGCGGGGCGGGGCTCCCCTTCTGCACGATATCCACCACCCAGGCCACCCGGAGGTTGCCGTCGTCGCCCTTCAGTTCGATGGACCGGCCCTTCAGGGCCTTCATCATGGACACCTCATCCGTGCCCAGCTCGCGGGCCAGCAGGATGGCATCCATCCAGTTGTCCGAGCTGTCCACATACCGCAGGGCGGCCGTGAAGGCCAGGCTGTCGGCGGCGATGGCGTCCATCGCGTCGTCCGAGCTCATCAGCTCCTTGATTTTCTTGAGGCTGCGGGAGTCGGCCGGGATGATCATGTAGCGCGTTTTCAGGAGGGGACGGTCCAAGAGGAACTTGTCCGTATGCGTCTGATAGTAGTTCCGGACGTCCTCGTCGGAAATGAGGGTGTCCAGCCGCTCGTTGATATAGCGCTCCTCGTAGCGGTATTTCAGCAGGGTGCGGCGGTATTCCTCCAGCTCCTTGGATACGTCCTGTTCCTCCTTGGAAAGGCGGGATTCCGCCATGTCCAGGAACAGGAGCTCCTCGGCCCAGGCCTTGATATACTGCTGCGCGAGCCCCAGGCTGTCCTCGGAAGAGACGCCGGCAGGGATGTAGTCGGCCAGTTCCGACCGCATCAGCCGGTGGTCGCCGACGCGCGCAACGACGGCATCACCGAACAGTTCGGCCGCCGAATCTGTCACCCGGTGTACCATCTGGCACGATACGGCCAGGAAGGCGATGAGAAACGCGCATTTCTTCATAGCCTACAAATATAGGAATAATTTCCCGAAATATCAGATGTCGAAACTGAAGACAAGACCTACGTAGTAGGGCTTGCGGCCTTCCTCGGCGGATTCTGCGAGGGTTTTGAAGTACGGTCCGCCGAGCCAGGAGGCGGAGACGCCGAGCGAGCAGGGGTAAGGGATCCAGGCCAGGTTGCCCAGTTCCACGGTGAAATCCGCGCCTGCGCTCAGCAGGAAGGAGTTCTGTGACGCGTCCTTGCCGCCTTTGCCGATCTGGAAGCCGGTCCAGTCCACGTGCGGAATCAGGAGGAAGTTGTGGATATAGGCGACGGGGGAGAACCAGGAGATGTCGCCCACGTAGATCGGGAGGGCGTAATCGGCCGTGAGACGGAGTTGGCCGGCGGAGGCGCGGGCAACGGCGCGGCCATCGGCCGACGTGAATCCGCGCGGCATCACCTGCACGGCGTTCTCGCCGAACGGTGCGCCGGTGGGCAGCTGGACCTGGGCCAGGGCCGTAAGCCGGAGGCCCTGGGTCCGGGTGAATCCGGGGACATAGCCGTACAGATAGGTGTAGGCGAGCGGCGTGTAGATTTTCGCGAGGCCGGGGCGGACGCTGGCGCCTATTTCGGCGCCGATCCCCCAGCGGGGATAGACCTGACTGTCGGCGGTCGGAAGCGTCATGTAGCCGCGTATGGAGCTGCGGAGGGTCTGCATCAGCACATTGTCCCCGGGGCGGATGCCCACGAGGGCAGGGCGCGACCCTTCGCGCACGAAGTCCTCGATCATTTTCAGCTCCGTCGTCCCGTTGTCGAAACGGTTGTTCGAAATGCTCCAGCTTACCTGCGGCACCCATCCGCGCTGGATGCCGCTACGGCTCAGGCGGAACGGGATGTAGGCGGTGAGGTGGCCGGTCCAGTAGGGGCCTCCGACGTCCTTGCGGGAGGCGGCATAGCCGATCCGGTCCTCGTACAGCCGGCGCTGGAAGCCATATTGGCCGGTCCCTTGGTCATAGATGTCAAACCCGGCCTCCAGGACAGGGTACAGGCCCGTGTAGGTGAACTGGACGTGGCCGGAATGCCGCCACTCCGAGGGCTTGTCCGCATCCGGATGCGTGGAATAACCCACGGTCCCCCAGGCGGTTCCAAGATCGTTCTGGAACAGGCCGATGAGACCCGGCGAGGCTGTGT
Organism: uncultured Bacteroidia bacterium; assembly: GCA_902785065.1. GTDB lineage: Bacteria > Bacteroidota > Bacteroidia > Bacteroidales > UBA932 > Cryptobacteroides. The sequence goes on from CACZXH010000021.1 coordinate 19,106, forward strand.
CGTACGAGAAATCCCCGCTCATCGACGAAATGGCGTCGTAGTCGAAATACAGCGGCGCCCACGAATGGAACTTCACCAAATGAGGCACCTTATGGTAAGGTTTGGGCGCGCTGACCTCGACCGGGGCTCCCGTTCTGTCATTCCCGGCTTGACCGGGAATCTCTGCGAGCAGCGCCCTCTCCTGTTCCGTCAGTTTATCCGCCACCCGGTACTTGTGGACCTCGCGGATATTCACTTCCACGGGCTCCGGCGGCGTGGCCTTGAAGATGGCGCAGCCCTCGGGCGTGATGGAATTGAACCAGAGCACGCCGTCGTGCCAGAAATAGTCCGTGCCGCCGTAGCGTGAGTTTGTGAGCTGCCAGGCGCGCCCCGTGGCCGGGTCGTACCGGTACAGCTCCTTCACACCGTTGCGGTCGCTCACGAAATCCAGCATGTGGTCCTCTCCTTCCAGGTTCTCGATTTCCTGCAGCGTGGGCTCCAGGACGCAGGACCACTCGCGGTCGTCCAGGCGCCAGATGCTGTAGCCGGCGTCGTTCACGGCCAGGCAGTAAATCGTGCTGTCTACCCAGGCCGGGTCCGCGAGTTCGACGCCCGCCGGGGCAGAAACCCGCCAAAGTTCGTGTCCGTCCTCCTCGTCAATGAGGACGAGGTTGCTGCCGCCCCGGACCGGATACTCCACCGTGGCGATGCCGCCCGGACCCGGCTGCGGATTGTACAGCCGGCCCTCGGTCGTGAGGTTCCGCCGTTTCCCGCTGTGCTCCAGCGACCGGATGATCGACTTTCCGTCCAGGGTCCAGCGTTTGCCGGGGACGGTCTCGCTCCAGAACAGGCGGTGCACGCCCGGGTTGAGGGAGCTGGTGTTGGAGGCGAAGGGACCCAGGTCGTCCTCCGAGCCGTCCACATTGATCCGGACCAGCCGGGGCGCCAGGTCTTTCCCCTCTTTGATGGCGAGGTATTCATTGTCGACCCAGGAGCCGTTCGAATAATCGGTCGCATAGGCGTGTTTCCGCGTGACCTGCTCCATTTCCATGAAGGGCGCGCGGGCATCCTCTTCCTGCTCCCAGATTTCGTGGAAGCCTTCCATGATGCCTTGCCAGGTCTGCTTGAAGGGCTGCCCGGAGACGTTTTTGACAAAACGCTGGAACTTGGCGACAGGGAAGGGATGCCGGGTGACGTAGTCGAAGTAATCGGACGTGAACGCGGGCCGGCCATAGAAATACCGCATGCCGGCGACAGTCATGTAACCGACTGTGTAATAGTCCGGTCCGGCTTTCTTGAACGACCCGTAGACCCACTGGTACCAGTCCCGCCAGTCGCCGTTGTCGAAGGCGAGATGGTAGTAGTTCAGGAAGTCGGCGTTGCGTCCGCGGCCGGCGTCCGTGAGGGCGGTTTCCGCGACGACGGCATCGCCTTCCAGGAAAACCGGCGGGGTATAGAAGGCGCTCACGGCGCCGCTCCACATTTCGCCCACCAGATAGTTCACCCACCTGAACGGACGCCGGTAGGACAGTTGCATCTGCGCCACGTGGCGGGATTCGTGGGTGGTAAGCTGCGTCATCCAGGACTGGGGATAAGGCCCGTAGGCCTCCGGATGGGTGTACAGGTCCATCCGCTTCGGGGCCCAGGCCACGGAGCCGTTGGAATAGGGGTTCCAGGGGTGCAGGATGACGGGCGTCCGGCCCCACTGCAGGCTGCCGGGCGCCATGCCGGCGCTCGCCCCCACCACGGGCTGCCATTTCTCCAGGTCCACGACATAGGCCTGGGCCAGGGAATCCAGCCCCTGCGGATAAATGATGCGGTAATGTTCCGTGCCCATCTCGGACCAGCGGCTGAACGGGTCCGACCCCGTCTGGAAGAACTGGGCCGAGGCGGTCGTCCCGGCCAGGAGGCCCGTGGCGAGGAGAAGTGTCCGGAAAAGCTTCATACTACAAAACTAACCAATTTTTCGTAACTTTGTGCAACCCAAATTCTAGAGAATGTACAAGTATTTGACTGTCTTTTTGCTCGCGGTTCTCTGCGCTTGCGGTCCTCGGAGCGGGAAACCCGCGTCGGACGCCCCGGCCCGCCGGGACTTCCCGCAGGTGGAGGTTCCATCCATGTACACGGATCCGCAGGAACGTACCGGCTACGCGGCCGGCCATTTCTGGGACCGGTTCACGGATACCACGAAGGTCTATGCGTGCGATTCGGTCACCGTGAACGGCGTGCCGGTGGAGCTGGTGGAGTCCCAAATGGGCCTGTTCACCACCCTGCTCGGCGAGCTGCCGGCGGACGCGGGGGCCCAGGCGGTCATCCGGCTCTACGACCGGGCCGAGGCCTTCGAGCGGAAGTTCCCGGATACCAATGTGTTCGAGGAACTGGGCCGTCTGACCAGGCACTACCTGTACGACCCCAACTCCCCGGTCCGCAACGAGGACCTGTATTTCTATTTCGTGGACCGGCTGGGTCGGTCGGACCTCATCGACAACGGCTACCGGATGGGTTATGAATGGGACGCCCGGATGTGCAGCCTGAACCGCGTGGGCTCCCCGGCGGCGGACTTCTCCTTCACAGACATCCGCGGCCGGGTGCGGACGCTCTACGGCGTGAAGGCGGAATACACGGTCCTTATTTTCGGCAATCCCGGCTGCCAGGCCTGCCAGGAAATCATGCAAGACATGGAATCGACCCCCGAAGTCGCGGCCCTCATCGCCTCCGGGCGGATGCAGGTCGTGGATGTGTACATTGACCAGGAAATCGATGACTGGCGGGCCCACATCCCCGATTATCCCGCCACCTGGATCAACGGGTACGACCACAACTACACCATCCGCACGGACCTCATCTACAATGTCCGCGGAATTCCGTCCATCTATCTGCTGGATGCGGAGAAAACCGTCCTCTTGAAAGACGCAACGCCGGAGCGGGTGCTCACGGCGTTGGCAAATCTTTAAGCGGTAAATACCCAGATAATCGCTTCCTCGAGGACTTCGCCGGGGCGGAGGACTGTCGTGGAGAAGCCGGGCTGGTTGGGGGCGTCGGGCGTGTGCTGGCATTCGATGGCGACGGCATCATAATCCTCGAACTCACGGCCGTACTTGCCCTTCGGGCTGCCCTTGAGCCAGTTTCCGGTGTACACCTGCACTGCCGGCTGGGTGGTGAGGATTTCCACCTTGCGTCCGGACTTCGCTGCCCAGAGCTCCGCGCAGGTGGACAGTTGGCCGGGCATGGCACCGTCGATGAGCCAGCAGTGGTCATAGCCCTTTCCGATCTTCAGCGCTTCGAAATCGGCCTGGATATCCTGGCCGAGCGGTTTCGCCTCGACGAAGTCCATCGGGGTGCCGGCGACGTCCGCCGGCTCGCCCAACGGGATCTGGGTCGGGTCCGTCGGCAGGTACTGGGAGGCATTCAGTTCCAGCTTGTGGTCCAGGACCGTACCGGAAGCCTCGCCGTCCAGGTTGAAATAGACGTGGCTCGTGAGGTTCGCAACCGTGGGAGCGTCCGTTTCGGCTGTCAGGATGAGCTTGAGCTCGTTGTCTTCGCTCCACTCATAATGCGCGACGGCCTTCAGGTTGCCGGGATAGCCGGCCTCGCCGTCCTCGGAGAAGTACATGAATTCCACGGCATCTCCCTCGATGCGGCTGTCCCAGATCTGGTTCGCGAAGCCGTTCGGGCCGCCGTGCAGGTGGTTGGGGCCGTTGTTGATTGGGAGCGTGTACTCCTTGCCGTCCAGCGTGAACTTGCCGTCCTTGACGCGGTTCGCGAAGCGGCCGGGCACCTTGCCGCAGCAGGGTCCGTCGCCGATGTAGTCCAGCGGGTTTTTGTAGCCGAGCACGACGTCGTCCAGCTTGCCGTCCTTGTCCGGGACGACGATCGAGACGATCGCTGCGCCGATGCTGGCCAGCTGCACATAGGCGCCGGAGGCGTTCTTGAGGGTATAGCGGAAGATTTCCTTTCCGTCCGGGGCGGTCGCCCACAGTTCTTTGGTGATTTCCATATCTTTGTGTTATTAGATTTCTCGACTTCGCCCTTCGGGCTTCGCTCGAAATGACAGGGCGGGTTCCTCTTCCACAAATATAAGGATTTTTAGGAATTATCCGTATATTTGCAATCTATGAAACAATACCTGGATCTGCTGCGACATATCCGCGCCCACGGCGTGATGAAGGAGGACCGGACCGGCACCGGCACGCAGAGCGTGTTCGGCTATCAGATGCGGTTCGACCTGTCGGAAGGCTTTCCGCTCCTGACTACCAAGAAGGTGCATCTGAAGTCCATCATCTACGAGCTCCTGTGGTTCATCGCCGGCGACACGAATATCAAGTATCTCCAGGACCACGGTGTCACGATCTGGGACGAATGGGCCGATGCAGACGGCAATCTGGGGCCGGTCTACGGCCACCAGTGGCGCTCCTGGCCCGCTCCGGATGGACGGGCCATCGACCAACTTTCGATGGTCATCGACACAATCAAGCGGAATCCGGACTCCCGTCGCATGCTGGTGACCGCCTGGAACCCCGCTGAGGTGGACAAGATGGCCCTGCCCCCCTGCCACTGCCTGTTCCAGTTCTACGTGGCGGATGGGAAGCTTTCCTGCCAGTTGTATCAGCGTAGCGCCGACGTCTTCCTGGGTGTCCCGTTCAACATCGCATCCTATGCCCTCCTCACAATGATGATCGCGCAGGTATGCGGCCTCCAGCCGGGCGAGTTCGTCCACACCACGGGCGACACGCACATCTACCGGAACCACTTCGAGCAGGTGGCCACGCAGCTTTCCCGCGAACCGCGTCCGCTCCCCCGGATGCGGCTGAACCCGGACGTCAAGTCCCTCTTTGATTTCAAGTACGAAGATTTCACCCTGGAAGGCTACGACCCGTGGCCGGCCATCAAAGCCCCCGTCGCTGTCTGATCATGGAAAAGAGCCTCATCGTCGCCGTCGCCGATAACTATGCCATCGGCCGCAAGAACGCCCTCCTGTGGAATCTCCCGGGCGATATGAAGTATTTCCGGCAGCAGACCACCGGAAACGCCGTCATCATGGGCTGGATGACCTTCCAGTCCATCGGACGCCCGCTCCCCAAGCGGCACAACATCGTCATCTCCCTCTTCCCCTGGCCGGACGCCCCGGAAGGCGTGACCGTCGTCGACAGCCTGGACGCGGCCTTCGCCGCGGCGGAGATGGCCGATCAGGTCGGCCATGATGAAAAGGCTTTCGTCATCGGCGGGGCGTACACCTATGCCGAGGCGATGGAAGTGGTTGATACCATGCATATTACCCATGTGCACGACGCCCCGGAGGACGCCGATGCCTTTTTCCCCGTCATCGATCCGGCGATCTGGCGGGAGGACAGCCGCAGCGAACTGCAGGTGGACCCCGCCACCGGCATCACCTACGAATTCGTGGTGTACCGCCGCCGGTAAACCGGACAAGAACGCTGTCATCATGGCCTTTGCCGGCAGCGCCATCGGCCTCGGCAATATCTGGCGTTTCCCGTACCTGGTGGGCCAGGACGGCGGCGCGGCCTTCGTCATCATCTATGTCATCGCCACGCTTCTCATCTCCCTGCCCATCTTCTTCGCCGAATCGGTCGTAGGCCGGCGCACCGGTGCGAACTGCCGCGGCGCGTTCATCGAACTGGGCAAAGGCACCGCGTGGCCTTACCTGGGGTTCCTGATGGTGTTCACCCCCCTGTGGATTGTCTCCTACTACAGTGTCGTGGGCGGCTGGTCGCTGGAGTACCTGATTCAGGCGCTCCGCCTGGACTTCATCCACACGTCGCCGGATGCCATGAGCGGCTCCTTCGAGCGCTTCATTTCCCGGACCTGGGCACCGCTGGGTTTCCACCTGGCTTTCCTGGCCATCACCGTCACGATTGTCGCCCTCGGCGTAAAGTCCGGCATCGAGAAATTCAGCAAGATCTGCCTCCCGGTCCTGTTTGCGCTGGTGGTGATCATCGCGGTGTACTCGCTCACCCTGCCGGGCGCGCAGAAAGGCCTTGCATACCTGTTCAAGCCCGATTTTTCGAAAGTGACCATCGGCACGTGCCTGGATGCGCTGGGGCAGTCGTTCTATTCCCTGTCGCTGGGCATGGGCATCATCATCACCTATTCCTCCTACGTGAGCAAGAAGGAGAATCTGATGGTTTCCGGTGCGGGAACGGCCATTTCCGACATGCTGTTCGCCATCCTCGCGGGCGTCGCGATCATGCCGGCCGTGTTCGCCGCCGGCATCGAGCCGGGCAGCGGCCCCGGCCTGATCTTCGACACGCTGCCGTACATTTTCGCCCGGATGGGCTTGAATATGCCGTGGATCAGTTCCATCGCCGCCATCCTGTTCTTCTTGACCATCCTGTTCGCGGCCCTGACTTCGTCCATTTCCCTGATCGAGGTGGGGGTGGCGTACCTCACCGAGGAACGGGGATTCAAGCGCGGATGGGCCTGCTTGTTCCTGTTCGTCATCACCGGTGTCCTCGGCGGCCTGTGCAGCCTGTCTTTCGGCCCGCTCGCGGACGTGAAGGTCTTCGACATGGGCCTGTTCGACCTGTTCGACACCGTCGCCTCCAACGTTCTCCTCACGGTCGGCGGCCTCCTGGTAGTCCTGTTCGTGGGTTGGAAGATGCCCAAGGCCGATGTCTTTGATGAGCTGACCAACGGCGGAACGAAACGCCGCAACAGCCGTCTGTTCAATTTCTTCTACTTCCTGATCCGGTACGTCGCGCCCGTCGGCGTCGCTATTCTGATCCTTTCCAACCTGCTATGACGCCCCGGGAGAACTTCGGCAGCCGCTTTGCGGTGATCATGGCCATGGCCGGCAGCGCCGTGGGCCTCGGCAATATCTGGCGCTTCCCCTACATGGTGGGGGAACACGGCGGCGCGGCCTTCATCATCCTGTACGCGCTGGCAAGTTTCATCCTGGTCCTCCCCATTTTTTTCGCGGAGACCATCATCGGACGCCGCAGCCGCCAGGGCACCTTCGGGGCCATGGAAAAGCTCGCACCCGGCTCCCGCTGGAAGTGGCTGGGCCTGTTGACCGTCATGGCGCCCATCATTATCCTGAGCTACTACAGCGTCGTGGGTGGCTGGTCGGTGGAATACCTGTACAAGGCGGTGTGCCTGGACTTTACGAATACGCCCCCGGAGCAGATCCAGGGCTTCTTCGGCCAATTCATCTCCTCCACCGGCGTTCCCATCGCGGTCCATACCATCTTCATGCTCCTGGTCGCGGGAATCGTCCTGGCGGGCGTCAAGAAAGGCATTGAAGGTTTCACGAAGGTGACGATGCCGGTTCTGTTCGTGCTGATTGTCGCCCTCGCCATCTATTCCGTGACGCTTCCGGGCGCCTCCGAGGGCGTCGCCTACCTTGTCAAGCCCGATTTCTCCAAGGTCGATGCGCGCGCGGTCGCGGCCGCCATGGGCCAGGCCTTCTTCTCCCTGTCGCTGGGCGTGGGTACGATCCTTACCTATGCGTCATACATGCGGAAGGAGGAGAATATCCTGGCGGCAGGAATCGGCACGGCCGTTTCGGACCTGTTGTTTGCCATCATCGCGGGGTTTGCCGTGATGCCGGCCGTGTTCGCCGCAGGCATCGCCCCCGGCGCCGGCCCCGGCCTGGTATTCGACACCCTGCCCTATATCTTCAACCGGATGGGCGCGAACATTCCCTGGCTCAGCGCCGCCATCGCCATCATTTTCTTCGTGACGATCCTTGTGGCGGCCCTCACCTCGGCCATTTCGATGATGGAGGTAGGCGTGGCCTACCTGACGGAAGAAAAGGGCATGCGACGGCCGACGGCGGTGTTCCTGATTACGGCATTCGCCTGGACCGTGGGCGTGCTGTGCAGCCTGTCCTTCGGCCCGCTGGCCGATGTCAAACTGCTGGGTAACAGCATCTTCGATTTCCTGGACAAGCTCTGCTCCGACTGGCTCCTGCCTGCCGGCGGTCTGCTGTTCACGCTGTTTGTGGGATGGAAGATGGCCCGGCCCGATGTCTATGCGGAATTCACCAACGAGGGCACGCTCAAAGCGAACGTCCGGATTTTCAACGTCATCTGGTTCCTGATCCGGTACGTCGCCCCTGTGGGCATTGTCGTGGTATTCTTGACGAATCTGATTCTCTAAACCCCCAGCTCGTCCTTCATCCCTCTCAGCGCGTCGAACGCTTGGAGGGGTGTCATGTTGTTGAGGTCCAAAGATTTGAGCCGGTCGCGGAGGGATTCCAGGAGCGGGTCGTCCAGCTGGAACATGGAGAGTTGGATGGAGCCGTCCTTCTCCACGCGGCCTTCCTTGGTGTTGTGCGGCTTGACGGGCGTGAGGGCACCGATGCGCTCGAGGGCCTGGGAGTTCTCCAGGGCCTTCAGCGTCCGCTCGGCGCTTTCCAGCACCGGGGCGGGCATGCCGGCCATGCGGGCGACGTGGATACCGAAACTGTGGGCCGTGCCGCCTTCCTTGATCTTGCGGAGGAAAATGACCTCCTTCCCCACCTCCTTCACCGTCACGTGGAAGTTCTTCACGCGCGGGAAAACGCCTTCCAGGTCGTTCAGTTCGTGATAATGGGTGGCAAAGAGCGTTTTCGCACCCTTGCCGTACTCGTGGATATACTCCACGATACCGCGGGCGATGGACATGCCGTCGTAGGTCGATGTGCCGCGGCCGATCTCGTCCAGCAGGACCAGCGACCGGGCGCTGAGGTTGTGCAGGATCATCGCCGTCTCCAGCATTTCCACCATGAAGGTGGACTCGCCGCGGGAGATGTTGTCCGTCGCGCCCACGCGGGTGAAGATCTTGTCGAAGTAACCGATCCGGGCCGAGGCCGCCGGCACGAAGGAGCCCGTCTGCGCGAGCAGGACAATGAGCGCTGTCTGCCGCAGGAGGGCGGATTTACCGGCCATGTTCGGACCGGTCAAAATGATGATCTGCTGCGTCTTGGAATCCAGGAAGACGTCGTTCGGGACGTATTCCTCGCCGGCAGGCATCAACGTCTCGATGACCGGATGGCGGCCCGCCTTGATGTCCAGTGACAGGGAATCGTCCATCACGGGCCGGCAGTAATGCCGGTTCTCCGCCTGCTCCGCGAAGCCCGCGAGCACATCCAGCTTCGCCAGGATACGGCTGTTCTTCTGGATGGCGACGATGCAGTCCTGGACGTGGGCGATCAGGTTGGCGTACAGGCGGGTTTCAATCTCGTAGATGCGGCTTTCAGCCGTGACGATCTTCTCCTCGTATTCCTTCAGCTCCTCGGTGATGTAGCGCTCCGCATTGACCAGGGTCTGCTTGCGGATCCATTCCGGGGGAACCTTGTCCTTGAAGGTGTTGCGGACTTCGATATAGTAGCCGAAAACGTTGTTGTAGACAGGTAATCCTTGCCGCTGCCGGAAAGTCCGCGCAGCTCGTCCAGGTCCTCGTTCACGCCCTCGGCGATGACGGGCCCTTTGCCGATCTGAGCGGCCGGCTCCGGGTCCAGGGTATTGACAATCTCCTTGTAGATCTTCTCACAGCCCACGAGCCCCCGCATCAGTTTGTCCAGTGCGTCGCATCCCTGGCCGGCGCAGTTTTCGCGCAGCGGGCCGAGCTGGGCGAGGCCGCGGCTGAGCTGCAGGACCTCGCGCGGAAGCGCCTTGCCGTTCGCGACGCGCCCCAGGATGCGGTCCAGGTCGCCGAGCTTGCCCAATTCCTCCTGTACCTGTGCCAGGGAGTCAGGATGGTCGACAAAGAACTGGACGATGTCATAGCGGTGGTCCAGCTCTTTCCGGTCCAGGACCGGCATCGCGAGCCAGTTGCGGAGCAGGCGCGCGCCCATCGGCGAGGAGCAGCGGTCAATGGTTTCCACCAGCGAAACGCCCTCGCGGCCCGACGCAGCTTGGAAGACTTCCAGGTTCCGGAGGGTGAACGGGTCCATCCACACGAACTTGGCCTCATCGATGCGGCCGAGGGTGGAAATGTTCCTTAGGCCCACGTGCTGCGTCTGCTCGAGATAGACCATCAGGGCGCCGGCAGCGCACAGCCCGAGCGGCATCGTGTCCACCGCGAAGCCCTTGAGACTGTCCACGCGGAGCTGCCGCTTGAGCTTCTCCACCGCCGCGTCATACACGAAGGCCCATTCGTCCAGGGATGTCGTGTAATAGTCGCCGAAGCGGTCCGCGAGCCCATCAGGGTGCCGATGTAGTCCAGCGAGCCCTGTGCGACCTGGAACTGTCCGGTGGACACATCCAGGAAGGCGGCGCCGCACAGGTCGCGCTCGAAGGCGAGGCCGCACAGGTAGTTGTTCTCCTTGATTTCCAGCATGTTCTCGCCGAAGGAGATGCCCGGCGTGACGATTTCCGTCACCCCGCGCTTGACGAGTTTCTTCGCGAACTTCGGGTCCTCCAGCTGGTCGCAGATAGCGACCTTGAAACCGGCGCGGACCAGTTTCGTGAGGTAATTCTCGATGGCGTGGTGCGGGAAGCCGGCCATGGGGATGGGCCCCTTGTCGCCGTTGGATTTCTTCGTCTGCACGAGGCCCAGCACCCGGGACGCCGTCACGGCGTCATCCGAGTAGGTCTCATAGAAGTCCCCCACGCGGTACAGCAGCAGCGCCTCGGGGTGCTGTGCCTTCACCTCGAAAAACTGCCTGATCAGGGGGGTGTCTTCCGCCATCTTCGCCATACTGTCTGCTTTTTCGGAACATACAAAGATACGATTTTTTAGTTAACTTTGTAAGTTATGAAACGTGTCCTCGTCATCACTTACTACTGGCCGCCGTCCGGCGGATCGGGGGTCCAGCGTTGGGTAAAATTTGCGAAATATCTGCCCTTGGAAGGGTGGCATCCGGTCATCTATACGCCGGAAAATCCGGAATATACGGCCATCGACCATACCCTGGAGGCGGAGATTCCGCACGACACGGAGATCCTCCGACGCCTGATCACCGAACCGTACGACATGTACCGCAAGCTGATGGGCAAGGGGGCGTCGACGGACATGAAGACGCTCACGGCCGGGGCGTCCAAGGGCGAGGTCACAGAAATCTCGTCCGGGAAAAAGACGTTCAAGCAGCGCCTCTCGCTGTGGATCCGCGGCAACCTGTTCGTGCCGGATCCGCGTGTGGGCTGGGTGCGTCCCAGCGTGCGTTTCCTAAAAGAATATCTGGTGGAACATCCAGTCGATGTAGTCGTTACGACCGGTCCGCCTCATTCGATGCATCTGATCGGCCAGCGGCTGCACAAGGAGCTCGGGATTCCCTGGATTCCCGATTTCCGCGACCCGTGGACCCGGATGTACTACCTTAAGCACTTGCCGATGACCCGCCGTACGTGGCGCCGGCTCCGGTCGATGGAGCAGTCCGTGCTGGACGAATGCTCCACCGTGCTGGCCGTCACGCCGCTTGTGCAGGAAGAGTTCCAGGCGCAGACGAAAACGCCCGTGGCGATGATTACGAACGGATACGACGGCGGCGATTTTGACCAGCCCGTCGAACCGGACGGCCTGTTCAATGTCGTGCACACCGGCCTGTTCGCCGCCGATGGCAATCCGCTGAACCTCTGGAAGGCGCTGGGCGTCAAGGCCTGGGCCGATGCGGACTTCAAGAAAGCGCTCCGGCTCCGGCTGGTGGGTAGGGTGGACCGCGAGGTGTATGCCGCCATTGAGGAGGCGGGGCTCCGCGACAACGTCGTGGACCTCGGCTACTGCGACCACCTGACGGCGGTCCGCGAACAGCTCGCCGCCTCGGTCCTCATCCTGCCGCTCCGCAACGATCCGGAATACCGACCCATCCTGCCGGGCAAGCTGTTCGAGTACCTCGCCTCGCGGCGGCCCGTGCTCGGCATCGGCCAGGAGGACGGAGCCATGGCCCGCGTCCTCGCCGACACCGGCGCCGGCGTCACCGCCGACTGGGACAACCTGGAGACGATGCGCGCTTTCATTGACCAGGCCTGGGAGCAGCACAAAGCCGGCGGAGTACCTCCCGTCGCGGGCGACATCGCCCGTTTCTCCCGCCGCAACCTCACCCGTGAGCTCGCCGCCCTGCTGGAGCGCGTCTCCTCCGAAAACAAGTAAGACATGGACAAGAAACTCTTGAAGAACCTTGGTATCGCCCTCGGCGCCGTCCTCTTTTTCCTCGTGCTCAGCTACGCTTTCGTGCCGCAGGTGCTGGACGGGAAGATCGTGAATCAGAGCGACATATCCGGCTACATAGGCATGTCCCATGAGATGTCGGAATGGAACGCCGCGCACCCGGACGACCCCACCTACTGGACGGACGCGATGTTCGGCGGCATGCCCACGACGGCCATTTCCACGCAGAATGGCGGGGATGCCACGCAAGGCATCTACAACCTGCTGCTGACGGGCAAGCGGCCCGCGACGTACCTGTTCATTGCCTTGCTGGGCGCGTTCCTGCTGATGCTGTCGCTCGGCATCAGTTGGCCGCTGGCCATCGGCGGCGCCATCGCCGTCGCCTTCTGCTCGTACAACTTCCAGATCATCCAGGTGGGCCACAATACGAAGATGCAGGCGATCGCCTTCTTCCCGTGGGTGCTGGCCGCGCTCGTCTATACCTACCGGAGCATCGAAAGCAAGAGCCGCTGGCTTGCGAAAGTGCTCCTGGGCGCGGTCCTGTTCAGCCTGGCGCTGAGCCTGCAGATCAAGGCCAATCACCAGCAAATCACCTATTACCTCGCCATCCTGGTGCTGCTCTTCGCGCTGGTGGAGTTCATCGACATCCTGGTCCGGAAGGACAAGGACTCCCTGGCGGCTAAAACGGTGCGCAAAACCCGCCTGACGCGGTTCTTCATTGCATCGGCCCTGCTGCTGGTCGTCGGCGGCGTGGGAATCGCCACGAACGTGAACAAGCTGCTTCCGCTTGCGAAATACACCCCGAACACCATGCGCGGCGGGTCCGAACTGACACAGGACGGAGCGGTCAAAGGCGGCGGACTGGACCTGGACTATGCCACGGCTTGGTCCTACGGCTGGGAGGAGCTCCCGAACCTCATGATTCCGAACTTCAACGGCGGCTCGTCGGCGCAGGCCGTGGACCCGGCGAAATCCGAAACCATCAAGCTGCTCAAGCGTGCCGGCCAGACAGGGACGCGCGAGATTGCGAAGGCCCTGCCCCTCTACTGGGGGCCGCAGCCTTTCACGGCCGGGCCCATGTATATGGGCGCGATCACCGTGTTCCTGTTCGTCCTGGGTCTGTTCCTGTACAAGGGGAAGGAGAAATGGTGGCTCATCGCGGGCACGGTCATCGCCGTCCTGATGGCGGTGGGCAGCCATTTCATGGCCTTTACGAAGCTCTGTTTCCATGTCTTGCCGCTGTACAACAAGTTCCGGACGGTGTCCATGGCGCTCGTTGTCCTGCAGGTGACGCTGCCTGTGCTGGGCTTCCTCACCCTGGACCACATCGTCAAGGATGGCTATGACCGGAAGTCATTCCTCCGCAAGAGTGCCATCGCCTTCGCCCTCACGGGCGGCCTCTGCCTTCTGTTCTTCCTGATCCCGACGCTCGCGGGCGACTTCTCGTCGGCCGCCGACGCGGGCCAGCAGGACGTCCTCGTGGAGGCTTTCCAGGCGGACCGCATCGCCCTGCTGCGCCAGGATGCCCTGATGTCCTTCTTCCTCATCGCCGCCACCTGGGGCTTCCTGCTCTGGGCCGGCCTGTCGGAGAAGAAAAACCCCATCCGGAAGGTCATCGCCAGCCTCGCCATTTGCGCGCTGGTGCTCGTAAACCTCTTCGCGACGGGCAAGCGCTACCTGAACGCGGACCACTTCACCACGCCGAAGGACTTCAACAAACCTTTTGCCGAGCGGTCGGTGGACAAGCTGATCAAGGTCGATCCGGACCCGTCCTACCGCATTCTGGACCTTTCGGTCAATGTGTTCAATTCGGCCGTACCGTCCTACCACCACAAGAACGTCGGCGGTTATTCTCCGGCCAAGCTCCAGCGCTACCAGGACCTCATCGAGCACTATCTGACGGGCGAGATCAACAAGATCTACGGCGTCCTGCAGACGGCGGAAACCATTGACGACGTGGAGAATGGTATGCCGGATACGCCGGTCCTGAATGCGTTGAATACGAGATATATCATCATCGGCGGAGACTACCCGCCGGTGGTGAATGCGAACACCCTCGGCAACGCCTGGTTCGTGGACGAGGTCGTCACGGCCGTGACGCCCGACGAGGAGATCGCCTTCCTGGGCAGTGTCGACCTGCGGCGCCAGGCTGTCATCGGCCAGGACATGCCCGCGGTGACCGCCGCGCCGGCCGACACCACGGACACCATCGTCATGACCGCCTACGCTCCGAACGAACTCCGGTATCATTACACCGCTTCGGCCGACCGCCTCGCCGTCTTCAGCGAAATCTACTACCCCAACGGATGGAAAGCGCAGGTGGACGGTGCTCCCGTCGATGTCCTGCGCGCGGACTGGACGCTTCGGGCAGCGCAGCTTCCGGCGGGCGAGCACGACCTCGTGATGCGTTTCGAGCCCGACTCCTACCGCATCGGCGCGAACGTTTCCCGCGCCTCCTCCATCACCCTGATCATTTTGCTCCTCCTCTCCATCGCCGGCCTTTTCCTCCCGGCCCGAAAGAAATGAAACGCGTTGTTTTAGCCATGCTGGTCCTCGCCACCGGGCTCCCCGCTGCGGCGCAGGGCGTCCGCAAGACGGCGGACGAGTTCAACAAGATGTCCCGCGGCGACACCTCGCTGGTGGAACTGCACGGCGTAGTGAGCCGGCTGAGAAGCAATCCACGCGGCGTGTTCTGGCTGAAGGACGCAACGGGAGAGGCTTACATTTACGGACTCGTGGACGGTCGGCCGGGATCGGACGTGAGCTTCGTGCAGATGCAGGTTGTTGTCGGCGACACCCTGACGGTCGTCGGGCGCCATACGGTGTATAACGGCACGACCATCGAGATGGCCGGCGGGCATCTCATCCGCAAGGCGAACGGTCCCCGGCACGCGGAAGAATGGGCTCGGGCGCAAGCGCCGGACCAGTGGCCCTCCTTCAAGGGAAAAGGCACGGACGCCTTCTCCGCCTGGGTCACGGCCCATCTGAAGTACCCGAAAGACGCCAAGGCCGCCCACGTCGACGGAACGGTCCGGGTCAAGTTCGTGATCGGCACGAACGGCGGCGTGCAGGAAGTGGAGGTGGAGAAGGGCGTATTCCCGTCCCTGGACGCCGAAGCCGTGCGCGTCGTCAAGAGCTCCCCGAAGTGGAAGCCCGGCATCAAGAACGGCAAGCCCGTCCGCGTCACCTACACCCTTCCCGTCATCTTCATCCTGCCCGATTAGCGTTCTAGCCAACAGGCTGCTCGCCAACGTGTTACGAAGAACTCCCTGGTACATTTGCACCAGGGAGTTCTCTGTAAATGGCTGAGTGCCAGAGAGAAGGGCGGGACGCTATTTCAGCGCCTTCTCGATCATCTTGGAGAGTTCCGTCCAGTGGGCCTGGGTGGCGGCGTCGGAGGACTTCGCCTTGGCGGTCTTCTTCTGGAGTTCGGTGACCTTGCCGAGGAGGAGGGTGCGGGCGTCGGTGCCTTCAGCTAGGCGGCTGCCAATGACATCCAGGGCGGAAGAGACATAGGTGCGCTGGAGATAGCGGCGCCAGCTGTCGGTCGCGCGGCCCTTGTAGAGCTCCTCGAAGATCATATCCGTAAGGTCGTCCAGGAATTCCTCGGGGGCGTAGTTGCCGGGACCGTATTCTGCGAACTGGCCCATGCGCTCGAGTTTCGTGACGTTCAGCAGACCGGAGATGGCGCTCTTCGCGTACGGGGTGATCTGGGTGTCCGGACGGTCGGTAATCTCGAAGATGTAAGGAACGTCCACGAGCCAGGTGGGCTTGCGGAACAGGTTGTCATTCAGCCAGTTCAGGGCGCGCTTCTGGCGGTCCTTCGGGACGGGGGCGTACTTGACGGCATTCGGTTGCTCGATGCTGTGGTTCGTGACGAACCGGCCGCCGATGTTGGCCGCCACGTGGCCCACGTAGCGGTTGTATTGGCCCAAGAGGGCCTTGTACATCCGGGAGACGTTCTCGAACTGGTCGGCTTCCTCCGCATTCCACTCCGGCAGCTGGCCGATGATGCGCTTGAGGTTCATGATGCCGTAGTTGCTGGCCGCGACGGCGTCGTCGCTGAGGTCCTCGCGCTGGGCGCGCGGGTCGGAGTCGGAGCCTTCGCCGCCGAACCAGAGTTCGGGCTGGGCCGCGAGCCGGTCGATGATGACCTTGTTCCAGTACAGGTGGTCTTCCTTCGCGCTCTTGAAGGGCGTAGGCTTGTAGCCGTATTCGATGGCCCACTTGTCATAGGTGTTGATGCGCGGGTACAGGCCGTCCTTGCCGATGCCGTCCTCCGGCTGCGCCACGTAGTTGAAGCGGGCGTAGTCCATGATGGACACGGTGTGGCCGTGCTTTTCCACCCATTCCTTGTCGCGGAGCTTTTCCACCGGGGTCTGGCTGCTGGAGCCCATGTTGTGGCGCAGGCCCAGGGTGTGGCCCACCTCGTGGGAGGAGACGAAGCGGATGAGGTCGCCCATCAGCTCGTCGTCATATTTCATTTTGCGGGCGCGCGGGTCCACGGCACCCACCTGCACCTGATACCAGTCGTGCACCAGGGTCATCACGTTGTGGTACCAGCCGATGTGGCTTTCGAGGATTTCGCCGGAACGCGGGTCATGGACATTGGGTCCATAGGCGTTCGCCGTGGAGGAAGCGAGGTAGCGGATCACGGAGAAACGGGCATCCTCCAGGCTCATGTCGGGATTGTCCTCGGGCCATTCCTCGGCGTGGATGGCGTTCTTCCAGCCAGCCTGCTCGAAGGCTTTCTGCCAGTCGTTTACGCCGGCGATCAGATACGGACGCCACTGCTTCGGGGTGGCCGGGTCGATGTAATAGACAATGGGCTTGATGGGCTCCACGAGTTCGCCGCGCTTCTGCTTCTCCACGTCCTCCGGGCGCGCTTCCAGGCGCCAGCGGGTGATGAAGCGGATGCGCTCCACCTCCTGCTGCTCGTCGGTGAACTCCGTGTAGCCGTCAGCGAAATAACCGACGCGGGCGTCGAACCAGCGCGGCTGCATGGGCTTTTCGGGCAGGAGGATCATCGAGGTGTTGAGCACGAGCGTCACGACGCCGGCCTGGGTGCCGGCGGCCAGCGTATTGGCCCGGGCGGCGGGGCCGTTCGCGGTGGGCGTGGGCGCGTTATAGGAGAAGGTCTTGGTGGTCGTCACCTCGGTGTTGATGGGGTAGGTGCGGATGCTCTGGATGAAGGAGGCGTCGCCCTTGAGGCCGCCCAGGTTGTAGGAGCGCTTGGTGGCCGGGGTCAGCGAGAAGGGCTGGTTGTCGCCCTCGAACAGGGAGGTCACTTTCACGCGCGTGCAGCCGGGGGAGGCGGTCTTCTCGGGCTTCAGGGACGCTACGATCGGATTCTCCGAACTGGCCTTCACGGCGAGGTCGATCTCGTCGCCGTCCTCGGAATGGATGACGTTCGGGTCGATGCGGAGGAGCAGGTTGCCGTTCCCGCCTTTCTCCCAATAGATCATGCGGTTCGCAATCATTTCGCCACCGTATTCAGAGGCGCCGGGGGTGTGCTTCACGAAGCGGGTCACAGCGAGGATCCGGCGGCCGAGGAGGCTGTCCGGAATATCGAAGTACCAGTCCTTCTCATGCTGGGCGACGCCGAACAGGCCGGCGGTGACCTTCAGTTCGGGCGCCGGTTTCTCCGGTTCGTCTTTCTTGTCGTCTTTCTTTTCGGTGTCGGGTTTGGCGCCGGGACGAGGGCCGGGACGCTGGGCCAGGGAGGCCGGGGCGAACGCGATGACGAGGGCCACGGCGGCGATGAGGATCTTTTTCATCGAAACAGGATTCTTGTTGATTCTTACGAAGATAGTCATTTTTTCCGAAAGACGGCTTCCGTCCGTTTGTTTTCCGAATGAAAAACCGTATTTTTGAATGATTATCCCATTGACCTATGCATTATTCGAAGACTCTCCTCCTTGCGACGGCCGTCGCGCTCCTTCCCCTCTCCTGTGGTCCGAAAGACTATTCCGTCAAGGGCAATTCCGTGACCGTGAAGCTCCAGGCGCCCGCCGAGGGCGGACCCGCCCAGGTCCGACTCCAGGTGCTGGGCGAGAAGATCATCCGCGTTTCCGCGACGCCGGACAAGAAGTTCAACGACCGGAAAAGCCTCGTTGTGCTTCCCGTGAAGGGAAAGACGCCCTTCTCCGTGACGGCGGAAGGCGGCCTGGTAAAAGTGGCGACATCGGCCGTGACCGCCACCGTGGACCCGGCCACCGGGAAACTGAACTTCACGGACGCTGCGGGCAAGACGCTCCTGGCGTCCGGCGCGGGCGGCAAAATGGCCTTCGCGCCCATCGAGGTGGAGGGCAAGAAGGCCTTCTCCACGCAGGTGGTCTTCGATTCCCCCGCCGACGAAGCTTTCTACGGCCTCGGCCAGCAGCAGACGGGCGAGTTCGACCACAAGGGCCTCAATGAGGAACTCTACCAGTACAATACCAAGATCAGCATCCCGTTCGTGGTCTCCTCCAAGGGCTACGGCCTGCTGTTCGACGCCTACTCCTGGAGCCGCTGGGGCAATCCCAACCCCTTCCAGCAGCTGGGCCAGGTGTTCAAGCTCTATGACAAGGACGGCCAGGAAGGCGCATTGACGGGCACCTACGTCACCCGCCGCCAGACGCTCGTCCAGCGTGAGGAAGCGCTGGAGTACGACAACGAGCGGCTGATCGGCAACCTGCCCAAGCTGCCGCTCCAAGGCGCCATCGTGACTTACGAAGGAGAAATCGAGGCGCCGGTGGAGGGGGATTACTACTTCTCCCAGTACTATGCCGGCTTCCAGGCTACGGAAATCGGCGGTGAGGAGACGATGTCCCGCCGCTGGCGTCCGGCCTGGAACCCCAACAGCTTCCGCTACAAGGTCCATTTCAACGCGGGCGAGAGGAAACCTGTCAAGGTGACCTGGGAGCCCGACGGCGGCGTCTCCTACTTCAGCCTGAAGGTCGCCGTGCCCCAGAGCGCAGAGGACCAGGCCCGCTTGAGCTTCTGGTCGGAATTCGAGCCCGAGCTGGACTTCTACTTCATGGCCGGCAACGACTACGATGAGGTCATCAGCGGCTACCGCACCCTCACCGGCAAGGCCTCGCTGTATCCGAAGTGGTCCTTCGGCTTCTGGCAGAGCCGGGAGCGCTATACCACGCAGGAGGAACTCGTGAGCACGCTCGCGGAGTTCCGCAAGCGGGAGATTCCCGTCGATAACATCGTCCAGGACTGGCATTACTGGCTGGAGGACCAGTGGGGGAGCCACGAGTTCGACGCGGCCCGCTATCCGGATCCGGAAAAGATGCTGGACGACGTCCACGCGATGCACGGCCGCTTCATGATCAGCGTCTGGCCCAAGTTCTACACGAACACGGACCATTACAAGGAGCTCAAGGAGGCGGGCTACGCCTACACGCACGCCGAGGACACCGGCCTCGTGGACTGGCTCAATCACCCGCAGTCGTTCTACGACGCCTATGCCGAAGGCGGCCGCAAGATGTTCTGGCGCCAGATGGACGAGACCCTCTATTCCAAGTACGGCAAGAAGATCGACGCGTGGTGGATGGACGCTTCGGAACCGAACCTCCGCGACTGCCTCCCTTGGGACTATTTCAAGTGGCTGCTCACCCCGACGGCCCTCGGTCCGTCCACGGAATATTTCACAGCCTATTCCCTCGTGAATGCCGACGCCATCTACAACGGCCAGCGCGAGGTCAATCCCGACACGCGCGTGTTTCTGCTCACCCGCAACGGTTTCGCCGGCCTCCAGCGCTATTCCACGGCCTCCTGGAGCGGTGATATCGGCACGTCCTGGGAGGATATGCGGATGCAGATGGCCGCGGGCCTCGGCTACTCGATGGCCGGTCTGCCGATGTGGGGCATGGACATCGGCGGTTTCTCGGTAATGAGCAAGTTCTACAATCCGGCGAACCGGCCCGAATGGCAGGAGCTCCAGACCCGCTGGCACCAGTTCGGTACCTTCGTCCCGCTGTTCCGCACCCATGGACAGGCGCCGGCGCGCGAGCTCTGGAACATTGCCGACGAGGGTTCCGAAGCCTACGAGTCCATCCTCTGGTACATGCGCCTGCGCTACCGCCTGATGCCGTACATCTATTCCCTCGCGGGCGCCGTCCATTTCGACGACTACACGATCATGCGCGGCCTGCCGATGGACTTCCCGGGCGATCCGGAGGTCCGCGACCTGTCCGACCAGTGGCTCTTCGGCCCGGCCCTGATGCCTGCGCCGGTGTACGAGTACCAGGCCCGCAGCCGCAGTGTCTACTTCCCGGCCGGCGGCTGGTATGACTTTTATTCTGGGGCCTATTTGGTCGGTGGCGGGCGAAAAACGGTCGATGCCCCCTACTCTCGCATGCCGCTCTACGTGCGTGCCGGCTCCATCATCCCCTTCGGCCCCGCCATGCAGTGGTCCGACGAGAAGCCCGCGGACGACATCCTCCTCGCCGTCTATGCTGGCAAAGATGCCAGCTTCAACCTCTATGAGGACGAGAACGTGAACTACAACTACGAGAAGGGCTTCTTCGCCAACATCCCCATCACTTGGGACGAAGCCGCCCGCACCCTCACCATCGGTGAGCGCAAAGGCTCATTCGAAGGCATGCTCCAGACCCGCACCTTCCGCGTAGTCGTGGTCGACCCGGCCACCCCGTGGGCCTACGACCCCGACGCCCCCGGCGTGGCGGTCCAGTACGACGGCAAACCCGTTGAGGTGAAGTTCTAGAACGTCCAGCCCAGGCCGAGGTCGAAGGCGGTCGCGGCGGGGCTGTAGGTGTTTTCGATGAAGAATTTCAGATGGCCGGTGCCGAAGCGGACGGCGATGGGGGTGATGGAGGGGACGATGCCGATGAGGTCGTCCGAGAAGAAGCGATCCTTTCCACTCAGCACCATGCCGCCGCCGAAGGCGGAGTAGAGCTTGACCTTCTGCGTGGGGTTCCAGAAGCAGCGCGCTTGGAAAAAGAGGGCGCCGATGGGGGCGGAGTCTCTCCAGCCGTCCGGATGGGGATCTTTCAGGTTGTAGCGGGGATTACCCTGCGGGTCGATGCCGAAGGTCCCGTATTGGATGACCTTGTGGTGGCACCAGGAAGCGCCGCCCGTCAGGACCATCTCCCAGCGGCGGGCCGTTTTCCAGACGGCGGAAACGCTCAGTGCGGGCATCCAGGCGCCGTTCATGTCCGGCTCTTTCCCGTCGCGCGCGAACGACTTGTCGTATTTGGTCCCGTTGACCTCTATCAGGGTGTGGATGGGTGGAAAGCCGGTGGCAATTTCCACGGAAAACTGTTTCACGAAGGGCGGATCGTCCTCCTGGGCATAGGCGGAGACGCCCAGCAGCAAAAGCGCCACGAGGGCTGTCAGACGCGTTTTCATTGGACGGAATCCAGCTTGACGACGATTTCCCGGTCGCGGAGGTCCGCCAGGGTGGTGTCCTTGACGACGAACGCCCCTTGCGGGTCCTCGAACCGGACGAAAGGACCTTCCAGATTCCGGTAATAGGGGATTCCCACGCGGCAGCGACCGTTGGCGTCCGTGATGCCCAGCACGTCCTCCCGACCCATATCCTGCTGCCAAGGGCCGCCCTTGATCCGGATACCCTCCAGGGGTTCGCCCGTCTTGTGGGAAACCAGGGTGAAGGTCATCGGCGCCTCGCCGCCCTCCGCCATTAGCGGCGTCTGGGGCATACCGTAGCAGGCTTGGAAAACGAACAAGGCCCCGGTCAGGGACGCTCCCTTCAAAAGATTATGCAAGAATTTCATGGTTGTCGCGTTTACAAGATAAATCCCCCCGGGGACGAATCTTGCACAAAAATAACGTAAATTTGCCGAAAGACCATACCCGCGCCATGAATCCGCTGCTGTTCCGCCTGTTCCGCGCCAATGAGACGAAGGTCCACGAACTGAATTACCTTTTCTGGGAATGCACGACCCGCTGCATGCTCCGCTGCCGCCATTGCGGGAGCGACTGCTCGGTGCAGAGCCGGGAGAAGGACATGCCCCTGGAAGACTTCCTGCGGGCATTGGACACGATTCCGGCGGACCACCGACCGCGGGACTTTTCCGTGGTCCTGACCGGCGGGGAGCCGCTGCTGCGGCCGGACATCGCCGAGGCCGGGCGGGAAATCCGCCGACGGGGATTCGGCTGGGGCATGGTCACCAACGGCTGGTGCTACGACGAGGCGATGCACGGGAAGCTGATGGCCGCCGGGATGGGCGCCGTCACCGTGAGCCTGGACGGCCTGGAGGCCTCCCACGACTGGATGCGCGGGGTTCCCGGGAGCTATCAGCGCGCCCTCCGCGCCATCGGCATCATCGCTGCGGAGCCGCGCCTGAACGCCGATGTCGTCACCTGCGTGAACCGGCGGAACCTCTCGGAGCTTCCGGAAATCTACGAGATTCTCAAAAGCCTGGGCGTGAAGCAGTGGCGGCTGTTCACGATCATCCCCATCGGCCGCGCCGCCGCCGATCCGGAGATGAAACTCTCTGATTCCCAGTTCGTTTCCCTGATGGAATTCATCCAGGCCAAGCGTCAGGATGGCGGGCTGATGAAAGTGACTTTCAGCTGCGAAGGCTACCTGGGCCGATATGAGGAGAAGGTCCGCGACATCCGCTATTTCTGCCGCGCCGGCATCAACATTGCGTCCGTCCTGATCGACGGCCGCATCTGCGCCTGCCCGAACATCGACCGAGACCGTTTCTCGCAGGGCAGCATTTACACGGACAATTTCTACGAGGTCTGGGAAACGCGTTTCGAGGCTTTCCGCAAGCGGGACTGGGCTCGGACAGGCCGATGCAAGGATTGCAAGGCCTGGCGCGACTGCCTCGGAAACGGAATGCACAATTGGCACAATGGCACCGGAGAAGTCCTCCAGTGCCACTATGCAAAAACTATTTCTAAGGAAGCGTAATTACCTCGCTACCACATACTTGTGCAGCGTCTCGCGAACGGCGCCGGGCCCGGCGTACAGTTCGCGGACCATTCCCTCGATGCGTTCGCCGAGGCCGGCCTCATACAAGTCCACCGCAAAGACATCCTTCCGGCTGAACAGCTGCTTGAGGCAGGACCAGTCCTGGTCCGGCTTGCCGATTTCCAGCGGCGCCACGATGGCCTGCAGCTCCGCTAGCAGCGGGTCCGGAGACGGCTCGAACGGCGTTCCGTCGTCGCGGATGCCTTTCAGGTAGCGCGCGTAGCCCGCCAGCGTGAGCGGAATCAGCACCAGATTGTCCATGTCCAGCCCGCGGGCGATGTACTTCTTGAGGGTCTCGCCGAAGCGGATGGGCAGTTTCTGGCTCGTGTCCATGGCAATCCGCTGCGGCGCGTCGGGCATGAACGGGTTCGGCAGCCGACGGTTGATGACCGTGCCGATGAACTCGTACGGGTTCAGCACGCCCGGGTCCGTCACCACCGGCATCGCCTCGATGTAGCCGATTTTCTGGATGAAGGCACGGAGGTCCGGATCGGCCATCTCGGCGCTGATGAGGGTGTAGCCCAGCATACAGCCGTAGATACTCATTGCCGTGTGCAGCGGGTTGAGGCAGGTGGTAACCTTCATCGTCTCCACCTTGTCCACCGTCTCCCGCGTCGTGTACAGGGCGCCGCCCAGGTCCAGCGGCGGCCGGCCGCATGTGTAGTTGTCCTCGATGACGAGGTACTGCACCTCCTCGGAGTTCACGAACGGGGCCGTGAAAGTGTGCTTGGCCGTTTCGATGTACTCGTTGTCCTCGAAGCCGTCGGCAGCCAGCATCGCCTTCACCTTCTCGTGCGGGCGCGGGGTGATCTTGTCGATCATCGACCAGGGGAAGGTAATCTTCGTCTCGTCCTCCAGGTAGGCGGGGAATTCCGCCGGGACGAGGCCATCGGCCGCCCAGCGCTTCGCATACGCGAGCACGCCGGCCTTCACCTTATCGCCGTTGTGGGAGCAGTTGTCCATGGACTGTACCGTCAGTGGCAGGGCGCCGGCCTTCCAGCGCTCGTACAGCAGCGCGGCGACCTTGCCCATCGCCAGGACGGGCGTCAGGCCGCGCTCCAGGTCCGCCGGAGCCACGGTATAGCCCTTCTCCGTGATGGTGAAGGAAATCATCTGCAGGGACGGATTCCGGAAAATGTCCACGAGCCGCTGCCAGTCGGGGAAGGCGTAATCGGCCTTCAGGGCCTCTGTAACAGAGGCGATGACAGTCTTTTCGATGGTGCCGGTGGACTGCAGGCTGACGGACAGCGACAGGTTCCCATAGGGGGCGTATGCCTTGTCAATCACCTCGAAATCGAAGGTTTCCGCGACGATGACGCCGCGGTCGTACCGGCCCGTGTTCAGGGCCTCGTTCAGGATCGCGGCCGGGAAGGCGCGGAAGATGTTGCCGCCGCCGAAATGCACCCAGGTGGGCGCGGCGAAGGTTTTCGCCTTCACGGCGGCGATATCGTACTGCGGGAGTTTATAGCCTTTGGACTCCCATTCCGCGGCATTGTAGCTGCCGCTCAGGATATCGGTCAGTTTCATAGTCTAGTCGTAAAATCCGGGTTGTTTGTATTCGAGGCCCAGTTCGCGGTCCACGGTGGCGATGATGCCCTGGACCTGGCCCATCGCGAACATCCGGCCGAGGAGGGTGTAGCCGGCATTGTGCCCATGGGCGGATTCGTCCATGATGCCGCCGGGGGCGTCGGTGAAGGTCATGCCGTGGTCCACGCGCATCGGGAGGGCGGGATTCTCCTTCTCGAAGATGCGGACGAGCTCGATGAGGTCCGCCCGGCCGCCGAGGTGCGAGGCCTCGGTGAAGTCGCCGTTCGGGAAGATGTGACAGGAGCGCAGGTGCACGAAGTGGGTGCGGGAAGCGAACTTCTTCGCCAGGTCCACGACGTTGTTGTAGGCCCCGGCGGACAGCGATCCGGCGCAGAAAGTCAGGCCGTTATGCTGGTTGGGAACCGCGTTGAGGAACCATTCGATGTCCTCTTCCGTACGGACGATGCGCGGGAGGCCCAGGATCTCGATGGGCGGGTCGTCCGGATGGACGCACATGTTCATGCCGCACTCCTCGCAGACCGGCATGATGGCTTCCAGGAAGTATTTCATGTTGGCCCGAAGCTGGGCCTTGTCGATGCCTTTGTACAGGTCCAGGAACTCGCGGAACTTCTGCACGGGCGCCTCATCGTTCTCGCTGAAATTGCCGCTCACGAAGCCCTGGGTCTTGATGACGATGGTTTCCACCAGCTTGTGGTCCTTTTCCGGGGTCATGGTCTTGGCGAGCGCGTCGGCTTCGGCGAGGACATTCCGCCCCTCGCCTACGCCCGCCGGGAACCGGAACTTCGCCCACTCCTCCCGGGCGCCGGGGCGCTTCAGGATGTAAATGTCGAAATAGGCGAATTCGGCATAGTTGAAGTACAGGTTCGTGGCGCCGTTCGGGTTCTCGTGGAAGAGGTCCGTGCGGGCCCAGTCCAGCACCGGCATGAAGTTGTAGCAGATGCAGTGGATGCCCTCGGCGGAGAGGTTCCGCAGCGACTGCTTGTACACTTCGATCTGC
>CACZXH010000022.1 GCA_902785065.1 uncultured Bacteroidia bacterium
CTCTTCCTCGAAGGTCTTGCGCACGAACGGGGCGAGATAGAAGTCGAAGGCCGGGATGGCCTGGCCGCCGTGCATCTCGTTCTGCACCGTCTCCATGGAGATACAGGCGAGGACGGATGCCGTCTCGATGCGCTTCGCCGGACGGGACTCGCCGTGGCCGGCCTTGAGGCCGTGCTCGAGGATCAGGTCCAGGGGATGCTGGATGCAGGTGAGGGACTTCGTGGGATAGTAATCCTTGTCGTGGATGTGGATGTAGTTCTTGGCGACGGCCTCGCGGACCGGGTCGGAAAGGAGGCACTCGTCCACATAGCTCTTCGTGGCCTCGGAAGCGAACTTCATCATCATGCCGGCGGGCGTGTCGGCGTTCATGTTCGCATTCTCGCGGGTGATGTCGTTCACCTGCGCATCGATGATGGTCTGGAAGATCTCGTTGGTCTTCGCCTTGCGGGCCATGTTCCGCTTGTTGCGGTAGCGGATGTACTCCTTCGCCACTTCCTGGCGGGGGCTGTTCATCAGCTGGTTCTCCACGACGTCCTGGATCTCCTCCACGGTCATCTCCTCCTTCTCGAGGCAGGAAATGGCGTGGGCGATCTGGGCGGCGAGCACGATGTCTTCACCGGCCTCGGTGACATCCATCGCCTTGAGGATGGCGGCTACGATCTTCTGGTTGTTGAATTCGACGTGTCTTCCGTCGCGTTTCAGTACACGTTTTACCATAGCGTTATGCGTCAGTTAGGGGCAGCGCCGGCGCTGTTTTCAAGGCCGGATGCCAGTAAGGTTTATGTTTATTTTATAGTTTCGTTTCAGGGGGCTCGGGTGTGGGGGCCAGAACCGCAGGGACAAAGATAATTCATTCCCTGCAAATAAAAATAGTTTCTCCCGGAAAAAGTTATCAACAAAGGCCCGAAAACCCTGTTAATTCGTTGGTTTTCAGGTCTTTAGTGAAAAATATAATTTTGAATTCTTCTAAATTGGAACTTTCTTGTTACTTCGGCGCACAAGTTTTCAACAGGGAGCCCGGGAGGCCCTACCGGAGCCAGTTTTCAGGGTTCTGCGGCGTCCTTTCCTGCCAGAGTTGGAAGTGGAACTGGTCCTCGCCGGAGAGGGTGTCCACGGTGCCGAGTACCTGGCCGGTCTTCACCTTTTCACCGGCCTTGACGGAGACCGACTTCAGTTTGCAATAGAAGGTGAAATAGGAGCCGTGCTGGACCAGGACACATTGGTTGTAGCCGGGGATGACGACGACCTGCGATACAGTACCGTCAAAGACGGCCTTGGCCTGGGCGCCGCGGGCGACGGCGAGGGTGACGCCGTTGTTGAACGGGAGCTTGACGTTCTTGTATACCGGGTGGTAGTGCTGGCCGTAGGATTCGATGACGGTACCCTCGACCGGCCAGGGCAGGCGGCCCTTGTTGGAGGCGAAGTTCTTGGACAGCGTTTCGTCCACGGCGGTGGAGGTGGTCTTCCCGCCCGGGGAGGATTTGCTTCCGGCCTTGGGCTTGGCGGTGGCCTTGCGGATAATGGCGGCGATTTCCCGGTTCAGGGCCTCCACCTCGCGGTTCTTCTTACGGAGCTCGTCCTGGTACTTACGTCGGTCCTTTTCCAGGCGGGCGACGAGGCTGGCGGACTCCCCTTCCTCGCCGCGGAGGGCGTCCACATCGGCCTGGCGCTGGCCGCGCAGCACCCGGGCCTCTTCCCGGAGTCCTGCCAGGCGATCCTTCTCCAGTTCAAGAGCGGCGGCCGTTTCCTGAATGTGTTTCGCCTGCTCCGACATGTTCCGGGACAGGCCCTTCAGGTAGCCGAAGCGGCGGACGGCCTGGCCGATGTTCTCGCTGGACAGGATGTACATATACCAGAGCCGGCTGTCGCGGTTCTTATAGGCACCCCGCACGAGGCGGTTGTAGTACAGGGACAGGGTGTCGTGACGGGCCTGCAGGCGGTCGATTTCCTGCTGGCGGACCTTCATCGAATCGTCCAGGGCGCGGATCTCGCGGTCGCTCTCGGCGATGAGCTCCTGCCGGGCGGCGATCTTCCGCCGCACCAGCGAGAGGTCCGTCAATGCCCGGCTCGAAGAGCGGGCGTTGTCCTTGAGCTGGCGGTTGATGGCGGCGATTTCCTTCTCCAACTGCGCCTTGCGGGATTCCTGGCGGCGGGTATCCTGTGCGGACACCGCCGCTCCCACGAGGAGCAGTCCCAGGACGATAGGAAGGAAACGCCTCATTTGCCGATGGCCTTGAGGCGGGCTTCCACCCGCTGGTCCAGGTCGGGGATCTCCCCTTCCGTATTCTTGGCTTTGGCCTGGCTCCAGTACACCTGCGCCAGGTCATATTCGCCGAGGGCGTAGAGGACCTCGGCATAGTGGTCCAGCTGGACGGCGCTGTCCTTGCCGCCATACAGCATCGCGTGCTTGAAGTGCGGCTTCGCCTCCTTGTCTTTTCCCAGCAGATGCAGGATCCAGCCATAGGTGTCCAGGTAGGTGGCGTTGTCGGGCTCGGCCTCGACCGTCTTCCTGGACATCGACAGGGCCTTCTTGAGCTGCTTGCCTTCCTCGCTCAGGTAGTAGGCGTAGTTGTTCAGGACCGGCGCATAGGACGGGTCGATCTTCAAAGCCTTGTCATAGGCCTTGTAGGCCGATTTCGAGTCCCCCAGCAGATGGTGCATGTCGCCGATCTGCGCCCAGCTGCTCTTGACGAGCTCCGTATTCTTGGGTTCCCGCGCAATCAGGTACCGGCAGTTCCGGATGACGGCATCGTAGTCTTTCAGGTAATAGTTCGCCGAATTCAGGTACTCCATGAAGCCCAGCTCCTGGAAGCGGTCGAAGGCGGCGATGCAACGGTCACGCACTTCCCCCCAGCGCTCGGCCATCATCAGGATCTGGATGCAGGAGACCGTCTGGTTCAGGCTTTCGGGATACAGGTCGGCCGCTTTCGTGAAACAGTCCACGCCCTTGTCCAGCCGGCCGGTCGCATAGTAATAGCCGCCTGCGGTGGCCAGGGCCGCAGTATCGGACGGATGCCGGTCCACGAGGCGGTCCACCACTTCGTCGAAGCCGTCACGGTGCAGGTTGATGAGTTTCGGGTCCAGACTGCGGACCACATTCCCCATATACATTCCCTTGGCCTGTACGGGAACGTTCTCATTGTCGATGAATGCGTCGAGCGTGGCGAAGTACTCAGGGTACCGGCGGCCGAGGCGGTAGACCTCGGACTTGCCCAGGATGGCGGGGACGTAGTCGCTCTGGGTACGGAGCGCCTCGTCATAGCAGGCGAGCGAGAGGGAATCCTTGCGCTCGGAGAGATAGTAGTCGCCCATCATCGACAGGATGGAAGGCGACGTGAACTGGTCGTTGAAATCCACGAGGACCTGGAGGGCGTCTGCATCACGGCCGAGCTGCCGGAGGATGTCGTACCGGGTCTGCGCGACCTGTTCGCTGGGGCCGGCGGTCTTCTCGATGTCATCGAGGGCGCGGAGGGCCTTCTCGAACTCCTGTTTCTTGAGATACAGGCCCAGGAGGTCGTACAGGACTTCCGTCTTGTCGGGGAACTCCGAAAGGATGCTCTCGTCCATCTGGATGACCATGTCGTCCTCACCGGCGGCCTGATAGAGGTCCGCCAGGCGGCGCTTGTACCAGTAGTTGTGCGGGTCCAGCTCCACCGCCTTGCGGAAATGGGCCGCCGCCGCATCGGCATTGCCCAGCATCGCCTCGTCCAGGCCCAGGTAATACCAGACGGCGTCGTTGTCGGGAGCCGCCTTGGAGAGGGTCTGGAGCAGGGTGCGGGACTGCGCAAAGTTGCGGTTATTGTAGAGGGCCACCGCGTCCACCAGCTGGTTTTCTACGTTCTGCGCAAAGGCGAGGGAACTCAGCAGAAAGAGCAGGCCGGCCAGCCGTTGTTCATAAGTCGACTTACAAAAATAATACAAATCACGGAAAAAATTGCCAAATTTGTGTTCGCATACTTTTTTCCAGGGTGGATGAAACGTTTGAGCGTCAAAATGCATCTTATTACCTGGACGACAACCGATGACCCCCCTGCGGGCGGCAGTTCCCTGGAACAACTGGTTCCGGCCTGCCGGAGCGGCGACCGGAAAGCGCAGAAGCGCCTGTTCGACGCCCTCGCCCCCAAGATGATGGCACTCTGCCTCCGCTACACCGGAGACCGGCCCACGGCCGAAGACGTGCTCCAGGACGGCTTCATCACGTTGTTTTCCAGGCTCGACAGCTATTCGGGGGCAGGGTCCTTCGAAGGCTGGGCCCGACGGATCTTTGTCAATACTGCCCTGATGCATTTGCGGAAGACGGACGCCCTGAAACTCAGTGACGACATCGAAGAAGCACGCAAGCTTTTCACGGAGGAGGCTACGCCCGTCCAGAAGATGGGATACCGCGAACTGATGGCGCTCATCGAGCGGCTTCCCGCCGACGCCCGTACCGTCTTCAACATGTACGTGATCGAAGGATATTCCCACAAGGAAATAGCGGAAGCGCTGGGGTTCAACGAAGCGACCTCGCGTTCCAAGCTCCAGCGGGCGCGGATCAGGCTGCAGGAAATGATCAAGGAACAGGAGAAAAAATGAAAGAGAACGAGTTTGACATATATGTAAGGAACCTGATGGCGGGGGCGGAGGAATCCGTCTCGCCGGACGTGTGGAAGGGCGTGGAGGCCGGTTTGGACCGGGCCGCCCGGAAGCGTACGGTTCCCGTGTGGCTCTGGCGCGGCGTGGCCGCCGCAGCCGTCGCTGCCGCAGCAGCCGCCTTCGTGCTGCTGCGTCCTGCGCAGAACCTTTCTAACCAACCAACCATACAACAACCCGTCGCCCAGGCGACAGACGCCCCTCTTCCGGCTGTTACCCAGCCGGAAGAGGACGACGTCAGGCCGCGTCGCCCAGGTCCTGGAAGTTCCCGTCGCCCCCGAGGCGTCGGAGGAGCTCCCCGTGGCCGTGGACGTGCCCGAAGAGCCGGCCACCCGCCGTCCGGATACGGCCATCGCCCCCGATGCGAACGCGCAGGATGCCGTCTCTTCTGATGACGAAGCCCTGCGCCGGCTCGCCTTCGAGGAGCACCGGACGCACCGCAAGGGTGAAATGTCCATGAGCGTCCTCGGCACGATCCAGTCCAACACCCGGCCCGAAGGGCCCGCCAACAAGGTCCGCCGGACGTCCGGTTCCTTCTTTGTGCCCGCACCCACCAAACCCGGCATCTCCCGCGAAGGCACCGAGTTCAGTTTCGGCCTGCCGGTGTCCGCCGGTATCGGCCTGCGGTACGACTTCAATCCCCGCTGGGGCATCGGTACGGGCGTCGTGTACACGAACCTGAGCCGCTCCTTCCTGGGCGATTACGGCAAGGAACTCGAGGATGGCACCATCGCCACGCTCTACGACACGGACATCACCAACCAGCAGCACTATATCGGCATTCCGGTCAACGTGTTCTTCAACATCGTGAACACCGGCAACTGGAACTTCCACGTCCGCCTGGACGGCATGGGCGAGAAACTGGTGGACAACCACTTCCTCATCCACGACAGCGCCGGGGACCTCCACCTCCACCAGAAGACGGAAGGCCTGCAGTTCTCCGCCGGCGTGGGCGTCGGTCTCGAATTCAAGTTCTCCCCGAACGTGGGTATCTACTTCGACCCCACCCTCCGCTACTACTTCAACGGCAACCAGCCGCGCTCCATCCGGACCATCCAGCCGCTGCGGATGGACTTCGAAGCGGGCCTGCGGTTCTCCCTCGGAAGATAAGAAATACATAAAATACATACTGAAACAACACAAGTGACCAACCGCTTGTGTTGTTTTTCGTTTCGGGGCGCTATCTTGGGCGAAAAAAAGGATATGCGCAACACGATTGGAATCATCGGCCTCACGCTCCTTGCGGCGGCCTGCATCCGGGAGCCTCTGTTTCCCGGCACCCCCAGAAGTTCCCACGAACCCGGCGGCGGACGCCGGAAGGACACCACCGCCACGGACACTCCCCTCTCCGGGGAGCACGTGTACCTCACAGCCGTCCGTTTCCCGGACGGATACGCCTGGGACCTGGACACCTGTGCCGTGGACGGGGAGGTCTGGATCGACCTGTACCGGGACGGTGAAAGAATCCGGAGCCTTCCCGCGGGCGTGAGCGTGCACCCGGACATGCACCGGTACACGGGCGGGCACTTATATTCGGACTGGTCCACGGACACGGAAACCGTCGTCTCCCGGGATGGGGCGGAACTGTTCCGGTTCGAAGGACGGGAAGCCCTCCGCGGCTTCCTGGTCCGGGAGGACGGGGTCCACACCCTCGGCCAGGACCGGGACGGGAGCGGCTTCACCTACCGGATCGACGGACGCATCCAGTACCGGAGCGAGACCGGGGCCGTCCTGGGCGGTCCGGACGCACCCGGCGCACCGGGCGGCGCCTTGACGGAATACGGGGAAGATGTCTTCTATGTCTGCCGCCTGTCTTCGGAACGGGGCAATGAGTATCACGTGATGCGGAATGCGGAACGATATCAGTCTTTTCCTACCTCGGAATGGACGCTGGACGTCCTTGTCTCGGGTGGGACAGTCTCCCGCGTGCTTTCGAAACCCCGCAGCCTGGTCCTGGAGGTGGACGGGAAGGAAACCCGGCTGTCGCTCAATGGCCGGGAATCCTGCCTCTGGAGCCGGCTCGCGGCCTGGGGGAAGGACGTCGTGGTCCTCGTCTGCACCCAGGGCGCGGGCGTGAAACGATTCTTCCTGCAGACAGCCGGCGGCAAGACGTTCACACCCTTCTCCGGAGAAACCGTCTCGGACATACTGTCCGACGGGGAAAGGATGGGATGGACCGTGACCGACGGACGAGGCGACCTTCTCCGCATCCGCTGGAGCGACGGCGGGGTGACGGAAGGAACGGGCGGATTCCTCGTTTCCGGCCGTTGCGCCCTGCTCCGCGGCGGACATCTTTTCCTCGCCCTGACCGGCCGCGACGGCGCGCCGAACCGTTTCCAGGAGGATGGCGTGCATACGGACATTCTTTTCAACGGCTATTTCACGTCCGTTACTGTGGAATAATTTGCTATCTTTGCGGGTATGATCGCGTACCCGAACGTCAAGCTGAACCTGGGCCTCCATGTCCTGCGCCGCCGCCCCGACGGCTACCACGACCTGGACACCCTCTTCGTTCCTTATACCGGCCTCCACGACACGCTGGAAATCATCACCGGCGACGACTACAGCCGCACGTCGGCCCATCTCCAGGAGACGTATTCCGGCGCGCAACGGGCTCAGGGCATTTCGCCGGATGGCAAACTCATGATCACCCTCGCCCGGAAAGAAGGCGTGGACTGGGATCCCCTGAAGGACCTGACGGCCCGGGCATACGGCCTGCTGGCGGAGCAGTACAAGCTGCCGCCCATGAAGATCTTCCTCGAGAAGACCTCGCCCGTGGGCGCCGGCCTCGGCGGGGGCAGCGCCGACGCAGCCTTCGCCCTGCGGATGATCGCAGAGCTCGCCGGCCTGGAGATCTCCGACGCGGAACTCGCCGCGTTCGCCGCCCGCCTCGGCAGCGACTGCGCCTTCTTCGTCTACAACCGGCCGATGCTCGGCTCCGGCCGCGGGGAAATCCTGGAACCTTTCGACATCGACCTTTCCGGTTACCGGGTGGAAGTGACCGTCCCGGAAGATATCGCCGTATCCACGGCCGACGCCTACCGGGGTATCATCCCGCAGGAACGCGAGAAACCGCTGCATGAGATCCTGTCCCGTCCCGTCGAGGAGTGGAAGGGCCTGTTGGTGAACGATTTCGAGACCACCGTCTTCGCGAAATACCCGCGCCTCGCGGAAATCAAGCAGTCCCTCTACGACGCCGGCGCCGTCTATGCGGCCATGTCCGGCAGTGGTTCGGCCCTTTTCGCCATCTATCGCAAGTAACCGTCTTCCGGTATTACCTCCTCAACCAGCCTCCTGGTCCCCCAAGAGGCATTTTTGCACTTTTCTTTGAAACAACCCGAAACATTTCGCCACATTTTTACGTTTCTTGCCCCCGTTACCGGGAGTTATCTGTAGGTTCGGGCAAAAAAGGAATATGCTGGTATATGTACACGGAGCGAAATGCGTCGGGATCGAGGCGGTCCCGGTGACGGTGGAGGTGGATATCACCCTGGGGATCGGGATCCATCTGGTGGGACTGGCCGATGCGGCCGTGAAGGAGAGCCTTTTGCGGACGGTGACGGCCCTGCAGGCGAAAGGGTTCCGCATTCCGGGAAAGAAGATCGTCATCAACCTGGCGCCGGCCGATCTGCACAAGCAAGGGAGCGGGTACGACGTGCCCATCGCCCTCGGGATCATCGCCGCCTCGGAGCAGCGGGCCCTGCCGGGACTGGAGAAGTACCTGATCATGGGCGAGCTGGGACTGGACGGGAGTATCCGCTATGTGGCCGGAACCCTGCCCATGGTGGAACTCGCCGTCCAGAAAGGGTTCAAGGGAGCCATTCTCCCGGAGCGGTCAGCCCTGGAAGCGGTGGATTTCGACGAAACGCTGGTGTTCGGCGTCCGGACGCTGTACGATGTCCTGCGGATCCTGGAAGAAAAGGAAGATTCCTCGGACCTCCTGATCTGGAACACGGAATCCTATGGCGCCGCCCTCCGGGAGGAGCAGGAGCGGCCCGTGACGGCCGACTATATGGACTTTGCCGACATTCTGGGACAGGAAAGCGCGAAACGGGGTGTGGAAATCGCAGCGGCCGGCAGCCATAATCTGATTTTCATAGGTGCGCCCGGCTCGGGCAAAAGCTCCATGGCGAAGGCCATGGCTGGCATCCTGCCGCCGATGACACGGGAAGAATCGTCCATCACCAGTAAAATCTGGTCGGTGGCAGGTAAGACAACGGGCCATTTGGGGCTCATGCGACGACGCCCTTTCCGCGCCCCACACATTTCGGCCTCGAAAGCGGCCATTCTGGGCGGAGGCAGCGGGGAGAACATCCTGCCCGGAGAAGTCTCGCTCGCCAGCGGTGGCGTGCTCTTCGCCGATGAGTTCTGCGAGGCCCCGAAATCCACGCTGGAGGCCCTCCGAGGGCCGCTGGAGGACCGCAAGGTCACCATTTCCCGGCTCAAGGCGAAGATCGTCTACCCGGCCTCCTTCATGCTCGTCGCCGCCTCCAACCCCTGCCCGTGCGGCTATTATGGCGAAGGTGAGCGTTGCACCTGCTCCGTCGGGGCACGGGCGGCCTACCTCTCGAAGCTCAGCGGTCCGATCATGGACCGCATCGACCTGCAACTCTGGATTCATCCGGTCCAGACCTCCGCCCTCATCGAGGGACGAAAGGGCGAGCCTTCCGCCGCCATCGCCGCCCGGGTGCAGCAGGCCCGCGAAGCCCAGCGGAAACGGTTCGCCGGCACCGGCATCTTCACCAACGCGGAAATGTCCTCCAAGCTCCTGGAGCGCTTCTGTCCCCTCTCCGCCGATTGCAAGGCTACCCTGGAGCGCATCATCGACCGCCTGGGGCTGTCCGCACGCGCCTACACCCGAATCATCAAAATCGCCCGCACCATCGCCGACCTCGCCGGCCTCCCCGACATCCAGCCTGGGCACCTGCTCGAAGCCGCCGGCTACCGCTTCCTGGACCGAAGGAATATTCTGGATTTATGATTAACTTTGCAGGGTCATGATGCACGAAATCCATATCAAGGACCTGCAGGACCTGGACCGGGGCGCGGAGGAATTCCTCGCGGCCATCGGGGACCGGAAACTGATTGCCTTTTACGCGCCGATGGCGGCCGGGAAGACGACTTTCACCACAGCTGTCTGCAAACGGCTCGGTGTCAGCGAGGATGCCGTGAGTTCCCCTACTTTCGCCATCGTGAACGAATACCGCACCGGTACGGGAGAGCCGATGTATCACTTTGATTTCTACCGGATCGAGCGGTTGGAAGAGGCGTATGACATCGGACTTTATGACTATCTGGACAGCGGGTGCCTGTGCCTGATGGAATGGCCGGAAAACATTGAGGACCTCCTCCCCGAGGAGACCCTCAAAGTCCATATCCGGGTCAATCCGGACAATTCCCGTACCCTTTCCTGGGAAGATTAAAGATTCTTCGGGATTACCTGCAACCGCTCCTGATAGATGGACTTCAGGCGCGCGACGGCGTTGTGGAAAGACATGTTCTCGTCGCCGTTGATGATATAGCCGCCGTTCTGGGAGGCGTCCTCGGCAGGATTCCACATCGCAAAATTCAACTTGGCGGATTCCGTCAGGAGCTTCTCACACTCGTCAATATAGGCCGGAATGGTTTCCAGTTTCGGCAGGAGTTCGTCAAACCGGGCTTTCAGCTTCGCCTGAAAGGCGGGGTCTTGCCGCAGGCGGGCGTACCAGATAGCGTTGCCGTTGATGAGCCCCGTCCGGGCCTGAGGCGACGTATTGTAGGAAAGGATGCCCCAGTCGAAGTCCCAGCAGGGGCCGGCGACGAGTTTGCCGTTCCGGTCCTTGTGCATGTACACGCTGCCGGGATTGCCCAGTTCGTGGTTCCCCATGACTTCGAAGGCGATCCAGTAATCGATGAAGGAGTCCACGTCGATGTACTTCGCATAGCCTTCTTCAGGATCCTTGAAGTCCTTGCCGTACAGCGTGTTAGCCGTCTCGGAGATGTAGCCCTTGATGTAGGTAAGCTGCTGCGGGGTGAGGTCTTCGGGATCCGGATACTTGACGCCGAAAGGGATTCCGTCACCCCACTGGTTGTTGTGCCCATGGGGATCGGTCCATTGGACCTCGTTGTCATAATGGAAGTCCAGTTCCAGCAGGTAGCCGCCGGTGACGGCGTCGCCCACGTTATCCTCCGGGGTCATCTCGGTGACGGCCACCCGTTTTTTGTCCACCCGCACCTGCTCGATCAGCAGGTATGAGCCCATATGCTTCCCGTTCAGGACCAGTTCCACCGGCACGCAGCCGGGGGTCCAGGCAAGGTTGGACATCATCGACGCCACCTTCATGGACACGAGGTTCCGCATGAGGGTCCGGTCCATGAAATTGGCCAGGAGGATCCAGCGCTTGTGCTTGGGCATCCCGAAGATGGACTGTTTTTCGGCCAATTTGAGAAGATACGGCTTCTTGGGCCAGTACCAGGTCGTATTGCCCCGGCCGCGGATATCACAAGTGACCTCGTCCAGGCCTTCGTACTGCTCGGTTCCCCGGATCTTCAGGGAGGCTTTCACATATTCCTCCTTGGAGGTGATAGGCCTGCTTCCCTGGGTATCGACATAGATGACCGGCAGGCCGGTCCGGACGGTCCCGGGTGGAACCGCCTCGGAGAATAACCGGATGGGAGAGGACTGGATAACGTATTCGTTCCCTGTGGACGCATTGCGCTGAATAATGGCCAGGCGCACGTTCAAATCATAGTTATTCCCCTTTCCGGCGTCCTGGATGACGGCTTGATACACGCCTCTTTCCGCACCCCGGACAATCTCCCGAAGGGAGAACTCGTCCGGCTCCCGGCCGCCGTCCATCAGCAACTTCACGTCCTGGAATGATGCCTCCTTGTCCTCCACCACGAAGGGAAGGGAGACGCTCCCCCCAGGAGGGAGTTCCAATTCCGCAGCCTCCACGCGCACCGTGCGCACCACCGGACTGTTGTCGGCGGGCTCTTCTTTACCCGTACAGGCGGCACAGACCAGTGCCGCCCACAGGATTACACGAAGGCTTTTTTTCATCTGAACTTTTACTTCACTTCAAAGGATACCGGTTTTCCGGAAGCGCTGTCTCCGGCCACCCAGAGCTGAAAATCGCCGGGCTCCACCTTCTTCACGCCATCCAAGCCCACGAAGGCCAAGTCCGCGACCGGGATGCCGACCTTCATAGTCCGGCTCTCCCCCGGCTCCAGGGTGACACGCTCGAAATGCTTCAACTCCTTGACCGGCCGGGTGATGGAACCCACCAGATCCCGGACGTAAACCTGCACAACCTCCGTGCCAGCGCAGGTGCCGGTGTTGGCCAAGGTGAAGGAAACCTGCACGGTGTCCTCCGTCCCGTACGTCTCCCGGTCCAGAGCAATGCCGGAATAGGCGAAAGTCGTGTAGCTGAGGCCATAGCCGAAAGGGAACAGCGGATAGGCACCGTAGTCCAGGTAATAGGACGTATTGCCCAGCGAGGTCTGGCCGGCCTCTTCCGGAATGTCGTCCAACAGGGTTTCGCCGTTGTAGGGACGCCCCGTCATGTTATGGCTGTAATAGAGCGGCGCCTGGCCCACGGTACGGAGGAAGGTAATCGGAGTCTTTCCGGAAGGATTCACGTCGCCGAACAGCAGGTTCACCAATGCGGGACCGCCCATGGTACCGGGATGGAACGCGTACAGCATCGCGCCGCAGTTGGGGAGGTCGCGCTCAATGGTGAGCGGCCGCCCGGCCATCACGGTCGCGACGACCGGCTTGCCGGCGGCCTTCAGGGCGGCGAGCAGCTCGCTCTGGGCGCCCTTCAGGTTCAGGTCGGCCAGCGAATGGGCTTCGCCGGAGAGGATGGCTTCCTCGCCGAGGAACACCAGGATGACATCGGCACGGCGCGCGGCGGCGACCACGTCGTCGAAACGCTCTCGGCGGCTGCGGCTGTTCTTGAGTCCCTGGACATAGGTCACTTTCCCGGGGAAACGCTCCTGCAGGGCTTTCAGCGGCGTGACAGTATGGTTGGACTGTCCATCGAAAGCCCAGGTGCCCAGCTGCTCATGCGGTGCATCCGCCATCGGTCCTGTCACGAGGATATTCCGGATGGCGTCGGCCTTGAGCGGCAGCACACCGTCGTTCTTGAGCAGGATGGCCGACTCTTCCGCGGTCTTCTGCGCCGCTGCCAGGTGCTCCGGCGCATACTGGACGGCCTTACCGGCCTCCACGTCCACATACGGGTTCTCAAACAGACCCAGGAGGATCTTCACGCGCAGGATGTTGCGCACGGCCTGGTCGATGTCAGCTTCCTTGACGGCACCGCTGTGCACCAGCTCTTCCAGGTGCGACAGATAGCCGTAGGTCATCATGTCCATGTCGACCCCGGCTTCCAGGGACTTCCGGGCTACATCCTTCCGGTCCACACCGAAACCGTGGTTGATCATCTCGCCCATGGAATTCCAGTCGGTGACCACGAGGCCGTCGAAGCCCCATTCACCGCGGAGGACATCTTTTACGAGGAAGACGTTGCCCGTGGAAGGGACGCCGTCATTGTCGTTGAAGGAGGTCATCAGCGTGAGCGCGCCGGCCTTGACGGCCGCCTCGAAAGGAGGCAGGTACACATTGCGCAGCTGACGCTCGGTCAGGAACGTGCTGTTGTAGTCCCGGCCGCCTTCCGCGGCGCCGTAACCGGCGAAATGCTTGATGCAGGCCGCCATGGATGTGGCGTCCATGCTGGTGCCCTGATAGCCCCGAACCATCGCCTCGGCCATCCGGGCGTCCAGCCAGGTGTCCTCTCCGCTTCCTTCCGCGATCCGGCCCCAGCGCGGGTCCCGGGCGATGTCCAGCATGGGCGAGAAGGTCCATCGGACCCCCTGCCCGGTCGCCTCGACGGAAGCCACGCGGGCGCCCGCCTCCACGAGGGCGGGGTCGAAGGTCGACGCCAACCCCAGCGGAATGGGGAAAACCGTGTGGAACCCGTGGATGACGTCCCGGCCCACGAGGAGCGGTATCCCGAGGCGGGACTCCTCCACGCAGATGCGCTGGAACTCATTGACCTTGACGGGGTCCACCTCGTTCAGGATGGACCCGATCTGGCCCTTGCGAAGGGCGTCGGCATAGTTGGCCACCTCCCCGCCGGCGGAGACCTGGTTCATCTGGCCGATCTTCTCGGCCAGGGTCATCCGGGACAGGATCTGGTCCACGCGGCGCTCCACCTCGGGCGAGGCCCCCACGGTGGAGGGCTTGCGCTCGTCGCAGGAAAGGGCAGCCGCCAACAGGGACGCCACGAAAAGGATGCGGATTGATTTCATCGTTTATTTCTGCTTGAAAACGCGGACATAGTCCACTTCGTAGGTGGCCGGAAGGCCGTTCGGGTCCGTCGCGCCGCCCATGTTTCCGCCCCAGGCCATGTTGAACTTGAGGTAGAAAGGCGCGTCGAACGGCCAGGAATCATACCCCTTGCCTTCGTTCTTGAAGACCAGGTGCTGCTTTCCGTCCACATAGAATTTCATTTCGGAGGCCGTCCATTCCAGCGCATAGACGTGGAATTCGGTGGCCGCCTTCGCCACGGACTGGACATGGGTCTTCTGCGTCCCGGCCGGCCAGTTGTAGGCGTTGCAATGGATGCTGGAGGAACTCTTGTCCTTGCCCTGGGTGCTGATGGCGTACTCCATGATGTCGATTTCACCGTCGCCGGGCCAGGTCGTGAAGTTCTTCGGCATCATCCAGAAAGCGGGCCAGGTGCCCTTCACGTCGGACACCTTGATCCGGGCCTCGAACCAGCCGTACTTCCAGGCGCGTTGGGTGTTCATCCGGATGGAATTGACCTCGGTACCGATCCGGCGGGCCTGGATCTTCAGCGTGCCTTCGGAAATGAAGGCCAGGTCGATCCCGTCCTTGGACCCGGCCACATAGACCTGGTCCTCGTTGTTTCCCCAGCCACCGCCGCCAGTCTCGTACCACCAGTCCTCGAGCGACGGTTTCCCGTCGTCCTCGAACTCCTCGTGCCAGTCCAGCACGTAGCCTTCCGGGACCACGATCTCGCCCGGATCCGGCGGGAGGTCTTCTTCGCTGAAGCCCTGCTTCACAGGAACTTCCAGCGTCTTGGCTCCGTACCGGAAGGTGACGGTGGTTTCCCGTTCCTTGCCGGTCCGGTTGGTGGCCAGGTTGACCTTCACCTCCGAGGTGCCCTTGATGCCGCCCGAAGGGGTCACCGTGCACCAGTCCTTATCGGCGGAGGACACGCCCCAGTCGCCGGTCGCATTGACGGACAGGACCGCCGTCTGCGCCTCGTAACTGGCGTTGACACTGGAGGGGCTGACCGTCAGCGTGGCCTCGGAAGCCGACGGGACCGGCTCGGAACCGCACCCGCAGGAAAAGATGAAAAGGGTTGTCGCGCAGAGCGGCAGCAACCCTTTGATATTCAAAACCAGACGCATTACTTGACGCGCTTGAAGACGTACTGCCAGGCGATGGAACCGCCGTTGTTCCCGGTCGCCGTGTAGGTCATCAGGACCAGCTGGTCGGCCGTGCAGGACTTGACATAGAGCCAGGGCTCGTCCTCGAAGGCGTTGTTGGGGATGTAGGAGAAGAGGCCGCCGTCGGCGAGTTTGATCACGTCGAGGTCATTCTCTTCGTCGAGGGTGTAGCTCCAGGTCGTCTTCTCGTTCGTGAAGAGGAAATCGTCGCCATAGGGAGAGTCACCCTTGCGGTCGTTCAGGAAGGTCACGTCCTTGTTCATGTAGGAGTAACCGTCCACCGGGTCCAGGGTGTACTTGCCATCGGCCGTGAAGGTGATGGTGTCGTCGTACATGTGGGCGTTGTCCTTGCAATGGGCCTCACCGTTCCACCAGCCCAGGGGGTTGCCCAGGTCGGGGCCGCAGCCGAAGTGGCCGTTCTGGTCCGGATCCCAGGTCCAGGTACCGACGAGGGCTTCGTCCAGCGAACCGGGTTCGCCACCGCCGCCCTGGCCTTCCTTGGGACGGAAGATCATCTGCCAGCAGATGCCATCGAACTTGGCCACCACGACCAGCTTGTCCTGGGTGAGCTCCTTGATGTAGAGCTTCGTAGGCGTATCCAGGACGGCCTTGTTCGGAACATAGCCGAAGAAGATGCCGGCCGGGAGCTCGATGTAGTCGCCGTCGTCGTCGCTGTCCAGCGTGT
The DNA here is from genome assembly GCA_902785065.1 of uncultured Bacteroidia bacterium. Lineage (GTDB taxonomy): Bacteria > Bacteroidota > Bacteroidia > Bacteroidales > UBA932 > Cryptobacteroides. The sequence continues at coordinate 15,779 of CACZXH010000022.1, forward strand.
AAGTCGCCTCCTGCGGATCGGCGGGAGCGTCATAGTCGCTGTTCTGGCCGCCATCCCACAGCTCGTGGTGATAGTTGGACTCCCAGTTGCAGTAGACCACGCCGTCGGCGCCGGGGTTGAAGGTGTACTTGCCGTCGGCGAAGAACGTGAGTTCGTCATCCTTCACGCCGTAGGCGTCCTTCTCGTGAGGGCCGCCGCTCCACCACTCGGTGGGGTTGCCAAGGCTGCCGCCGCAGCCCATGTAGCCTGCGGACTCGTTGTCATAGACCCACGTCTTGCTGGTGACGCCGAAGAGGGGATCCTCGGCGACGGGCGCGCCGTCGCGGGGCTTGAAGATCAGCTGCCAGCAGATGCCGTTGAACTTGGCGACGAGGACCATCTTCGCCTCCGTCAGTTCGATGACGTACAGGCGGGTGGGCTCGCTCAGGATGGCCTTGTTGGCCACATAGCTGAAGAAGATGCCGGCCGGAAGCTCGATGTAGTCGCCGTCGGCGTCGGAGCCGAGGGTGTAGGTCGAGGTCTGGACCTCGGCGGGGGCGTCATAGTCGCTGTTCTGGCCGCCGTCCCACAGTTCGTGGTGATAGTCGGACTCCCAGTTGCAGTAGACCACGCCGTCGGCGCCCGGATCGAACACGTACTTGCCGTCCTTGAAGAAGGTCAGGACATCATCGGTCACGCCGAAGGCGTCCTTCTCGTGCGGCTGGGCGCCCCACCACTCGGTGGGGTTGCCGAGGCTGCCGCCGCAGCCCATGTAGCCCGCGGACTCGTTGTCCAGGATCCAGGCCTTGCTTTCCTTGCCGAAGAGCGGGTCGTCGGCGCCGGCGATGGAGCCTTCCGGAACGAACTCGTAGTAGAAGGAGATGCCGTCCGCGTTGGTCGGAGTCGAAGCGGTCGCCATGAACTGCAGCTTCTTCTTCATCGCGCTGGTCTTGGTCTCCAGGATCTGGTAGCGCGGCTCGTCCACGAGGGACTTGTGCACGACATAGGACAGGATGCTGCCCGGGTCGAGCACGAGGAAGATCTCCTCGATGCCGGCGTCGTTCCAGTTGTTCTCGAAGGTGAACTTCGTGGTCTTCTTCTCGGCCGGGAAGAGGTAGTCGTCATCCTCGACCGCGTGTCCCGCAGGATACTCAGCGTCCTTCTTGGCATAGGCCTGGCCATCGACGGGATCGTAGGTGTAGGTACCGTCGGAGCCGAAGGTCATGAGGTCGTCATACAGGAAGCCCTTCTTGCCGTTGGGCTCGACCTGCCACCAGCCCTTCGGGTCGCCGGCGGGGCCGCAAGCGATGTGCCCGGCCTCGGTGCTGTTCCACACCCAGGTCTGGGAAGAGCCGTTGGAGATGGCCTTGACGTACGGAGCCGGATCGAACGGATCGCGGTAGGTGTTGTCCAGGGTGAAGGTCTTCACCAGGGAGCCCTGGGAGATGCCGTTGGCGTTGTAAGCCTTCACTTCCACAGTGTATTCACCCGCATCCCGGAAGCGGAGGGACACGTTGTTGTCGGTATAGGAGTACTTCTTGGAAGCCTTTCCGTCGATCTTCTGGTCACCGAAAATCCACACGGGAACGACTCCCTTGTTGTTCATCACGAAGGTGACGTAGTTGGTCTCCTGGTCCACGGTGATGTTCACGTCCAGATCGGACGCCTGCGGCAGGCCGGCCTGGTTGGGAATCGGGTACTCAGGGGTGCAGGCGGCAGCGGAAACAGCCAGCGCCGCGATTGCGATATATTGCCAGATTGTTTTCATGGTTGCCTGGTATTAATAGTTGTTCTGCACGAGGTTCGGATCCTTGTCGATCTCGCCCTGCGGGATGGGCCAGTACTTCTTGTTCTCGGTCCAGTCGTTCTGGCGGTACTCGTGGTTGACCGCCTTGAGAACGGTCGGCGCCAGGCCGCTGCGGACGAGGTCCCAATAGCGCTTGCCTTCGCCCACGAACTCCTTGTGGCGCTCCTGGATGATGTCCTCGCGGGACACGCCGGTGTCGTGGCAGTGGGCGCGGTCGCGGACCTGCTTGAGATAGCTGCTGCCATCCTGCCCCAGAAGGACGGAAAGCTCGGCGGCGTTCAGCAGGGTCTCGGCATAACGGTAGATACGCTCGTTGTTGCAGTAATTGACGTTGTCAGAAGCCTTGTAACCGTGGTTGCCGCCTTCGCGGGCGATGTACTTGCGGTTCCAGTAACCGGTATCCTGCCAACGCGGGGTGTATTCGGCACCGGGGTGCTCCTCCGCGTACTTTTTGAAGTTCAGGATACCGCCATCCTTGCGGATGTCGTCGTCATCATACATGTCATAGGCGCTCTTGGCAATGGTGCCGAAGCCCCAGCCTTCATGGTAATCGGGCACGTTCTTCGGGGCGGGGATGCCGGTGAGGATGGAGTTCACCTGGCCGCCGGTCGCGATGGAGTTGCCCCAGTCGCGGATACCGCCTTCGGAGATGTAGTTGATCTCCCAGATGGACTCGGGCCCCCACTCGCCGCTCTCTTCCCAGATGCCGGCGAAATCTTCAACGAGGGAATACTGGCCGCTGCTGATGATCTCCTTCATATAATTGAGGGCGGTCTGGTAGCGGGTCTGGTCGTTCTGGTACAGGACAGCCTCGGCGTACAGCATATAGGCCATGGCCTTGGTCACGCGGCCTTCGTCGCCGACGGTCGCCTTCATCGGAAGGACATTCATGGCGATGGCATCCTCGAGGAGCGCGATGAACTTTGCATAGACCTCGTCATGACCCAGCTGCGGGGCGATGTACGGGGCCTCCAGGAGTTCCTCCCAGTACGGGATGTTGCCCCAGAGTTTCCACAGCATGTTGTAATAGTAGGCCATCAGGACCTTGGCTTCGGCCACATAGAGGCTCTTGGTGAGGGCGGGCACACCTTCGGCGGTTTCGACATACTTGATGAGCGTCGCCGCGCGGTTGATGCCGGAATAGTTGACCGTCCACATCTGGTTGGGAAGGTCGGTGGAGGTGGCCGTATAATAGTGCGTCTTCACGATGATCGGCTGGTCGCCTTCGTTGGAACCGCCGGCGTACACGTCGTCGCCCATCACGTCGAAGATCAGGTGGAGGTTGTCATACTGGCCGAACGCATAGTCGTACCACTCGAGGGGGTCGTAGGCGGCCACCAGGCACTGGAACAGGCGCTCCGGCGAATTGAAGTACTCGTCCAGCGGTTCGGAACTGTTGTGCCGGGGATTGATGAAATCCTTGGAGCAGGCAGTCAGCAGGATGGCGAGGGCACTGAGTGCAAAAACTATCTTTTTCATTTCCGTAGTCTGTTAGAAGGTTACATTGACACCGAAGGTGACGGTCCTGTTCTGGGGATAGACGCCGCGGTCCACACCCACTTCGCGGAAGCCGCCGGATACCTCCGGATCGCAGCCGGAGTACTTGGTGAGGGTGAACGCGTTCTCCACCTGCCCATACACTCTCAGGCGGGAGATGAAGGCGAGCTTGGTGAGGTTCTGAGGCAGGGTGTAACCCAGCTGGATGTTGCGGGCGCGCAGGAAGGAGGCGTCCTCCATCCAGTAGTCGGAAACCCGGTAGTTCTCGTTCGCCGAATCGAAGGCGAAACGCGGGTACTTGTTGGTGGAACCTTCGCCGGTCCAGCGGTTGAGGATGGTCTTCGGAAGGTTGATGTAGTACAGGTCGGTACGGCGGGTGACGTTGAGCGTCTGGGCGCCGAGCTGGCCCTGGAGGAGCATGCTGAAGTCGAAGCCCATCCAATCCATCGTGAGCGTGAGACCGAAGGTCCAGTCCGGAATGCCCTTGCCCAGCTTCGTGCGGTCGTCATCGTTGATGACGCCGTCGTTGTTGATGTCCTTCCAGCGGAAGTCGCCGGGCTGAGCATTAGGCTGGATCTTGTTGCCTTCTGCGTTTACGTAGCTGTTGATCTCGTCCCAGTTCTGGAACACGCCGTCGGTCTTCCAACCCCAGAAGTACGGGAACACTTCACCCACTTCACCGCGGGTCAGCGTACCGATCTTGTGGCTGGAGGTGGTGATGTAAGAGGAATCGTCGGCCAGCTTGGTGAGTTTGTTGACGTTGTAGGAGGCGTTGGCCTTGATGCCGTAGTTGAAGGTGCCGATGGCGCCGCGGAAACCGAGATCCATCTCGAGGCCGTGGTTGCGCATCGTGCCCACGTTGCCGGTCGGGGCGGAGTCGCCCGCGTAGGTAGGGACCTGCATCTCCATCAGCATGCCGGAGGCGTCCTTGATGTAGTAGTCGAGGGTGGCGGTGATCCGGTTGCCCAGGAAGCCCATGTCCACACCGAAGTCGGTCTGGATGGACTGCTCCCACTTGGCGTTCGGGTTCGCGAGGCCGGAGGCCTTCACGCCGATGTTGATGCTCTCGGTGCCATTGGCGCCGGAACCGAAGACATAGTTGTTGCCGGACTGGGAATATACGGCATACAGGAAGTCGCCCAGGTTGTCCTTACCGTTGATGCCCCAGGAGGCGCGGAGCTTGGCCATGGAAACGATGGTGCTGTACTTCAGGAATTCCTCGTTCTTGATGTTCCAGCCCAGGGAAGCGGACGGGAAGGTACCCCACTTGTTGCTGGGGCCGAAGTGCGAGGAAGCGTCCCGGCGGACGGTCGCCTGCGCCATGAAGCGCTCGTCGAAGTTGTAGGAGACGCGGCCGAAGTAGGACAGGATGCTGTAAGGAATGGAATTCCAGCGGCCCCAACCGTTGCGGTCGCCGTCCTTCTGCTGGCCGAGGGTGTTGTCCACGCTGATCTTCCAGGGATCGTCGGGATAGACGAGACCCAGGGAGGAAGCGCCCACATAGGACGAGGAGGACATGTAGGCGGACTGGCCGAGCACCACGTTCAGGGCGTGCTTGCCGAACACCTTGTCATACGTCAGGGTGTTTTCCACCTGATAGCTGTAGTAGCGGTTCATGCTCTGGGAAGCGGAGGAACCGTAGTTGATCTTCGAAACGATGGACTCCTTGCCATCCTTGTCATACACCTTGGTGTCCGTGACAGTATCCAGGCTATAGCTCTTGGAGGTCAGGAAATACTGCTTGGTGTAGCTGTGACCATAGACATAGGAGAGGTCCAGGGTGACGGCATTGCGGAACTTCAGGCCGTCGATGAGCTGGAGTTCGGTGGTCAGGCCGCCGACGATCTTGTCGGTGCTGCTGTAGCCGTGCGGGCGGTCCAGCATGGCGATCGGGTTCGCCTGCTCGTTGTAGGTACCGCCGTCGGCGATGAAGTAGGGAACGCCTTCGCTGTTGCGGATGATATACGGATAGCCGGCCGGGTAGAGGGAGCGGTAACGGGCCTCTTCGGCTTCGTCGGCGTAGATGGGATCCAGCGGGGACATGCCCAGGGCGGAACCCAGCGGGGAGCCGTACTCGGAGTTGGCCGAGATGCCGGCGGACTTGATGTGCGCGAAGGAAACCTGGTTGCTGACGGTGAGCTTGTTCAGCCAGTTGCGGGAGGCGGAGTGGTCGAACAGGGTGATGCCGATGTTCTCGCGCAGGGTCATTCTGTCATAATAGGACTGGTCGAAACGCCCGCCGATGGTACCCTTCGTGGAAAGGTAACCGCCGGAAACGCTGTAATTGATCCGGCTGTTGCCGCCGGAGACGTTCAGGTCGTGCTTGACGACGGGGGCGTTCTTGTCGAAGATAGCTTCCACCCAGTCAGTACCCTTTCCAAGGGAATAGGGATCATCGTAGATGGGGGCGTTGCCCGCATTGAGCTGCCCCTCGTTCATCATGATCGCATATTCCGTGGCGTTCAGCACGGAGGGCTTGCGCCAGGGGTTCTGCATACCATAGGAGAAGTTGTAGTTGACGACGGTCTTTCCCTCCGAGCCGGACTTGGTGGTCACGAGGACCACACCGTCGGCCGCGCGGGCGCCGTAAACGGCGGCGGAAGCGGCGTCCTTGAGGACATCGATACGCTCGATGTCATTCGGATTGATGTAATCGATGCTGCCGGCCGGCATGCCATCCACGATATATAGCGGGGACGCATGGTTGATAGAGCCGACACCGCGGACGATGACCGTGGAACTGGCGCCCGGGGCGCCGGAGTTCTGGGTGACCTGGACACCGGAGGTCATGCCCTGGAGCATGTTGTCCACCCGGTTCTGGGACTGGACCTTCAGGTCGTCGGCGGTCACCGAGGAGATGGAGGCCGTAACCACGGATTTCTTCTGGACGCCATAGCCGATGACGACCGTCTCTTCCAGCATCTCGGCGTCCTCCGCGAGGACGATTTCCATAATGCGGTCGGGCGTGGCCACGGCGGTTTGGGTCACATAGCCGATGCAGGAGATTTCCAGGACGGCGCCGGGAGCCACGCGGAAGGAGAAAGCTCCGTCCACGCCCGTCACGGTACCGTTGCTGGTTCCCTGCTCGACGACAAAAGCGCCGACAATCGGCTGGCGTGCATCGTCGAGGACGACACCGCTGACGGTGGCGTTCTGCGCCCATGCTGCCAGGCTCAATCCTAATGCAAGGATCAGGGAAGCAATTTTTTTCATACGCGATTGGTTTGGTTGTGCGTTGGTTATTGTTAAATAAAATGTGTTCTGACACAAGGTCCACCGCAAAATTACACCCGGCAAGCATACACCGCGCGCATAAGAAAATAAAAGTACCGCAAAGTAGTAGCTATCTTACTGTAAGATAGCTAATTAAAAGTTTTTAAAAGGGCAAAAAAGTAGTGGATTAAGAACGTATTTTCCGCTACTTTCCAATCATTTTCACCTGTTCCTCGAACTTGTCACGGTCCCCCAGGGCCGCATTCTTGACCGAGACCTTATAGTTATATATGGTGCTGACGGAGTAGTCCAGCATTGTCGCGATCTTCTTGGAATCGTCCACGCCGAGGCGGATCAAGGCGAAGATCCGGAGCTCCGTCGTGAGCCTTCCGGGGGCCGGGACAATGCGTGCATCCTCTTGCAGCAAGGCATTGAACTGCTCCACAAAATCCGGATACAGGGCGAGGAAAGTCTCGTCAAACTTGCGGTAGAAATCCTCCAGCGCCTTCTCCGAGCGCTCGGAAATAGCCAGTTCGCGGAACAGCTGGTCTGACTTCCCCTGCTTCAGCAGGTTCCGGAACCGGTTGTCCTGGGAACGGATCAGGGCCACCTGCTCGGACAGGCCCTGCAGGAAGTCCATGATATAGGCGTCCTTCACCTTGTCGGCCTTGGAAATCTGCCGGTTCAGGACACTGAGTTCCTGATTCGCCGCAGCCAACTGGGCATTGCTGTCCGCCAGCGCCTTCTGCATCCGGGTGAGCTTCCGGGAACGGACGACCAGGAAATAAGTGATCAGGGAAAGCACCAGCACCAGGACGGCCAGCAGGATGGAGGAGATGATTCGCGCCTCGCTCTGCCGGTCTTGTCGGACGGAATAGGCATTCTCCACTTCCATCAGGAAGCGGGAAATCTGCCAGGGACGCAGCTTCGCATTGTACAGCACCGCGTCCTCCTGCGCCATCCGGAGATAGCGGAACGAGCGGTCCACATCCAGGGGGAGGATGTTCTGCGCCACCATCGTCAGGGAAGCGTAGTCTTTCACCGCGTTCACGATGTCGCACTCCGCGGAGCGGATGAGCCAGGCGATCCGCTCGGACTGGTTGCCCCGCAAATTCTCGATCTCTGACTGGAAAAAGGCGAAGATGGCATAATCCCGGTCCTCCGGCTTCACCGTCGCCAGCAGCAGCCGGTTCACGCTGTCGGCGGAGGCGAGCCTTCCCTGGTCCATGAACTCGTCCCGCAGCACGGCGCGCCAGCGGTCGGAATCCTTGGGCAAAAGCTGGTACAGGCGGGGACGGAACGATGCGGCCGGCGGGATGGACAGCTTCTCCACCATGCCGGAGTTACCCGCCAGGTCCTTGCTGTAATCGTACAGGTCCCACATATACTCCGCCATCAAAGACTGGGAGAAGGTAGTCGTGTCCAGACCACCATACAGGAGCTGAGAGGCTTCCAAGTAGCTGCCGGCCTTGGCATACAGGTGTCCCAGCAGGACGGAAGTCTCATTGTACAGGTCCAGGTCATCCAGCACGTCCCGGGCCAGTTCCTGGCAATGCTTCAGATAGAACTGGGTGGAATCGAAACTGAAAGCGAAGAACTCCCGGGCGATGTTCATCTCCAACTCATACCGCCGGAGGGGGTCCCGCGTGGAGCGGGCCAGCTTGCCCAACGCGTCCATCTGGTCCAGTTTCCGGGCCACGTACATGTTGCTGGCGCTGATGTAGCCGTCCAGTTCGAGCAGGAGCTGCTGCGTCTCCCGGTCCGGGCGCGGCACCGGCCTGCAAGCCGCCACCCCGAGGGCGGCAGCGAGCAGAATGACTATGCTGCGGACGGACTTCATGGGCTAGAAATCTTCCTCCAAATGCTCGACAGGCGGCGGTAACATAGGCATCTCCGGAACGAGCAGCGCCTGGCTGCGCGTCTTCAGGAGTATCCGGCTGCGCTCCTCGGCGCTGGCGGTCGCGGGCACCACCGGCCGGATCGGATCCACCGTCACATCCTTGGCGATGAAATCGTCCATGTCGAAGGTTTCACCCGCCTTTTCCATAATCCGGCGGACGATGAGGATCCGTTGCCAGGTGGAGAAATAGGGGCGGTTGTCGATCATGCAACTGGTCTTCTCCGACCGCCAGCGGTAATAGAGGGAGGTCTGAGCTCCGTGCCAGATACCGATGCGGCCATAATCCGGATTCAGGTCCGTCCATTCATCCAGATGGTCCAACAGGTCCGACTGCCAGGGGACACTGTCATAGTATCCGGAGACATTCAAGGCATATGGAACCGTATAGGAATGTCCGGGGAGGGCGCCCGGCTCCGTGTACTTGGTCGTCTCGCTCCAGTATTCGTCCGTCAACCGGCCGTATCCGTGTCCGCCGAACTCGTGGAGCAGGGTGTTCCGCCAGTTTCCGACGTGACGGCCCATCTCGTCGCGCTCCGCATCCGTCGTCAGCCGGCTTCCTTCGGAATCGTTCCGTTCGTTAACGGCCTGATACTTTGGGAAGGACCATGAGATCGAACCGCCCTCGTACTGGTAGGGGACCTGGGCGTAGGTCCAGCCACTTCTGTATATGTGGCAAATCCCTCCGTACCGGAAGTCGTTGATCAGCAGAAGCGTCGGCACGTCCTGATACGTCAGCTCGCCGGAAACGACTTCGGGGCAGTGCGTCTTGAGGAAGGCCACGATCTTGTCGTCGTCCGCCGTCATGTCGGAGTAGGCGCCCGTGCTCCAGCGCGAACCGAAGGCGTTGTCCACCACGGGGACGTCCCCGTTCAGGACACCCGCCCCGGACTCGTTCGAAGGCACGCGGAAGAGATAAACGGTGAAATACTCCTTGTAGGACTTGTACGGTTCCACGCTGAACAGATAGTCGACGCCGCTTTTGGCGAGCAGCTCGAACTTGTCCTGCTCGGCCGCCGTAAAACCGTCGGCCAGCACCGCAACGACGTTCTTCCGCTTCCCTTTCGTCTGGTGGACGTATTCGATGACGTCCGGTTTCTCCGACTTCCAGGAATCTCCCAGGCAGATGGTCCCGAGATCCACGATCCGGGAGCGTCCGAGCGTCATGGGCTTGGAAGAATGCTTGTAGAGCGTATCGCCCTGCGCATTGCAGAAGTACATGTTGAATCCAGCCGGAAGCGTCGCCGGCACCAGGGCCAGGCAATAGTCCGTCCCCGCATCGAAGGATCCGTCCAGGGCAATGGTCGAAGAGCGAGGATAGTCTTCCGCCGTCCAGTTGTGGGAAAAATCGATGGTGGGCATTCCGTTCGCCCGATAGGACGACGCCTTCCCAGCCACCGTCGTTCCTGCGTCGAACACGACGGATGTGACGTCGGGGACGATTCCTCCGTCCAGGCGGAAACGGACGATGGAGAGCATGTTGTGGAACTTCAGGTCCGCATCGGGCTTGTCGGACCAGGCCACGGCACGGTTCAAACCTTCCGCTAGACCACCGGGGACGGCTTGCTGCCGAGTCGGCACAGGCGTGATCATAATGAAGGAATCGTCCGCAGTATCATGGCCCCCGGCCTTGGTGAACACGGACGACGGATAGCCGCAGACGAAGTAGCGGCCGGAAAGCACCGAAGAGGACGATGAGGTGAACGTGGCTTGCGTAACGCCGTCGTCCTGTGTAGTGTAGGTCTTGCCATGCAGCTTGCCGTCCTCCAGGGAATAGGCCAGCATCTTGAACGCGTCACCCCTAGTCCAAAGGACCCGCGCCTGGGTTTCTTCAAAATCCAGCCGGGAACGGGTTTCAGGGGCTTCATCCGCGAAACCGGCCTGGATGGTGTAGACGGGGGGCGCAGGGGGCGCCACGGGGTCCGCACCCACTTTGGAGCAGGCGACGGCGACCAGCGAAAGCCAGAGGCAGAGACGGGTCCGGTTCATCCTATACGAGTTGATTGACAGCGTTTTCTATTTCTTCCTTCCGGTCTTCCGGCGTGACGGCCGCAAGGAAGGAAATCATTTGCAGGACCTTCGCCTCGGTCTCCGGGACGCCGCGGGTGCGCATGTAGAACAGCGCATCCTCGTCCAGGCGGCCGGTGGTGGCCCCGTGCGAGCATTTCACGTCGTCGGCATAGATTTCCAACTGCGGGGTCGTTTCCACGCGGGCACCTTCCGACAGGACGATGTTGTGGTTCTCCTGGTAGGCTTCCGTCTGCTGGGCGTCCGGAGCCACGATGATACGGCCGTCGAAGGTCACCCGGGAAGTGCCGCCCGCGATGCCGTTAAACAACTGGTGCGATACGCAGCCGCCAGCGCGGTGATGCATCAGGATATGGAAATTGACCCGCTCTTCGCCCCCGCACAGATACAACCCCTTCAAGGACACCTCCGCCCCTTCGCCCACCAGGTCGATGGCGACATCGATGTCGCGGGACTCCCCGGGCAGCACCACGAACGTCAGTTCGAGCTTCTCCCCCGCCCCGACAGTGTAGTCGGGCCGGCGGCCGACGAAAGGATCTATGTAATTACCGTACCCCATCAGAACTGGTCAAAACCTTGTTTTTCAATGGCCTCGATGAGTTCGGGGCCGCCCGTGCGGACGATGCGGCCGTCCTTGAGGACGTGCACGACGTCGGGCCGGACATACTCCAGGAGTTTCTGGTAGTGCGTAATGATAATGGCCGACTTCTCCGGCGAGCGGAGGGCGTTGACCCCGTCCGCCACGATCTTGAGGGCGTCCACATCCAGGCCGGAGTCCGTCTCGTCCAGAATGGACAGGGTCGGGTCCAGCAGGGCCATCTGGAAGATCTCGTTGCGCTTCTTCTCGCCGCCGGAGAAACCCACGTTCACTTCGCGCTTGGCGAATTCGGGCTTCATCTGCACGAAGGCCATCTTCTCCTTCAGGAGCTTCAGGAACTCGGGCGTCTTCATTTCCGGCAGGCCCTGCGCCTTCCGGCGGGCCTGGACGGCCGCTTTCATGAAGGCGGTGATCGTCACTCCGGGAATTTCCACGGGATACTGGAAGCTCAGGAAGATACCGGCCCAGCTGCGCTCTTCGGGCGCCATGGACAGCAGATCCTTTCCATCATAGACGATGCTTCCTTCCGTCACTTCATAGTCCGGGCGGCCAGTGAGGACCGCGTTCAGGGTGGATTTTCCCGCCCCGTTCGGGCCCATCACGGCGTGGATTTCGCCCCGGCCGATGGACAGGTCGATCCCATGGAGAATCTCCTTGTCCCCGATCCGGGCATGCAGGTTCTTTATTTCGAGCAGTTTATCCATTTTTCTTGTACAGTTTCATCCAGGAATACAGCGACCACAGGCCATTCACCAGGTACAGGCCGCAGACGATGGGCATGAACACGTTCCCCACGCTGATGTGGAGAATGATCTGGGTGATGTTCACGATGAGCCAGGCCATCCAGCAGTCCCACTTCTTGAGCGCCGACAAGAGCTGCGCCGTGAGGATCAGGACCGTCACGCAGCAGTCCAGGTACGGGGCCGGATTGGCCGGGAAGAACGTCTTCATCACCCAGCCCCAGAGCAGGGCGATGACGAGGATCGCCGCGACGGTGAATCCCCGCTGCGGCCAGGTCAGCATGCTGACTTTCAACTTGTTCGCATCCTCGGAAGAGCGTTCCTCCTCCTTCGGATGCGTCCAGCGCCAATGGCCGAACACGTTGATCGCGAGGGAAATGGGTTGGAGCAACAGGTTCGCGTACAGGTTCCGGGACCAGAACAGGAAGAACAAGGCGGCCGTGTACAGGTAGCCCACCCAGAAATTGTACTTCGAGTTCCGTCCGGCGAGGAAAACGCAGGTCAGGCCCAGCAGCGAACTGATGAAATCCACCAGCAGCACCGGCTTCCCGCCCAGGGTAAAAATTACGATATCAAGCCATTCCATCATCCGACCGATCCTTCAAGTGACACTTGCAAAAGTTTCTGCGCCTCCACCGCGAACTCCATCGGGAGGCGGGAGAGGACTTCGCGCGCATAGCCGTTGACAATCAGGCCCACCGCCTCTTCCGGGCCGATGCCGCGCTGGTTGCAGTAGAACAGCTGGTCCTCGCTGATCTTCGAGGTCGTCGCCTCATGCTCGACGATGGCCGTCGGGTTGTCGGAGCGGATGACCGGGAAGGTATGGGCCCCGCACTGGGAGCCGATCAGGAGGCTGTCGCACTGCGAATAGTTGCGGGCGTTCTTCTTCCGGCCGATATGGATCATCTTCGTGCCCGTGTCGGCCTGCTGGTAGTTGTTCGTGACCGCGACGGAATAGAATTCCGAGGCGGTGTTGTCGCCCTTCAGGATGGTGGACGGGTACTTCCAGGTGATGGCGGAGCCCGTTTCCACCTGGGTCCAGCTCAGGTGCGCCCCGTCGCCCTTGCAGATACCGCGCTTGGTGACGAGGTTCAGGATGCCGCCCTTGCCGTCCGCATCGCCGGGATACCAGTTCTGGACGGTGGAATACTTGACATCGGCATCCTTTTCCACGATGATTTCCACCACCGCGGCGTGGAGCTGCTGCTCGTCGCGCATCGGTGCGGTGCAGCCCTCCATATAGCTTACGAAGGAGCCCTCATCGGCCACGATGAGCGTGCGTTCGAACTGGCCGGTGCCTTTCGCGTTGATCCGGAAATAACTCGACAGGTCCATCGGGCAGCGCACTCCCTTCGGGATGTAGCAGAAAGAACCATCGGAGAACACGGCGCTGTTCAGGGCCGCGAAGTAGTTGTCGCCGGCGGGGACCACCGTGGCGAGATACTTCCGCACCAGGTCCGGGTGCTCCCGCACCGCCTCGGAGAACGAGCAGAAAATGATACCCTTCTCCGCGAGCGTCTTGCGGAAGGTCGTCGTGACGGACACCGAGTCGAAGACGGCATCGACGGCGACCACGCCGGCGAGCACGTCGCGCTCCTTGAGGGGAATGCCCAGTTTCTCGAAGGTCTCGGCCAGCTTCGGGTCGATCTCCTTCGGCCGGTCCTTGTCCTTCTTGGGAGCAGCATAGTAGATGATGTCCTGGAAGTCGATTTCGGGCAGGTCCAGATGGGGCCAGCGGGGCATTTCCATCGCCTGCCATTTGCGGAACGCGTCCAGGCGGAACTCCAGGAGCCAGTCCGGCTCCTCCTTGAGCCGGGAAATGGTACGGATAATGTCCTCGTTCAGGCCCTTGGGAACGAATTCCTGTTCCACGTCGGTCACGAAGCCTTCCTTGTACTCCCCGGAGGTGAATTCCTGTATGATTCTGTCGTTTTCGGCCATATCAAACTGCCGTCATTGCGGTAGCTTACAAAGATAATGAATTATTTGGAATGGGGCCCGTCCTTACACCTTGAGGAAAACTTTGTGCCGGTACAGGAAGTACAGCAGGAGCCAGCAGACGGCGATGTAGCCCACGGCCAGCAGAACGGCGCCCCAGGCTTCCGGCAGGAGCGCGGCTGTACCGCCCAGGAAGAAGTTGGCGACTTCCCGCAAGGGGACGATCTGCTGCAGCAGGTAGATGGTGATGGAGTTCAGGCCGATGACGCGGAAGAAGAAGGTCCATTCCGTATGGCCCTTCACCTCCACGATGTAATACACAATCGCGTACAGGGCGATGGAGATGCCGCCGACCACCAGGACGAAAGTGCTGGTCCAAAGCTTCTTGTTCAAGGGCAGCGATAGGCTCCAGAGCAGGCCGATGGCGATAAGTACGGCCGAGGCGCACAGCATCAGGAGGGTCTTCTTCCCGCCGCTGTATTTTTCTTCGGGCAGGCGGATGAATTCGCCCGTGAACATACCCAGCATCGCCGTCACCGTGGCGGGAATGACGCCCAGCAGGCCTTCCGGATCGAAGTTTCCGTAGTAAGGCTTGCCGGGCAGGAGGATCCGGTCGACCCAGCCGCTCAGGCAACCGTCCTGCGTGAGCGGGCCAGCACCGACAGGGGCGTCGGGGGCGCCGACGAAGGTAATAAGAAGGCCATAGCCGACAAGCAAAACCGTGGCGATGACGATCCGGGCCTTTGACTTACAATGGACATATAACAGCGCAGCGAACATCCACGCGAGGCCGATGCGGGCCAGTACGCTGGCGTACCGCTGCGGGAATTGCAGGTTGAAGAAACCGTTATAGACGAGGCCCAACGCAATGAGCACGAGGCAGCGGACGAAGATTTTCCGGTGAATCTCCCAGGACGTTCGTCCCTTCTCCAACTGGCTTGCATAGGAGAACGGGAAGGAAAGTCCCGCAATGAACAGGAACACCGGGAAGACCATGTCCATGATGGCCAAGCCGTTCCATTCCACGTGGCTCATCTGCCGGGCAAGCCAGAAATCCGATCCGCCGGGAAACAAGTTGCAGAGGCTGACGATCAGGGAGGACAGGCCCATGATCAGCAGCATGTCCATCCCCCGCAGGGTGTCGATGGAAAGCAGGCGTTTCTTGTCCATTACGCCATGCCGACAAGGTCTGCGAGAACGATGGCTGCCATGGCCTCCACAATGACCGGCGTACGCAGGGCGAAGCAGGTGTCGTGACGGCCGGGGACCTGCAGGGACGTCATCTCGCCCTTGGCGAAATCGTACGTCTCCTGAGCCTTGGCTATGCTGGAGGTCGGTTTGAAAGCGACGCGGAACACCAGCGGATTGCCGTTGGTGATGCCGCCGTTCACGCCGCCGGCGTGATTCGTGGCGGGCGTCACCAGACGGTTCCGGTGGTGGCCGCAGCAGCCGCCCTCGTGGTGACCTTCGCCACCATGGCAGCATCCGCCTTCGTGGTCATGCTCTTCACCGCCGTGGCAGCAGCCCTCGCCTTCACCGTGCTCATGGCAACAGCCTTCGTGGTCGGCACCGTGCTCGTGGCAACCGCCGTGACCGTGGCCGCCGCAGCCGGCGGGAGCGTACACGTCGTTGTGCTCGGAACCTTTCATCCGGGCGGCGGCGAAGCCGTCGCCGAACTCCACGCCGCGGACGCCGGGAATGGCGAAGAGGGCGTGCGAGAGGCGGGATTCCACGCTGTCCCAGAAGGGCTCTCCGAGCCCGGCGGGAACGCCGGAAACGACGCACTCCACGACGCCGCCCAGCGAATCTCCTTCCTTCTGTGCCTGGTCCAAAGCGGCATCCCACTGCGCCGGGTCGGCGATTCCGCCGATTTCGACGAGCTTAGCGTCACAGCGGAACTGGACGCGGCCGCGGGTGGCGCCGGCGATGGTCGCGAAGAGCAGTTTCTTCGCGATAACGCCGGCGGCGACGACCGGGAGCGTCAGGCGGCCGGAGAAATGGCCGCCGCCGCGCGGATCCTGGAAGCCGCCGTACTTGAGGTTCGCGGTATAGTCCGCATGGCCGGGGCGCGGGACGTTCAGCAGCGCCTCGTAATCCTGGCTATGGGTGTTCGTATTGTGGAAGACGATAGCGAGCGGAGCGCCGGTCGTATAGCCTTCATAGACGCCGCTGAGGATCTGCGGCTCATCGGCCTCCACGCGCGGGGTCGTGCCCTTCGCGCCGCTCCGGCGGCGGGCGATATCCGCCGCAAAATCCGCCTCGCTGAGCGGGATGCCCGGCGCGAGGCCGTCCACGACCACGCCGATCTGCTCTCCGTGCGATTCGCCGAAGATACTTACTCTGAATATGTTACCAAAAGCGTTCATAGTTTGTCAAATAAGTCGTTGAAACCGGGGAAGGATTTGGCGACACAAGCCGTGTCGTCGATGTCCACGGGGCCATCCGCACCGAGTGCGGCCACCTTGAGCGCCATCACCATCCGGTGATCGGCGTGAGAAGTATACCGGCCGCCCTTCAACAGGTTGCCAGTGAGGAGACGCTGCGGGAGCGCCATGCCTTCGATGGTCATTTCGTCCTCATCGACCTGGACGGGAACGCCCATCTGCGTGAGCATGTCCACGATCGCGGCGGCACGGTCGGTCTCCTTGTGGCGGAGGCGCTCCACGCCGCGGATACGGCTCTCGCCCGGGCAGAAGGCAGCCAGCACGGCCACGATCGGGAAGAGGTCCGGGCAGTTGTTCAGGTCGGTTTCGAAGGCGCAGAGCGGCGCGCGGGCCACATGGATGGGCCCGGTCGTGGGCGTGTCGCCTTCCAGCTGGGACATGCTCGCCCCGGCGTCCAT
>CACZXH010000023.1 GCA_902785065.1 uncultured Bacteroidia bacterium
CTCACCACCGAGATCTACACCCACATCGATTCCTCCACCTGGCAGGCCGCCGTCCTGGCGCACCACCCGCGGCGCTAGCCTGTCATTCCGGGCGAAGCGAAGGAATCTTTTGGAAATCAAAAAATAATCCGTATCTTTGCGCGCTTAAAAAAGCGCAAGGCTTTTTGGTGCAATGGGGTCTTTGAAACAGAAGACTGAGTAACACATTTTTAAATTACAGTACAATGAAGCATTTCCAGCTGAACGGCCAGATCCGCGAGAAGGGCAACAAGGCCGTCATCAAGGCGTTCCGCCGCCAGGGTCTCGTCCCCTGCAACCTCTATGGTCTCGGTATGGACAACATCCTGTTCACCGTCGTCGAAAAGGAGCTGATGGGCCTTACCCACACCCCCGCCTCCTACATCGTGGACCTCAACCTCGATGGTAAGGTGTACACCGCCATCGCCCACGAGTATCAGTGGCACCCGGTGGATGACAACTGCCTGCACGTGGACTTCCTCGCCGTGAACGAGGAGAAGCCCGTCACCATCAACGTCCCCCTCAACATCTTCGGTCACCCGGTGGGTGTCCAGGCCGGTGGTAAGTTCACCCAGCTTTCCCGCTCCCTGAAGGTCAAGGCCCTGATGAAGGACCTCCCCGACCAGCTCGACATCGACGTCACCCCGCTGAACATCAACGACCGCATGGTCGCCGGCGACCTCAAGTTCGAGGGTCTGCAGATCGTGTCCGACAAGAACACCATCATCTGCCGCGTGAACGCCACCCGTGCCATGCAGCAGGCTGCGATCGAGGCCGCGAAGTAATGGCGGACTACCTCGTTGTCGGACTCGGGAACATCGGTGCCGAATACGCATCGACCCGCCACAACATGGGATTTATGATATTGGATGCCTGGGCTCAGGCATCCAATGTCGTTTTCACCGTGGAGCGCTACGGCGCCATCGCGGAAATCTCCTTCAAGGGCCGGCATTTCACCCTGCTCAAGCCGTCCACCTACATGAACTTGAGCGGCAACGCCGTCCGGTATTGGATGCAGCGGCTGAACCTCCCTCTGGAGAACCTGATCGTCATTTCGGACGACCTCAACCTCCCGTTCGGGACCCTCCGGATGCGCCTCAGCGGCAGCGACGGCGGGCATAACGGCCTGGAGAACATCATCTGGGCCCTCGAATCCGACCAGTGGGCCCGGATCCGCGTGGGCATCGGCAACGGTTTCTCCCGGGGCGGCCAGGTCGATTATGTCCTCGGCCCCCTGTCTCCGGAAGAATTGGAACAGATCCCGGCCCTGGCAGACAAAATCGTCCGCGGTATCAAGGATTTTTCCACCATCGGACCCCAACGGGCGATGAATTACGTCAATGCCAAGCCAAAACCGGCAGAAAAACCGGCTGGGAGCCCTGAAAATTAACTTTTTTTGAGTTTTTTTTTGGATTTTTCGGGTTTTTATTCTTATCTTGCACAAAGTTTTGATAATAAACGTTTAACGATTAAATAAAACCTATCATCATGAAAGAGCTTGTTGAAAAGATCAATGCCGAATTCGCCGCTTTCGCCAAGAACGCCGAAGCGCAGGTTGTGAAGGGTAACAAGGCCGCCGGCGCCCGTGCCCGCAAGGCCGCCCTCGACCTCATGAAGGACCTGAAGGAATTCCGCAAGGCTTCCGTCGAGGCTGCGAAATAATCGAATTCCGCATCGCTTGACCGGCTGTCCTGGACAGTCGGTTATTTTTTTACATTTTTTTGATTTTTTCTGCAACGAAACCCCGGGTTGCTGCATCTTTAGTACAGGTTTAGGTTTTAGTACACGTCAAAGAATCGGTTCTCACTTCAGTGAGGCCGGTTTTTTGCATATAGGTTTGCGAATGCGCGAAAAAATGCCGTCATTTGTAATAGTATGGAACCGAAACCGACCTGTCTGCGACACCTGTCGCTGATGCTCTATATCTTCTTCTGTCTGGTGCCTGCCGTGCTGGCCGCGCCCGCCCGGAAAGGGCTGCTGAATCTCCGGCAGCCGGACGGGACGATCGTACAGGCTTATCTCACCGGTGACGAAAACGGCCATCTGGTCCTTACCCCCGACGGATGCTCGCTTACGCAGGACGCCGAAGGATGGTGGTGCTACGCCCGCTATGACTTTTACGGCCACCGGCTGAACACCGGCGAACACGCCGGTGCCCCGGACACGCCCGGCGAAGTCATCGCCGCCAGCCGCAACATTCCCTACGACCTGCTCCGCCGGCGGCGGGAAACCCGCATCCGGCAGGTCCGGCCGCTCCGGGAACGGGAGGCGGCCCGCACCCGTGCCGGGGAAAGCGGCGGAATCCGCCATGGGCTCATCATCCTGGCCCAGTTCCAGGACCTCTCCTTCACCTACTCCCGGTCGGACTTCGAGAATCTCATCAACGGCGATGGTCCGAAGACCGCCCTCTCCTATTTCAAGGACCAGTGGAAGGGCGGCTACACCTTCCGGTTCGATATCACCGACCCTGTCATCCTCCCGCACGATTTCTCCTATTACGGCGCCAATAACGAGGACGGCGAAGACGGGAAAGCCGCCGAGATGATTGTCGATGCCTGCGCCGCCGTCGGGCCCGAGTTCAATTTTGCCGACTACGACAACGACGGCGACGGCGAAGTGGACAATGTCTTCGTCTTTTACGCCGGTCCGAATGAGTCAGAAGGCGCGGGAGACGACTACATCTGGCCCCATATGTGGTACGTTCTGTCCGGTGCCAGCCTCCCGCCCTTCAGCCGGGACGGAGTCATCGTGGACAACTACGCATGCACCTCAGAGCTCCGGATAGACGCCAACCGGACCACCTTCACCACCCTGGCCACCATCGGCACCTTCTGCCACGAATACACCCACACCTTCGGCATTCCAGACCTGTACGACACCGACGACGAAGACAGTGACGGCAACGCAGAGGCCATGTGGAACTGTATCGACCTGATGGATGCCGGCAACCACAACGACGAGGGCAAGACGCCTCCGAACTACAGCGTTGTAGAGCGCTGGTTCTTCGGGATGAGCGAAGGCAAGCCGCTGACCGAGGGCACCCACACCCTCCGTCCGGTCCAAGAGAACGGGGACTACTACTATATGCTGACGGATGACGAAAAAGAGATTTTCCTCTTCGAGTGCCGGCAGGCGAGCGGCTGGGACGCCGGCATCGGCGGCAGCGGCCTTCTGGTGTACCACTTGGACTGGTCCCTGCGTCCGGCGGGCAAGTCCACCTCCGCCGGAAAAGTCGTGCTGGCCGGGGACCGGTGGGACATGAACGAAGTCAACGCCCGTCCCGACCATCAGTGCATCGACCTCATCGAACCCGACCCGGAAGTCCGTCAGAAATACCAGACCGCCGTCAAAAACCGGAACTATGCGGCCATCTACACCCTGGCCTCCCACGCGTTCTGGCCCTTCGAGGACGTCTCCGTCTACACCTGCGACACCGATCCGGCCTTCACCTTCTGGAGCGAGGCCCCCTCGCCCCTGGGCCTGACAGACATCCGCCAGAATGCCGACGGAAGCGTCACCTTCACCGTCTTCAACGCCCAGGAGGACAAGGCTCCGGCGGTGAAGATCGACAACCAGGTGGTTTTCCAAGACGCTTCCATTATCCAGTGGAGCAGCCTGGACCCGTCTTTCAACGGGAACAGTATCATCCGCTATGGCATGGCTGACGCCGCCCAGCTGACCGAGGTTGAAGTCCGCCCCTATGAAACCGGGAAATACGCCTTCGTCATCGACGGGCTCACGCCCTCGACGGCTTACAAGGTCCAGTTGCTGTGCCGGAAGGGGAACATTCCCGGACCGGTGAACGGCAACGCGTCCTTCACCACGAAATCCGACCGGAAGAAGGACAGCTATCCCTACATCTACCTGAAGGACGTCGCGCGCGGAACGGGCGGCTCATTCGCTCCGGACACGCCCATCGCCCTCCGGGTATACAATGCCCCGGACGCGGTCCGCGTCGCCTGGTATTTCGACGGCAAACCTGTCACCCCGGGAGCCGACGGCTATTACCATCTCACCCGCTCCGGGGAGCTGAAGGCGGTGGTTACCTATCCGGACAACACCGACATCATCACCAAGAAAATCGTCGTGAAATGAGGAAGTATCTCTATATCATCGTCCTCGCAGTCCTCGCCTGCACCGGTTGCAGGGAAAAGGTGGACATGGACCTGGAAATGTACAACAGCGAGCAGGTCAGCCTCATGGTCAAGGGAAAGAAGGTATACACCTATGACGAGGGCGCTGGCCAGATGGCTTTCAACCGGACGCTCCGCCAGTTCCGGACAGGCAACGACGACATGACGAGCTTCTTCGTCCTCACCTGCAGCGAGCTCCCGCGGGAGGAAGGCCAGGAAATCCGGGCCGATATCCAATGGTCCTCCGGCAGTTCTGCGAAGACCACCTCCGGCATCACCCTCAAGGTGGAGAAATACGACGGCACCGGCCTTGTCTGGCTGTGGAATGCCACGGACAAGACCGGTGCGATCGTGAAAATCCTGAATTAGAACGACCGCCGTCGATATCCTTTTCAGCAAAGAGTTCCTTCGCGTTGGAAGGCTTGCAGGAGCCGCCGTACAGGATGGTCATGTCCTCAGCGACCTCCAGGCCGAACTTCTCGGCGATGACGGCACGGATGCAGGCATGGATTTCCTCGGCCTGCGCGGCGGTCGCGGTCTTGCCGGTGCCGATGGCCCAGACTGGCTCATAGGCGATCACGACATTCTTCATATCCTCGGCGGTGAAGTTGTACAGGACGGCCTTCGTCTGCTCGGTGACGACCTCGAAATGACGGCCGGCCTCGCGCTCGTCGAGGTTCTCGCCCACGCAGAGGATGACCTTCAGGCCGGCCTCGAGGGCGAGCTTCGTCTTGACGACGAGCTTCTCGTCGGTCTCTCCGTAGTACTGACGGCGCTCGGAGTGGCCGAGGATGGTGTACTTGCAGCCCAGGGAGGTGAGCATGTTCACGGCGACTTCGCCGGTGTAGGCGCCTTTCTCATGGTCCGCGCAGTTCTGGGCGGAGAGGGCGACCTGGGAGCCCTTCAGGACGTCGGCGACGCAAGCGAGGTGCGTAAACGGCGGAGCCACGACGAGTTCAACGTTGGCGGGAAGGTCCTTTGCCTTCTCCACGACTGCCTTGGCGAGTTCGACGCCTTCAGGAACTGTGGTGTTCATCTTCCAGTTGCCTGCAACAATGTACTTTCTCATTTTATCGGGGTTTTAGATTGTTTCCAGTCTGCAAATTTACGCAATCCCCGGGAAAAACACAACGGCCGAAGGTTTGGATTATTCGTCCAACCGTCCTAACTTTGCAGGATTAACGGACGAAAACAAATGTCACTCTATCTTCCCCCGCAATACCGTAATCTCCTCGGCAGTGTCGAGCAGACCGAAAAGGCCATCAAGGCCGTGAAAGACATGTTCCAGGACAACCTCTCCGCCCAACTCGCGCTCCTGCGCGTAACGGCGCCGATGACGGTCCTGTCCGGAACGGGCATCAACGATGACCTGAACGGCATCGAGCGTCCGGTCCGGTTCCCGGTCCGCAGCCTGGACGAGCAGCAGGCCGAGGTCGTGCACTCCCTGGCCAAGTGGAAGCGCCTGAAGCTCGGAGAGCTGGGCATCACCCCGGGCCGCGGTATCTATACCGACATGAACGCCCTGCGTCCCGACGAGGACCTGGACAACCTCCACTCCATCTACGTGGACCAGTGGGACTGGGAGAAGGTCATCCGGGAGGAAGACCGCAACCTGGACTTCCTCAAACGAACCGTCCGCCGTATCTACGAGGCGGTGAAGGTGACGGAGAACAAGCTGTACGTGGAATTCCCGCAGTTGGTCCCCGCCCTCCCCGACGAGATCTTCTTCATTCACGCCGAAGAACTTTTGCAACGGTACCCGAACCTCACCCCGAAGGAGCGCGAAAACGCCATCGTGCGTGAGCACAAGGCCGTTTTCATTATCGGTATCGGCGGAAAACTGTCGGACGGGAGCATCCATGACGGCCGCGCCGCGGACTACGACGACTGGAGCACCCCGAACAGTGACGGCTTCGCCGGCCTGAACGGCGACATCCTCCTGTGGAACCCCGTCCTGGAGAGCGCCTTCGAGATCTCTTCCATGGGCATCCGGGTCAATCCGGAAGCCATGGTGCGGCAGCTCAAAGAGCGCGGCCAGGAGTGGAAGGCGGACCTGTACTTCCACCGCCGGCTCATCGCGGGAGAACTCCCGCAGACCATCGGCGGCGGTATCGGCCAGTCCCGCCTGTGCATGTACCTCCTCCGGAAAGCGCACATCGGCGAAATCCAGTCCTCGATCTGGCCGGAGTCGATGCGGGAGGCCTGCCATCGCGCGGGCATCGAACTCGCCTAGCTTCTCCTTTGGAGAAGGGCGGTTTTTTCCCTATCTTTGCAGGATTAAGACAGATCAGATATATCGATGAAGAATTTTGTTGAAGAACTCACTTGGAGAGGCATGATCCAGGACATCATGCCGGGTACGGAAGAGAAACTCATGGAAGGCCCGACGGCTGCCTACGTAGGCATCGACCCGACGGCCGACTCCCTGCATATCGGCCACCTTGTCAGCGTGATGATCCTGAAGCATTTCCAGCGCTGCGGCCACAAACCCATCGCCCTCGTGGGCGGCGCCACCGGCATGATCGGCGACCCGTCGATGAAGTCGGCGGAGCGCAACCTCCTGGACGAGGCCACCCTGAACCACAACGTCGCCTGCATCAAGGCGCAGCTCGCCCGCTTCCTGGACTTCGAATCCGACGCCCCCAACAAGG
Organism: uncultured Bacteroidia bacterium; assembly: GCA_902785065.1. Lineage (GTDB taxonomy): Bacteria > Bacteroidota > Bacteroidia > Bacteroidales > UBA932 > Cryptobacteroides. The sequence continues at coordinate 6,803 of CACZXH010000023.1, forward strand.
CCGAACTCGTGAACAACTACGACTGGATGAAGGACTACAGCTTCATCAACTTCATCCGCGATATCGGCAAGCATATCACCGTGAACTATATGATGGCGAAGGACTCCGTGAAGAAGCGCCTCCAGCGCGACTCCTCCGAGGGTATGTCCTTCACCGAGTTCAGCTACCAGCTCATGCAGGGCTACGACTTCTACTGGCTGTGGAAGAACAAGGGCTGCATCCTGCAGCTGGGCGGTTCCGACCAGTGGGGCAACATCACCACCGGCACCGAACTTATCCGCCGCATCGACGGCGGCGAGGCCTTCGCCCTCACCTGCCCCCTCATCCGCAAGGCCGACGGCACCAAGTTCGGCAAGACCGAAAAGGGTAACATCTGGCTGGACGCGGAGCGTACCTCCCCGTACGAGTTCTATCAGTTCTGGCTGAACGTCGCTGATGACGACGCCGAGCGCTACATCAAGATCTTCACGATGCTGGACCGCGAAACCATCGAGTCCCTGATCGCGGAGCACCGGGAGGATCCCGGCCAGCGCAAGCTGCAGAAGGTCCTCGCGAAGGAAGTCACCGTCATGTGCCATGGCCAGGAAGCCTACGACAACGCCATCGCCGCCAGCCAGCTGCTGTTCGGCAACGTCTCCGCCGAGGTGTTCCGGTCCATGGACGAGCGCACCGTCCGCGAAGTCTTCGCCAACGTCCCCTCTTTCGAGGTGAAAGCCGATGAGTTCCCCTGCAACGTGCTCGACCTCCTCGCCGTCAAGACTGCCGTGTTCCCTTCCAAGGGCGAGGCCCGCAAGATGGTCCAGGGCGGCGGCGTCTCCCTGAACAAGGGCAAGGTGGGCGACATCAATGCCGAAGTGACGGCCGATGATATCATCAACGGCCACTACATCCTGGCCCAGAAGGGCAAGAAGAACTATTTCATCATCAACGTAGTTTAGATTTCTCGACTACGCTCGAAATGACAATGGTATGGAAAAACCGGCAAGCACCAGACAACTCAAAGTGGCGCGGGAGATCCAGAAGGACCTCGCGGAGATCATCCGGGCCAAGGGGATGGCCGCCTTCGGCGGCGCCCTGGTCACGGTCAGTGAAGTCCGCGTGAGCCCCGACCTGTCGGTCGCGAAGGTCTACGTGAGCATTTTCCCGTCCGACAAGCAGGAAGCCGTCATGGCGCTCCTGAACGAAAACAACAAGGCCCTCCGCGGCGAACTCGGCCATGTGGTGGGCAAGCAGCTCCGCATCGTGCCGGAGCTCGTGTTCTACCTGGACACGAGCCTGGACTATGCGGCGCATATCGAGGAACTGCTGAAGAAATAGCATGAGTAACCTGCCGTTACGATTCGCCCTGCGCTACCTGTTCGCCCGGAAGTCACACAACGTGATCAACATCATTTCGGGCATCAGCGTGGCGGGCATGGCCATCGGGACGGCGGCGCTTGTCATTATCCTTTCGGTGTTCAACGGGTTCAACAAGCTCGTGTCCGACAGCCTCGGGGACGCCCAGCCGGACCTGGTCGTGAAACCGGCGGCCGGCAAGGCCTTCGTCCCGGACAGCACCGTGTTCGCCTGGCTGTACGACCAGGAACTGGTGTACAACATGTCCAGCGTCATCGAGGAACAGGCCTTCATCGCTTTCGACGGCAAACAGAGCCTCGCCCGCGTCAAGGGTGTGGACAGCGTGTTCGAGGAGGAAAGCCCCCTGCAGAACCATATCACCGACGGCATCTTCTCCCTGCACCGGGGGGACCTGCCGCGGGCCGTCGTAGGCAGTTCCCTTGCCTGGTCGATGGACATCAACCCGCGGTTCATCGCCCCTCTCGAGATCTATTATCCAGACCGGGAAGGCTCCATTTCCCTGTCGAACCCCGCCGCCTCGCTCCGGAGCACCAAGGTGACCGTGGCCGGCCTCTTCGCCATCAATGCGGAGCTGGACGCCGAACTGGTCATCGTCCCCATCGAGACGATGCGGGAACTGATGGACTATGACGACGAGGTGTCGGCCGTGGAAATCCGCGTGGCGAAAGGAACGGCGGACAAGGCCGTGAACGGGCTGGCCACCGAACTTGCCGAGCGTTTGGGGCCGGACTACGAGGTCCTGGACCGCTACCGCCAGAACGAGGCCCTGTACAAAATGATGCGCTACGAGAAGCTGGCCATCTACATGATCCTGATCTTCATCGTCATCATTATCGCCTTCAATATCTACAGCTCCCTGACGATGCTCATCATCGAGAAGAAGGATGACATCGGCACGCTCCGCAGCCTCGGCGCCCCGGAGTCGATGACACGCCGGATCTTCCTGCTGGAAGGTTGGTTGATCTCGCTGCTGGGTCTCGTGCTGGGCCTCGCGCTCGGCATCGCCTTCGTTCTCCTGCAGCAGAAGTACGGCCTCATCCGGATGCCCGGCAATTATATCATCAGCGCCTATCCGGTCATCCTGAAGGCGTCGGATATCATCTGGACGGCGGTCGGCGTCGCCCTGGTTGGCTACCTCATCGCCCTCCTCCCCACCTTGACCAAAACAACTGATAATCAATAGCATTATGAAGAAAGCACTGCTCATCCTCATCGCCATCTCCGGCACCCTGTCGCTCAACGCTCAGAACAAGAAGGGCGGCATTGACGCCAAGCTCCTCGGTGAAATCAGCCAGGGATACGAAGGAACGGCCGCCGACAAGGCCCTCCGCAATGCCCTCAACACCACAGCCATCAACACCCTGGCCCTGAATGCGGACAACATCCCGATGGACACCCGCTTCTCCGACGTGGTGAAGACCAAGGGCCGCACCAACCAGCTCTCCTCCGGCCGCTGCTGGCTGTTCACCGGCCTCAACGTCATGCGGGCCAAGATGATTGACAAGTTCGACATGGGCCCCGTCGTCCTGTCCCAGAACTATATCTTCTTCTACGACCAGCTGGAGAAAGCGAACCTGTTCCTGCAGGGCATCATCGACACCAAGAACCTCCCGGACGACGACCGCACCGTCGACTGGCTCTTCGCCCACCCGATCGGAGACGGCGGCCAGTTCACCGGCGTGTCCAACCTCATCATGAAGTACGGCGTCGTCCCGTCCGAGGTGTTCCCGGAGAGCATGATTGCCAACAACACCGCCCAGATGCGCGCCCAGATTACGAACAAGCTGCGTGAAGACGGCCTCCGCCTGCGCCAGGCGCCCAAGGGCACGGACCTGCAGGCCATGAAGACGGCCCAGCTCAAGGAAATCTACCGCATCCTGGCGCTCTGCCTCGGCGTCCCGCCGACCGAGTTCACCTGGACCCGGACCGACTCCAAGGGTAATGTCGTGAACACGAAGCAGTACACCCCGAAGTCCTTCTACGAGGAGTACATCGGCACGGACCTCGAGAACAACTACATCATGGTCATGAACGACCCGTGCCACGAGTACTACAAGATCTACGAGATCGACTACGACCGCCACGTCTACGACGGTGAGAACTGGGTGTACCTGAACCTCCCGGTCGATGAAATCAAGAAGATGGCCATCGCCTCCATCCAGGACAACACGGCCCTCTACTTCTCCTGCGACGTGAACAAGTTCCTCCTCCGGGACAAGGGCTTCGCAGACCTGAACAACTTCGACTACGAGTCCCTGATGGGCGTTTCCTTCGGCATGGATAAGAAGGAGCGCATCTACACGCACGCCAGCGGTTCTACGCACGCGATGACGCTCATTGCGGTGGATCTCAAGGACGGCAAGCCGGTCAAATGGATGGTGGAGAACAGCTGGGGCGCGAACTCGGGCTACCAGGGCAACATCATCATGACGGACGAGTGGTTCGACGAGTACATGTTCCGCCTGGTGGTGGACAAGAAGTACGTCCCGGCCTCCCTCATGAAATACTTCGACCAGAAACCCATCATGCTCCCGGCCTGGGACCCGATGTTCCTGCCGGAGGAGTAATAGCCATCTCCTTTTTGGTTTCGGCAAGGTTATCTTCTGCAAACCGTCGCTTCGCGACCCCTCCCAAACAAGTTTGGGCCCCTCCCTCTTATATGGCCGAGGGTGGCCATAGGTTTGCAGAAGATAACCTTGCCTCCACACCTTCTCAAACGTTATAATGCACCGCTCACGCATTCGTGTTTTCCTTTTATTGCCTTTGGCTTTTCTCCTCTTTGACCTTCTGGTTGGGGGTGGAGGGATTTCGTGGGCAGAAGGAGCCATTCTCTGGAAGCTGCGGGTGCCGCGGGTAATGACGGCGGTGATTGCGGGGGGCGCCTTGGCGGCAAGCGGGACGCAGATGCAGGCGGTGTTCCGGAACCCGCTGGCCGATCCGCACATCATGGGCGTGAGCGGCGGCGCGGGACTGGGCGCGGCCATCGCGACCATGGCGCTTCACCGTGGCGGTGGCGGCGTTCCTCGGGGCCTTCGTGGCGGCGGCGCTGGTCGTCGCGGTCTCGGCCCGGTTCCGGTCGGTGACGACACTGCTGGTGTTCGGCGTCATGCTCGGGTTCATTTTCAGCGCGCTGAGTTCGGTCCTGCAGTACACGGCAGGTGAAGAGAGCCTGAAACTGTTCTACAGTTGGATGGCGGGCAGCTTTTCCGGCTGTCGATACTTCGAGGTCGCGCTGATGGCCGGCGCCTTGGTCATCGGCCTTGTCCTTGCCTTCTGCAACGGCAAGGGACTGGATATTATTCTGTTCGGGGAGGAGTACGCGACCCTTTCCGGGGCCTCCACCCGGCGCATCCTGTTCCTGTCGATGCTGTCGGCCTGCCTGATGACCGGTACGGTCACGGCCTTCTGCGGCCCGCTCGGGTTCGTGGGCATCGTCGCCCCGCACCTTGCCCGCCGCATCACGGGCTCTTCGGTCCATAGGCAGGTCCTCCCCTGCGCCCTCGCGACCGGTGCCACCCTTGCCCTGGCGGCCGACATCCTCGCGAACCTCTGGCCCATTCCCCTTCCCGTGGGCTCCACCCTCGCCCTCATCGGCATTCCCTTGATCCTCACGCTCCTATTGCAGCAAAAAGCGTCGAATGTAAAACATTAATACCCAACCAATTACACCAGATTGACCGCTCTCACCAGCGCAGTCACAACCGCATAAATCATTGGAAACCAACAACATGCATTCTACGGCACTTCGGGTTGAACACCTGACGATCGGGTACGGGGACCGAACCCTGGTCCGGGACATCTCTTTCGAGCTGGCCCCGGGCGAATGCGTACTGCTGGCCGGGCCCAACGGGACCGGGAAAACGACGCTGTTGAAATGGCTAGCTTCCGGGGGTATAGGTCCCGAAAACCTCCGGTCGCAAAGCGACCTCCGTCCCTCCCATAAATGGGCCCCTCCCTCTCATGTGCCGGGGGTGGCACAGTTTTCTGGACCTATACCCCCGGAAGCTGCCGTCGTACTTATACCCACAAACATCCCCAAAGTGAAAGGGTTCACGGTCGAGGCGTTCGTGCGGACGGGGTGCTACCGGGAGAGCGATTGGCGGGGGCGGATTTCGGCGGAGGTCGAGGGAAGGATGGAGGAGGCCCTGAAGATGCTGGGAATTGGGGAGCTGCGGAAGCGGGACATATCGACCTTGAGCGACGGGGAGTTCCAGAAGGCGTGCCTGGCGACAGGATTGACCCGGAGGGCCGAGGTACTGCTGCTGGACGAGCCGACGGCGCACCTGGACGTGGAAAACCGAATCGATGTGCTGCGGACGCTGCGGGAGGTCGCCCGGAAGACGGGGACGGCCGTCCTGTTCTCCAGCCACGACCTGCACGACGCCCTGCAGGTGGCCGACCGGGTGTTCGCCCTCACCCGTGACGGGCGTTTCCTGGCCAGCGCAGGTACCGATGTCCTCCGGGCGGCCTTCCCCGCCCTCGCCAATCTCCGCTAACGGGAAGTTCCCGGCAGGATGCCGAAAAGTTCACGGTAACATTTGGAGAAATAGGAAGGGGAACTGAAACCGACCTCGTAGGCGATTTCAGCGACGGTCTTGTCCGTGCTTTTCAGCCGTTTTTCCGCTTCCTTGAGCCGCATGATCCGAATCACCTCCACGGGTGAATAACCCGTCAACGCTTTCACTTTCCGGTACAGTTGGACCCGGGACAGGCCGATCTCGGCAGCCAGTTGCTCCACGTTCAGGTCCGGATCCGCCAAGTGCTTCTTCGCATAGGAACGTAAACGGGACAGGAAGTCGTTTTCCCTTTCCGAGGCATCGCTGGTGCCGTTTTCCAGATAATAATGCTTGAGCTGCAGGCGGCTTTTGAGGAGATTGCCGACCCGGGACAGCAACACCTTTTCGCTGAAGGGCTTGCTGATGTAGGCATCGGCCCCGGAGGCGTATCCCTCGGCCCGCTGATCCTCCATGTTCTTCGCCGTCAGGAGGATGACGGGGATATGGCTGGTCGCCAGCTGGGATTTCAGAGCCTCGCAGAAGGCCAGCCCGTCCATAACCGGCATCATCACGTCGCTGATGACCAGGTCGGGCAGCTGACGCCCGGCCACATCCAGCGCCTCTTTTCCGTCAGCGGCCAGCAGGACCCGGTATTCATCCTTCAGCAACGACGCGATGAAAGTCCGCAGGCTCTCGTTGTCATCCACGACCAGCACCGTCGGCCGTTGGTCATCCGTATCGGTCATCAGTTCCAACTGCTCGGTTTCCCGGCGGGAGAAACCCTTGTCGGCGTCATGGACGTTGAACTGCTCCTGGTATTTACCGGCGTCCTCCGTCTCGACGATTTCCACGCCATGCTGCTCCAAGGGCAAGGTCACGGTAAAGGTAGTGCCTTCCCCCACCCGGCTTTCCACGCCGACGCTTCCCCCATGCAACTGGGCGATGCTTTTCACCAGGGCCAGTCCGATGCCTGTCCCGGAAGAACGGTTGCCCACCTGGTAGAACCGGTCGAAGACCAGCCCCAGCTTGTCGGCCGGGATTCCCTCGCCGGTGTCCGTCACCGAAAGCCGGACCTTATCCCCGTCGGGAGCGAGGTCGACCACGATGCTGTCCTCGGCCGACGTATGCTTGAAAGCGTTGCTGAGGAGGTTGAACAGCACCCTTTCCGTCAGGTGCATGTCGGCCTCCACCATCAGGGACTCCGGTCCCTCATAGCGCAGGTTGCGGCCCTTGAATCCCAGCATCCACTGCTGCACGGCCAGCGGCAGGTCGAAGCGGGACACTCGCAAGGGCATCTTTCCGTTCTCGATCTTCCGGAAATCCAGGATGCTGTTCACCAGCCGGAGGAGAATATCGACATTCTCCCGGGCGATCCCCAACGAAGCCCGGCTTTCCGGGTCCAGGCCGGATGTGTCCATGACATGCTCCAGGGGGCCGGCAATCAGGGACAGCGGCGTCCGGAACTCGTGGCTGACGGAGGTGAAGAACTCCAGCTTCGCGTCGGTGGTCTCCTCCAGTTTACGGGACAGCAGGTGCAGCTCCTCGTTCCGCCGTTCCAGCTCCGTATTGAAGCGCCACATGCGGTTGTAGAAAAAGAAAGAGATGGTAAACAACAGGATCAGCAGGGTGGTCAGGCCGATGAGCAGGTACAGGACCAGCCGCTGCGTATTGTACTCGGACAGGGAACTGTCCAGCTGGGCGCTCACTTTCTCCACCATCTCCCGCTGGTCCGTAATCTCGTGCTCCTGCATGAGGACCATCGCCGCATTGTGGCTGTCCACGAGGGCCGATTCCAACATCGTCTCCCGGGGGTATTCGTTCCCAGAGAGGATATCCACCGCCAGTTTCATCACCAGGTCGCCCCGGGTCGGATAGATGTAAGTAGCCGTCAGAACGCCGTCCAGGACATCCTGAAGCCCTCCTTCCGGCAAGGCGTCCACGCCCAGCAGCGGCAGCCCGTCCGGCTTTCCGAGAGCTTCCCAGGCGCCCCGGGCCATCCGGTCGTTCTGACCGAAGACCGCATCGAATGCAAGCCCTTCTTCCATCCACCGCGCCATCACGCGAGCGCCGCCTTCCTGCAGCCAGTCCCCGTAGTCGGAAGCGACCAGTTCCAGGCCGGGATGCGCCGCCAGCGCCTCCGCAAAGCCCTTGTGCCGCTCGGCGGCCGGTGAAGACTCCCGGAGTCCCTGGATCTCCACCACCCGGCCCTGGCCGCTCAGGATATCGGCCAGGTAATCGCCCAGGATCCGGCCGATCCGCACATTGTCCGCCCCGATGAAGGCGGTGTACTTGTCGGAATCGATCTTCCGGTCGAACAGGATGACCGGAACGCCGGCATCGAAGGCTTCCTCGATGGCCGGCGTGATGGTATGGCTCTGGTTGGGCGATACGATCAGGAGGTCCACCCCTTCGGCGACCAGCGCCCGGATCTGCGCCATCTGGCGCTCACTGTCGTCATCCGCCGACGTCAGCCGGAGCTGCACCCCATAGGAATGGGCCGCCAGGGACAGTTCCTCGTTCAGTTTGGTGCGCCAGATATCGTCGCTGCATTGGGATACACCTATGACAAGCTCCTTCTTCCCCCCGGAACAACCGGCGAGAAGAAGGAGGAAGCATAGTATAAGAAGAGGCCTGATTCTCAAATCAAATCGATTTTAGTTCCTCGGGGACCACGGGCATGGCCCCTTTCTGGGTACAGACATAGGCGGACACTTTCACCGCCGTCTCATGGGCGACCGCCACCGACTTGCCTTGGAGGATGGAGCCGATGAAGGAGCCGGTGAAGGAATCGCCGGCGCCGACGGTATCGGCCACCTCCACCTTCGGAGTCACCTGATAGGACATGCCGCCCGCGTGGAAGACATAACTTCCGTTGGTGCCGCAGGTCAGGATGAGCATTTTCAGGCCATACTGGTCGAAGATGTGCCAGCACTTTTCCTCCAGGCTCAGGCCCGGGATATCATACAGGCGGGAAATGGTCACCAGTTCCTCATCATTGATCTTCAGGATGTCGCAGCGCTGGAAAGATGCCTCCAGCACTTCCTTCGTGTAGAAACTCTGACGGAGGTTGATGTCGAATACCTTCAGGCAGTCCGCAGGAACGGCATCCAGGAACGCGCCGATGGTGTTGCGGGAAACCTCGCTCCGCTGCGCCAGGGAGCCGAAGCAAACCGCCTTGCAATCAGCGGCCAGGGCGGCCAGTTCCTCGTCGAACGGGATATTGTCCCAGGCGACATCCGTCTTGATCTCATACTGAGGCACCCCCTGTGCATCCAGGGTAACCTGGACGGTTCCGGTGGGATACTCCACCCGGGCCAGGTGATACGGGAGCCGGTGCTCTTCGAAAGCCTCGACGATTTCCTCGCCCAGCGCATCGTGCCCGATGGCGCTCACGGCGATGCCTTCCAGGCCGAACTGCCGGGCATGATAGGCGAAATTGGCGGGCGCGCCGCCCAGTTTCTTTCCCTCGGGAAGCACATCCCACAGCGCTTCACCGATACCGATAACGTACTTTCCCATATTATTTGTGCATGGTAGTCATATAATACAACAGATACGCGACGCCTACGGCCATCACCGCCACGGCGCCGGCCTGGCCCACCGCGTCGGAGGCGAATCCCATCAGGAGCGGGAACACCGTACCGCCGAACAGGCCCATGATCATCAGGCCCGACACCTCGTTCTGCTTCTCGGGAACCGCCAGGATGGCCTGGGAGAACACGATGGAAAAGATGTTGGAGTTGCCGAAACCCACCAGGGCGATGGCCACGTACAGGATAGCCTTGCTTGCTCCGAAGAACATGCCCACCATCGCCAGGGCCATCATCACGACGTTCACCAGGAAGAACTTCCTGTGGCTGAACTTCGCCAGGATGAACGACCCGGAAAGGCAGCCTACCGTACGGAAAATGAAATACAGGCTGGTCGCGAAGCCGGCCTCGGTAAGCGTCATGCCCACGCGCTCCATCAGGAGCTTCGGCGCCGTGGTGTTCGTGCCCACGTCGATGCCCACATGGCACATGATGCCCAGGAAGGACAGCAGAACGACGGGCTTGCCCAGGAGCTTGAAGCAGTCGGCGAAGGAAGAAGCCTTGTCCGGGGCCGCCTCGCGCTCGATCGGAGAGAGGAGGAGCAGGAGGGAGGCCAGGATGCCGATGGCCATGTACACCGGGAAGAGAACTCTCCAGCCGAGGCCGAAGGTAGGCATGGCCGCCGTGGCGCCCCACATGGCGATATACGGAGCCATGAAGGAGGCGATGGCTTTCACGAACTGCCCGAAGGTCATGGTGCTGGCCAGCCGGTCACCCTTGATGATGTTGGTGATGAGCGGGTTCAGGGAAGTCTGCATGAGCGCGTTGCCGATGCCCAGCAGCGAGAAGGAGACGAGCATGAGTCCGTAGCTCTCGCCGAAGATGGGAAGCAGCAGGGAGACGACCGTCACCACGAGGCTCAGCAGCACCGTGTTCTTCCGGCCGATCCTGTTCATCAGCATCCCCGTCGGGACGGAGAAGATCAGGAACCAGAAGAAGACCAGGGAAGGAAAGATGTTGGCGGCCGCGTCGCTCAGGCCCAGGTCGGACTGGACATAGTTGGAGGCGATGCCCACGAGGTCCACGAACCCCATGGCGAAGAAGCAGAGCATCACCGGGATGAGTTGTATCTTTTTGTTCATTTGGCTATCGGATAAAGTGTTACGTCGGCCTTGAGGTTGCCGTACAGTTTCAGGGTATTATAAGGAGAAGACGGGAAGACGAGGTTGGTCATGCAGAAGTACTCGCCGAAGGCCTCGATACTGGCGCTGTCCACCAGCAGGCGGAGCTCCATCTTGCCGCCCACCTGGGCAGGCGCGGTCGTGACCGCCGCGAAGGACTTGCTGAACTTGACGTTGCCGCTCCCCCGGCGGTCCATCGAGAAGGTCTGGCTCTCCGGTTCGTAGGTGAAAACCACCTGCTCGCCGGTCTCGTTGGAAAGCACGAAGGTGATGCCTTCCTTCTTGGGAAGGGTGAAGCGGACCACGAGTTCGTAGGCGCGCTGCGGGTTCTCGAAAAGATCCACGGGAGCGGTGGACAGCGTATACTGGACGGGCCGGCCGCGAAGGGCTTCCACCTCCGGAGAGGGCGTGCTCTTCAGGATGACCTCCTTTCCCTTCCGGACCAGGGACAGGTCGCGGGGAACGGAGTTGGCGCTGCGGAACTGCTTCGTCGGGACGGAATTGGCATACTGCCAGTTGCTCATCCAGGCGATGGCGACCGTTCTGCCGGCGGGAGCGTTGCTCCAGGTGACGGCGGCATAATGGTCCTTACCGTAGTCCATCCAGCGGGTGACGGTGGGAAGGTCGTCGCACTTGAAGGTCTTCCCGTCGAAGCTGCCCACGAAATACTGCGTGGCGCTGCCGCCGAAGGGGCCGCCCGGATTGATGTTCAGGAGCAGCACCCACTTGTCCTTGCCCTCGAAAGGAAGGCGGATCAGGTCGGGGCACTCCCAGACACCGTTGTGGTTGCCGTAGGCGAGGCCGAAGCTGCTCTCGTATTTCCAGTCCTTCAGGTTGTCGGAGCTGTAGAACTGCACCTCCTGCCCGGCGGCGAGGACTACCTTCCATTGGCGGGTCTGGTCGTCCCAGAACACCTTGGGATCGCGGAAATCGGGCGTATCCTCGGCCACGATCACCGGATTGCCGGGGTATTTGGTAAAGGTGCGGCCTCCGTCGTTGCTGTAGGCGATGCTCTGGGTCTGGTTGTCCCCGTCCGAGGTGTACATGGCCACGATGGCATCCCGTCCGAATCCGGCCGTATTCTCCTTGTCCACGACGGCACTGCCGCTGAAGATGGCGCCGAGCGCATCCGGAGCGAGGGCAACGCCCAGATGCTCCCAGTTCACCAGGTCCCGGGAAACGGCATGTCCCCAGTGCATATTGCCCCAGAAGCTACCGTACGGGTTATACTGGTAGAAAAGATGCCATTCCCCGTCCTGGTACACCATACCATTAGGGTCGTTCATCCAGCCATATTCCGGGGCGAAATGATAGAGGGGCCGGTAGGCCTTTTCCTGATTGGTCCGGTCGAAGACGGGCGCAGTGGTCATGTCGCTCCAGCACACGTCGTCGGAAGGATCCCGGCGCACGCCGCGGCCCTGGGTCATCCGGATATCCAGCAGGATGCTGCTGCCGTTCCAGGCGCCGAGGTCCAGCGGGACCAGGTAGTCCGTCTTGTCGATGGCCAGGGAAACATTGGCGGCGAGGACTTCCATGCCGTTTGACAGCACCTTCACACGTGCCTCCTGTGCCGTTTCCTGCACAGGAAGCAGCACGTAGCGGTCCTTCCCGCTCACCCGGATCATCGTATGCGTGTCGCTCAGATGACGGATGGCGAGGTTCTGCGCACCGGCGCCCAGGGTAAGCAGGAAGCTCGCTATGAAAAGGATGTATCTCATTGTCAGTGTCTTTTCTCAAAGATACGCTTTTTCACCGGATAATCAATAGGTGGAGACGCGGACATCGCTGACCTGGATGGAGTTGCCGTAGCCGTTGATGCTCCAGCAGTTCCGGCGGATTCCATAGATCCGGCAGGTGAACGCGCACACATCATTGATGTACATCACCACGACGGAATTGTCCGTAAAGATGTCCACGTGATAGATGTTGTCAGCCGGGCGGACGAAAGCGTAGCCGTCGGCCCCTTCAATGAAGCCCTTGCCTTCCTCCCCTTCCTGCTCGAAATTGACCTTGCGGATGTTCTCGTTCTCCGCATTCACCACCAGGGTATAGTACTTCTTGGAGTCCGTCCCGCGGACAAAGGAAACGCCCCAGCGGTCCCACGCGGAAGCCGTCACCGTGAAGGAGATATGATTGCTGTTCTCCAAGCGGTTGTACAGGGTATAATCGGAACCGCTCTCCACGACCTTGACGTTGAGCGGGCGGCTGTACTTGCCGGCCATGGCCGGCACCTGGCCGAGCGTCAGGGTGCCGTCGGCATGCTGGATGAGCTTGTGGCACACCATGGAACCGGACCAGTTGGGCTCGCCGGAAGCGCCCACGTTGACATTCTTGTCATGGATGGTCGCACCGGTGCGATAGGGGCTCCAGCCCCAGATATAGCGGTCGGTCCCGTCGGAAGCGGTCTTGCCCGCATAGAAGGCGCGGCTGTCCAGCACCCCCTCATGACCGTCCTGCGGCCAATGGGCACCCGGGTCGCCGAAGCATTCCTTCAGGCCCTCGAAACTGCGGGCCATCATGTACTTGACCTTGCGGCTCCAGCTCGCCCGGTAGCCCTCGCTGTACACGAAGTACCACCAGTCCCCCATCTTGAAGATGTCCGGGCATTCACACATGCGGTCCCAAACCATGTTGAAGGAGCCCACATGCTCCCAGGTCCTGAGGTCGGAGGACTTGAAGTCGGCGAATTTCAGGTTGCTGGAAATGACCATGTGCCACAGGCCGTCGTCGGCCTTGAACACCTGCGGATCGCGGAAGTCGTTGCTCGAGTAGCCGAAGTCATCCCCCTTCAGGGCCCAGAGCAGGTCCTTGGTCCAGGTCTTGAAATCCGGGGAGGTAGCCCTCAACACCACCTCGCGGTTGGTGCAGTTGCCGTTGTGGCCGGTGTAGTAGATGTAGTACAGACCGTCTGCCTCATTGTACACGCAGCAGCCGGTTCCGATAGCGGCATCCTGTTCCAACGTGGAAGCGCCGGTGGGAAGGACTTCACCCAGCGAGGTATAGCTGGCACCGTCCTTCGTGGAAACGCCCCAGATCGGATGGAAATTGTAGGTGCCGTTGTTCTCGAACTCCTGCAGGTAGAGGACTTTGTACTCGCCCGCTTTCGCATCCCAGAAAGGCATCGTGTCCCCCACCCGGCCGATGGCGGGGGTATAGTACGTATTGAATCCTTTGTCGTCAGCGCTGGCGAAATAGGTGGAAGAGGCGTCCCAGTCGCGGGGAGCGTCGCCGTATTCTTCCTTGCTGCAAGCCATCGTCAGGGTTCCCATGAGGAGGATGGCGGTGATGTATGCTGTTCTTTTCATACTGCTATTTCGTAAGGTAGTTGATTGCATTCTCGGTCATGATGGCGATGTTGCGGTGGAATTTCTCCTCGTAACCGGCCTCATAGGTATAGGAATACCAGTCGTAGCAGCCGGAGCCGATGCAGATTACGCCGCCCTTGCCGTCCTTCGGGAGGTACTCCCAGGCCACGACGGCTCCGTCGCCGCCCACGCCGAGGATCCGTCCGCCCGTGCGCGCTTCCCAGGCACCATGGTTGTCATAGCCCCCCCAGTCGGTACCGATGTGGTACTGTGCCGTGGAGTTGGTGATGTGATAGCCGGCATCGGTGCAATAAACCTCGTTGGCATTGTCGCCCTGGACCAAACCCTGGTAGAGCGGATGGTCGTTCTGGCCGTCGAAGATCCGGAAGGTCCAGGGACCGCCGCAAAGTTCGGCGCTGTCTTCGTTCTGGCCCCAGCAGTTGTTCGGCGTGGTCCACTCGTCATCACCGGTAACACCGATGAAGGAAGGCAGGTTCGTGGCATAGCGCGTGAGGAGCAGGGCGCCGCCGGCCTCGTGGAAGGCACGCAGCTGATTCCTGGCAGCCAGGGCCTCCGGTGCCTTGGCCACGAAGGCATCGTGTCCGTCCACGCCGCCGTCCATGTGGAAATGCCACCAGATGAGGGCGCACTCGGATAGATCCAGGGTTCCGGCCTGGAGGTCGGAGAAGGAGGCGTACATGGTCCCGGGCACATGGGCGATCATCCAGTCACAGGCCGCCTTGGCCTCGGCATCCAGGTCGTTCATCACCTGCGCCGCGCCCACGAACAGGGCCTTGGGCTTGTCAATGGCAATCACCGTAACGGTATAGACGCTCCTGGCGGAATTGTTCGTCACCGTGTAGGTAACCGGCTCGGAGAAGTCCTGCGCCACACCGGAGGCCGGCGTCACGGTCGCATTCACGCTGTAGGTGATGGTCGGCACCAGGGCATGGATGTTTTCCGATCCAGGGATATAGACCGTGATAGTCTTGGCATCCTGGTCGATCGTGCCGGTGTAGATGTCATTGATGACGAAGTGGCTGATGCGGGCCTCGTCATGCAGGACGGACAGGGTCCAGTCGATGACGGCATCCCCGTTGGTTACATGCAGTCCTTTGGGCGCATCCATGTTCAGTTTCTCCCCTACCCGGACATTGCAGGAGGCGCCGTCCGACAGGGTCAGGGACGTGATCTCCATTCCGGAGGTTGCGTACACTTCCGGGAGCCGTACCACGATGCTGCGGCTCGGAAGGTCTATGTTTCCCTCGTATCCGTCCAGGGAAAGGGCGCTGACCAGGCAGTCACCGCTGAGGTCCAGGTCGCTGACCGTCGTCTTGGAGCAGGCCACGAGGCCCAGCAGGGCGGCCGCGATATAGAAAAGTTTTGTTTTCATACTCTATTGATTATCACCAGTTACCGATGTTCTGCGTGTAATGGCCGTTGGAAGCGGCGATCTGAGAGGCGGGAATGGGCAGATACTCATCCTTGTCGGCCGTGAAACGGGCCTCGCGGTAGATGGAGCAGTTGTCAATCTCCTCGGCGTAGTACTTGTTCAGTACCTCGGCGGCTTCGCCCCATCGTACCAGGTCGAAGAAACGCTCGCACTCCATGCCCATCTCCAGGCGACGTTCCATCTTGACGATCTTCAGCGCAGCAGCCTTGTCGTAGCTGCCCTTGTACTGGGTCATGTAGATCTTGACACCGTAGCGGGTGGGATAGTCTGCAAACATCTGCGTGGAAGAAGCGGCGCGGGCACGGATCTGGTTCACCAGGTCGATGGCCTTTCCGCTGTCACCCAGTTGGGCATAAGCTTCGGCCCGCTCCAGCAGGACATCGGCATAACGGAAGACGATGCGGTTCATCGGGGATGCCCAATAGGAACCCTTGATGAGGTATTCACCCACCAGGGCGGGATCCACGTTCTGTTTCAGGCTGATATAGTAGCCGTACAGTCCGTTGCCACGGCTCCACTGCTTGCTCTCGTCCTGGATGAAGTTCTTGTTGAACAGGTAAGGAAGGCCGGGCATGCCTACGGTCAGGAACAGGCGCGGGTCGGCATTGTCCACCCCCTTGTCATAATCCTTCTCGTTGAAACTGTCCAGGAGGGGCAGGCCGTCGGCACCGGTGCGGAAGGCGTTCACCAGGTTCTGGCTGGGCTTGTAGAAGTCGCAGGCTCCGTCGGTCACGTTGTCGATGCTGGGGCCGATCAGGCCGTAGCTCCAGTTCAGGTTGCCGTAGGTAGATCCGTCGTTACGGGAATACTGGATGGCCCAGAGGCTTTCCTTGCCGTTCTCGTACATCTCCTCCGGACGGAAGTTGTTGTGGATGTCCGCCTCCAGGCCATAGCCGGCATAGAGGGCGGGTTCGGTGAACTCGATGACTTTGCGGAGGTCCCCGTCATTGACGGAACTGACCTGGTTGCTCTTCGGATCGTCCTGGCGGTAGGCCTTGTACAGATAGACCTTGGCGAGGAAGGCGGCGGCAGCGGCCTTGGTGGGACGGCCCTTGTCGGCCTGGACCGCAGGAAGGGTGTTGTAGGCTTCCATCAGGTCGTCGATGATGACCTGCCATCCCTCGTCATTGGAATAGGCGGTATTGGAGAGTTCATTGTACTCGGCATAGGTCAGGTCGTGCCGGTTCACGAACGGGATGTTCTTGAACAGGCGCTTCAGGAGGAAGTGGCCGTATGCCCGGAGAAACTTCATCTCGGCGAGGCGCTGCTCCTTCATGGCATAGCTCTCGTCGCACTCGTTCAGGAGGGCGATGGCGCTGTTGACACGGGACAGGCTGTTGTACAGGCGCACCCAGATATCATTGAGGTTCCAGTTGGTCGTGAGGACACCCTGCTGGATTTCCAGCTGGTGGAACACGTCACCATCGGAAGTACCGTTGCCGCCCTTGTAAGCGTCATCGGAGCGCACGTCGAAATTCCACATGGAGAAGGAAGAGTTGATGTCTTCGGCCGTAGTGAAGATGGCATAGGCCGACACCACCATGGCCTCCGCGTTGGCGGGATCCTTCACCTGCTCGTCGCTGAGCGTACCCTGCGGAACCTGTTCTCCCAGCAGGTCGCTGCAGGCGGTGAGGACGCCGAGGACCGGGATCATATAGAGAAGGGAAATAAGCTTTTTCATGATTGTCATGGTTTAGAAGGATACGTTCACACCGAGGGTGGCATTCACCGGGATCGGATAACCGAAGTTGGCATTCTCGGGATCCACGCCCGTGAAGCCGCAGCTCTTGATGGTCAGCAGGTTCTGCGCGGACACATAGGCTCTCAGACGGGCCAGGTGCAGTTTCTCGCACAGACTCTTGGGGACGTTGTAGCCGAGCTGGATGGTACGGAGCTTGGCAAAGGAGCCGTTCTCCACGAAATAGCTGGACACGCGCTTCTCATTGTTGTTGTCCATGATGCTCACGGCAGGAATGTTGGAATCCATGTTCACCGGGCTCCAGGCGTCCAGCATGCGGCGTCCCTTGTTCAGGTTGGAGATGTTCAGACCGCTCCACAGGTCGGTTTCCCGCTTGAGGTCGCTGATCACGTCCACTCCCTGGACGCCCTGCCAGAACATTGTGAGATCCACGTTCTTGTACTGCAGGTAGATATTCAGGCCCCAGGTGAAATCCGGAACCGGAGAGTAGATCCACTTCTGGTCCTTTTCGTTGATGACCCCGTCCCCGTTGAGATCCTTCCAGCGGATGCGGCCCAGTCCGGCGCCGCCCTGCGTGGCGTGGTTGTCGATCTCGTCCTGGCTCTTGAAGATTCCGTCATAGACATAGCCCACCTGGGCGCCCATGGGATGGCCCACGACGCTTTCGACGCCATTCCCGCCGAAGGTACCGTTGGCCGCGATCGTATCGGGAAGTTTGGTCACCCTGTTGTCATAGGTGCTGATGTTTCCGGAGAAGTCATACTGGAAGTCGCCGGCTTCCCCGCGGTATCCGAAGTTGAATTCCAGACCCCGGTTCTGCATCTCGCCGGCGTTGATCCACTGGGAGGAGCCCTCACCCATCACACCGATGCCCGGCATGTACACCAGGATGTCCGTGGTCTTCTTGTAGTAGGCCTCGAACGATCCGTAGAGGGCGCTCTTGAACAGGGCGAAATCCAGGCCCAGGTTGGTCTGGGTCGTGGTTTCCCATTTCAGGTCGTCATTTCCGAGCTGGTTGCGCTTGAAGCCGCTGGCGAGCGTCTGGCCGCCGTTGGTACCGGCGATGTCGTAGCTCGTTCCGTAGCTCTGCCCACCGAAACCGGCCTCACCGTAATTGCTCTCATAGATGGTGTAGCGGGCGATGTTGGAAATCTCCTGGTTACCGGTCTGTCCCCAGCTGGCCCTGATTTTCAGGTTCTCCAGCCACATGGCATCCTCCAGGAACTTCTCCTTGTCCAGTCTCCAGCCCAGGCTCACGGACGGGAACATACCGAAACGGTTGTTGCGGCCGAACCGGCTGGAACCGTCGTAACGGAGGGTGACGCTGGCCAGATACCGGTCGGCATAGTTGTAGTTCACCTTTCCGAAATAGGAGACCAGGGTGTAGCCACCGCCGCCGCCATACGCCTCAGCCTCGCCCACAGCGGCGCTGGGCCACATGTAATCCGGATTCAGGACGGCGAAATCATACGCCTTCCCGCTGAACCAGGTGTCATCCTCCCGGTTGATTTCCGTACCCAGGAGCACATCTCCGCGATGGTTGCCCGCTTCAAAGTTGTAGGTCGCGATCGCGTTCCACATCCACTTGAGCCAGTGCTCCTGCTTGGCCTCCACGGCGTTGGTCGCATTGGCCACCGTACCTTCCGTCACCGGATAGGTGAAGATGCGCTGCTCCTTCTGGGAATAGTCCAGGCCGAAGGTCGTCTTGAGATTCAGGCCCTTCATCGGGTTGATGTTCAGATAGGCGTCACCGAACATTCTCCAGTAGTAATAGCGGTTGTCCGCATTGCGGGTCAGGCGGGCGAGCGGGTTCTCGCGGTCGGCATAGCCGCCAACGGGACCGGCGAATTCACCCTCGGTGGTATAGACAGGAATGGACGGGTTGAACTGGAGCACATTCTCCAGGAATCCACCGGGTGCCTGCACCTCGCTGGTGCGGTTCAGGGTGAAGTGCTCGCCGATGGTGAGGATGTTCTTGTCCCCGATCTTGAGGAGCTTGTAATCCGTGTTGATACGGGCGGAAAGACGGGAGAAGTCCGAATGCTTGATGATACCGTCATTCTTGTAATAGCCCAGGGAGAAGAACGAATTGCCGCGCTCCGTGCCGTTGCTGAGCGAAAGGTTGTACTGCTGGATAATGCCTGTCCGGGTGGTCTCGCGGAACCAGTCGGTGTCGCTGGCGGGTGTGGTGCCGGCCGCGTCCAGGTACTTGTTCATGCGGATCCCGTTCAGGGCGGGGATGCCATTGGCGTCATAGCCCCAATCATAGATGTACCCGAGGGCATTCATGTTGGGGTTCAGGCCGTCGTTCACATAGCCCTGCCACATCACCTGGCCGAATTCCTTGGCATTGAGCACCTGCATCCGGTTCACGTAGGTCTGGGCGGCCACGCTGGCGTCGAAATCGACTCTCACTTTCCCCTCCTTGCCGCCTTTGGTCGTAATGATGATGACGCCGTTGGCCGCACGGCTTCCGTAGATGGAGGCCGAGGCGGCGTCTTTCAGGACCTGGATGGACTCGATGTCGTTTCCGTTGAGTTCATGCATGCCAGCCTTGGTCGGGACGCCGTCGATGATGTAGAGCGGATCGTTGTCGTTCAGGGTACCGATACCGCGTATGCGGACCGTAGCACTGCCGGACGGAGAACCGTCCGCCGAGATGTTCATGCCCGGAACGCGGCCCTGCAGCGCCTTGACGGGGTTGTTCTCGTTCTGCTTGGCGAGATCGTCGGTGTTGACGGTGGAGATGGCGCCGGTGAGGTCGGCTTTACGCTGGACCGTGTAGCCGGTGACAACCACCTCGTCCAGAAGCTGGGCGTCCTCCTGCATGACCACCGACATATTTTCAGTGGCAGGGAGTTCCAAGGTGGTGTAGCCGATGGAGGAGAAAACCAGAATGGCCCCCTCATTGACGCGGATGGTGAAATTCCCGTCAAAATCGGTCGTCACGCCATTCGTCGTTCCTTTCTCCATGACGGCGGCCCCGATGACTCCGTAGCCGTCGGCTCCGGAAGTCACGACGCCGGTCACTTCGATCTGCTGGGCGAAGGCCGTGAAGCCGGCGAGCAGAAGGAAGCTTGCGAAAATCGTTTTTAAATGATGCATAAGTTTATTGGTTGATTTGTAGGTGCCATGCGGTTTGCCGCAAAGATAGATTTACGCGGGCGAACGGGATGCAACGTTTGTTGCGGATGATGCATCGAATGTTTCCTTGTAACATTTCTTGCATTTTTTATATATTTGTGATGACAACCTTCCTGACGAATGCCTGACCTCCAGAAGACCGCCCTCGTCACCGGAGCGAGCTCCGGAATCGGCCTCGAGTTCGCGCGACAGCTCGCGCGGATGGGGTATGCATTGGCGCTTGTGAGCAACCGGAAGCAGGAACTGGTCGATGCGTCCGAGGGGCTGCGAACGGCGTTTGGCGTGCCCGTGCAGACGCTCTGCATCGACCTGACCAAGCCCGGGGCCGCCGAGGAGGTGCTCGCGTGGTGTCCGGATCCGGACGTGCTTGTCAATGATGCCGGGATGTTCTTCATGGAGTATCTTTCGCCGGAGAACCTCGGGAAAGTGCGGACGATGATGGCGCTCCACATGAATGTAGTCACGGAACTGTCCATCCTCGCAGGAGCCCGGATGAAGGAGAAGGGCGGCGGACATATCCTGAACATCTCGTCGATGACCGCGCGTATCCCGGCGCCCGGCATCGCCATTTATTCCTCCACGAAGGCTTACCTGAAGGTTTTCGGGAAGAGCCTTTCCTACGAGCTCCGGCCCTTCGGCGTAATCGTGACCACCGTGTGTCCCTCCGCCGTGGACACGGGCCTCTATCCCCTGCCGGAGCGCCTGCGCGGATTTCTCCGCAGCATCGGCCTCATCCGCACCCCCGAGTGGCTCGTGCGCCGCTCGCTGAAAGCCTTGTTCCGCGGCCGCCGGACCTTCAGTCCCGGCCTGACGAACTTCCTTCTGCCACCCCTCATCGCGATCCTGCCCGCCCGCCTCATCGACCGCCTGGGCCTGAAATGGATCGCGAACCCCAACCACTGATAGCATGGAACCCCATCCCATCACCGATACCTATTCCCTCGAATTCGCCTTCATGGGCGAAGTCAAGGCTGGTTTTCCTTCCCCGGCCGAAGACGTCCGGGAAAAGTTGGACCTCGTGAAACTCCTGGTCCGTCACAGCGCATCGACCTTTTTCTTCCGCGTGGACGGCGTGTCCATGGTGGACGCCGACATGGACGAGGGGGACATCCTCATCGTGGACCGCGCCGTAGAGCCGTACAACGACTGCAAGGCCGTCTGCTTCATCGACGGCGAGTATACCGTCAAGCGGGTGGAAATCCATGAGGACGGCGCCCTCCTGCTGCCCTGCAACGAGCACAATCCCAAGTACAAGCCCATCCCGGTGGGCCCGGACAACCAGTTCCTCATCTGGGGCGTGGTGACCTGGGTCATCAAAAAGGCCTGACCGCGCCCATGTACGCCCTTGCCGACTGCAACAACTTCTTCGCTTCGTGCGAACGGGTTTTCCGTCCGGATTTGAACGGGAAACCGGTCATCGTGCTGTCCAACAACGACGGCTGCGCGGTGGCCCGCTCGAACGAAGCGAAGGCGCTCGGCATCAAGATGGGCGACCCCTATTTCAAGATCCGGGATATCATTGAGCGGAACCATGTCGCGGTATTCTCGTCCAATTTCGCGCTGTACGGCGACATGTCGCGCCGGGTGCAGGAAGTGCTCCGCAGCTTCGCGCCGGCTGTGGAACAGTATTCCATCGACGAGTCTTTCCTAGACCTGACCGGGATGGAGCATGTCGATTTCGCCGCCTTCGCCCGGGAGGTATCCCGCGCCTGCTGGAAGTACACGTCCATCCCGGTTTCCGTGGGCGTCGCTCCGACGAAAACCCTGGCGAAGATCGCCTCGAAGCTTTGCAAGCAGTATCCCAAGCTCCAGGGCGGGTGCTATATGTACCGCCCGCAGGACATCGAAAAGGTGCTCCGCAAGTTCCCGGCGAAGGATGTCTGGGGCATCGGCCACCGGTCGGTGAAAAAGCTGGAGACGATGGGCGTGAAAACGGCCTGGGACTACACCCAGCTCCCGGAAACGACCGTCCGGAAGCTCTTCGCGCTCCCCGGATTCCGCACCTGGAAGGAACTCAAAGGCATTTCCTGCGTGGAATTCGAGGACATGGTCGAACCCAAGCAGAGCATCTGCGTCTCGCGCTCTTTCGCGCATGAAATCACGACGCTTCCTGAACTCTCCGAACAAGTCGCAACTTTCGCCATGAGCGCCGTCGCCAAACTCCGGAAGCAGGGCTCCCTGGCCCAGGAAATCACCGTTTTCGCGATGACGAACCGCTTCAAGGACGACGCGCCGCAGACGTCCGGCGGCGTGTGCGTGCCCTTCCCTGACGCTACGGCGGACCACCGCACGGTGGTCCTCGCGGCGGTGGAAGGCTGCCGTCGGCTCTTCCGCCCGGGCTTCGGCTACAAGAAAGCCGGCGTGGTGTTCACGCGGATCGTCCAGGCCGCGGACCACACCCGCTCCCTCTTCGAGGACCAGGTCGCGGCCGGCAAGGAAGCCCGCCTGTCCGAGACCCTCGACACGATCACGCGCACCTTCGGGCCCGGCGCCGTCCTCTTCGGCGCCCAGGGCGACGGAACCATCCGCAACGCCCGTGAGCACCAATCTCCCCACTATACCACCCTGTGGTCCGACATCCCGGGGGTGAAGGTGGAATAATCCAGATTTTTGCCTATCTTTGTTTGATATGGACAAATTGTTTCTCATAGACGGACACGCGCTCGTCTTCAAGATGTACTACGCCTTTCTCCGGAGGCCGATGATCAACTCGAAGGGGGCGGACATGTCTATCCTGTACGGCTTTACGAAGTATCTGCTGGAGATGGTGGAGCGGGAGAAGCCCACGCATCTGGCGGTGGCCTTTGACCCGCCGGGTGGAACGTTCCGCAACGAACTGTACCCCGAATACAAGGGCACGCGCCCGCCGACTCCGCAACTTATCATCGACGCGCTGGAGCCCCTCACGGAGCTGGTGCAGGCGATGAACATTCCCGTGCTGATGATCAAGGGGTTCGAGGCCGACGACGTGATCGGCTCGATGGCCCTCCGCAGCGCACGGGAAGGGATGGACGTGTACATGGTCACGCCTGACAAGGACTACGGCCAGCTCATCTCGGAGCACGTTTTCCAGTACAAGCCCGGGAAGTCCGGCGGTGACGACGAGATCGTCGACCGCACGGCCATCTGTGAGAAATGGGGCATCCTGGACCCGGTCCAGATCATCGACATGCTCGCCATTTGCGGCGATTCGGCGGACAACGTGCCGGGCGTCAAGGGCATCGGCGAGGTGGGCGCCGGAAAGCTGGTGTCCAAGTACGGCAGCATCGAGAACATCTATGCCCATCTGTCCGAGCTCTCCCCGCGCCAGCAGGCACAGTTCGAGGAGGCGCGTAGTTATATCCAACTGTCCAAGGAACTCGTGACCATTAAGACCGACATCCCGCTGGAAACAACCGCGGAGGACATGCGGCTGGACATGAACTTCTCCCCCGCCATCGCGGACCTCTTCGAGAAATACGAGTTCAACTCCCTCAAGCGCTTCATCGCGCACGTGGGGCCGTCGGCAGCCTCCCAGGAAAGAAAAGAATTCATTGTCAATGAGATAACGGCGGCCGAAATGGTCCGGGCCGTGAAGAAAGCCGGCTGCTGCGGCCTCATCACCGAGGCGTATTCCGAAGGTATCTTCGCCCCGGTCAAGCGGGTCATCCTCGGCTGCGAGGACAAGGACTGCACCGTCCCAGGGGACCGGCTGGACGCCGTCCGGGAGGTCCTCGAGGACGCTTCCATCGACAAATACGGCTACGACCTCAAGCTGCAGGCGAACCTCCTCGCCCACGCGGGCATCGCGTTGGAAGGCCGCTGGTACGACATTCCGCTGATGCATTACCTCATCGACCCGGAGAAGAGCCACGCCGTGGACATCCTCTCGCGGAGCTATCTCAACGTCGAACTGGAGGAGGCCCCGGCGGAGGCCGGGACGGGCTCCCTATTCGACGAGGCGCCCGAGGAGACCACGGCCTCCCGCTCCCGCGAAGCGGCCGCCCTCGTCCTCCTCGGCGGCAAGGTCCTCGACGAGCTCGCCGACCGCAAGAAACTCTACGACGACATGGAGGAGCCGCTGTCCAAGGTGCTCGCAAAGATGGAGCGCGCCGGCGTGAAGGTGGACCTGCGGCAGCTGGATCAGTTCGCTCAGGGGCTCCGGAAGGAGCTCGAAGAGCGGCAGGCGCACATCCGGGAGATGGTCGGCGAGCCCGACCTGAACATTTCGTCCCCCAAGCAGGTGGGCGACATCCTGTTCGACAAGCTGAAGCTGGATCCGAAGGCGAAAAAGAGCTCCCGGGGCCAGTACTCCACCGACGAAGCCACCCTACTCGCCATCGCGGACCGGCATCCCGTCGTAGACGAGATCCTGGAATTCCGCGCTGTCAAGAAACTGTTATCGACCTATATCGAGCCGTTCCCGGCCTATGTCTCGCCCGTGGACGGTCGTGTCCATACGACGTTCAATCAGGCGCTTACCGCCACCGGACGCCTGTCCAGTTCCAACCCGAACCTGCAGAACATCCCCATTCGCACCGAGCGCGGCAAGGAGATCCGCAAGGCCTTTATCCCGGGAACGCCGGAGGGCGTGATCGTGTCCGCAGACTACTCGCAGATCGAGCTCCGCATCATGGCGCACCTCAGCCAGGACGGGCACCTCGTGAAGGCGTTCCGAGATGGGGACGATGTCCACGCCGCCACGGCGGCGAAGATCTACGGAATACCCCTGTCCGAGGTGACGCGCGAGCAGCGCGGCCGCGCCAAGACGGCGAACTTCGGCATCATGTACGGCATCTCCTCCTTCGGCCTCGCGCAGCGGCTGCACCTGGGCCGGAAGGAAGCCAAGGACCTGATTGACGGTTACTTCGCATCCTTCCCGGCCATCCGGTCGTTCATCAACGACAGCATCGGCTTCGCCCGCGAGAACGGGTATGTGGAGACGCTCTTCGGCCGCCGCCGCTACCTCCCGGACATCAACGCGAAGAACGCCACCGTGCGCTCCCTGGCCGAACGGAACGCTGTGAACGCCCCTATCCAGGGCACCGCGGCGGATATCATCAAGCTCGCGATGATCGGCGTGGACAAGCGCCTCACGGAAGCCGGGCTTAAGAGCCGGATGGTCCTGCAGATCCACGACGAACTGATGTTCGACGCCCTCCCGGAGGAAGTCCCGGCGCTGAAGAAGATCGTAGTCGACGTGATGGAGAATGTCCTGAAACTGTCCGTCCCGCTCACGGTGGAGTGCTCGGACGGTAAAAACTGGCTGGAGGCGCACTGAGATGGGATACCTGGATATGCCTGAGAAAGAGTTGGTGCGCCGCGCCGTCGCCGGCGACCAGATGGCCTACCGCGCCATCTACCAACTGCACGAGAAAGCCATCCGTGGGCGCGTGAGCGGCTATTTCAAGTGGAAGGCCGATGTGGACGACGTCGTGTCCGAAAGCTTCCAGAAAGCTTTCACGAACCTGCCGAGCTTCGACACGGAGCGGGAACTGCGGCCGTGGCTGTCCACCATCGCCACCCGCACCGCCCTGGACCACCTCGCCAGTATCAAGCGCGAGGACCAGAAGAAGGAAGGCATCCTGCTCAAGGCCGGGGAGGCCGGCCTCGAAGGGCAGGGACCGCTCACCGACGTGGACCCGGAGGAAGAAATCATCAACGGGGAGAACCACGAGCGGCTGATGGCCTTCATCGAAGAACTCTCCCCGCTGTATAAGGAGGTAATGATCAAGTACATGATCGAGGAGCTGGAATACGAGGAGATCGCGAAGGAACTGAAACTGGAGCTGAACACGGTCCGCACCCGCATCCGCCGCGGCAAGCAGCAGCTGGCGGAAATGATGCTCCGAGGAGAAATCGAATGACACCGCAGGAATTCATCGACTTTGTCCGGTCCGATTTCGACCTGACACCCGCGCAGGAGGAACAGTTCCTTGCCTGCGACGCCCTGTACCGCGACTGGAACGCGAAGATCAACGTGATCTCGCGGAAGGACATCGACGGTCTCTACGACCATCACGTCCTTCACTCCCTTGCCATCGCCCGCTACCTGCTCACGCAGCCGGAAACGCTGGAGAAGTTCCGCACGGCCGATGTCCTGGACCTCGGCACCGGTGGCGGCTTCCCGGGCATCCCGCTGGCCATCCTGTTCCCGGAGGCCCGGTTCACGCTGTGCGATTCCGTGGGCAAGAAAACCATCGTCGCAAAGGCCGTAGCCGAGGCCCTGGGGCTGAAGAACGTGGAAGTGGTCAATGCCCGGGCGGAATCCCTGCCGAAGCAGTTCGGTTTCGTCGTCTCCCGCGCCGTCGCCTCGCTCCCGGACTTCTACCCCTGGGTGAAGGGCAAGTTCACCGAGGGCATCCTCTATCTCAAGGGCGGCGATGTCGTTGAGGAAATTGCGGAAGTGATGGCCCGCCACCGCCTCCGCCGCGGCTCCGTCCACACCTGGCCCGTCTCCGCCTGGCTCCACGACGCGTACTACGACGGGAAACTGGTGATTTTTATTGAAAAATAAATTTGGCGGTTTCCCCCGAAATTGCTACCTTTGCAGTCCGTCCGTGAAAACGGCTCCAAATCAGCAAAAATATAAAAGATAAATACGATGAAAAGAACATTTCAACCCTCCAACCGCAAGCGCGTGAACAAGCACGGCTTCCGCGCCCGCATGGCCTCCGCCAACGGCCGCCGCGTGCTCTCCGCCCGTCGTCGTCACTGCCGCAAGAAGATCGACTGGAATCAGAAACTGAAACAGGCTCCGGGATATCCCGAAGCCTGTTTTTTTACCCCCTTCCAGGAGGGCGGGGTGCTCTCGCAGTAGTCCTCCCAGTCGATCTTCGCGACCGGGGGCGAGGCACGTCTGAACGCGCAAGGAGGAACGATTTGGAGAGGATTCTCTAACTACTTGTGATCTCCACTGCAAAAAGGAATCCAGTTCCCGGTGGACAAGTATGGAGTCAAGCTGTTGAAAGAGAAACTATACTTGTCCCTGTCTTCCGTCAGCATCTTGACCTGGACACTTCCCTTCAACGAGTTCCCTTTTAAGATGTTGCCGTATTCTCCGGGTCCAAATGAGAGATCTTCTCCATCAAGTCTCACATCGCAATCAATCAGCAATTTAACGGGGAAGCGAATACCGCCTTGACCAGACTGGCCAAAAGGTCCAACCAGTGCTTTGTCTTTAGGAAATATCTTACAGTCTCCAGCAGTGACCAAATGGTCGACAGAGAGCACGCCCTTCTCATTGAAAGGGAAAGGATGATCCCCATTCAATTCAATTTGAAGATAATACTGATCCGAAGAAGTGGCGAGGTAGAATGTATATCTATCACGCAGCGCCTCCAAACTCGGTGGAAATGTCGCCATAAGAAAAAATAAATCATCATTGGAACTCACCCTCTCATTTTCATTATTCTTTCCAAGGAAGACGTTCTCATTCACCAGGGACCAATCAATGGCATCCATATCCAAGGACGACCGGTCCATAAGGCCGTCATTACACGACGCGACCAAAACGATGAGCCCAGCCGCTAAAATGATTGGTAAGTGTCTCATAATTAAACTCATAAATTAAGGTGGAAAACTAATACCCAAGGTTGATTCTTATGCCCGTAGCAATGGAAAACATCACGGGATGCTCGCTCCGGTAGGTTACAAGCGTATTATTCCCAAAGATCGGGTTGTCCATCGGAATCCTCCAGCTCAGTTCCGGCTCCAGATAGATTCCCAGATGTTTTGTCGCGTTCATTTGGATTCCCCCCGCGCCAACCAGGGAGAGGCTGAGTCTGTCCTTTTCCCGACTCATCCCGGCGAGCGTCGCATTCAGACAGAAATCCCCCAGTACGCCGCCGCCGACATAGACGTCAAACCGGGAATTGGAGGCGAAGACCCAATCCAGCCGGACCGGAATCCCGAGATAATGGACTTGCTGCCGTTTTTCTCCGGTCTGGCTCATCGTGAACTTTGAGTTGTACAGGGAATACTGCAAACCTGTCGATAGATACAGCTGTTCGGATAGGGGAAGCCTGGCGGAGAGACCGACCTGGATCGGGAAACAATGGGAGGACCGCTCCAAAATGTCTCTGACGGGCTCTTCCGAGAAAATGGGGCCCTCTCCCGGATTGTCTGTATCGGCGAAGCCGGACGGAATGGATCCCGGACTTTGTATATCGGTCCAGTTGGCATTGATGACCTTTCCAAAATGCGTCGCCAAGGCGGCCAGAATACCGGTTCCCAGGACTCCTCCCGCAGCCGGAGCCACTTTCAGGTTCACTCTCCGGGCTTTCTCCGTCATCGGGATGATAGGGGAAGTTGTCTCGGGGACAACGTTTTCTGTCGATGGTTTCGTGGTGGGTTGAGGGCGATCGGGCGTTTCAGGGGTTTCCGGCTCCTCCGTCTGGTTTTCGCCCATGGACGGGGATTCGGGAGCAATGGACTGGGGCCGGGCCGATGCCTTCTTGACTGACACCGGTTGGATTTGTGGCGTGTCCACCTGGGATTCGGCTTTTGTATCGTCCGCTGGCAGGACCTGGGCCACGGGCGACTGCCGGATCGGTTCGATGTTCTCTTCCGGAGCTTTCGGACTCCTGAGAAGCAAGACGGCGGCGAGTCCTGCCGCAATGGCGGGAACGATTGCCCAGACGAACGGGAGACGCCTCGCCGTACGTGCGCTTTCGGCACCGTCGAAACGGGAATGGAACTCGTCAAAGACGCTCTCCGGAAGCGCGCCGTCGGGCTCTTCCAGTCTTTCTTTGATTATGTCTTCCCATTTTCTCATGAGTCTTGTTCCTTCAAGTAATGTCTGATCTTCTCTTTCAGTTGTTTCCTGGCCTTTGCCAGGACGCTGGTCGACCCGGTCTCGCTGATTCCCAGCATCCTGGCGATTTCCCGATGGGAGTACCCGTCCAGACAGTACAGGTTGAAAACGGTCCTCCTCAAATCGGGCAGTTCGGCGATCCACGCCTGCAGTTTCTCCCTCGGTATCGTCACCATCTCCTGCTCGGTCGGTTCCGGGATGTTGTCGTGCACCGATAAGTCCATCGGAACCATACGCCACCGTTGCCGTTTGAGCTGATTGAGCGCCTTGTTGATGGCAATCCGGCTGATCCATCCGTACAGGGAACCTTTTCCTGTGTACTGAAACGACCCCATCTTGTCAATGGCCTGCAGGAGCGTTTCTAACATTAAATCTTTCGCATCGTCTTCGTCTCCGAGATATCGCTTGCAGAGCGCATGCACCCTCGCTGCATATCTTCTATACAACTCATCTACCGCCAATCTGTCTCTCTGTGAGCAGAGCCTGGCCAGCGCCTGCTCATCCAGATTATTATACACCTACAAATCCATTGTCCGATTCAAAGATAGCGAGTTTTACAAGTATTTCTACCCTATAAACACACAAGTTGCCCAAATGCGTCTCAGGCAGGGCCACAAAAGCCAGAAACTGCATGCAGGCCTTCCGGAATCTGCATTATTTTGTGTATCTTGCGGTTATGAAAAGAACACTGACGCTGATAACCCTCCTCCTGGCGCTCCTCCCCGCCGCGGCGCAGGTGCGGATTGTCCACAAGGGAGCGATGACGGGATGTTTCAAACCCGGTCATCCTGGCGGGACCGCCGCCGAAAAGGAGGCCATCGACCTGGCCGCCCATTTCTTCCTCGCGGAATCCCTGACCAAGACGGCTCCCTGGGCGAAGGCCGTCCGGAAGGGCGACATCGTCCTATGCGAGACGGATACGGAGGAGTACGGCGAGGACGGCTGCCGGATTGTCATTGACAACCGGAACGTCCGGATCTATGGGCACGGGAAGGGGCTGGTGCACGGCACGGTGGAATTCCTGAAGAAGTATGTCGGCATCGACTACTGGGGAGCCGGGGAATCCTATGAGCCCCTGCACAAGGAGCTGGTCCTGGAGCCGGTCGATACCGTGATCACCCCCACCTTCCGCTATCGGCAGAGCCAGAACTATATGCTCCGGACGGACCCGCTGTACAAGACTTGGTACCACCTGGAGGAGCCTTCCGAGGTCTTCGTCGCCAACTACTGGGTCCATACCTGCAACCGGCTGCTGCCCGCTTCCCGCTATGGGGCGGAGCATCCCGAGTATTACGCCTACTACAACGGGAAACGCAATCCCGGCAGCGCGAGCCAATGGTGCCTGTCCAACCCGGAGGTCCTGGAAATCGTCTGCCAGCGGCTGGACAGCCTGTTCAAGGCCTATCCCGACCGGAAGATGATCAGTATCAGCCAGAACGACGGGTCGGATACCTATTGCCGATGCCCGGAATGCGCCCGCATCATGGAAGAGGAAGGCGGCCCCTCCGGCCCGATCCTCCGCTTCATCAACGCCGTGGCGGACCGGTTCCCGGACAAGGAGATATCGACCCTTGCCTACCTCTTCTCCGTCCAGCCGCCCAGGAAGACGGTCCCCCGCGAGAACGTGTCCATCATGCTGTGCGACATCGACTGCCGGCGGCAGACGGCCCTGACGGAGAACCCTTCCGGGCAGGAGTTCATGAAGGCGCTGGAGGGATGGTCGAAGATCTGCCAGAACCTGTTCGTGTGGGACTACGGCATCAATTTCGACAACTACCTCTCCCCGTTCCCAAACCTGTCGACGATCAAGGACAACATGGTCATCTTCCGCGACCACAACGTGAAGATGCACTTCTCGCAGATCGCCTCGGTCCGGGGCGGCGATTTCGCGGAACTCCGGTCCTATCTGGTCAATAACCTGATGTGGGACGCCGGCGCCTCGCTGGATTCGCTCGAGCACCGGTTCCTCTCCCGCTACTACGGCAAGGCCGGCTGGCCCATCTACAAGTATATCAAGCTGATGGAGGGCGCCGCCGTGGGAACGGACGTGGACCTGTTCATCTACGACTCCCCCGTTTCCTACAAGAACAACATCCTTCGTCCGGAGCTTATGCGGCGCTATAATGCTCTGTTCGACGAGGCGGAAGCGGCGGTGGCCGGCGACCCGGTGCGCCTCGCCCGCGTCCGCCGCACCCGCCTCCCGCTCCAGTACTCCGTCCTGGAAATCGCCCGGACGGAACCGGACCGGGACCCGGAGGCCATCGGCCGGGCGCTGGATCTGTTCCAGGACCGTACCCTGGAATTCGAGGTCGAGATGCTCAATGAGCGGCACAATACCCCGATGGCGTATTGCATGATGTACCGGAGCCGCTATCTGGGCGATTCCAAGGACAACCTGGCTTTCGGAAAGCCCGTCACCTACCTGGTCCAGCCCCGCCCCAAGTATCAGAAGCTCGGCGAAACCGCCTTGACAGACGGCATTTACGGCGGCACGACCTACGTGGAAAGCTGGGTCGGCTGGGAAGGGACCGACGGCGCCTTCCTCATCGACCTGGGCGCCCCGACCGCCATCCACAGCATCAGCGCCGACTTCCTGCACCAGCTCGGCGCGTGGATCCTCCTGCCGAAGCAGGTGAAATACAGCGTCTCCCTGGACGGAGAGCGCTACCGGTCCATCGCCGCCATCGACATTCCTGAGAGCCGCGCCACCGAGGTGGCCTTCGTTCCGGTGGAAGCCACCTGCGACTGCGACGCCCGCTACATCCGGGTGGACATAACGGGCGTCAAAACCTGCCCCGAATGGCACTACGGCGTAGGCAACCCCTGCTGGTTCTTCCTCGACGAGGTAATCGTGAAATAATTACACCATGAGCTGACTAAAGTGCTGATCGATCCTGACATTTCATCGCGATGGCGCAGGTCCCCATACCTTTTGGCGCAGGTGAGGAAAAGAGGGCGGGACCTGCGCCACTGGAGCGCATGAGAGACGGATTCGCGGCGCAGGTCCCCTATCAAAAAACACACCTGCGCCGAAAGCCATCGACACCTGCGCCAGGAATAGGCGGGATCTGCGCCAAGAGGCCGGAACCGTCCATTCTTAGGTAGGACAATTGGTAGTCAATTACAATAAAGAGACTCTTACTATTAGCGTCCGGTGCCGATCTTCAAATCAGATTTGTCCGGGGCCGATTTCCTTTTGAAGGTAATCCAGAAGGTGAAAGGGAAAAACTCGCAAAGCACCTTTTCCTTACGACCGCAGGAAGAGAAACCAGGCCAAGATGGCTTGGGCGAGAAGGATGGCGGGGATGCCGAGGTTGAATTTCCGCTTTTGCGTTTTGTGCCTGAAGAGATACATCCCCACGAGCGCGCCGATGCTGCCACCGGCGATGGACATCCAGATGAGCGTATCCTCCGGGATGCGCCACTTCCCCCTACGGGCCTTCCACTTGTCAATCCCGAAGATCAGGAAGGTCAGGATATTGATGCCGATGAGGTATATGAGGAATGCTCGCAAGGCTGTCAGGGTGTTAGGCTGTTAATCGGTGTAAATATAAGTCAAATAGCCGAAAAGAAAAAGGGAAGAGTCCATGGAAGCGATGTACAAGTCTCGCTTGTAAGATTACCCTTTCTGAATGCCGTGCCTGTACAGGTCCACCTGCGGGACCTATACAAGCGAAAACACCCCCAAAATGCCCGTACCGGTCCAACGACGGGACCGGTACGAGCATTGGTTTACGTGAGGTTGGGAACCGGAGGTTTTGTAAAGCGTCTATACTCAGCAAGTTACAAAGAGCCCCGTGCCAAACCCTTCACTTGGCGATGAGGTTGGGAACCTGTCGGCTTGTAAGTAACTGAAACAGAAAGTATTGCAATCAGCAAGGTTCCCAACCTCCCGGGAGCATACACGGAAGCAGCGATCACACCCCTTTCCAGGAGGCCGGTACCGGCGCTTCCAGGAAGACTTCGGTCTTCTTCACCGGGTGGATGAAGCGGATGGAGCGGGCGTGGAGGGAGATGCCGCCGTCGGGATTGGAGCGGGGGGCGCCATACTTGAGGTCGCCCTTGATGGGACAGCCGATGTGGGCGAGCTGGCAGCGGATCTGGTGGTGACGACCGGTGAGGAGTTCCACTTCCACCAGGTGGTACCGATCGGTGCTCTTCAAGAATGTATATTTGAGCTTCGCTTCCTTCGCCTCTCCCCCGGGACCCTTGGCGATGAAGGACTTGTTGAGTCTCTCGTTGCGGGTCATCCAGTCGGTCAGCATAGCCGTTTCAGGCGAAGGCTTGCCGCAACAAAGGGCCCAGTAGGTCTTGTGGACCTCCCCGCTGCGGAACATCGCGTTCAGGCGCTCCAGGGCCTTGGATGTCTTCGCGAACAGGCAGATGCCGCTCACGGGGCGGTCCAGGCGGTGCGGGACGCCCATGAACACCTGGCCGGGCTTGGCGTCGCGCTGGGCGATGAAGGCCTTGAGCGTTTCGCTCACCGGTTCGTCGCCCGTCTTATCGCCCTGGACAATCTCACCTGCCCGTTTGTTGAACACGAGCAGGTGGTTGTCTTCAAAGAGAATCCGGGACGCGAGGTCCCGGAATTCCCGTTCGTCAAGCGTTCTATAAACGCTCATCCTAGATGAAGATGTACTTGCAGATGAACAGCGCGGCCAGCACCCACATCGTCGGGGAAATCTTCTTGAACTTGCCCGCGCAAGCGTTCAGGAGCACGTAGGAGATCACGCCGAGGAGGATACCGTCGGAGATGGAGTAGGCGACGGGCATCATCAGGATGGTGATGAACGCCGGGATGCTCTCGGAGTAGTCCTCCCAGTCGATCTTCGCGACCGGGCTCATCATCATCACGCCCACGATCACCAGGGCCGGAGCCGTAGCGGCGCCGGGGATGGCGAGGAAGATCGGGGAGAAGAGGAGCGCCAGGGCAAAAAGGATCGCAACCGTGAAGGCGGTGAGGCCGGTACGTCCGCCCTCGCCCACGCCGGAAGCGCTCTCGACATAGGTCGTGGTGGTGGAGGTGCCGAGGCAGGCGCCGCAGACGGTGGCGATGGAGTCGGCCATGAACATCTTGTCGATGCCATCGACATTGCCCTTCTCATCCACCATGCCGGCCTTCTGGGAGACGCCGATGATGGTGCCCATCGTATCGAACATGTCGATGAACAGGAAGGTGAAGACGACGGCGAGCATGTCCCAGCTCAGGATCTGGCTCCACTCGAACTTCATGAAAATGGGGGCGACGCTGTCCGGGGCGGAAATGACGCCGGAGAACTTCGTCAGGGCTTCGCCGGAGGCGGGATCCTTGATAAACAGGCCGATGATGGCGGTCACGAGGATGCCGATGAGGATGCTGCCCTTGACCTTCAGGATCACGAGGGCGCCGGTGATGATGATGCCGATGATGCCGAGGAGGGCGGCGCCGTGGGTGATGTCACCGAGGGCGACGAGGGTGGAGTCGTTGTTCGCGATGATGCCGGCGTTCTGCAGGCCGATGAAGGCGATGAACAGGCCGATGCCCGCGCCGATGGCGTGCTTGAGCGAGAGCGGAATCGCGTTCAGGATCCAGGAGCGCACCTTCGTGAGCGTGAGGATGATGAACAGGAGACCCTCCAGGAACACGGCCGTCAGGGCGAACTGCCAGGAGTGGCCCATGGTGAGGCACACCGTGAACACGAAGAAGGCGTTCAGGCCCATGCCCGGGGCGAGAGCGAACGGCTTCTTGGCGTAAAACGCCATCACGAGCGTACCGATGAGGGCCGCGAGGGCGGTGGCGGTGAAGACCGCGCCCTTGGGCATGTCCAGGGCGCTGAAGATGCTCGGGTTGACGGCCAGGATGTAGGCCATCGTCAGGAACGTGGTGATGCCCGCGACGATCTCTGTCCGGACATTGTGCTTCTCGGCGTCAAAGCCGAAAGCCTTTCCCAGGAACTTGCTCATATGTCAGCGATTAGAAGACCCACTTGGTGCCGATGCAAGGCAACACATGGAAGCCTTCCATGCCGGCGAAATTGTAGCTGAACTCCACCTCGCCGCCGATGTTGAAGTGGTCGAAGACCTGGAACCAGAGCTGCGGCTCGGAGAGGACCACAAGGTGATCGTACTCACACCAGAAATCCACGAAGCCAGAGAAGCGGAGACCACCCAGGCCGAACAAGTCCTGGAGGCCCCAGACGGCGGTGAACTGCATCGGAACCTTGGAAGGCAGGCCCACGAAATACTTGTACAGGAGCTTCAGGTTCAGCGTGTTCTTGAAGTCGCCACTGTGCAGGAACCAGTCGACACCCGTGAGGAAGGCATTGTTCACCGGGAAGGCGACGGCCATGTTGCCGGCCGTGCCGAAACCGCCGTTGTACTCCACCTGGAGGCTGAGCGGCGCCAGGGCCGTGTCACCCCAGAAGTTCAGGCATCGGGCAATCTCGAAGTACGTGTTGTTCGGGGAGATGACCTTGTTCCCATCCTTGTTGTTGTAGTCGTAGTCGATGAAGAAGAAAGTGTTGCCCCAGTTGTCCTGATGGAATCCTTCCAGGGTGGTGGTGAAGTGCTTCCGACCGAAGTCGTAGAAGGTCTGGAAATTGGTCTGGGCGTGCACGGTGGCACCCAGCGCCAAGGCTGCGACGGCAGCGACGAAGATCTTTTTGGACATAATGCGTGGTTTAGGAAGAATTATTCGGATTTTTTGTCTTTTCGGAGAGACGGGTTGATCTCGAAGTCGACGGCCTTGTCACCCTTCGGATTCTTCCCGAACTCATAATCTTTTCCCGGCAGGATGGCGTTCAGCAGAATGCCCACGAGGGCAGCGACGGCGAGGCCGGAGAGCGAGGTGAATCCGAGGGAGATGCTGTCGTTCGCGCCGTACTTGATGCCGATGGCAAGCACCAGGATGAGGGCGGCGATGATGACGTTGCGGGAGGAGGTGAAATCGACCTGGTTGTCCACAATGTTGCGCACGCCCACGGCGGAGATCATACCGTACAGGACGAGCGAAACGCCGCCGATGGTGGCCGCCGGCATGGAGGCGATGAGGGCGGAGAACTTCGGGCAGAAGGACAGGACGATGGCGAAGCACGCGGCGATGCGGATCACGCGCGGATCATACACACGGGTGAGGTTCAGCACGCCGGTGTTCTCGCCATAGGTGGTGTTCGCCGGGGCACCGAACAGGGACGCCAGGGCGGTGGCGAGACCGTCGCCCATCAGGGTGCGGTGCAGGCCGGGATCCTCCAGGTAGTTGATGCCCACGGTGGAGGAGATGGCGCACATGTCGCCGATATGCTCGATCATTGTCGCGAGGGAGATCGGGAGAATGGCGATAATGGCGGAGACCACAAGACCCCAGTTCGGGTCATGGAATACGTGGAAGGCGGTGTTCTGCCACTGGAACGGAACGCCGATCCAGGCGGCTTCCTTCACGGCGGTGAAATCACAGAGACCGAAGCAGGCGGCCACGATATAGGAGCCCAGTACACCCAGCAGGATGGGGATGATCTTGATCATCTTCTTGCCCCAGATGTTGCACACAATGATGATCAGGATCGCGAGAAGGGCGATCCACCAGTTCTGCGTGCAGTTCTGGATGGCCGATCCGGACAGCGTCAGACCGATGGCGATGATGATCGGGCCCGTCACGATGGGCGGGAAGAACCGCATCACCTTCTTCGCGCCGAAAGCCGCGAACAGGCCGGCGAGCACGAAATAAAAAAGGCCTGCGCAGAAGACTCCGATGCAGGCGTAGGGAAGGGACTGGGCGGTGGAAAGACCTTGGGCTTCACCCATCGAGACGACGGCGGCATACCCGCCGAGGAACGCGAAGGACGAGCCGAGGAACGCCGGGACCCGCATCTTGGTCAGGAGGTGGAACAGGAGAGTGCCGAGACCTGCGAAAAGCAGGGTGGCCGACATGGAGAGACCGGTGATGACCGGGACCAGGACCGTGGCTCCGAACATGGCGAACATGTGCTGGAGGCCGAGGGTAAGCATCTTCCCGGTACCGAGGGTACGGGCATCGTAGATGGCTTGCTGCTGCTGTGACATTATGGTAGGTTTATAGGTTGTCCTTGC
>CACZXH010000024.1 GCA_902785065.1 uncultured Bacteroidia bacterium
CGCCCCGCGCTCCCTCCCGGCCATCATCGCCACCTCCCTCCCGAACATGAACCTCGGCGAGGTGGACAACCAGGGCTATGAGATCGAGCTCGGCTGGAAAGACAACATCGGCCAGTTCACCTACGACCTGAACGCCAACGTCACCTTCGCCCGGAACACCATCAAGTTCGAGGATGAGGTGGAACCCGAATTCGAGTACCAGCGCGAGACCGGCGGTTCGACCGGCCGGTACATGCTGTACCAGTTCGAGCGCCTGTACCAGAAGAGCGACTTCTACACGGACGAGAACGGCGTGCAGCGCCTGAATCCGGACCTGCCCCAGCCGTCCAACACGGTGTATCCCGGCGACTGCATGTATAAGGATCTCAGCGGCGACGGCGTCATCGACGGCCGCGACCGTATGTACGACGGATATCCGAACCGGCCGGAATACGTGTTCGGTTCCAACTGGAAATTCGGATACAAGGGCTTCAACCTGAACCTGAACTGGGTCGCCGCGACGAACGTGAGCCGTGTGTGGAACGACGACTACCGCATCCCGTTCACGAACTCCGGCCACCGCGGCCTGCTGAAGATCTTCGCGGAGAACTCCTGGATCGACAACGACAATCCCTGGGCGCCCGGCCGCGAGGACGGCACCCTGCCGCGCTTCACCAAGACCAACTATCCCTGGAACTCCATGGACTCCACCCTGTGGACCGTGGACGCCTCCTACCTGCGACTCAAGAGCGCCAGTTTCGGCTACACCTTCTCCCGCAACAAGGTGTTCGACAAGCTGGGAATCAGCTCCGTGGGCCTGATGTTCACGGGCTACAACCTGTGGACGCTTTCGAAGATGACCCTGCAGGACCCGGAAGCGAAGTCCAGCTCCTCCAACGGCCAGTATCCGCTGGTCAAGACCTACAACCTGTCCCTGAACATCACTTTCTAAACCGAGCGGACCATGAAAAAGACATTCCAATACATCGCCATCGCTCTCCTGGGGGCGGGCCTGGTCGCTTGTGAGAGCATGAAACTGGGAGACGCCGGCCTGTCCAAGGCCCCGGAAACCTCCGGCGCCACCATCGACACCCTGTTCGCTTCCATCAAGGATGCCGACAAGGTGCTGGCTTCGGCCTACTACTATCTTCCGTACGGCCTGGTCTCCGACTTCGACTCCAAGATGGGAGGCGATTTCCTGGAGTCCATCACCGACCACTACGTCAGCAACAAGCATTCGGACAGCGACGGTCCGAACAACCTCTACTATTCCGGCGGTCTTTCCGCCAACCTCACGGGCTCTTACGCCGGCGGCGAGAACTACCGCTTCGGCAGCGAGAAGGACTACACGGCCATCCGCTACGCCTGGCTGTTCCTGGAGAATGCCGACCGCATCCCGGACGCCGACCCGGCGGAACTCGCGAAGAAGAAGGCCGAGGCCAAGCTCTGCATGGCCATCGCCTATTCGAACATGCTCCGCTATCTGGGCGGCGTGCCCATCCTGGACCACGCCGTGGATCCCGCCGAGGAGATGCATTATCCGCGCAACACCTTCGCGGAGACCGTGGACTTTATCGTGAAGCTCTGCGACGAGGCCGCTCCGGACCTTCCCTGGGCCGTGAGCGCCGCGGAGGACGGCCGCATGACGCGCGCCGGCGCCCTGGGTCTCAAGCTCCGGGTCCTGTGCTTCGCCGCCTCGCCGACCTTCAACTCCAACACCAAGTGGCACCCGCAGGCCGATGAGTACACCTGCTACGGCAACTACGACCCCGCCCGCTGGCAGGCCGCCAAGGCCGCCGCGGACGAGTTCATGCGCCAGCAGCTCGCGAACGGCCGGTACGCGCTGTGCGAAGCGCAGCCGGATCCCGTGACGGGCCTGATCTCCCCGCGCGCCTATCGCCTCGCTTACCGCAAGGGCTACTTCGAGCGCGGCAGCTCCGAGAGCATCATCTCCATCCGCAAGTCCAACAGCACCAGCTACCACGACAAGCACTTCGAGGTGCAGGGCTCCTACGGCAGCGGCGCCACCCTCAAGTTCTCCTGGGCGGACGGCGAGCCGTTCCCGGAGGACTTCCCTTGGGAGGACAAGTCCGCCTGGCCCGAGTATCCGTTCTTCAAGCCGGATCCGATGGGCACGCTCAAGGTCGGCGGCTCCTCCTTCACCGAGACCCGTGACCCCCGTCTGTACGAGAACATCGGCGTGCCCGGCGACATCTGGCGTGACGGTTCCGTGGGACGCGGCTATGACAACCACAAGTACCACCAGGACGGCTGCACCGGCTTCCTGATGATGAAGTTCGTCCTGCAGCAGAACACCGACCGTTCCCAGCCGCAGCACTGGCCCTTCATGCGTTTCGCGGAAGTGCTCCTGAACTGCGCCGAGGCCTACAACGAGGCCGACGGCGGTCCGTCCGACAAGGCGTATGCCTGGGTGAACGCCGTGCGCGCCCGCGTCGGCCTGCCCGGCCTGCCTGAGGACATGACCCAGGAGGAGTTCCGCAAGGCCCTCATCCTGGAGCGCGAGCTCGAGTTCGGCTTCGAGGAGGTCCGCTGGTTCGACATGGTCCGCTGGGGCCTCGTCGAGGCGTTCACCACGCCGCTGAAGGGCCTGACGTCCTTCGGTGACAACAACAACGCCGCGACCGTCTTCACGTACGGAAAACCCTCCGAGAACATTCCCGCCGTCAAGGACGTCTATCCGCCGCGGAGCTGGTACACCAGCTGGGACACGAAGTGGTATCTCGCCCCCATCCCCGCCCTGGAGATCAACAAGGCTTACGGGATGACACAGAATCCGGGTTGGTAATCTAAAATGTGCCCGAATATGAAAAGATTGTTTGCATATATAACGCTTCCGCTTCTGCTCGTCGCCGCGGCGGCCTCCGCTCAGGAGACCGAAACCGTGTCGCCGCTGGATTCCATCCAGCTGGGCAACCTGTTCTAGCTGAAGGCGGGCGGCGCCCTCTCCGCGGGCGGCAGCCTCTTCGAGAAGAGCCCTGAAGTGGACATTGCCAACGCCCTGTACGGGCAGTTCTCCGGCCTGCTGGTGAAGAACAGCTCCAGCACCTATGACTCCAACCGGTCCCGGCTGAAGCTTTCCCTCCGCCTGCACGGCCACAGTCCGCTGCTGCTGGTGGACGGCTTCCCCCGTGACCTGGACGACCTGGAGGGCGTGGAGATCGACAAGATCGAGGTCCTCAAGGACGCCTCCGCCGCGGCGCTGTACGGCGTCAAGGGCGGCAACGGCGTCATCTCCATCACGACCAAGCGCGGCAAGGACGCCCCGCTCAAGGTGACGGCCCAGTATCAGTACGGCCTGCAGACCATGTTCCGCGCGCCCGAGTTCGCCGACGCCTACACCTACGGCTTCCTGGTGAACGAAGCCCGTTCGCTGGACGGCCTGCCCGCCAAGTACAACGATGCGGAGCTCCTCGCCCTCTACAGCGGCCAGTATCCGTACGCCTATCCGAATGTCAACTGGTGGAACGAGGTGTTCCGCGACCATGGTGATAACCACCAGGCCGAGTTCACCTTCCAGGGCGGCAACCGCAACTTCCGGTATTTCGCCGCGGTCGATTACCTGAAGGAGGACTTCCTGTACAAGAAGGCTTCCGCCGATGACCGCTACAACGCGAACCACTATGACAACCGCCTGGGCATCCGCGCGAACGTGGACGTGAACATCACGCCTTCCACGCTGATGAAGATCGGCGTGAAGGCCCGCCTCGCGGAATTCAACCAGGGTTACTATTCCGGCCGCATCGAGAGCACGCTCTACACCCTGCCCGCCGCCGCCTTCCCTGTGATGCAGGCGGACGGCGTGTACGGCGGAACCTCCCTGTACGGCAACGTCAACCCGGTGGCCGTGATGCAGGAGAACGGTCAGCGCCAGTGGTCCCAGACCAAGGTGCTGGCGGACATCCTGCTCCGGCAGGACCTCGGGATGATCGTCCCAGGCCTTTCCGCCGACGCGAACGTGGCCTTCGACTACATCGGCCTCCTGTACGAGCGCGCCTCCAAGGACTGGCAGTACTCGGAGCTCGTGAGCACCGTGGCCGCCCAGGGCAATCAGAATTATATCCTGAGCGAGCAGAAGTACTACGGCGTGAGTTCCAAGACGGTGGATTACGACCACTATTTCTACGGCCTGCAGATGAAGATGGAACTCCAGGCCCGCCTGAACTGGGAGCGCAACTTCGACGCGCACCACGTGGAGGCGCACGCGGCCTACCGCCAGCGTTCCTGGATCCTCAGCGGCCAGAACAATTCCTCCAAGACCCAGGAGATTCTGGGCACGGTGAGCTATAACTGGAAAAAGCGTGTCTTTGCCGATGTGGTGGTGAACCGCTCGGGTTCCGCCTACATGCCCAAGGGCAAGCGCTTCCACTGGTATCCGGCCGTGAGCCTCGGCGCCATCGTCCTGGACGGCGAGCCTTACCTGAAGGCGTACGGCTCCGTCGGTCTCAGCGGTTCCGATGGCGACCTGGAGCACGAACTCTGGCGCCAGAACTACGTAAGCGGCAACAGCTACTATTTCGGCGCCAACGGCGGTACCGGCTTCAGCGGCCGCACCGAGGGCCCGATGGCGGCTGTCACCCTGGCTCCGGAACTATCGAAGAGAGCGACCGCCGGCATCGACCTCGGCTTCTTCGGCAAGCGTCTCATGATCAATGCGGAAGGCTTCCTGGAAGACCGCCGCAACATCCTCATTGACCCGTCCAACATTTCGGGCGTGATCGGTGTGGACGTGAGCGAGCAGAGCATCGGCGAGGAGAAGTTCAAGGGCTTCGACCTCAACGTCGCCTGGAACAACCGCCACGGCGACTTCGAGTATGGCCTGTACGCCAACGGCGGCTGGCTGTTCTCCAAGGTCGTCGATGACGGTCAGGCCTACCAGATGTACGACTACCTCTACCACAAGGGCAATCCCGTGGGCCAGCGCTACGGCCTCGAGGTGATCGGCATCTTCCAGAACCAGATGGAAATTAACAACAGCCCCCGGCAGACCTTCGGCGCCGTCAAGCCCGGCGACCTGAAGTACCTCGACCAGAACGGCGACGGCGTCATCGACAAGCAGGACCGCGTGAAGATGTTCGGCAGCTCGACGCCGCTCCTCACCTTCGGCTTCGGCCTGCACGCCGGCTGGAAGGGACTCAAGGTCTTTGCGGACTTCCAGGGCGTGACCGGTGTCACCATCGACCTCCTGGATTCCCCGCTGTACCAGCCGCTGGTGTCCAACACGACCATCTCCCAGACCTTCCTGAACCGGGAAGTCACCTGGGCCCCGGGCCGCGAGATGTACGCCACGATGCCGCGTCTTACCACGCAGGAGAACCCGAACAACTACCAGGCGAACTCGCTGTGGTACCGGGACGGCTCCTTCATCAAGCTGCGCAACGCCGGCATCTCCTACACGATCCCGAAGAGCGCGATGAAGCTGTGCGACGTCACGATTTCCCTGACGGGCACGAACCTGTTCTCGACGGATAACATCCGGTTCGCGGATCCCGAGCAGCTGGGCGCGTATTATCCTTCCCTCCGCACCTTCTGGGGCGGCGTTAAGTTCACCTTCTAAACCGGGAAACGCCATGAAAAAGATATTCTGCTTACTTTCTGCTGCGCTTCTTCTCTCGGGCTGCAACTTCCTGGACTTCGACGAGTCGTCCAGCGACTACTCCCGGGAGGACATGTACTTGACGTACAGCAACATCCAGAAGATGCTCACGAACATCTACGGCTTCATGCCCAACAAGGACATCGCCGACGTGGGCAGCGCCCTGCGCGACTGCGGTTCCGACGACGCCGAATACGCCGACCCGGACGCCAGCGTGCAGCGCTTCACCAACGGAAACTGGAGCGCCCTGAACACCGTGGACGACAAGTGGAGCCTCTACAACGGCATCCGCTCGGCGAACGAGTTCCTCGAGTCCATCGAGACCGTGGACTTGTCCATGTACAAATATGACAACAAGTACCAGCGTTGGCTGGAGCACCTCGCGTACTATCCGTACCAGGCGAGGGTCCTCCGTGCGTACTACTTCTTCGAGCTGGCCCGCCGCTACGGCGACATCCCCATGCCGCTGACGATGCTCACGGCAGAGGAGGCCAACGAGATTGCAAAGACTCCTTTCGACGAGGTCATCAACTTCATCGTGACCGAGTGCTCCGAATCCGCCGCCAAGCTGCCCG
The DNA here is from genome assembly GCA_902785065.1 of uncultured Bacteroidia bacterium. Taxonomy (GTDB): domain Bacteria; phylum Bacteroidota; class Bacteroidia; order Bacteroidales; family UBA932; genus Cryptobacteroides. Next base: position 6,169 of record CACZXH010000024.1, read on the forward strand.
ACACCTACGTGGGCCTGCTGGACGACGAGATCGGCCGCGTCACCCGGGGCTTCGCCCTGGCGGTGAAGGCGAAGGCGCTCCTGTATGCCGCATCCCCGCTCCACAACCCTTCGGGCGACAAGTCCAAGTGGCAGAAGGCGGCGGCCGCGGCGAAGGAACTCATGGACCTCGGCATCTACAAGCTGGATCCCGCCGAGAAGGCGAACAACTACCTTTCCCAGGAGGTGGTCTTCGCCATCATGCGTTCCGAAAGCCAGAGTTTCGAGCGCTACAACTTCCCGGTGCGGTTCACCGAGGGCCAGCGCACGTCCCTCGGCGGAACCTATCCCACCCAGAACCTGGTGGACGCGTTCCAGACGGCCGGCGGCTATGACATCATCCTCGAGGCCGACGGCTGGAAGACCAGCGATCCCGCGTTCGACATCACGAAGCCGTACGAGGGCCGCGACCCGCGCTTCGCCCGCGCGATCCTCGCCAACGGTATGGCATTCAAGGGCACCACGATCGAGACCTTCGTGGGCGGCCGCGACTATTCCGCGACCCGCAGCGACCTGGGTTCCCCGACCGGGTACTACCTGCGCCGCTACATCCAGGAAAGCACCAGCTTCACCCCGGAAAACACGGTGACGAACAAGCACCAGTGGATCGTGTACCGCTATGCGGAGACCCTTCTCACCTACGCCGAGGCCCTGAACGAGTATCAGGGCAGCCCGACGGCGACGGACGGTTCCTTCAGCATCAGTGCGCTTGACGCCCTGAACCAGGTGCGCGCGAACGCCGGCATGCCGGCGGTGAGCGCCACCTCCGCGGATGCCTTCCGCGAGGCTGTGCGCCGCGAGTGGCGCGTGGAGTTCGCCTTCGAAGACCACCGCTTCTGGGATGTGCGCCGCTGGGACATCGGCCAGGCCACCCAGGGCCGCATCGACGGTGTGGAAATCACCCGGAACGGCGGTCAGTTCAGCTATAAGCGGACGGTCGTGGAGAACCGTACCTGGTCCTCCCGCCAGAACCTCTACCCGATCCCGCAGGCCGAACTGTTCTGCAACCCCAACCTCAATCCCCAGAATCCCGGATGGAGCCAAACCACGGAAACCACGGAATAAAAAACAATCGAGATATGAAAACGATAACCAGAATCTTTGCAACCCTCTGCGTCCTCGGCGCTGCGGCCGCGTGCCAGCAGTTCGAGATCGACACGCAGATGACTCCCGAAAAGGAGTATGCGAATCTCCGGCTGGTCTGTGACGCGCTGACGACCTATTCGGTGCCGGCTTCCCGTCCGGACAATATCACCTTCAACGTCAGTTCCAACTCGCCCTGGACGGTCACCCGTTCCGGCGGTGCGGACTGGGTTACCGTCACCCCGGCGTCCAGCTCGGCGTCCAGCCTGGTTTCCGACGTCGTCGTGAGCTTCGCCGACAATGACAGCGGCGAGGACCGCACCGCGACCCTGACCGTCGCGGCCGAGCGGATCAGCAAATACTATACGGTCACCATCACCCAGGTCAAGAAGGGCCGGCTGTACGTGACCCCGGTCGCCCAAGACTACTCCGCGGCAGGCGGCCCGCTCACCTTCACCATCAACACGAACGTTCCCTGGGAGGTCCGCACCGACGTCTCCTGGCTGCACTTCTCCCCGGAGAAGGGCAATCCCGACCCGGACGGCCGCACGATGACCATCACTGCCACGGCGGATCCTTCCGACGTACTGGAGCGCGTGGCCACGGTGACCGTGGTCGCCGGTGACGACGAGGAGTCCTTCGACATCACCCAGACCGGCTCCTGCGAGATTACCGAAATCTCCGGGGAATTCCCGGGCGCCGGCGGCACCCAGGCCCTCAAGATCCGCACCGACCTCCCCTGGACGGTGAGTGCCGACAAGGACTGGATCTCCTTCGACAAGGAAGAGGGCGTCGGTGACGGCAAGCAGACCGTCATCAACGTCACGGCCGCCCCGAATGACGATGCGGCCCGCAAGGCGGTCATCACCATCCGCGTCGCGGGCGAGGACTACACCTTCGAGGTCCGTCAGTCCGGTTCCGCATTCAACATCGTTCCGCCGGCCGATCCCACCCTGCCGGTCGCGGGCGGCGAGCTCGTGCTCGAGGTCAACGCCACCAAGTCCTGGGAGCCCCAGACCGACGTCCCGGGCTTCACCGTGGAGAAGGTCGATGACAGCCACTTCAAGGTCATCGCCGCGATGAACAACCTCTTCGCCCCGCGCACGGGCGCCGTCTCCATCGTCGCAGCCTCCGGGGCCACCGACAGCGTCGAGCTCACCCAGGACACCGCTTTCGATGTCCAGAACGGCGAGGTGCTCGAGGACGGTTCCGTGAAGCTGAGCGGCGACAAGGGCTCCCGTGTCTATCTGAAGGAAGGCGTCCGCTGCATGACCATCACCCTGACCATGGGGGATAAGGGCTTCGGCGACGCCGGCCAGCTCTGGGTCCAGGGCGCCATCGGCAGCGTGAACATCTACAACCAGCTGTCCCTGGGCGGCAACATCCGCATCCGCACCGACGGCAACATGGCCGACGAGGCGGCGACGAGCGCCTACAAGAGCACCTACTACTCCGTCTCCAAGGCCGAGCTGAATGCGATGGGAACCTTCGAGTACGGCTTCAAGCCCAACGCCGAGGATCCGACCAAGCTGGACATGTGGGTCAAGGTGGACGGCACCGAGAAGATCTCCCACACCGGCAACAATCCGTTCTACTACAACCCGGATGTGGTGAACTACTACTTCGGATTCTACAGCGCGACGTCCGACGGCAGCTGGTATGTCGTCAAGAGCGCCGACATCACAGTCAATGCAGAGGCTTATTAATCCGTCCGAGCCATGAAAAAGATATTCCTACTCTTCTGCTGCGCCGCAGCCCTCGTCACGGGGCTGACCACCGGCTGCAAGCCGAAGGAAGAGCAGCCCGAGAAGATCGTGGACCTGCGCTACCGCGCGCAGGACGCCTACGACCTGCCGGCGACCGGGGCGCAGGCGTTCACCATCCTGGTGGCGTCCACCGACCCCTGGACCGTCACGAGCGAGCACCCGGACTGGTGCATCATCAGCGAGGAGGAGGGTGACGCCTCCGACCCGGACGACGTGCACGTGGGCAAGGCGGAAGCCACGGTCATCCGCGTGCAGTATTACGACAATACCTTCCTGGACGACCGGGAGGACAAGATCACGATCAAGAGCGACTACTGGACGGGCAAGGTGATCACCGTGCGCCAGAAGGGAAGCGCCTTCCTGACCGTCACCGAGGAAGACCTCGACCAGGAGGTCACCAAGGCCGGCGGCGACCACTTCATCCACATCAAGTCCAATCAGGACTGGAGCGCCAAGGTCACCGACGGTGACTGGGTGTCCGTCACGGAAGGCGCGACCGGCAAGGGCACGGGCACCGTCACGGTGAATGCCGCCGAGAACTCCTCCGAGCTCCGGTACGCCGAGGTCACCGTGTACGACCGTCACGGCGTCGCCGCGGCCCTCATCAAGTTCACCCAGGACGGCGTCCAGCTGGTGCCGCTCTCCGAGGAAATCCGCGCCGGCTACGACCAGGCCGCCGGTGAGGTGGAGGTCCTGTCCAACACCCGGTGGACGGTGACCAAGGAATCCGAGGCCGACGACTGGTTCGAGATCCTTACCCCGACGGGCGATGGCAACGGCAAGATCCAGCTCTCCTTCACCCAGAACGATGGGGAAGGCCTCCGCAGCGCCGTCATCATCCTGAAGAACGTGGTGGCCCACGAGGACGACTACGCCGCCAAGAAGGAAATCGTGGTGAAGCAGGCCTACAAGATCGACCCCGTCCGCGTCCCGTTCAATGCCGACGAGCTCGGCTCCTGGACCTCCGACTGGACCAACGCCCCGACCTTCTCCAAGGACCTGAACGGCACCCTGTTCCCGGCGAAGGCCCGTCTGCACAACAGCAGCAAGCCGTTCGGCACCTACACCTTCCGCTGGAGCAACATCACGCAGAATCCGGGCTCCGAAGCGACGGTCCGCGTCCGCCACTGGTTCTGCTTCGACGAAGGCTGCGAGCTCAAGGCCGACATCCGGCCGGGCGACGGCAAACTCAGCTTCGACTTCAACACCGCGAACGACGGCAACAAGCCTTCGATCGATGGATACACGGCCGTGGATTTCACCCAGCCCATCGAATTCACCTTCAAATTCGATCCCAGCGGCCCGAACCACTGCCACGTCACCTACCTGGTGAACGGCGAGGTGGCCGGCAGCTTCGATACCTCCGACGAGATGCTGCGCACCGTCACTTGGGGCCGGAACATCAACATGTACATAGGCGTGGACAACGAGAACTCCGGTTCCGCCGTCCTCGAGTGGTACGAGTACACACCGCCGATGAACTGGGAATAGTCAAAGGACCATTAAATGAGAGAAATCATGAAAACGATGGAAAGAATAGCGATCCTTTGCGCAGTCCTGCTTCCGCTCTTCTCCTGCCATGAGAAGCCGGTTCCGGTTCCGCCCGAACCCGAAGGACCCCAGCCCGAGACCCGCACGCTCACTTTCGTCCTTCCCGACTTCACCGTCGGGGAGGGCGGGGAGATGCCCGCGGCCGTCAAGACCGCCTGGAAGGCCGGCGACCAGATCGTCGTCCACGGCGAGTACGCCAAGGACCAGGTGGTCGTGACCCTCGCCGCCGGCGACATTTCTGGCGACGGCAAGTCGGCCACCGTTACGGTGGACGGCCTGTATCCCTACCTGCGGGAGGACTGCTCCAGCACCCTGTACGCCTCCTATCCGGCGTCGGTCGCAGACAATCTCAAGCACTGCTTCTTCTACAGCAAGTTCTCCACGACGAACCAGCAGATCATGGCCGCCTGCAACAGCGGCGATACCTTCCAGTTCCAGAACATCTGCGGCATCCTGTCGATGTCCGTGGAGGGAAACCTGTCCGGATATACCATCTCCACCCCCAAGAAGGACGCCCTCGGGTATGAGTTCCTCCAGGTGAAGATCACCGACCAGGAGCAGCTCTACAAGCAGTATGTCGGCAATCCGCTCCTCCAGATGGACGGAACGGTGAATGGCGGCGAAATCCTCGTGTTCCTGCCGGAAGGCACGTCCTTCCCGGGCGGCTTCGTCATCAAGTTCAAGGAAGGCGACGACTACACCAAGATCTACAAGTACACCGAACCCGTCGAGATCGCCCGCGGCGCCATCGTGGACCTCGGGGACATCACGGGCGGGATCCAGCACTACGACAACCCCTTCAGCGCCGATATCCGGGACCTGGATGCCAACGGCAACGCCAACTGCTACATCGTCACCGAACCCGGCGGCTACAAGTTCAAGGCGGTCAAGGGCAACAACCCCATCCTCTTCCTGGAGGAACCGGACAACGCGGAAGTGATCTGGGAAACCTGGAACGACGTCTCCGAGGTGGTGGCCGGCAGCGTGGTCGCATCGGCCTCCTATGCCGAGGACTACATCATCATCCACACGCCCGACGTGCTCCGTCCCGGCAACGCCATCGTCGCCGCGAAGAATGCCGACGGCAAGATCCTGTGGAGCTGGCACATCTGGGTTCCCAAGACCCCCATCACCAGCGGCAGCTACAGCGGCATCATGGGTGAAAACCTCATGGACCGCAACCTGGGCGCCCTGGTGGTCACCGAGGCCAGCGACACGGGTATCGACCCGCTTTCCTACGGCCTGATGTACCAGTGGGGCCGCAAGGACCCGTTCACCGGATCGGGCGTGCTCAACGCCAACACCCTGGCCACCTGGGTGGGCATGGACGACGTGGAAGCGCCCGGCCTGATCTCGCTGGAAGACGCCATCGCGAACCCGCGCCTGCTGGGTCACTCCAACAGCGGCGACTGGCTCGACATCGAGAACAGCAGCCTGTGGAGCGAAACCGAAAAGACCATCTACGACCCGTGTCCTCCCGGATACCGCGTTCCGAAACCTGTGAGCGCGCCGTTCTGGAGCGGAGACCTCACGGCCGAGGCCGGATGGGGCGTGAACGTGGCCGCCGGCTGGCTCAAGCTGGGATCGCCGGATGCCGCCGTGTTCCCCATCGCCGGCTACCGCGACGACTACACCGTGGCGAGCGTCGCCAAGGTGGGCACCCGTACCCTGTACTGGACCTCCCGCGGATCCGGCATCACCGCCAGCAACGCCAACCTCCGTACCGACAGCGGCTACAAGTTCGGTTCGGCCGGCAAATCCCGTCTCGGCTCCGTCCGTTGCACCGTCGAATAACTGGAAACTAATAATAAATACAAAACCATATGAAAAAGTTTTTTACGCTCGTTGTGCTGGCGCTCCTGGCTGTGGGCTGCGCCAAGGAATATGACGACTCGGGTCTGCGGGAGCTCATCGCCGGCCTGGACCTCCGGGTCAGCGAGCTGGAGGCGAACGTCTCGGCCCTCCAGTCCGCCCTCGGCGACGGCAAGTTCGTCCGCAAGGTGGAAGAGTACAAGGACCCGGATACGGGCCGCACTACCGGTGTCACCGTCACTTACACCGACGGTAACATCGTGCATTTCAGCATTGTTCCTACGAATCCCGCCCAGGCACCTGTGTTCTCCGTGATCCGCAACGGCGCGGGCGAACTGGTCTGGGCCGTGGACGGCCAGGCCATCAAGGTGGATGGCGCGGAAGTTCCCGTGTACCAGACGCCCACCTTCTCCATTGACGAGGAAGGCAACCTGTGGGTGGAGGTCGACGGCCAGCGCACCAACCTCGGCCCGGTGAAGAGCGAAGGCGCCACCCTCCAGGACGGCATCTTCACGAACCTCGCCGTCACCGACAGCGCGGTCGTCCTCACTCTCTCCGACGGCTCCACGGTGAACATCCCGTTCGCCGAGGCCTTCCAGCTGAACATCGAGACGACCGAGTTCGTTTTCAACGAGCCGGCCCCGATCGAGATTCCCTACACCGTGTCCGCGAAGACCGAGGGCACCGTGGTGGGTGTCGCGGGGTACAGCCCCAAGGATTTCAACGTGGCCGTGGAGGCCGACAAGATCATCGTCACGCCGAACCACATGAACGCCGCGGCCGTGATGATGGCCTATGCCGATTCCAAGGTGGGCCTCGTCTCCGTGGTGAACCTCACGGTCGAGGCCGAAGGCTTCGAGATCACCGACGCCCCGTACAGTGAGACCGTGGATTACATCGCTCCCGGCGAGGATGCCGTGGTCGAGGCGAACGCCGTCTCCAACATCGCGTTCGAGGTGAAGCCGCAGGTGGACTGGATCCATGTCGCCAGCGTCCGCAGCCAGTCCTATGTCATTACCTTCGCGCTCGACGACAACAAGACCGGCGAGATCCGCGAAGGTACCGTGAACATCGTCAAGGCCGGCACCGAGGAGGTCATCCAGACCATCGTCATCGCCCAGCTGCCCTCCGAGAACGAGGACGGCCCGGTGAACCTCAGCAAGAAGGAATCCGCCAACTGTTACGTGGTGACCGCCCCCGGCGACTACAAGTTCGCCACGGTCAAGGGCAACTCCGCCGAGAGCGTGGGTGCCGTGGCCACGGCCGAAGTCCTCTGGGAGACCGTCAATACGCCCGAGGCCCCTGCCGTGGGCGGCGTCATCGCCTCTGTGGGCGTGGACGGTGATTTCATCACCTTCACGACGGCTCCGGGCCTGAAGCCCGGCAACGCCCTCATCGCCGCGAAGGATGCGGCCGGCACTATCCTCTGGAGCTGGCACATCTGGATCCCGGCCACGCAGATCGCCACCAGCACCTACGGCGGCATCGTCGCCTATCCGATGATGGACCGCAACCTGGGCGCCCTGGTGGCCCCCGCCGCCGGCGAGGCTCCGGACGGACGCGCGATCGGCTTCCTCTATCAGTGGGGCCGCAAGGACCCGTTCCCGGGCATCGCCGACCTGTCCTCCAACACGCCTTTCGCCATGACCGGCACGATTACCTATGCCAGCGACAAGCAGAACTTCACCATCGCCGAGTCCGTCCAGAATCCGACCGTCTATGTGAAGACCGGTGGCGACAGCAACAAGACCTGGATGACCGCCGAGGAAATGGGCACCGAGACCTGGGCCGCCACCAAGGCGATCTACGACCCGTGCCCTCCGGGCTACATCGTTCCCGCCCGTGAGGCGTCCGGCCCGCTCTGGGGCGGTTCCGCCACCTACTCCGTGGATGATGCCACCAAGCTGGTCAAGGCTTCCGCCGGCGCCGACGCTTCCGAAGTCGCCCTCTTCCCTGTGGGCGGTTACCTGGACCAGGGCTCGATCACCAAGGTCGGCTCCCGCTCCTACCACTGGACTTCCACGCAGAGCAGCGACAAGAACATCGCCTATATGCTCTATGCCAACGGCTCGAACGTCTCGGTCGAACTGCAGCGCATGTCCCGCGGCGGCGGTGTCCGCTGCGTCGCCATCGACGAGAACACGAAGCCCTTCCCCGAGCCTGAGTTTGTCGATCCGACCGTGGACCTGGGCAAGGACGGCACGGCTAACAGCTACATCGTGAACGCGGCCGGCGACTACAAGTTCGCCGCGGTCAAGGGCAACACGGAGGAGTCCGTGGGCGAGGTCGCCTCGGTGGCCGTCCTCTGGGAGACCTGGAACAACCAGGAGGAGGTCACGGCCGGCAGCGTCATCGCTTCCGCTTCCTTTGCCGACGGTTTCGTCAAGTTCTCCACCCCGGGAACCCTGAAGCCGGGCAACGCCCTCATCGCCGCCAAGGATGCCGCCGGCACCGTCCTCTGGAGCTGGCACATCTGGATTCCCCGGACGGAAATCGGTGTCGTGGCGGAGGCCAACTTCTCCGAGAAGAAGGCCATGAGCCGCAACCTGGGCGCCTTGGTCGACGCGACGACCGACGCGCCGTCCGCCGTCGAGTCCTTCGGCCTGCTGTATGAGTGGGGCCGCAAGGATCCGTTCCCGGGCCTGGGCGTGACCTCCGGCGCCGGCGCCATCACCGTGGCGGGCGAGGTCTCCTATCAGGAAGGCCCCATGTCCGTCGAGGATGCGATCAAGAACCCGACCGTTTACGTGTTTAAGTCCAAGGCCGACTGGGCCGCGGAAGGCACCGACACCGCCTCCCTGTGGGGCGAGACCACCAAGACCGTCTACGACCCCTGCCCGGCCGGCTACATGCTGCCGCAGCGCAACAAGTCCTGCGCTTTCTGGAGCGGAACCAAGTGGACGGAAAACACCGATCCGTTCGCGCTCTACGAAGCGAACGGCAGCTTCTCCGTCGGCGCGCTGGTGTTCCCGATCGCCGGTTATATCGATGACGGCGGCGAAGGCCAGAAGAAGGCCGGCACCCGCACCATCGTCTGGAGCGGCCGTTGGGACAGCGGTACCGTCAACGGCTACGGCTTTTACGGCTACACCGACGACGGTGTCGCTTTCCGCAACCAGGGTAATGTCCGCGCCCGTGGCGGTTCCGTCCGTTGCGTCGCCGAAGAGTAATCCTTTGGAACCATGAGAAAGACATCTCGCATATTGTTCCTGTCCGTGCTCCTGGGCCTGTTTGCGGCCCAGGGGTGCACGGACGACCGTATGGGGATGGCCGTACCGAATCCCGACACGAAGCCCAACGCGGGCGAGATCCCTTCCGGGGATCCCTTCAACCCCGACGCACCGCCCCCCGGGCCGGTCGATCCCACGGATCCGACCGACCAGTGGGTGAACAACCCCGAGCGCCTCGCCCGCCTCGGCCAGACCCCGATCATCGAGATCTACTACACCGAGTACACCCGGGCCGACCTGTTCCCGTCCCTGGAGGAAGTGCGCAACTTAAGGACAACGGCGTAGGCATCGAGATCGATTCGAAGACCGTCCCGCTGGTGCAGAAGTTCGTCGCTTACAAGGCGCAGTACCCGGAGCTGAAGGTGAAGCTTCAAATGGGCGGCTGGGGCAAGAATGCCGACGGCTGGTCCCAGATGGCCCGCGACACGCAGAAGCGCAAGGCCTTTGTGGACGAATGCGTGGCGATCTGCCAGCAGTACGGGATTGACGGCTTCGACATCGACTGGGAGTATCCCACCTATGCGGCCAAAGATGGGGACCATGTCAACGGGGCCAGCCCCGCGGACTGGGAGAACTTCGTGACGCTCTTCAAGGAGATGCGCGAAGCGATGCCCGACAAGATCCTCTCCTATGCGGCTTCCGACAGCGGCAAGTATACCGACAACTACGGCGTGCTTCCGTATGTCGACTACATCAACGTGATGACCTACGACGAGGGCAACCCGCCGTACCACAATGCGCCGCTGTACCGGAGCTCCATCGCGGGCTCCCGCTGCTGCGCGGAGGCCATCGACGACATCTTCCACGGGCAGCAGAAGATCCCGTACCAGATGATGAACTTCGGCCTGGCGTTCTACGGCCACGGCGACGGCTACAAGCTCAAGACGGGCAACCGCTATCCCCTGGGCAAGATGTACGCGTCCTATGAGGACATCGAATCCATCAATGCGAAGGTCGAGTTCCTGAAGGCCCGCAACATGCTCGGCGCGATGATCTGGGAGTACCGGCACGACAACGACGAGGGCACCCTCCGCCACGCGGTCAAGCATGCCATGGACGGCAATCCCGACGCGCCCGGCAAGTACGAGCGTCCGGAAGAGTACCAGCCCAAGGACCTCCCGGTCATGGGCAGCCATGTCACTTACAAGCTCCAGGCGGGCGGCAAGATGGTGGAAGAGCTCTCCGGCCTGTGCCTGAGCAAGGACGAGGACTTCCTCTGGGGCGTGCACGACAAGGGCACCCTGTACAAGATCCACTTCGACGGCTCCTTCGAGCAGCAGTGGTACCATGAGGCCGATATGGAAGGCATTACGATGGATCCGTCCAACGGCGACCTGTACATCGGCCTGGAGAGCAGCTCCAAGTCGGCCTACAAGGTGCCGGCGCCCGGCTACAACTCCTATTCCTCGCTGTTCGCGGTGGAAGGCGTGGAGTCGATGGGCAATTCCGGCATCGAAGGCATCACCTGGCACAAGGGGAACCTGTACTTCGGTTCGCAGACGGGCGCCCGGCTGTTCGAGTACAGCCTGGACGGCACCCAGCTCTCGAAGAAGAGCCTCCGCGATGTGACGTCGACCATCTCCGAGGTGGGCGACCTGTATTACGACCCGGTGAGCGACTACCTCTGGGTGCTGGATTCCAACTCCAACAAGGACCGTCCGGAGTACCTGCCCTTCACGCTGTACCTGTTCAACGGGAACGCGACCAAACTCCTGGCCACTTACTCCATCGGCGATTTCGCCCACTGGAACCCGGAGGCCGTGTGCGTGGACCACAAGAACGGCTGCGTCTGGGTCGGCGAAGACTGCGACAGCGGCAATCCGTCCCTCCTGCACAAGATCTCGTTCACGAACCTCTGATGATCCTTTGACGTGAGACTTCCTCCCTGCAATCGCTTGCGGGGAGGATTTCTTTTTGTAACTTTACACGGCTATTAACCAACCGATATGAAAAGAATCCTTCTCGTGGCGGCCCTTTCCGCTCTGGCCGCCTGCGGGCCCAAGGCCCCGAAAATGCCGGCCGACGCCATCGTCCTCCGCAGCCCGGACGGGCAGCTGGAACTCAAGTTCGCCGTCGTGAACGGCGTCCCCGAATATACGCTGGACCGCGCGGGAAAGGCGGTCGTCCTGCCTTCCCGTCTGGGTTATACGCTCCTGGACCGGGAGAGCCTGGACGGCGGTTTCACCCTCACCGACTCGGCTTTCAACTCCTTCGACGAGACCTGGGAGCCGGTCTGGGGCGAGGAAGCGTCCATCCGGAACCACTATAACGAGCTTTTGGTGACGCTGGAGCAGAAGCCCGAAGCCGCGCGCGAAGCGCAGCGGGGCGTGAGCGTCACGGACCCGGACTACACCGGCGACCTGGGCAACCCGTACGGCAAGGGCGCCGTGATGCAGGTGCGTTTCCGCCTGTATGACGACGGCCTCGGTTTCCGCTACGAGTTCCCGCTGGAGAACGCATTGACCTACTTCAAGGTCAAGGAAGAGCTCACCGAGTTTGCAATGACGGGCGACCACACGGCCTGGTGGATCCCGGGCGACTACTCCACACAGGAGTTCGTGCCCACGGAATCCAAACTGTCGCAGGTGCGCGAGTTGCAGGACGTGCCGCGTCCCGCCGGCGGTTCGCCGCAGACGAAGTTCTCGCAGACCGGCGTGCAGACGGCCCTGCAGATGAAGACCGCCGACGGCCTGTATATCAATATCCACGAGGCCGAGGTGCTGGATTATCCCACTACGAACCTGGACCTGGACGACAAGAACTTTGTGTTCACGACGCACCTGACCCCGGACGCCGAGGGCGTCAAGGGGCGGCTGCAGGCGCCCTGCAAGAGCCCGTGGCGCACCGTGATGGTGTGCGAGAAGGCCACCGACGTGCTGGCTTCCCGCCTCATCCTGAACCTGAACGAACCCTGCGCCATCGAGGATGTCTCCTGGATCCATCCGACCAAGTATATGGGCGTGTGGTGGGAGATGATCACCGGCAAGAGCGAGTGGTCCTACACGTATGACTATCCTTCCGTGCAGCTGGGCGTGACGGATTACGCCGCCTCCAAGCCGCACGGCCGGCACGGTGCGAACAACGAGAACGTCCGCCGCTACATCGACTTCGCGGCGGAGAACGGTTTCGACGCCATCCTCGTAGAAGGCTGGAACGAAGGTTGGGAAGACTGGTACGGCCACCAGAAAGACTTCGTCTTCGACTTCATCACCCCGTATCCGGACTTCGACCTGCCGGCGCTGAACGAGTATGCGCACAGCAAGGGCATCCGCATCATCATGCACCACGAAAGCTCTTCGTCCACCGTCAATTACGAGCGCTGGATGGAGCAAGCCTATGACCTGATGAACCAGTACGGCTACGACGCCGTGAAGAGCGGCTACGTGGGCAAGATCATCCCGTACGGCGAGTATCACTACAGCCAGGCCCTCATCAACCACTACCACCACGCCATCGTGGAAGCCGCGAAGCACCACATCATGGTCAACGCCCACGAAGCCGTGCGTCCGACGGGCCTGTGCCGCACCTGGCCGAACATGATCGGCAACGAGAGTGCGATGGGCACCGAGTTCCGCGGCACCATCAAGCCCGGCCACACCACCATCTTCCCGTTCACCCGCCTGCAGGGCGGCCCGATGGACTACACCCCCGGCATCTTCGAGACGGACATGTCCGTGAACAATCCGAACGACAAGCAGCACATGCACCACACCATCTGCAACCAGTTGGGCTTGTACGTGACATTCTACTCCCCGCTGCAGATGGCGGCGGATCTGCCGGAGAACTACGCCAACTTCATGGACGCGTTCCAGTTCATCAAGGACGTGGCCGTGGACTGGGACAAGAGCGTGTACATCGACGCGGAGCCGGGCGCGTACATCATCACCGCGCGTCATCCAAAGATGTCCTCGCTGAACTCCGGCCGCCTCGCCGGCAAGTCCGGCGCCTGGGAGTTCGCGAACCCCGACGGCCAGGAGCATGACATCTGGTTCCTGGGCGGCGTGACGGACGAGAACGCCCGCACGTTCGACGTGAAGCTGGACTTCCTCACCCCGGGCGTCCAGTATGAGGCCACGATCTATGCCGACGCTCCCGACGCCGACTTCGAAACGAACCCGAAGGCATACACGATCACGCGCCAGACGGTGACCAGCGAAACGGTGCTCAATCTCCGAATGGCGCGTGCGGGTGGATTTGCCGTATCGTTACGGTCTAAATGACGGACGGGGAGCCTTCTTGGGTTCGCCTAAGAAGGAGGCCTCCTGATCGTTCTCGTCCAGGCAGAACACCATAAAGTCCTTTTGGGCGGCGGTGACGGGTTTCCAGTCGCCGCCGTCTTTGCCGTTGGGATCGCTGTACTTGGCGAAGTTGGACCAGGCGGTGAGCATCTTCTCGGAGAGGTCCCAGTCGCCCTGCGTCCAGGGGCGCCAGCAGTTCGTTCTTCAGGGACTTGAACACGAACCACAGGTCGGAGGAGTGGAATGCGCCCTGGAGGACGTTCGGCCGGCCGTCCGTGGGCAGCGGGCGGGCGAACTGGTAGGCCCAGGCCTTGCCGCCGTTCTCTTCGCGGTTCAGGCAGAAGTCCGTGATGACCGGTTGCATGTTGCCGGCGTCGTTGAGGGTATAGCCGATCATGTAGGGAACATCGGCCAGGGAACCGTCGACACAGGCCTCATCGAAGCCTTCCGTGAGGACATAGCCGTCGATGTACGGGGAGATGGGGGAGGCGGTGAGGACACTGCGCTTGCCGGTGGCGCTGTTGTAGAGGGTGCCCATCGCGAAGATGGTTTCGGTCGAGGCGCGGCGGAGCTTCTGCAGGTCGGTGAGACCGGCCCAGTCGGCGACCTCCTTGGTGGAGGCCTCCGCGTCGGCGAGGGTGAGCTGCTGCTGCGGCGGCATCGCGCGCATACCCGGGAACGGCGGTTCGACGGGCTTCCGCGGGTCTACGAAGCCGCTGGCGCTCATGATGACGGCCTTGTTGAAGAGGCCTTTGGTGAGCGGGGAGGCCGACAGGAACTTCGTGCTGCGGCCGCCGGCGCTCTGGCCGAACAGCATCACGTTGTCCGGGTCGCCGCCGAACTGGGCGATATTGGCCTTCACCCACTTCAGGGCCTGGATCTGGTCCAGGGTGCCCCAGTTGCCGGTCGGATGCTCCGGGTTCTCCGCGGAGAGCTCGGGATGGGCGAAGAAGCCGAACGGGCCCACGCGGTAGTTGAAGGAAACGAGGACGACGTCCTTCGCCGCCCACTCCTGGCCGTCGAACTCCGGCTCGGAACTCCAGCCTTCGCGCATGCCGCCGCCGAACACCCACACGGCCACCGGAAGCTTCTTCTCCGGCTGGCCGGGCGCCTTGGTCCATACGTTCAGGTACAGGCAGTCCTCGCTGTAGGGCGCCTCCGCGCCGTAACCCCACTCGGTGGTGTAGCCGCCGGGGTAGTGCGCGGCCTGGAACGGCGGATGGCCGAAGGTGTCGCAGACTTTCACGCCCTCCCACGGCACAACAGGCTGCGGCGCCTTCCAGCGGTTCTCGCCGATGGGCGGCGCGGCGAACGGGATGCCGCGGAACACGGTGACGCCGGCGATGTCGGCCGCCACGCCTTGGACCTGCCCGCCCTCGACCGTCAGGACGGGGCTCTGGGCTTTTTGCGCGCACGCGGCCATTGCCAGGGCGCACGCAAGGATCAGGATTCGTTTCATATCGAAAAGATTAGACTTTGGACTTGATCGTGGATCGGTAAGTGGAGAGAGCCGCATGGAAGGGCTCGGTAGGAAGGGTGGTTTCGTCGTCGAAGAGCGTGAGACCGCCGTCATGGGCGGAGGGGGACCAGTTGCCCACGATATAGCCGTCCAGGGCGACGATGGGGTAGAAGATGCCGGAGTTGTTATGGGCGTGGTGCGAGTGGTCGGGGTGGAGGACGATATCGCGGCTCTTGTAGCCGATGAGGTATTCGTCGAAGGCGGGGAGGAGGAGAACGCCGCCGCGGCGGAAGCCGCGGGTGCGGGTGTCCGCGTGGACGTAAAAGTCGCGGCCTTTCCAGCGCTCGGCGCGGAGTTCGCCGCCGAGGGCGGCGATGCCGCGCCGGCAGTCGTTGACATTCAGCCCGGACCACCAGACGTAGTCGTCCAACGTGGCAGGACTGTGGCTGCGGAAGTATTTGCGGGTGAGGAGGGCAAGGGCTTCTTCGTGGCTCAGAACCAAAGGATTACGCACCTTTTCCGCCGCGAGCGCCAGCGTTCGTTTGGTCGGATGGAGGTCCCCCGAGCATAGCAGGCCCGAGAGTTCCGCCAGACGGAGATGGTAGGAGAACCGCTGCTCGGTCATGAGAATGTCCCGCTCGCGGAGCGCTTCCGCGAGGAACGCCTTCTGGACGCTGCCGCGCCCCGCGATCGCCTCGCCGAAGATGCCGCTGATGCGCTTCTCCTCCTCCGCGGGGATGTCCACGCCGTTGGCGTGCATCCAGCCGCGGAGGCCGGCGAGGGCCTTGCGGCGGCAGAGTTTCAGCATCCAGCCCAGGTCCTCGCCGGCGAGGAGCTGCCAGGTGGTGCGCAGCAGATGGGTCCGGATGATCCGCCCGTCGTTGTAGGCCTGCTCGAAGGCCTTGCCGGAAGGCCTGCGGGTCCGCATGGACACGGCCCAGCGCATGGACTTGTAGTCCTGGGCCTGCATGGCCCCGAACCAGGATACGACCTCCGCCGGATCCTTGAACTGCGGGGCCGCGAGCTGCTGGCTCAGAAGGCGCTGAGAGACGGGATTCATCGGGGGTATCAGCCTACAGGCTTACGTTTCCGGAACCGGAGGTATGCGTGCTGATGCTGTTGTACTTGAGATTGCCGGAAATGTTGCCGGAACCGGTGGTGGTGGCGGTAACGTCGTGGCAGGAACCATTGATGGAGATGTCGCCCGAACCGCCGGTTTTCAGGTCCATGTTTCCGTCAACAGACGCATCCTTGAGGAGGACGTCGCCGCTGCCGGAAACCCGCACCGAAGCGCCGCCTGTCGAAGTGAGCTTGTTGACATAGAAGCCGCCGGACCCGCTGACGCCCGCTTCGAAGTCGTCGCAGGCAATACTGCCGAAGTGCGTGGTCCCGGACCCGCTGACCTTGCCGCCGAAGTCATCGCAGGCCAGTTCGCCGACGCGGATGCTCCCGCTGCCGCTGCACTGGGCCGTGAAATCCCGGCTGTCGATTTCGCCCGTGACGATATCGCCGCTTCCCGACACCTTCAAGGCCAGGGATCCGGAGGCGTGCAGGACACCCTCGTGGATCAGATTGCCACTGCCGCTGACCGAAAGCTTTTCGATGTCGGGAGAAGAGACGACCACGCGGAGGATCAGCTTGGGGTACCGGCCGGGCTCAAGCTTGAGGGTCAGGACCTCGTTCTCGACCGTCGTCAGCACCTTGGGCGCCAGTTCTTCGGTGGATTCCACGCGCACCTCCTGCTTGTCGGCCTGGACGTAATACACATTGCACGGGAGGCTGGAAGACAGCGCCCGGAAAGGTCCGACCTCGCGGATTTCCGTGTGGTCGATTCCTTCCTCGGTGCAATCGCCCACCCACGTGGATCCGCTCCCATTGATGTTAATGATGCAGGAAACAGATACGGCCGCCGTCATCACGACGGCCGCCAGGGAAATCAGAATCTTTTTCATCGTTCGTTTCATTTTACCGATCCCAAAGATACGATTTTTTGAGGAGAATCGTGTACGCATTTGATGCGTGCAGCATGACCGGTCTTACAGGGTGCGCCGGTCTCGCAGGGTGTCCGGAGCTCGGCCGAGGGAACGAATAGCGGCGATAATGTGCCCTCGCGCGTGCTGGAGCACGGCTGAGGGAACGTTTTGAACCCAAAACGTTCCCTGATGCATGCTGAACGTCATGCATGCTGAGCGTAAAAAGGATAGGGGCGGCCTATTCCACGGTGATGATAATGCGGCGATAGGCGGGGAGGGTGAAGGAGCTGGTGTCGTGGACCTCACAAACCAGGTGATAGGTGCCGGGTTTGTCGGGGAAGGTGACCTGCACCTTGGCGCCTTGGGGCTGGTCGATGGCGGGGTAGACCGTCTGGCCGGGGAATTCCTGGAACCACCATTCGAATCGTAGGGCGTCGCCGTCCGGGTCGGAGGAGGCGGAGGCGTCGAAACACAGCGCGATGCCGGGACGGGCGGTTACAGGTATGGGCGCGAGACCATCGCCGTTCTCGAGGCGGAGGCGCTTGTGCCCTTGCTTCCCGTCGATGACCACGACCGGGTTGCGGTTGCCGCGGCCCTCGGCGGCCCATTGCATGCGGGCGGCGAAGTCGTTGAATTCGTCGGGGTAGAACTTGTGTTCGTAGGCGGAGGAGATGCCCTTGAGGGGCTCCTGCCAATTGGTCCAGGCCGATGTCTCGCGGTCGGGGGAGAGGCCGAACTGGTGGCAGCCGCCCCAGCCGACCTGCTCCGGGTGCTCGGGATCGTTGAGGCCGTTGGGCATGACGTTCAGGAAGCTGGGGGTGTCGCCTTCGACGCCCCAGAGGTAGTGGGGATAGACCTTGCCCATTTCGCCGTGGCCCTGGATGAGGGAGGCGTACTTGTCCCAGTTCTGCACGCCGAGGGCGTTCTGGTTGAGCCAGGCGCTTTCGTCCCAGACGAGCAGAAGGTCATCGGCAAATTCCCGGCGGAGCCATTGGTGGGAGCTGTAGGCGCGGTTCATGCGCATCGCCCAGACCATGTCCTGGTCGGTGATGGTGTACAGGCGGAACTTCCGGAGGAAGGCTTTCAGCTCCTCCGCCGAGCGGGTCTGCTGCACTTTCCAGATGGCCTGGGAGAGGGTGTTGGCCCCGCCCCAGGAGCACACCCAGATGGGCCGGGGATCGTCCTCGTCGGCGAGGCGGATCAGGAGCTCGCTGCCGGGGGAGTCGTTCCCTTCGCCGATGACGCCGATGCCGGCGCGGGTGCTGCCCATCACCGCGCGGCTCCGCAGGTAGCCGGCGCTGGGCCAGTACCCGAGCGCCTGGGCGCCCTGCTCCTCCTCCGGGCTCCGGAACCCGGTCTGCCCGGACCGTTTCATGAGATTGTTGACATCGACCTCATATCCGTCGATGACGCGGTGCAGGTATTCCGCCCATTCCTCCGGGTACGGGTCGCAGTTCCAGCCGATGGTGGTGATGAGGGCTTCGATCTCGAAGCGGTCGGCATAGGCGAGCAGGCGGACGGCCGACTCGTTGTCGTCCGGCTCCACCTCGGCCGGGCCGATGTCGGTGAGCACGACGAGGCGGGGCTTGAGCGGGGCGGGGGCCGGAGATTGGCAAGCGGCCGCAAGGGTCGCCGCGGCCGCCAGGAAAAGGCAGAGACGGGAAAACTTATCCACGGGGATTAGTCGTTAAGCCCGAGCTTCTTGCCCAGGTTGAGGTTCCAGCGAAGGGCCTTGAGGGTGGAGCGGGTCAGGTCGACATCGGCGGTACGCCCGCCGCTGACGAACTGGAAGTTGAGGCGTTTGCCTTGCAGGAAACGCTTGACGACGACGCAGTTCGCCTGGTCCGGCACGGACAGGCGTTCGCCGCCCGAGGCGCGGCGGCACTGGAACGCCGCCGTCGTGCCGGGCGCCTCCTCGAGAAGCGCCAGCATCGACTCGATCGTGGCTAGGGCCTCCTCCTTCGTCGCGCCCAGGCACAGGCAGGTCTCGTCGATATGGCTGAGGGAAGTCTGGCCGCCGAAAATCTCGGCTTCCAGGATCGGGAATACGCGGCCGAGGCTCAGGTAGTACCCGAAGGCGCCGTCCTCGTCCTTATAGGTGAAGAGGGAATACTCGTCCTCGTTCTGTTCGATTTCGACGATTTCGTTCCGCATTCCAGCGGGGAAATCCTGGGCCCAGGCGGACGTAAGGACGCACGCAAGGACAATGGTGGTAAGGATTCTTTTCATATGCTTAAGTAGTCGTTTCGGTGTCATTAACAAGCAAATATAAGGAATAATACCGGAAAGAATGCGTATCTTTGAAACAAACAAAGTAACAACCAACGAATCGCGCTATGGCCAGGATCTACGTCGCCTCCAGTTGGAGGAATCCATACTTCCCCGATGTGGTAAAGCGCCTGCGGGAAGCGGGGCACGAAGTCTACGACTTCCGCAACCCGCCCCACGGCGGCGCCGGCTTCCATTGGACCGACATCGACCCCGACGCTCCGAACTGGACCTACGCCCAGTACGCCGAAGGCCTCCGCCATCCCCTCGCCGAGCGCCAGTTCCAGGCCGACATCGACGCCCTCACTTGGGCCGACACCTGCGTCCTCGTCCTTCCCTGCGGCCGCAGCGCCCACACCGAAGCCGGCTGGATGGCCGGCGCCGGCAAACGTGTCATCGCCTACATCCCCGAAATGGTCGAGCCCGAGCTCATGTACAAGCTCTTCGCCGGGGTGGCTGGCAGTCTGGATGAGTTGGTGGAGAAGATCTAAAAAACGAGAGCGGCGAAACCCGCTCTCATAAACTAAAAAGTAATAGCATTTACAGCGACGCCTCCCCCTTTTTCTCGGTTTATTCTTGCGGGAATCAATTTAATTCGTAACTTTGTTGTGTCATGTGAAATGACATTACTAATACGCCTCAAAGGCATCTCAACCCAAGCGAGATGCCTTTTCTTATTTGAAAGAGGAAGAGAGCCAGAGGGGATGTAGTCTTCAAGCCGCCAGATTGCGTTTCACAAGTATTAGTATTTTTCACATGAAAGGAAACTGCAGATCTAAAGCCGGCATGCAACTTCAAGCAGAAGTCAGAGTGCCCGTCCTTGTTCGGGTGAAATCGCATACGCGAAATCAATCGGGCAAGATCGTGAAAGTCCGTCCGTACCTCAGGCGAGCTTGGGATACGCCTGGGATAACGATAAGGATCAGTACCCGATAGGGTAGTCTTCTTCCGTCCTTTTGGCTTCAGGGAGCGTTCCGGCGCTCCCTTTTCCGTATATGTTTTGATACGAGAGATGCCCGATCAGGTCGGGCATGACGTGTGTATTATTATGTGGCTCTAATACTAATTTAACATTTTCTTGTACTTACCTGCTTCCACTTTATGGAGGATGTCGGATTTACAAATATTTGATTATCTTTGTCCTCAATGACTTGAAACCACCATGAAAAAACAGATAACGCTATTCCTGTGCCTGATTGTCGTGTGTCCCGTCTTTGCCAAGAATGACAAGGACCGGAACGAGTTTTCCATTGTGTATGGGCAGGCCACGGTTCCGCAGTTTGCCTATGTGATGGGCGAAGTATTCGGAGCGATGTTCTCCCTGGGGCATGCCTCTTTCGAGAATCCGCATATGTTCGGCGCCGCGGGCGTGGAGTATGTGCATTATACCAATGACTGGTTCGGCTTCGGAGGGACGGTCCTGTGCGATTATATGACGGCGAAGACCGTCAGTGTGGACAAGGACGGCAACAAGACGCCCAACGGCGATTTCAAACTGGGTTGTCTCAGCGCAATGCCGCTGGTGAAGTTCGCGTGGCTGAACCGGGCGCACGTGGGACTGTATTCCAAGCTGGCTGCGGGCGCGGGCTATTTCTTCGCGAACGGCGGCGATTCGAAGGACAACTTCTCGGTCGCCTTCCAGGCTACGCCCGTCGGCGTGGACTTCGGCGGCGAGCAGTTCCGCGGCTTCCTGGAGGTCGGCGTCGGCTGGCAGGGCATCGTGAGCGGCGGTGTCCGCTGGCTGTTCTAGTGACGTGTGACCCAATCGTGGATTAGTGGGCCGGCCCTTCAACAAGCGCGGGGGCCGGCCTTCTTTTTATTGCTTATGATAGAAGTATTTATTATCTTTACACCACTTTGGGTAGATAATACAAAAACCAATCCTTGATATGCGTAAACTCCTGACCCTCTGTGCGGCCGCCGTGGCGGCCCTCCTGCTGGCAAAGCCGGCCCCGGCCCAGACCTTGACCATGAACGACCTCGGCTATTTCGAGGCGCGGGGAACGAACGTGCTCGTGTACAACAACCTGTACAACGGCGGGTTCTATGACGAGAAGTTCGCGGGCCTGGAGATCATCCAGCGCGGCGAGCGCCTCGCCACCGGCGGCGGCATCCGCCTGATGAACACCCCGGAACAGTGGGATATCTTCGGCACGGTGTCCGACCGGATCGTGGACCGCGAAGGCAACTTCGTCCAGGTCACGCTCACCCATACGGACTACGACTTCGCGGCCAAGTTCCGGGTGACGCCCAAGGACGGCGGCTGCCTGATCCAGGTGATCCTGGACAAGCCCGTGCCGGAAAACCTCGTGGGCAAGGCGGGCCTGAACCTGGAGTTCTTCCCGGCCTCGTACTTCGGCAAGAACTACCTCGTGGACGGCCTTGCGCGCATCCTTCCGAAGTATCCGATGCACGACACGGAGGTCCATCCGGTGTCGGAGAAGATCACGCAGTACTTCGGCGAGAGCACCTTCGACGACCGCGGCCGCGGCGACTTCCTCGTGGCGAAGCCCATGTCCGTCGGCCACCAGATCGTGCTGGCCCCGGAGGACGAGGCGCTCCGCGTGGGCGTGAAGTCCGAGACGGAAATCGGCATCTATGACGGCCGTCATCTCGCGCAGAACGGCATGTTCGTGCTGCGCTCGCTCCTGCCCGGCGGCAAGACCGGCACGGTCGTGGAGTGGTACCTGGAACCCAGCGTTTCCAAGGATTGGATCCGACCTGCGAACATCGGTTTCTCGCAGGTGGGCTATTCTCCGGCGCAGAAGAAGGTGGCCGTGGTCGAGCTCGACCGCAACGACACGCCCGCGCCCGAGGCCCGCATCCTGCGGGTGAACCCGGATGGCACCAAGACCACCGCAAAGACGGTTCCCGCCAAAGTCTGGGGCGTCTTCCACCACCGCTACAACTACGTGCAGATCGACTTTTCCGACGTCCGCGAGCCCGGCCTGTACTGCATCGATTACCAGGGCGTGGAAACGAACGCATTCCCGATTGACAAGGACATTTACAGCGACAAGTGGCATCCGACGATGGACGTTTCCCTGGTCGTGAACATGGACCACATGGAGGTGAACGAGGCGTACCGGATCTGGCACGGGCGCGCGAACATGGACGACGCCCTGCAGGCGCCGGCCAATGTCCGCCTGCACGACGGCTATTTCCAGGGGGACGAGACGAACGACAAATACCAGCCCCTGGAGCACATTCCGGGGCTCGCCGTGGGCGGCTGGTATGACGCCGGCGACTTCGATATCCAGGCGAATTCCGTGCTGAACACCACGCAGGACCTGGCCTACATATGGCGCGAGTTCAAGCCCCTGCGGGACCAGACCCTCATCGACCAGAAGACGCAGTATGCCGACATCCACGTCCCGGACGGTGTTCCGGACAATGTGGAGCTGATCATGCACGGCACCCTGAACATCAACGCGCAGGTGGAGAACATCGGCTTCGTGGCGCAGGTTATCGGCCAGCCCGACATGCACCACTACCACCACCTCGGCGACGCGTTGACGCTCACCGACGGCAAGATCTACGACCCGACGCTCAAGCCGTACGAGGTGCGCGGCGACCGCTCCGGCACCCTCGACGACCGGTTCGTGTTCACGAGCCGCTTCAGCGCCGCGGGCGTGATGCAGGACATCGTCTCGCTGGCGGCGGCCTATCCGGCTCTCAAGGACTACTATCCGGAGGAGGCCGAGCGCTCCCTGAAGAATGCGAAGATGCTGTGGGAGAAGCACTTTGATGCGGCCGATCCGGCGAAGAACCCGGTCCAGGGCCGCTGGGGCGGCTTCGGCGGAGATCCGCGTATCAACGCGGCCATCGAGCTCTGGATCGCCACTGGCGACAAGCAGTACAAGGACTTCTTCCTCCCGCTTGTCGAGAAGCAGCTGGACGCCAAGCCCACGGGTCCGCGCGATGGCGGAAATGTGCAGAACGGCATGTTCTCCACGCAGTTCACCGGCGGTCCGAACCTCACTGCGGCGCTCAAGATCTACCCGTACATGGACAAGAAGTTCCAGGCCAAGGTCCGGTCCCTGATTCCGGCCTATGTGGAGGTCATCACCCGCGGCGGCAAGGACAACCCGTACGGCGTGTCCATCGGCGGTTCCGGCTGGGCCGGCAACGCCTCCATCATCAACGGCGCCTACAACTGCTACCGCGTCTGGAAGTACTTCCCGGACCAGATCGATCCGGAATATGTCCTCGCCGGGCTGAACTTCATCTTCGGCTGCCATCCCTACAGCAACGTCTCCTTCGTGACCTCCGTGGGTGTGAACACGAAGAAGGTCGCCTATAGCAACAACCGTGCGGACTACAGCGTTATCCCCGGCGGCATTGTCCCGGGCCTGCTGGTGAAGGACGATTTCTTCGAGAACAAGGACGACTATCCGTTCCATTGGGGCGAGAACGAGTGCTGCATCAACACCGCGCCTCAGTACATCCTGCTTTGTCTCGCCGCCCAGGAGGTGGTGGAGGCCATGAACAAGTAGGGGAGCGATGCTTCGCCGGACGTCCGCGATCCTGATCCTGCTGTGCAGCGGCCTGTTCCTGGCCGGCTGCGGCTACCGTGCGCCGATGCACGCGTCGTATGTGCCCGAGGTGATGGATTCGTCCCGCTACGCGGGCGTACGGCCCGAATATCAGGAGCTGGCCGCCCTGATGGAAAAGGACGTGGACATGCGGCCTACGCAGGGCAATACCGTGACCCTCATCGCCGATGGACAGGAGAACTGGGAACTGCTCAAGGACGAGTTCCGGAAGGCCAAAAAGTCCATCTACGTGGAGCCCTACCGTTTCCGGCTGGATACCTGCGGCACCTTGCTCGCAGGCATCCTGGCCGCACGGGCGGCCGAGGGAATCGATGTCCGGATTATCCTGGACAAGTCGGCCAATACGAACGAGGACCGGGCGGCGCTGAAGGGGCTCCGGTCCGTGGGTGCGCGGGTGAATACCTTCCATCAGCCGGCGTTCTTCCTGGACTACAACTTTCCCAGCCTGGCCACCCACCGGGACCATCGGAAGCTCACGCTCCTGGACGGAAAGACCGCCCTGGTGGGCAGCCGCAACATCCAGGACAAGTACTTCTTCGACTGGCACGACGTGGACTTCCGGGTCACCGGCCCCGTCGTGGCCGACCTGACCCGGGCCTACCGCCGCCAGCAGCGGCTCGTGGCGCCCCGGGCCGAGGACCCGTACGTGGACCCGGACCTCGCCGCGGCCGCCCGGGCGGACACCGTCCCGGGGAAACCGCAGTACTTCGACGTGACCATGCAGGTCGTCCCGGATACGCCGGCGGACCGCAAGCTTCCCATCCGGAACGGCTTCGAATGGGCCATCCGGCACGCCAAGAAGTATTTCTGGTTCTACAATCCCTATACGCCGCCGCCGGAGACCACCATCCAGGCCCTGCAGGAGGCGGCCCGCCGCGGCGTGGACGTCCGCTGGATCGTGCCGGGCATCAACGACGTGGGCCCGGAAAAGGGCATGGCGGAGTCCATGTACGACGGCCTCCTGGCGGCCGGCGTCCGCATCTACGAGTGGCAGGAACACACGATGCACGCGAAGCTGTACCTGAGCGACGACTATCTCGTAATCCTCGGATCGGCCAATATGGACAACCTGAGCCTGTTCCTGAACTATGAGATGGTCACGATCCTGTACGACGAACGGATCTGCCGGAAATACGCGGAAATCTTCCTCTCCGACCTCCAGGAACACTGCTTGGAGGTCAAGCCCGCGGAGGTCCAGAAATGGTCCATCTTCCGGCGGATTCGCAACTGGTTCATCCGCCTCCTGGGCGGAGCGATGGGGTGATTCTTCTGCGTCTTCCTGGCGCGTTTCTTGCTGGAAGAGGGGCACTTATGAAAGCAAAATGGATTGTTGTTTGCGCGCTGGTCGCCTTGAGCGGCGGCGCATGGGCCCAGACGCGGGATATCGGCCTGCAGGTCGGGCTCAATGTCCCGATGTCCGACAAGAGTATGATCGGAAGCGACATGATGCTCGGCGTCAGTTATGGACAGTTCCATTACAACGGCCTCGGCTTCCGGGCCGGGTTCCAGTATGCCGCCAGTACGGCGAATATCAATGACGTCTTCGGCGTTCCGGTCGCCTTCGCGTACCGGACCAAGTCAAAGTCGGCCCAGGAGCGTTTCGAGTCCGGCGTCATCGGGGCCCGGGATGCGATGGTTTACCGGCATCCCTATGGCAGCGGGGATGCGGGGGGCTTTCTCGGCGGTTTCCTGGTCAATCTGTTCAGCGATATGGAGTTCTTTGCCGGGATGACGCCCGGATACATCGCCGGCGCCTCAGAGCGGCCCGGAAGGACTTCCTGGGGCGGCTCAGGGCAGTATTGGGAAGATACCTGGGTGGAGAAGAAAAACGCCTTCTCGTTGACCCTGGACGCCGGAATGACCCTCAATTACAGCATCTGGCGCTTCGACCTCAAATTGACCCCGGCCTTCCACTACAACCTGACGGGCAACTACCTTTATCATGTGGACTCCGGCGAAAACGGTCCCGACGTGCTGAAATCGACGACGACCCCGCTCCGCTGGTTCTTCACCCTGAACGGCGGGCTGGCGTTCCGGTTCTGAGACTTTCCTCTAAATGACTTCAAGATTTGATAAACACAGTTTTACATGATGCATAAGTTCAGCAACTTTTTCCGCGACGGATCCGGTCGCCAGGTGTTTTTCATCCTCTTAGGACTCGTTCTCATGTCGGGGATATTCGCTTCCTGTGCACAGCATATCAAGCCGACGATGTATCAAATCGATTTCAACATCGAGGAATTCACACCGCCCCAAAGCATATCGGACCCCGAGGTCCGGAAGGCCTTTGACGAGATCATCTCCGTGTTCGAAAAAGCGAATCTGGGGATGCAATCCTGGACGGTCGATATCGTCAATGACAGGTTTGATGCCGAAGACAAAAACGCCGAGAACCGATACGATAATACCCTGACCAAGGTGAAAGCCTGTGAAGAGGAGTGCAAAAGAATCATCAATGCGCTTGATGCGCAAAGTGAGTCCTCCCTCTACCTGAAGGTCGTCTGCAAACTGTCCCGCTGGGTGGCCGCAGACAGTCAATCTTCCGTGATGAAAGAATACCGTTTCGAATTGGAATACAATCGACTGTAATCGGCCGATTCAGGGATTTCGTCTCTTAATCTGAGATTTCTTTCTTTCTGGATTCGGATTTACGATTTATTGAATTCGAAACAATCTGAGGTAACGGTAGAAATTGTTTTCCGGGAACACGGATTTCTTTTGAAAATGTGTTTTTAAAACACGAACGCTCGCGGTCCGACTTGAGGTTAACCCCCTGAAATAGGGTACCTTGAAATTGTCGCTATGACCGAGGAAGAAGTTATGCTGCTTCCTCATGAGTGGAGGACTCCTTTCGAGTTTGAGAATGAATGGAATGTCGATACTCAAGGACTATTCGACAGTACGAAACAGTTTATGAGGGCGTTCTGAGCGCGTTAATAATTGGAGATTCCAGTATTAGGCAATCTCTTTGATTCGCGCAAAGTGCATTACGCTACCAGGAATAGGTTCCACCATATTCCATTTAATCTGCATTTGAGAGCGGATGCCGAGGTTTTTGTATTCCCAGTCTTTTAGTGTTACTCGCCCTAAATAGACATATCCCATTGTACGAGACTTATCTTCTACGAAGTTCTTTTGTTCACGCACAAAGAGAAGCATGGTCTGCGTTTGTTTGATATAAGCCTGCCCTTCATTTGATTCCGGTCTTACACGATTCTGAGTGTCCCACTGGAACAGATCAGGAGAGAGAGCCTTGTCGTCATAATCAGTTGTAGATCCTTCTTCTCGATTCTTAATAATATCGACAAACATCGCCTCAATGTTCATTTGCCGATTGCGCTCCACTCCTTCTCTAGCGGAGGATTTCCTCTTTAGAGTTGACGTTCCAATTGCAACCTGGATTTGAGCCTTTGTATAGATTCCGTGGAGTTTTAACGGGAAATCGGGAATGAGAGAATTATCTTCTTTTTCATAGGCATTGTTGCTTTGCAGAATCAAATTCATTACTTCTCCCAACTCTTTACAGAAAATGGCGTCTTTGCCCAATGCATTAACCATCTCTTGAAGAGTGTTGAACCGTCCAGCGTCCTCAAATAGATCATAGTAAAGCATTAATAGCCATTTTTGTTCGATAGAACTCATTTTATCGACATTGACCTTGAACGACATTTCCGCGAGTTGCTTGATGAAGTTCAGGTATGAATATGAATCAGTCGCCAGCCATTTACGGAATACCGCTCGGCTTAATTCAACATTAAATGAGGAGCAGTCTTGAGCTACTCCAGCTTCATATAATGTTTGGTTCCACGTTCTTCCCCTATAGATTTTTTCCAGAGGGGCTTGATAAATCCGAACAAAAGAGGATAAAGAAAGAGGTACTGAATGATTCTTCTCAAAGTTCTGCACAAGTGCATTAATCCGTCGCGCTGTGAAACGTTGAATAGCACCTCGAATGTTGTTCATGATATACTCTTTCGCTTTAGGCTCGAGCATTATCTGACATCCTAAAGGTAAGTGCGGACAGTCTCTTTCCATTTCTTCGGCCACGCTCATCGATGTACGTCCCAGCATCACTCGCATCCGATCAGTATAGTTAAACTCTGCGCGGCTATTACCGACATAGTCTAGAATGTTGACATGTGTTTTCCCTTCTGCTTTACGGAGACCACGACCGAATTGTTGAATAAAAACAGTGAGGCTATTTGTCGGGCGAAGGAAAAGAATGGTATCGACTTCTGGGATATCCACACCCTCGTTGAACATATCTACGACGAACAAGTAATTAATTTCCTTATTCTTTAATCGCCGGTAAAGAGGAGCTCGCATTGGTTCATTTTCACTCGTGAGAAAAGCAGCTTTAAGTCCGCATAGTATAAACTTGGATGCCATGTATTTGGCATGCTCTTGACTCACACAGAAACATAGGGCGCGAACGTTTCGTATGTCAGTCAAATAACGCTGTAGAGATTGCAGAATAACGGCAGTTCGAGAATCATTGGCGGTGTAGATTCGAGATAACTCTGAAGCGACATATTGACCTTTCTCCCAAGCCACTTCTGAATAATCCACTGAATCTGTGATCCCGTAATAGTGGAATGGCGCAAGTAAACCTTTATTCAAGGCATCATCAAGTCTTATTTCTGCTGAGATGATTCCGTCAAAATCTTGTGTAATATCTTCTCCATCCATTCTCTCCGGGGTAGCGGTTAGTCCCAACAAAATCTTCGGCGTGAAATAATTGATGATTTTGCGATAAGATGAGGCTGCTACATGATGGACTTCATCTATTATTATGTAGTCGTAGTAATCCGCGGGCAAATGTAATTCTTCCAGGTGATTGTTTAATGTATCCTTAGAGGCAAAGACGTGTTCGTAATTGGCTGGCTCTTCTCCAGCATACCATTTTTCGCCAAAATTGTAGTCGCAAAGGACATTTCGAAAAGTTTGGAGGCTTTGTTTAAGAATTTCTTCCCGATGGGCAACAAACAGAAGACGAGCACGATCGTGCTGCTCGGTAAACGACTTATAATCACTTGCTGCCATTACCGTTTTTCCTGTTCCTGTTGCAGCAACTACGAGATTCCTCCAATGGTTTCGTACCTCGCGTTCAACCTGCAGGCGCTCCAATATTTCTTGTTGATAGTCGAATGGTCGAATTAGCCCTTTGAGCGTATTAAAGTCAATATCGTTGTTCACTTCGCCATTAAGGGCTTCTTTTAAACGGTCATTATCCTCTCCAGCCACAAATGCTTCATATCCCTCTGCCCACCATGCAGCTTCGAAAGCACCAACGATTGTTTTCATCATCTTCGGCTGCTCAAGTTGCGTGACCTTCACATTCCACTCAGCACCCGTGTCAAGAGCCTGCTCGGAGAGATTAGAAGATCCGACATAAGCCGTATTAAAGCCTGTTTCGCGTAAAAAGATGTACGCTTTGGCATGAAGCCGTTCTTCCGTTATGTCGTATGTGATTTTAATCTCTGTGTTCTTTAGCGAAGAGAGTTGCAAAACAGCCTCGTAGTCTGTAGCCTGCATATAAGTCGTAGTAATCACTTTTAATTGTCCACCTCTATTGGTAAAGTCTTTTAGCTGAGGCAATATAAGTGCGAGGCCGCGTTTCTTAATGAAGGAAACCATCAAACGGATTTCGTCCGAAGACGCAATCTCTTTCTGAAGTTCTGTATACAGCTTTATTCCTTTTCCAGTGAATAGAGCGCCATTAACAAGACCATTTATAGGCATTATTTCCGAAAGGCGTTTAGCTAAATCCGGATAATCAAATTGTGTCTTATCAATAACTGCAGTTAGGATTCTCGCCTGGGCGGAAACAAGATTACCGGAGTCAAGATGAAAGTCTGAGACAAGCTTGCGAATAATCGAATTTGCCAGATTTAGCCCGTTCTGGATAGAAGAATCATTACTCTCTTCCTCCTCATCAGAGGAATCAACAACTTCTGTGAGAACTTGTTCAAATATATTTGTCAAATACATCGAAAGAAGTTTTGCCACCTCATTTTTGGCGATGGGGCGTTCTCCTATGTAAAACCGAGTCCGATCTAGAGAGGATATCTTCTCTTCAAAGAGATCATTAATAATTTGCTCGTAGACTCCAAGTTTCATGTTCTCTGTATTCGAAAAGGGTATTCTGTATCTGCCTGCTTTAGGCAAAGTTAGGAATATAATTCGAACAGGGTAGCAGAAACGGCTAACAATCGACAGTTGATACTTTAACGAAACACACCGAGTATAATTCAATTGTATAATTTGCAAATCGAATTATTCTTTCTATATTTGCTTCCGTAATACAGATTTTAGGGGAATTCCCCGTAGCTATTAAGTATTATGGAAGTACAAACTAAAGTCAAATTCGTCAGCCTGAATAAGGTGACGGTTGAAACGCCACTAGGTGACCGTTTCACAGTGGGACTGAATCGAGTGGTCCCTATGCCACTTCAAGAGCAAGACGCTCGTGTCATTGCTTATCTCTTCGACAAATATTACAAAGGAGACCCGTCCGTCATCATGGGACCGATTTATCGGGAAATGATGGTGAATGGGTGTTGGGCGGCACCGTATTGGTATGGCCCGGATCGTGACAATGAAAGGGAGCGCATCGGTGCTCAGATTCGCGCCCTGCGTGAAGAGCGCCGTCTGGAAGCTAAAGAGTTGGCTGAGTATGCCGATATAGATGCCTCCAACCTCTCTCGCATTGAGAAGGGAAAGTTCTCTCCTGGGCTTGATGTCCTTTGTAAGATTGCTGCAGCTATGGATTGTTCTGTAGAGATTGTGCCGATTGGTGCCGCCAGCAATCATTACGAGGTCCACCGCGCCGCACGTGAAATCCCTGAGGACCATCGCAGCCTAATGATTACAGCCAAGAATTCTACCTTCCGTCTGGCTGATTGCTTAGCGAAATATGGTGAATACCATTGGCAGCAGACACGGTACAATATCAACATTGGGGATATTGTATATGTCTACGTGTCTGAAGACCGAGCAATTAAGTATAAGATGACGGTAGAGCAGGTCGATGAACCTTATGACCGCTGGATGGCAAAAGAGGAGGAGTTCTGGGTAGATAAGGAACGCATCCAGGATGAATCCCAAACCAAATACGCTCTTCTTCGCTTGGTCAAAGAATCACGATCTGGTAAGCTCACCGAAGAGAATCTATTGAAGCACGGATTCCTCCGTGCTCCTCAGGGCATCAAGTACTTGGAAGGCGATCTTCTGAAGTTCATCGAAAGGAAGTTCTAGCCATGGGTGCATTTCTGACCTATGCGTTGGATGAAGGCGGAGCCCTCGTCCACGTCGATGATGTCGCCAAAGGTGCCAAGTGTGCTTGCCGCTGCCCCCACTGTAATGCCCCACTTTATGCCAAGAATGGCGGGAGATGGCCTGAACCAGGGACACGTATACACCATTTTGCTCATGCGCAAGGGCATGAATGTGAAGGAGCCTACGAATCTTCTCTACACCTTTTGGCGAAGGTAATCCTTCAAGAAACCGGGCGAATAATGTTACCTAAGTCCAACGGCTCTTTCTTTCCCTCCGGCTCTGTTCGTATCCGAAATGTTGAGATTGAGAATGGGATGACCGCTACGGAATCAGACCAGATGCTGAAGGTATTATGGACAATGGCGAACGTCTTCTCATTGAGTTCTATGTCAGCCATAAAGTCGATAGCAAAAAGCGCCAAATTATTGTTGATAACCATCTCAAATGCATCGAGATAGACATAAACTACCAAGCCCTGGATAAAGCAGAGTTGAAAGAGTTTCTGACAGGTACGGACGAAGATCGCAAATGGATCGTATCAATACCTTCACCGCCACAATCGAAGGGAGAATCCTTCAGCTACGGAAGAAATCCCATGTACGAGAAGACCAGGGACATCCTCAAGGAAATCTTCGATAAAGGCACCATTACCATCCATCCATTTGCTTCGTCATTCTCTCAAGTGAACAAGTCATTCGACCTCCGCAAGGTTGGCTATGACGTATGTGAAGTCAATACGAGGTGGAGAGGCTTCAAATCTGATTTGCTCCTATACCGAAGCCAGAAAAAAGACAAGGGCCACATTTCTATCAATATACGCGGTCGACGACGTAGTGAAGGCTTCCGTTACCCTAAAGGCCTTCGAATAATCGACATTGTATTCAAAGCCATTGACTCAGAAGAGAGTACAAAAAAAAGACTAAATGATGAGAATCTGGTTGGTGACTTAGGAATGACCGTGGAATACTATGGATTTAGGACAGAGAAGTAAGACCGCTATATAATACGGAGGGCTGACGTAGCAATCGTCAGCCCAGAGATTAGCGAATCCGTAGAATCGCTGATGCAAAGGTAATACATTTTCCCGATTCTGCAAACAATTAGCGACACGGATTCCCGGTTGGGGCCAGGAATGATGGGGTGGCTTATCTAATCAATTTCAAGTGCTTACAACTTGTAAGCAGTTTACCAGCCCTTCCTTTTTGAGAAATTTGCCCCTGGTCATTTAGAGCCGTTATGGTGCATTTTAATCAGGCGCCGGGGGTGTTGTCTCAGAAGGCTTCCCGTGTCATGACGCCGGTGAACTGAGGGACGTTGAAACGCTGTATGAACGCTTCGCACTTGCATAAGAGCTCGAAAGTACCCTATCGTGACGGCCGGGTCACTTTGCGCAGGAATCTCCAGAATGTTTACCAAGATCGGAGTAATTTTGAATCGAGGCCAGAAATAATTACCTTTATTTCCGCTATTTATCTTGACACTCATAAACAACTGATATGAAAATCGAAGAGGGATACATGCCCTTTCTGGGCTACAAGACGTACTACCGGATTGTAGGAACGGCTTCCAAGGACAAGATGCCACTGCTGCTTTTACACGGTGGGCCTGGCAGCACCCACAATTATTTTGAAGTACTCGACCGCGTGGCGGAGGAAACGGGGCGCCAGGTGATCTCCTACGACCAGATCGGATGCGGCAATTCCTTCGTGGACGGGCATCCGGAACTGTGGACACAGGATACGTGGATGAACGAACTCATCGCCCTGCGGGAGTACCTGCATCTCGACCGGCTCCACATCCTGGGGCAGTCCTGGGGCGGCATGCTCATCATTGCCTACCTCATCGAGAAGAAGCCCCAAGGCATCTGCTCGGCCATCATTTCCAGCGGCCACGCCTCCTCCAGCCTCTGGGCCAGCGAACAGCACCGGATGATCGGCC
The DNA here is from genome assembly GCA_902785065.1 of uncultured Bacteroidia bacterium. Classification (GTDB taxonomy): domain Bacteria; phylum Bacteroidota; class Bacteroidia; order Bacteroidales; family UBA932; genus Cryptobacteroides. Next base: position 39,359 of record CACZXH010000024.1, read on the forward strand.
TGATGCCTGAAGAGGACCAGGAGGCCATCCGCCATGCCGAGCAGACGGGCAAATTTGACGATCCCGCCTACCTCCGCGCGAATGACCGGTTCATGGCCCTGCACTGCGCCAGCACGGACGAAAACAGCCCCGAATGCCTGACCCGCCCCAAGCGTTTCGGCTATGAAGCGTATCTTTACGGCTGGGGGCCGAACGAATATGTACCCACCGGCAGCCTCGGAGATTTTGAATACATCGACCGTCTGGGCGAGATTCACTGCCCTTGTCTGCTCTTCAGCGGCTCAGAGGACCTGTGCACACCTGCTGTCGCCCGCTCCATGTACGAGGGAATCCCCGGCAGCCGCTGGGAACTGATGGAAGGCGCCCGCCATATGTGCTTCGTGGACCGCCACGAAGACTACTGCCGCATCCTGGAATCCTGGCTGGAAGAACACGATCCTACAGATTCTTTCCAGTGATACTCTCCCTTTTGTCACACATTGGTGCAGCTTTGGTGCATTTTTACTTCGGACAGACATCAATTCCGCGCCTGGCGAAATGCTTTGATAAATAGGTATTTACTTACGTCTGTAGTAATATACAGGCGTATCCCGTTTCGCATAATCGTGAAGCCCATAGCCTGCAACTGTTGCAGAGGCCCTTTGGGCGCCTTCATCATCCAGCATATTGCCGATGTGCTCCAATTCAAAACCCACGAACTCTATCTGTTCGACAGGGATTCTCTTGAGCCTTTTGATCACCTTCTTCATTTGTTTTTCCGGGATAGTAAGGGCCGTCGAATCTTGAAAGCGGATGACATAAGGACACAGATAAGGGCCTTCTCCATAAACAGCCTTCTCCACGGCCGATTTAGGTTTCCTATATTGCGTATAAACGGTGATATACTCGACTTGCTGCGGGATATCCCTGATGATGTTTGCGGGTTCGGCACAAATGGCGCTGACCACAACCCTGTCGAGGGAGTCCTTGTTCCGGGCGGTTGTATTATCGTTGCCGGTCTCTATGAAGGTAGTGTGAGTACCGTTAGGATTGACTATCGTTGTGCTGCTACCGGTCAGTAAGCCAGTAGAATGAGTTCCGTCAGGATTGACTACCGTTATGATGTTACCGGTCTGTATGCCAGTAGAGTGAGAACCGTCAGGATTGACTACCGTTATGTTGCTGCCCGTCTGTAGGGCGACAGAATGAGTCCCGTCAGGATTGACGATAACAGTATGCTGTGCATATGCGGATAGACTCATAAAACACAGAAGACATAGAAGGATGCGTTTCATCGTAGAAGTTCGAAATCAAACAATTTACGTCTATCAATGCAAAAAAAGTGCCCCCTCGACCTCTCAAGATGACCTTGAAAGAAGTCCACGATAACGCTCTTCGTCAAACAGCCGCACTGGGATGCCGCTTCCGTGCGCTGTGCGGGTGGTTGCGGTGCGCCATTGCCCGATCTCGGCCCTTGGCGCACGAGGTGGGGCGTTTTGTATGTCCATAGGGGGGGGGCCGATGTGCGGCTGGTTGGCGAAAGGACGATGCGAGGGTGGACGAGATTCCGCGGCGCTGCGCTTGCGGCATCTCGGGGCCGCCCGCGGGGGTCCGGGCAACCTTTTGGGATCATGCAGCCGCCGGTCCTTCGGACCTCTTGTCTGTTTTCGTTATCCGTCGTCCGGGGAGCGAGCTCCCCGTTCGCCGGACAACAAAAACAGCCAGCTGCTTGCGCAGCCGGCTGCATGGTCCCAAAAGGGTTGCGGAGAGGACGAGAATCGTAAATCTAGTCCAGTCCCCTCTAGAAGGCTCTGGAAAGCGTTTATAATCAATGCTATTTTTTAGACGCATGTGTTGGAATATTCAGAAATTTGTCACACTTTTGTCACACTTTGTGATTACGAATGTGAACGAATTATGAACCTCAAGTACCGAATCGCCTTCAAACTCCGCCCCTACGGGAAGACTAAAACTGCCTATCAGATCCAGCAGCACGTTACGTTCAACAGCCTCCGTCTGATTACCTCTACCGGTTGTCAGATAGAAGACCTTTCTGCCTGGGACGAAGAGAACCAACTTGTCAAATCGAACTATAAGGGCCAGAGAGGAGAGACCGCACTTAAGATCAACACCACGCTCCGGAATTGTCGTGAGCAGATGGAATCGACCTTCAAGTTTTTCGAGGGTAACGATATCATTCCGACCAAGCAACAGGTTCAGGAAAGGTACGAGGCCCGTTTGCACGGTACTGTCCCTCAGCGACCGGCTCCGGAGCCGAAGAAGGAGCGCAAGCCAAAAGAGCCGGATTTCTTCAAGACCTATGATATGTTCCTGAAAGAATGCGGCGAAAAGAACGCCTGGACGGAAGCTACCTTCGAGAAGATGGAGGCGATGCGTGTCGATCTGACCACTTTCAAGAAGAACATCAAGTTCTCCGACCTGACGGAAGCCACCTTGACGGAATTCGTCGCGTATATGCGCGACAGCAAGAAGCTTCGCACTCCCCGGAAAAAGAAGGGAGAAAGAGATGATTATGATCAGGAGGATCTGGTGGGCCTGAAGAACTCCACC
>CACZXH010000025.1 GCA_902785065.1 uncultured Bacteroidia bacterium
ATGTATTCGCGGAGGGCGTCGGTCACGCCGGAGTAGAACTGTTTCTGCTTGTCGGGCGCCCAGAACTTGTCGCCGCGGTACTTGTCCAGCTTGCGGAGGGCGGTGATATGGGCGGGCTCCTGGAAGGCAGGGCCATCCGCTTCCCGGCGACGGCTCGTGAGCCAGGCCACAAGGCCGATCACGAGCAGCGCCAGCGCCCAGAATCCCATCAGCCAAGGCATCACTTCCGCGAAGGTGACCGGGTACTTGATCTGCCCGCGCAAGTCGTGCGGGACATAGGTAGCAGTGTCCACGGGCATCGTGAACACTTCGATGGTCTGCCGGTTGAACTGGATGGTATCGACGGTTCCGTCGGTATGGATCCGCTGCACGAACAGGGGCGGCAGCTCGTAAGTGCCCTCCTCGAAAGGCTGGATGGCAATGGACGCCCGGATGTTCAGGAGACGGGTGTTGTTCGCTTTGATCTTCTGCACCTTCACGGTGTCCACCTGCCACATCGGCAGGGCCAGGACATCCTGCATGTAGGGGGTTGCGATCTGCGGGAAGGCGAGGACCGTGCTGTCAGGTACGTTGTCCAGTTCGAAGCCGTACAGCAGCCGGTCCGCCACGAGGATGGAATCCCGCGGGGTGACGGGCTGGATGAACGAGGTCTCCTTGAGGATGACCCGTCCGCCCGTGTCTTTCGCGGTGGTGTCGCGCCAGGCTTCCTGGGCCGATGCGGACGCAACGGTCAGGCAGAGGGCGGCTATGAGACAATATCCTTTCATCGCCTGTGGAACAAGGCTATCAGGTTCTTGACATAATCCTGGTCCGTCGCGGTGTCCACGCTGTCCACCTGGTAGCGGTTGAACAGCTTCGCGGCGCTTTCGGACGCAGTGCGGAACCACTGCTCGTAGGCGGCGCGGGTACTTCGGGAGGAGGTGTTGATCCAAGCCCCCTTACCGGTCTCGGAGTCCTTGACATGGACCAGGCCCACGTCCGGAATGGTCCGTTCGCGGGGGTCATAGACGCGGATGACGGAGATGTCGTGGCGGTTCACGGCGACCTTCAGGGCGTCCTCGTAGCGCGGGGCGCCGTCCGCGTCCACATCCAGCATGTCGCTGAGGACAAAGGCGGTGCAGCGCCGCTTGATGGCGTTCGTCAGGTAGCGGAGCGCCTCGCCGATGTCCGTTCCGTCGTGCTCGGGGGTGTATTCCAGGATTTCACGGATGATGTGCAGGAGGTGGCTTCGGCCCTTCTTGGGCGGGATGAACTTCTCCACCGTGTCGCTGAAGAAGAGGGCGCCCACCTTGTCGTTGTTGAGCATCGCGGAGAAGGCCAGGGTGGCGGCGATCTCGGCCACCAGTTCCCGCTTGGTCTCCCCCACCGTGCCGAACAGGCCGGAGCGGCTGATGTCGATCAGAAGCACCACCGTGAGTTCGCGCTCCTCCTCGAACACCTTCACGTACGGCGCGCTCATGCGGGCCGTGACGTTCCAGTCCATATTCCGCACATCGTCCCCGTACTGGTACTCGCGCACCTCGCTGAACGCCATGCCACGGCCCTTGAAGGCCGAGTGGTATTCACCGGCGAAGATCTGGTGGGACAAGGCTTTCGTCTTGATCTCGATCTTGCGGACTTTCCTGAGGAGTTCTTGCGCGTTCATAAACTATCGTCATGGCCGGCTGCGACCGGCCATCTCATTACGGAACGATAACCGCGTTGATGATCTTTTCGATGATTTCCTCGGTGGTGACGTTTTCCGCCTCGGCTTCGTAGGTGAGGCCGATACGGTGGCGGAGCACCTCGTTGCACACGGCGCGGACGTCCTCCGGAATCACGTAACCGCGGCGCTTGATGAAGGCATAGGCCTTCGCCGCCAGGGCAAGAGAGATGGACGCACGCGGGGAGGCGCCGTAGGAAATCAGGTCTTTAAGGCCTTTCAGGCCGTATTCGTCCGGGGTGCGGGTGGCATAGACAATGTCCACGATGTAGCGTTCGATCTTCTCGTCCATGTACACGTCGCGGACGACTTCGCGGGCGCGGAGGATGTCCTCGGGCTTCACGACGGCATTGGCCTTCGGGAAGGTGCCGCTGTTGTTCATCCGGATGATCTGGCGCTCCTCGTCCTTCTTCGGGTAGCTCACGACGACCTTCAGCATGAAACGGTCCACCTGGGCCTCCGGGAGCGGATAGGTGCCTTCCTGCTCGATCGGGTTCTGGGTGGCCATCACCAGGAACGGCTCGGGAAGCTTGTACGTCTGCTCGCCGATGGTGACCTGGTGCTCCTGCATCGCCTCGAGGAGGGCGGACTGGACCTTCGCCGGGGAACGGTTGATTTCATCGGCGAGGACGAAGTTCGCGAAGATGGGACCCTTGTGGACCTCGAAGTCCTCCTTCTTCTGGGAATAGACGAGGGTGCCGACGACGTCGGCCGGGAGGAGGTCCGGGGTGAACTGGATGCGGTTGAACTTGGCATCGACGGCCTGGGCCAACGTGTTGATGGCGAGGGTCTTCGCCAGACCCGGGACGCCTTCCAGCAGGATGTGGCCGCCGGAGAGGAGGCCGATGAGGAGGTTGTCCACGAGGGCCTTCTGCCCCACGATGACCTTGCCCATCTCCAGGGTCAGGAGGTCGACGAAGGAGCTCTCCTTCTGGATGCGTTCGTTCAGTTCCTTGATGTTTACGCTTTCCATATATTTTGTTACATTTGCATATGCGTTTTATCCTCTGCCTCTCCTACGACGGTTCCGCCTTCTGCGGCTGGCAAATCCAGCCTTCCTCCCCTTCCGTGCAGCAGTGCCTGGAGGAAGCCCTCGCGAAGCTCTGCGGCGGTCCCGTTGCGGTGACGGGCGCGGGCCGGACGGACACCGGGGTCCATGCGGCAGACTACGTCTGCCATTTCGACCTGACAGGTCCCCTGCCCTTCGAGGCAACCGATTTGTGCTACAAATTAAATGCCATCCTGCCCCGCTCGGTCGTGGTCCACGCGGTCCTTCAGGCCCCCGACGATTTCCACGCCCGCTTCAGCGCGACACAGCGTTCCTATACCTATTTCATCCACAGGAAGAAAGACCCTTTCGTGGCCGCCTACTCCTGGCAGTGCGGCTTTCCCGGCCTGGATTTCGACGCGATGAACGAGGCCTGTCAGTACCTGCTGGGCACGCATGACTTCTCCTGTTTCGAAAAGGTCGGCGGCGCGAACAAAACCTCCCTCTGCACGATCACCGAAGCCTTCTGGAAACCATACACCCCTACCTACATTTCCATGATGGATTCTTGTCATTTCGAGCGAAGCCCGGAGGGCGGAGTCGAGAAATCTGCCTACTGGTACTTCCGCGTCAGCGCGGACCGGTTCCTGCGGAACATGGTCCGGGCGATTGTGGGGACGCTGATCGAGGTAGGACGCGGAAAGCAAGACCCGCAGTGGGTGAAGGAGCTCATCGAGACGGGGACGCGGGGGGATGCCGGGGAGTCGGTGCCCGGGCATGCGCTGTTCTTGAGCAAAGTGAAGTATTGACATAAAAAGGGCCGCCCCGGAAGGAGCGGCCCTCAATTGTTTCAGCCGGGGATGCGGACTAGTCCTCGTCCCAGTTGGTGACTTCCTCGACCTTGGAGAAGTCGCTGGACACCTTGAATACCGGGGAGAAGTTGTAGCGCTTGCTCGTGTTCTCGTCGCCGTAGGCGCGGGCGCCGATCCGGAGATAGTGGGTGCGCTTGTAGGCGAACTGCATGCCGCTCTCCTTCTCGTTGAACGGGTCGATCTTGAGTTCGATCACGGAGGTGCCGTCGGCATTCTTGATCTTCTTCAGCTGGCCCTCCTTCTGGACCTTGTCGAAGTCGAAGTTGTTGTTGCCGTCGCTCACCCAGCGGTCGGTGAAACCGAACAGGGCGACGTCCACGGTCTTGGTCTTGGCGATGTCCTCCACCTCCACCTTGAACCGGGCGACGATCTTGTTGTCCTCGAAGGTGATCTGCGGGTCCAGGATGCGGCAGTACGGCGTGACCTCGAAGTTCACGGTGTTCTCGCCCCTCTTGAGCTCGAACGGGATGCTGACCGGGTAGAAATTCTGGTCCTTGGTCTCCATCCGGTACTTGGCGGCCCACACGAGTTTGTTCACATAGACGCCGTTGCACTTGACGTACCAGCTCTGGGCCTCTTCGGCCGGATTGCCCGCCTTGTCCGTCCAGCCCTCCTCGATGATGGAAATCTTGCAGGTATTCGGGAAGGCGAACTGCAGGGGCTGTCCGGTCTTGGTGTCGAGAAGCTTTCCTTCCACCGAGGCATTGTAGTACTCCTGGTTGTCGAAGACAAACCAGTCGCAGGACGTGGCCAGGACGATCAACGAAAGAAATACAAATATCTTTTTCATAAGGCAGATTCTTTAATTATTCCTGGGACGGGTTGACAGTCAGGCGGTTCTCCGCGTAGTTCGGGATGCTGCCGTAGTAGTCCAGCAGGTCGGTGTTGAGGCCGGTGGTGGAGTTCTGCACGTCGCTCCAGTAAGCGTTCACGCGGGCGTAGATGTACTTCTCCGTCCCCTCACCGCCACGAAGGTCGCGAATGTTGATCACGGTGTGCTTCCGGTGCGGACCGCCCGAGCGGTTGCTCAGGTACGCGCGGTGGCGCCACAGCGTATAGGTCTCGTGGCCTTCGAACGCAAACTCGACCCGGCGCTCGTGGAGGACGTTCTCGAGGGTGGGCTCGATGTCGTCGGTGAACGCGGCGCGGTGACGGATGTCGTTCAGGTACTGCTTCGCATCGGCGGCGTTGCCCTTTCCGCTCTCGGCATAGGCCTCCGCATAGTTCAGGAGGATTTCCGCATAGCGGATGTCGCACCAGGGACCGGTGGACTTGTCAAGCGGATTGTTGACGTCCAGGAACTTCCGGATGCCGAAGCCCGTGGTCCAGAAGTAGGAGTGGTTGCTCGAGCCCACGTTGCCGATGTCGATGTAGGCGGACATGCCGTTCTGGCTGTCGGCACCGAGTTCGTAGTAGGTCGTATTGCCGATCTTCGTGGAATTCTCCTGGTAGAACTCAAGCTTTCCGCTGGGGAGCCAGTAGCCGGCCTGCGCCACGATGGTGACGTTCCGGAACTCGCTGCCCGGATACAGGATCCACGCCTGGAAGCGCGCGTCCTTCTTCAGGAACGGATCCTGCGGATGGTCGTACTGGATGAAGTTCGCGTTCTTGTCGAAGGAGGAAGCGGAAGTGGAGATCTGGGAGAAGTAGATGTCCTCCTCCCCGTCGCTCCGGGTCTTGATCGTTCCGTCCGCACGGCCGCCGGCCGCATTGTAGTTGTCGTACAGGTCCACCAGTTCGGACATGATGGAATAGTTGCCCCAGCCCGCGTTGGAACCGGTACCGTGCTTCTGGTTCGGGGAATTGCTGCGGTCGAAGCCGTTGTCCGCATCGGCCGTGCCGTCCTTGTAGGACTTGCCGAAGATGAACTCGCAGTCCTGACGCTCCAGGAACAGGGCCGTCAGATTGTCCTTCGCCTTGCTGACCGACGTGGTGGCGCCGCCGTACAGGGAGAACTTGCCGGAGTTGATGATCTTGTCGCAAGCCTCGATGCACTTGGCGAAGTACGCGTCCGCATAGGAAGCCTCCATATAGGTGAGCTTCTCCTGAACGGCCTTGTAACTGGAGGGAATCGCCTCCTTGGCCCAGTACTTGCTCAGGGTCGCCGCATACAGCGCCACGCGGGACTGCAGGCCGAGGGCCGCCCACTTGCTGGCGCGATATTTACCGCCCTTGGGCTCGTCAGGAAGAAGTTCCGCAGCCTTGTCCAGCTCGGAGATCACGAAATCCCAGGTCTCCTTCTCCGTGCTGCGCGGGACGTAGAGGCCTTCGTTCTTGTCACCATCGTACTGGTCGTCCAGCGGCTCGGTCACGATCGGAACGCCACCGTAACGACGCACCATGGCGAAGTAGCAGTAGGCCCGGGCAAAGATGGCCTCGCCCAGCATCTGGTCGCGGGTTTCCTGGTTGATGGCATTCTTCTCCAGGGCCAGGTCGATCTTCTGGATGAACTGGTTGATCGAACGCATCTTCGTGTAGTTCCAGAAGCCGGTCACGGCGATGTCATAGTCGTTGGCTTTCGAGTAGGAGGCGAAGGTCGTATGCTGGTCCTTCGTGTTGAAGGCGTCCATCGGGATGGTGTTGTACACGTCCGAAAGGAGCCGTTCCAGACCCGCCTGTGTCGAAGTCATATCATCCTCGGTCATCAGGGTGAGGTCGCCTTCCAGGCTGTCGAACAGCTTGTCGCAGGAGGTCAGGCCGAGAGCAAGGACGAAGACAAAAGTATATTTGAATATCTTTTTCATGGCGCAAATCGTTTAGAAGCTGATGCTGGTTCCGATGACATAGGTGCGAAGCAGCGGTGCGCCGGAGGCGCCGCGGCGGGAGGCCTGGTAGGTCTCCGGGTCCCATTCCTTCACGATCGGGTTGCAGAAGGTGAGGAGGTTGGTGCCGCTGGCGTGGATGCGGACCCGCTTCAGGTGGATCTTGCTGAGCAGGGACTTCGGAAGGTTGTAACCGATTTCCAGACTCTTCAAGCGGAAGAAAGCGTTGTTCACCCAGGAATAGGGCTGCACGAAACGATAAGTCGCATTCGAGGTGGCGTCCTCGGCGCCGGTCGCCGGGGCGAGGGCCGGCCAGTAACCGGGCACCCACACCGAGTTCGGGTCGCGGGGATCGTCCCAGCCGTCAGCCAGCCGGTAGTGGTCCATGTGATTGACGAAGAGCGTCTTGCTCCAGCCGTAACCCATACCGCCGGACATCTGCATGTTCTTGTGGGACAGGGCCGCGCCGTTGAAGGTCGCGCTCAGGTCGAAGTTCTTGTATTCCATGAAGATCATGAGACCGAACTGCAGCGGCGGGTTGCCTTCCTTCCAGGAATAGTAGCGGTCCTGCTTCGTAATGACGCCGTCGCCGTTGAGGTCGAGGATCTTGTACATGCCCGGGACCATCTCGGCCATGTTCATCTTCTTCGAAGAGGAGGTGTTGTACAGGACGGGATAGTCGAAGATGTCGTTCCAGTCGGTGAACTGGCCCTTGCCGTTCCACTCGTAGTACTTGCCGTCCAGGGCGTTGTCCCAGCGGCCTTCCGTATGGCCGTCATAGTAGGCCTGGGAGGACTTCCAGATCTTGTAACGCTCGGCCTGCTGATAGGTGTCACGCTCGCGGGCGTAGGTCGCGGTCGCGGTGATGCGGTAGTTGAAGTCCTTGAACCGCATCCGGTGCGAGAGTTCGAGGTCGATACCCACGTTCTCCGTGGCGTCGAGGTTCATCTGCGGGAAATCGATACCATACATGTCCGGGAGGGAAGCCTCCACCTTGGCGGCCTTGCCCTTTTCCTCGCGCCAGAACCAGTCGATGGAACCGCCGATCACGCCGCGGTTGATTTCCCAGTCGAAACCGAAGTCGCGCATATAGGCCTTGCTCCAGGAAAGGAGGGTTTCCGCCACCTTTTCGTTCCGGTAGCCCATGACCGGGCTGTTGTCATCGAACATGTAGTTCGTCTTGGACTGCTCGTAACCCAGCAGATACTGGTAGGCCTTGCCCTGGTTCCGGCCGGAAACGCCGTCCGACCAGCGGAGTTTCAGGTTGGTCATCCAAGGGAATACCTTCTTGAAGAACTTCTCCTCGGATACTCTCCAGGCGAGGGAATAGGAAGGGAAGAAGGCCCAGCGGAAGCCGGGAGCATAGAAAGAGGAGCCGTCATAGCGGGCCATCACCTCGGCGATGTACCGGCCGCCATACTCGTAGTTGATACGGCCGATATAGCCGGCCTTCGCGCTGCTCGAACGGGAACCGGCGTTTTCCGCGGTGGACGGAACGGCCTGGTCCAGGATGTCGTGCGTGTAGAAGTCGAGGAACTTGCGGTCGCCCCGGAGGTCGACGTTCCAGTTCAGGGACGCCTCCGCGGCCACCATGGCGCCGACCGTGTGCTTGCCGAACTGGGCGCTGTAGTTGGCCTGGATCTTCCCATAGAGCTGACGGCGGTTGTTCCACCGTTCGGTCATCTCATTCTCGTCCTTGTTCTTGCTGACATATTCATCCGTCAGCCAGTTGTAGAGCGGGAAGGCGAGGGTGAGCTGGCGCGTTTCGCGCTGCTGGTAGTCGTAGGCGATCTGGCCCTGGAACTTCAAGCCTTTCAGGAACGGCGCAGTATAGGTGGAGCTCAGGCTGTTCACGAAGGAAGAAACCGACGTCTTGTCATAACCGTTGGCCCCGTTCAGGGCACCGATCGCATTACGGCTCTCGTTACCGGAGTTGTAGGTCCAGTGCGTCGGGTTTGAAGGCACCTGCCAGGGAATCCAGCGCTCCGAGTACAGGCCGCGGGTATAGAAGTTCTGGTTCGCGTTGGAAGGCGTGCCCACCTTGTTGTTCCAGCTCAGGCTGGACTGGAACACCACCTTGAGGTTCTTCGTCACGTTCGTCGTGACATTGCCCTGGAAGGAGAAGCTCTTGTAGCCCAGCTGCGGGCCGTTCAGGATGCCGTTATCCGTGTTGAACGAGCCGGAGAGGTAGTATTGCGTCTGATTATTACCACCGTTGACGGAAATCTGGTGGTTCATCTGCGTGGAATGCTTCCGGTAGAACTGGGAGTACCACTTGTTGTCCGTATAGCCCGGGTCGCCGTTCTTGTAGTGGTCGATGAGGTCCTGGGGATACGGGAGCGACTTGCCCACGAGGGCGTACATCGCGTTCGCCTCCTCGAACCAGGTCATGATGTCCACCTCTTCCGGGAGGGCGGTCGGGACACCGAAGGAGAAGCGGTTGGAGTACTTCACCGTCGGCGCGCCGATGGTGCCCTGCTTGGTGGTCACGAGGATGACACCGTTCTGGGCGCCCATACCGTAGATGGCGGCGGAGGCGTCCTTCAGGACGGAGATGCTCTCGATGTCCTCCGGGTTCAGCTGGGCCAGGACGGCGGAGCTGGAGTTGGAGTAGGAGGTGTTGGTCTCCTGGCTGCGGCGAGGCGCCGTCCGGACGATACCGTCCACGATGACGAGCGGTTCGTCGTAGCCGCGGAGCTTGAGGTCGGTGTTGAAGTCACCGGCGTCACCCGTGCGCTGACGGATCTGCAGGCCCGGGACCTTGCCCTGGAGGGAGGCAAGCACGTCGGACTGCTTGGTCGCCGTGAGTTCCTCGCTCCGGATGTTGGAGATGGCGCTGGACAGGGACGCTTTCTTCTGGGTGCCATAGCCCACGACGACCGTCTCCTCGATCATGGAGATGTCCTCCTCCATGACGATGTTGAGCGTCGGCGCCGCGGTCACCTCCTGGGTGACGAAGCCAATGATCGATACCACGAGGGTCGCCCCCCGGGGCACCACGATGGAGAACTTACCGTCCAGATCGGTGGTTACGCCGGTGTTCTGGTCCTTCGGCATGACGTACGCGCCGATGAGGGGCTGTCCGTCCGCATCCGAGACCGAACCTTTCACGGTAACCTGATTCTGGCCGAAGACTACCGGTATGCTCGTCAGCATACACGCCATTAGCAGCAGGAGCCGCCGCAAGAGTAGTTTCTTCATACAATCACTAGTTAGAGAATGGTTATTAAAAATGTGTGGTGGTCAACTTAAACCCAAAGCCCATCATTAAGTCCTTTCGTACCCGGAGAGCCGTAAAGGAGCCAATTAAGGCATAGCCAAGCTTAGGTTATACGAGTAATCTTGCGGTTTCAAAAGCAAATATATAAAAATTTCCTTATTGTTGTCCTCACAAAATCAAATATTTTCAAAAATTCTTGATTATTAATAAAAAGAAGGTATCTGCGGACGGAGGGCGGACGGGAAGCCGCCTGCGGAGAATGGGATTCCGGAAATTATTCTTACCTTTGTAAGTTGATGAAGAATCTGTGGTCCGAAATACTCGTGCCGGCGGTCATTGCCTCGCTCACGGTCATCGGGACGGTCGGGGTGGAATCCGCCCGGACCGTGCGGCCAGATACCCGGGTGCTGCTCCTGCGGGAGGTGCGCCTGGACACGCTTCGCCGCGACACCGTACCGCAGGATACCGGGAAAAAGGCCGCCGCCGTGAAGAAGGACACGGTGCTGAAGGACCTGTCGGACGACGATTTCGACTTTTTCGGCGTAAGCATCCAGGACGCCGATACGACGCCCAGGATTTTCGCGCGGGATACGATGAAGGTCCCGGACATCCTCCGGACCCAGGATCCTTTCCTGTACCGCTGGTATGTGGCCACGAAGGATTCCCTCACCCACCGCATCGTCGTCGATTCCCTGAAGGCCGCCGGTGACAGCCTGGACTGGCCCCGCATCGACTCCCTGTACTTTGCCGATTCCACGGCCGCCGCGAAAGAGCGCTACCGCCTTTGGTACGAGGGCCTTTCCAAGCGGGAACGGAAAAAGTACGAAGCCGAGCAGAAGATCCAGCGGACCCTCCAGCGCCAGGACTCCATCCAGCACATCAAGGATAGTATCAAGCACATCAAGGACAGCATTGTGCAAAATACCCCGCGCATCCTGGAGACCGCCTGGCTGCCGGACAGCCTGTACTACAAGCGTCTCGTCTCCTGGAAGCATGACCGGTATTTCAACCGGGTGGAGCCCTATGTCTGGGACACGACCGCGAACTACCACTTCCACGACTATCCCTACCTGAAGGAGGATATCGGCGGCACCTTCCTCGGCATGACCGGATCGGCCGTCCAGACCTACAATTTCTTCAAGCGGGAGGACCCGCGGTCGACTGTCAGCTACTACGCCCCGTACGAGAGTTGGACCTATACGGCTTCTTCCATCCCGATGTTCAACACGAAGACCCCGTACACGGAACTCGCCTACTACGGCAACCTCCTGAACTCCGAGACCACGTCCAACGACGATATCCGGATCTTCACGACCCAGAACATCCTTCCTTCACTGAATGTCGCGCTGGAATTCAAGACCTATGGCGGCGCGGGCATCCTCAAGAACCAGAAGGCGCGCAACAAGACCGCCTTCGCCACGGCCAACTGGCTGGGCAAGCGGTATCTCGCCCACGGCGGCATCATCTGGAACAGCATCAACCGGGTGGAGAACGGCGGTGTGCGGGACAACGGACAGGTCCGGGACACGGTGCTCCAGGACATCCGCGAGGTGGACGTCTTCCTGGCCAATGCCACGAACAAATACACCAAACGGACGGTCTTCTTCGACCAGTCCGTCCGGCTGCCTTTCTCTTTCCTCGAGGACTTCAAACACCGGAATGACACGAATTACGTGCGGAAGGACACCCTGAACAAGGACCTGACTTCCGTGTTCCTGGGAACTTCCAGCGAGTGGTCGGTCTACAACAAGAACTACGCGGACGCCGTCAGCGCCTCGGACGCGATCGGATCGGCCTTCTACCACAACCAGTTCTATATCAACCCGTCCAAGAGCGCCGATTCCCTGCACACGATGCGGCTCGACAACCGCGTCTTCCTGCGGTTCCAACCCTGGCATGAGGACGCCGTGGTCTCCAAGGTCGAAGGCGGTGTCGGCGACCGGTATCAGTCCCATTACAACTTCCGGCCCGAAAGCTACCTGTACAAGCGCAATGCGGAAAAATGGAATTCGGTCTATACCTATGCCGGCGCGGAAGGCCGGCTCGGCCGGTATTTCGAATGGGATGCCCTGGGACAGTTGAACTTCGCCGGCCATGACGCCGGGGACTTCTTCATCCGGGGCAAGGCGAAACTCAGCGTCTTCCCTTTCCGCCGCGACTCCCTGAGCCCGATCAGCCTCACGGCCCGTTTCGAGACGGACCTCAAGGAACCGGACTTCTACGAGCAGCACCTCTACGCGAACCACTACATGTGGGACAACGACTTCTCCAAGACGTCCACGACCCGCTTCCAGGCCGCCTTGGATTTCCCGAAATGGAAGATCCATGCGTCGGCCGGCTATGCCCTGCTGGCGAACAACATCTACTATGATTCCCTCGGGGTGATCCGGCAAAATCCGGAGGCGATGAGCGTCCTCACGGCCGCCCTGCGGAAGGATTTCCACCTGGGTATCCTCCGGCTCGAAAACAGCGCCCTCTTCCAGCTTTCCTCCAACGAGAAAGTACTCCCGCTGCCGAAGCTGGCCGTGAACCTCCGGTGGTACCTCCAGTTCCCGGTTGTCAGCGAGGACGTACTCAGGATGCAGATCGGCGTGGACGCCCGCTACAACACGAAGTGGTATGCCCCGGGCTTCAATCCCGTTTCCGGTACGTTCTATAACCAGCGGGAGGAACAGTACGGGGAAACGCCGTATTTCGACGCCTTCATGAACCTGCAGTGGAAACAGGCCTGCATCTTCCTGAAGATGGAGAACGTGGGCGAAGGATGGCCCACCAAGAAACACGACTATTTCAGCGCCCATCATTATATCCATCCGCCGCGGATCTTCAAGTTCGGCATCACCTGGCCGTTCTATCCGACGCTCGGCGCCCAGCGGAAGATGTCCGAACGGGCCGGTGCCGGCATGAGCGGCGGTGGAGGCGGCGGCCTCGGCGGTGGCCTTGGAGGCGGCCTGGGAGGCATGATGCGCGGCAGAAACTGACGATCCCATGCGCCACCCCTTCTGGAAATATCTGCTGGTTACCGCGCTTCTGGTCGCGGCGGCGCTTTCGATGCCCCTGACCACGCGGCAACTGGCCCTGGAATATCCCCCGCAGACGCTCCGTTGCGTCATCGACCTGAAAGGCGAACCCGTCCGCGGGCTGACGGTGGGCATGAACAAGATCATCCTCCGGGAGTTCGCCGACGACCACGGGCTGAAGCTCGAATTCATCACCCCGGCCGACAGCGCCGACTACCTGGACTCCCTGCAGGGTGGGGCGGTGGACCTGCTGGTCATGTACCGGGCGGACAGCCTCCACGCCGACGGCTTCATCAGTACGATCCCCTTCCGTGACAGCACCGTCTGGGTCCTCCGGGATGACCGGCACGCCGAAACCCGGCGCCTCAACGCCTGGATCGCGGTGATGAACGGGAACGGCGGCATCCGGAAGATGGACCGGAACTACCGGCGCCGCGTGGGCACGAGCCTGACTTCCATCAGCCCCTACGACGACATTGTCAAGAAGAATGCGGACGAGCACGGCTGGGACTGGCGCCTCCTGAGCGCGATCATCTACCACGAATCCAAGTTCATCAACGAGTCCTGCTCCGACCGCGGCGCCGTGGGTCTCATGCAGATCCGCAATGAGCGCTACAGCGTGGACACCCTGCTGGACCCGGCGGTGAACGTGTCCATCGGCACGAAATACCTGACGTACCTGTCCGGTATGTTCGCCGAGCACGGGGCCGATTCGGTGGAATGCCTGAAATTCGCCCTGGCCGCGTACAACTGCGGCGAGGGGAACCTTCTCAAATGCATCCGGACAGCCGAGGAACAGGGGGTGGATCCCTCCCGCTGGGACAATATCGTCTCTATCATCCCGGAAGTTCCCGGCTTCCACGGCAAGCAGACGATCGCCTACGTGCGCGAGGTGCTCGACACGTACGAAGAGTATTCGGAGGTTTATCCCAGATAGTTATTCGGCCTTGACGGTCTGGGCCGGGTCCACCCGCGCAATGAAGAGCGTCGGGATCAGCAGGAGCAGCATGATCGCCACGAAGGCCACGAAGTCAGCGGCCAGGATCCAGGGGATGTCCACGTGGACCGGGACGTAGGAGACAAAATAATTGGCCGGATCCAATTTCAGCAAATGGGTTGCCTGCTGGAAGAAGCAGAAAAGCAGTCCGACAGCGTTCCCGATGAGCATTCCCTTCAGCACGACCCCCGCCGCTACGCGCAGGAACACCTTGCCGATGGCACGGTCGCCCATGCCCAGGGTCTTGAGCGTGCCGATGGTGGCAATGTTCCGGAACAGGACGATCAGCAGGCCCGAGATCATGTTCACGCCCGCCACGACGATCATCAGGACGAGGATCACCAGCACGTTGAAATCCAGCAGGTCCAGCCAGTCGAAGATCTGGCCGTACGTGCGGACAGAGGACGTGGCAACCAGACTATTCTCCTCTTCCGCCTCACTCAGCACCAGGCGCATACCGATCTCGTCGGTCAGTTCATTGACCCAGACGTTGGTGCGGTGGGCCGGGTCCACGGACACTTCCAGGGCGGAAGCCTGGTCCTCGGTCCAGCCGTTCAGGCGCTGGATGTCCGCGAGGTTCGCATAGACGACCAGGTTGTCATCCATCTCCAGCATGTCCCGGTGCACATCGGTCACGTGGAACTTGCGCACACGGACCTTTTCCCCGACGAAATAGGTGGTCATGTCATCCCCTTCCCGGAGGCCCGTAATGGCCGCGAGGCGGGTGGGGATGGACACGCACAGGCTGGAATCGGGACGGTCGGGAAGCCCCTTCACCAGCACGCCGTGGATGATGTCGCCGCTGCGGACGATGCCCGCCCGGACGGCGACCGGTTGGATCGACTGCACGCCGGAAATGCCCAGGATGGCCTCCTCCGACGGCAGGTGGACGGGGATCGGGTCCCCTTCCGCGGCGACGGCGGACGACGGCGCGATCCGGATGTCGCCGGTAAGCCGCGCGACCCCGTCCCGTACGGACTGCCTGAATCCGGACGAGACGGCGACGGCGACGATGATGACGAGGAAACTCACGGCGATGGATGACGCCGCGAGTTTCCCCTGAAACTTGAGTTTCCGCGCTATGAAGCGGTCGGGACTCATTTACCAGATGTGGACACGCTCCTCTTCCGGACGGAACATCGGATCTCCCTCGTGGATATCGAAGGCATCGAAGAACGTCTGGAAATTGCGCACGGAAACGTTCACGCGGTTCACGGCCAGCGAGTGCGGGTCCATGTTCGTCAGACGGGCCTTCTCCTGGTCGGTAATGTTCTGGGCCCAGATATTACCGTAGGACAGGTAGAAGCGCTGCTGAGGCGTGAAGCCGTCGATGACGGGCTTGTCCATCTTGCCTTTCAGGGCGTTCTCCAGGGCGGAGTACGCAATGGACAGGCCGCCGTGGTCGCCTATGTTCTCGCCGAGGGTGTAGCGGCCGTTCGCGTGGACGCCCGGGAGGACCTCCACGGCGTCGAACTGCGCGGCGAGCTTGTCACCGAGGGCGTCGAACTTGGCCTTGTCCTCCGGGGTCCACCAGTTCTCCATGTTACCCTTCGCGTCGAACATGGAACCCTGGTCGTCGAAACCGTGGGACATTTCGTGGCCGATCACCACGCCGATACCGCCGTAGTTCACCGCCTCGTCGGCCTCCGGATCGAAGAACGGCTTCTGCAGGATACCGGCCGGGAAGCAGATTTCGTTGGTGGTGGGGTTGTAGTAGGCGTTCACCGTCTGCGGCGTCATGCCCCATTCGGTCTTGTCCGTGGGCTTGCCCAGCTTGGAGAGGTTGTCCTGCACATACCAGGCGCTGGCGTTGCGGAGATTCTCATAGTAGGTGTTCGCGGGGTCGATGGCAAGGGTGCTGTAGTCCTTCCACTTGTCGGGATAGCCGATCTTCACGGTGAAAGCGGCGAGCTTCTCGCGGGCCTTGGCCTTGGTCTCGTCGCTCATCCACTCCAGGGCGTCGATGTGCTGGCCCAGGGCGGTGCGCAGGTTCTCCACGAGTTCGACCATCTGCTTCTTGGAAGACTCCGGGAAGTAGCGCTCCACGTACATCTGGCCGACGGCCTCGCCGAGGAGGCTGTTCGGCACGCTCATCGCGCGCTTCCAGCGGGGCTGCTGCTCCTGCGTGCCGGCCATCTGGTGGGAGAAGAACTCCCAGGAGGCGGTGTAGAAGTCATCGGACAGGGCGCCGCACTGGCCGGAAACGAACTGGCAGAGCAGGTAGGCCTTGAGGGTCTCGAGTTCGCACTCCTTGAAGAGCTCGTTCAGACCGTCGAAGTAGGAGGGCTGCTGGACGATGACCTTGTCCTGGGCGGGGATGTTCGCAGCGGCGCAGACGCGGCCGAAACGGAGCTCCGGCCAGGCGGCGTCGATCTCCGCGGAGGACATCGGGTTGTAGATGGCCTGCATGTCGCGGTTCTGCTCGCGGGTCCAGGAGACCTGCGCCATCGCATCCTCGACCTGCATATCCTTGGCGGCAAGCTGCGCGGCGTTCTCCA
The DNA here is from genome assembly GCA_902785065.1 of uncultured Bacteroidia bacterium. GTDB lineage: Bacteria > Bacteroidota > Bacteroidia > Bacteroidales > UBA932 > Cryptobacteroides. Next base: position 16,060 of record CACZXH010000025.1, read on the forward strand.
CGCCGGCGAGCGTCAGGGCCTTCTCCAGGAAGGCCTGGTAGCCGGCCTTGAGGGCGGCGTTGGTCTCGAGAAGATAGTAGTCGCGGTCGCCCATGCCCAGGCCGCCCTGGCCCAGGTAGAGGATCTGCATGTCGCTGTTGGTGAGGTCAGCCTCCACGCCGGCGCCGAAGAAGCCGCCTTCTCCGTAGAGGTTCATCTGGCCGAGCAGGTCGGCGAGGGCGTCCTTCGAGGCGACTGCCTGGATTTCCGCGATGTAAGGCTGGATGGGCTGCGCGCCCAGGGTGTTGCGGGTGGTGGAGTCGAGGGCCATCTTGTACAGGTCCGCGATCTTCTGGTCCACGGTGCCGGGCTCGGCCTGGAGCGTGGCCATGGACTCGAACAGTTCGTTCAGGTTCTTGCGGGTGGTCTCCGCGATGGCGTCGAAAGAGCCGAAACGGGAGAATTCAGGCTTGAGGGGATTCTTGACCTGCCAGCCGCCGGTGGCGTACTGGTAGAAATCCGCTTTCGGAGAGGTGGTGGGATCCAGGTCCGTCAGGTCCAGGGCTCCCTTACCACGCTGGTTGCAGGCCGCGAGGGCGCAAAGCATCATCATAAGGATCGGTAACTTTTTCATATCTGTAAATATATACGTTCCAAAAGGCGCAAGTTTGCAAATTTACACATTATTATGCATCTTTGTATTCCTTTTGACAAGTTTTTTATGGCCAAGAAAAATATCGCTGCGCGCTGGCTGGTCGGCACTTTGGGCCTCGTCCTGATCGCTTTCGGCGTCGCGCTCTCCCTGAAATCCAACCTGGGCACCGCACCCCCGTCCTGCCCGCCGGCGGTCCTCAATCTGAAATGGACCGCCATCTCCTTCGGCACCTTCACCTGGATGATGCACCTGTTGTTCATTGCCGCCCAAATGGCGATGCGCCGCAAGGTGCTGGATGTCCACTACCTCGTCCAACTGGCCGCCGCCTTCGTGTTCGGCTACCTGTGCGATGCCTGTATCTGGCTCCTCCAGGGCGTGGAAATCACGTCCTACCTGATGAAGATCGTCTTTATCCTCGTAGCCGTCCTCCTCACCGCCGTCGGCATCCGCCTCGAGGTCATCGGCAAGACGTGGATCCTCGCCGGCGACCAGGTCGTCGACACCTTCTCCGCGGTGACGGGGATCAAGTTCAGCAACGCCAAGATCGGCGAGGACATCCTCCTGGTGGCCCTGTCTGCGGCTTTCGCCTGGATTTGTTTCGGCAGTCCCTTCGGCCACGGCGAGGAAATCGTCATCCGCGAAGGGACGCTCATCCTCGCCGCCCTCACCGGCCTGTGCATGAAACTCACGGACCCGCTGGTGGACAAGGTATTCAACCCCCTGCTGCATGAATAAGGCCGTTCAGTTCTTCAAAGACTGGATGCTTCCCCTCGCCATTACGACGGGCATCAGCCTGTATCTGTTCTATTATTTCACGCCCCTGTTGAAGCCGTACGGAGCCGTCCTGCACAAGGTGGCTTCCGAAGGGCAGCGGCTCGTGATCGCCGTGCTGCTGTTCTTCCAGTTCGTGCAGATTTCCCCGCACGATTTCCGGCTGCACCGCTGGCATCTGGGCGCCCTGCTGGTCCAGGTACTCGGCTTCTTCTTGTTCGCGGGTCTCTCTGTCCTGACGCCGGAAGGCGGCGGCCGCATTCTGCTGGAATGCGCGATGATCTGTCTCATCTGCCCCTGCGCCGCCGCGGCCGGGGTCATCACCCGGAAGTTGGACGGCGACCTCGCCGCCACGGTCAGCTACCTGTGCCTGACGAACCTCGCCGCCACTTTCCTTATCCCCATGGTCATCCCGATGATCCGCCCCGCCTCCGACCTGAGGTTCTGGGCCTATGTCTTCCGGATCGCCATGAAGGTGTTCCCGGTCCTGGTCCTCCCGGGCCTCCTGGCCTGGCTGATCCGCTACACGACGCACAGGCTGCAGCGCCGGCTCATGCGCTTCGCGCCCAACTCGTTCTATATCTGGTTCATCGGACTGACCCTCGCGATGGTGCTCGCCACCCACGCCCTCTTCATGAATTACCCGGGCGGCTGGGCCCTGGCCGGCATCGTCGCCGTGTCGGTAGCCACCTGCGCCCTGCAGTTCTTCCTCGGCCGCCGGATCGGTAAAGGCCGCGTGGACTCCATCACCGCCGGCCAGGGCCTCGGCCAGAAGAACACCGGCTTCCTCATCTGGCTGGGATACAATTATTTAACCCCCGTGACTTCCGTCGCCGGGGGTCTCTATGCCATTTGGCAGAACCTGTTCAATTCCTGGGAGCTCTACGAGCACGAACACAAGAAGTGATTGTCATTTCGAGCGTAACCGAGAAATCTATTTCTTCTGATTGAGCGCCTGCAACCGCGCACTCGCGGAAGCCTTGTCCGTCTCGGTAGCGCCATACTGGGCCATCAACGCAAGATATTTCTTTTCCAGTTTCACGTCCTTCTTCTGACGGGCGAGGAGGACGCCGTTGCGGATGGCAGTGGCGTCGTCCGGATGCTTCTTGAGCACCTGGTCATAGTATTTCTGCGCCTTCTTGTAGTCTTTCTTCGACACCAGCCAGTAGGAACCCAGATTGTCCAGGAAGAACGGGTCATCCTTGCTGTACTTGAGCATGTGCTCCGAAAGGTTCTTGAAGGCTTCCGCCGAGGAATCCGTTCCCAGGCGGAAGAAAGTGAAGCAGTAATCCTGGATGAGGGCGTTGAACACTTCGTCATCGACTTTCTCCAGGGACTCGTGGGTCCAGGCGGGATGCTGCTTGTAGTTCTCGTCCGCCAGGGCCTTGAGGGCGGAAAGGGCCATGTCGGGGCTGCCTTTCTCGTAAGCGGTGAGGGCGTCGATGCGGAGCAGGCGGAAGTCCAGCCGCTTCGGCTCCAGCGAAACGGCCTTGTCCAGGGCTTCCAGCGCCTGGCCGAACATCTCGTCGTCATAGACCGTGTCCTCGAAGAAATTGTTCTTCCGGCCCAGGGAATCCGTCATGGGCAGCAGGGGTTCGCGGCCCAGGTAGCGGTCCTGGGGGAGTTGGATGACATTCGTGGTCTGCGACTTGGTGAACCAGAAGGAAAAGCGGGCCAGCAGCTGCTGGATGTCGTCCGGATACTCTTCGGCCCAGCGGTCCAGCAGGGTTTCCACCCCCACGCCGGCGGGACCCACACGACTGATGAGGTTATTGTATCGACGGACATAGTCCTCCTGCGGAGTCTGGGCGAGGAGGATCAGGGGCAGCGCAAGCGCCAGGAAGAGGGTGAGGATTCTTTTCATCGGATATCCATTCTGATTCTGCGGTCTTTGGGATAGAGATTGTTGCACCGGCTCCCGAGGTTCTTCCCGGGGCCGAGCGGGTGACCTTCAAAGGTCAATGTCAGGAGCCCCAGCGGAGCGTCGGGAATGCGGAGGGCATCGCCGTGGAGGTAGCGGAGGGCGGTTTCCCGGTCCAGGTCGTAGCAAGGGTACGGGTCCGGCGGCGGAACGGGCAGCTCGGCTTTGAAGAGGGAGAAGACATCGGCCGTCCGGATGCTCTCCGGTTCGCCGTGCTTGCGGAGGACGGCGGCGTACTGGCCTTCGCCGGGGACGAAGCCCGGCAGCAGGGCATAGCCGTGCTCCGTCCGCGCAACCGGCGGGAAATCCCCGCAGTCCACGATGTCGGCCCCGAGTTCGGAGACAATCCAGGCCACCGTGCCATCGTTCTCCTGCCGGTTGAAGGTGCAGGTCGAATAAATCAGGACGCCGCCAGGTTTCAGCGCCGACCAGACGTCCGAAAGGATGCGCCGGGAACGGGCCGCACAAAAGTCCACCGTCTCAGGAGACCAGTCCTCCACGGCCTTCTCGTCCTTGCGGAACATGCCCTCGCCGGAGCAAGGGACGTCGGTGACGATGAGGTCGAAGACGGGTTTCCCCGAAAAAGCCGACGGGTCGCGGGAGACGACGCCCACGCGGGGATCGCCCCAGGTGCGGACATTCGAGCGGAGCACGCCGAAGCGGTTCCGCATCACCTCGTTGGCCAACAAGGAAAAACGGTCGCCGAAACGCTCCCGGAGCGAAGCGGCGAGGTCGGTGGTCTTGCCGCCGGGGGCGGCGCAGAGGTCCAGGACGGTCACGCCCGGACCGAAGCCGTCCAGCGCGCGGCGGAACAGCGCGCCGACGAACATCGCCGACGAGTCCTGCACGTAGTAGCACCCGGCATGGAAAAGGGGATCCAGCGTGAAATTGGGCCGTTCCTTCAGCAGGTACCCGTACGGGCTCCAGGGAACGCGCTCAGCATCCGGAAAAGGGCAGGCTGTCAATTTGGCAGGGTTCAGGCGGACGGAGACGGAAGGCTCGCCGGACAGCGCATCCAGCACCGTCCGCGCCCGGTCGCGGCCGAGCTCCTCCGAAAGATTCCGGATGAACGCCTCGGGAAGCATCAGAACTTGAACTGGGAAGGGTCGAAGCCTTCGGGCATCTTGCCGTTGGACACGTCCACGAGGCCGTCCACGACCTTGTCCAGGCCAGCCTTGATCTTGCCGCCCAGCATCATCTTCATCATCAGGTTCAGGTCCGCCTCCAGCTTCACCCAGAACTCGGTCTGGTAAGGATTCGCCGGCGCCGGGTCGAAGTGAAGCTCGATATGGAAGGCAAAGGGGGCGCCGTAGTCCACCAGCTCGATGCGGGAATAGGGCACACGCTCATGGACCTTCACGCCGATGTTGAAGCCTTGCACCGTTGCGGTGATGGTGTCATAATCGGCCTGGACGTCCTGCTTCTTGTCCTCGGGAAGCATCTGCAGGAAGTTCCGCATGTCCACGAAAGACATGTACAGTTCGTATGGCTGGCGGGAAACGATCCCGTGCTTGCTTTCAATTTCGGTCATAATAAACTATCTTTGCAGCACGCAAATATAGCAAATATTATGCACAAGAGGACGACGAGGCGCTTTCGGATCCGAATTCGGTCGAATTCCACCTCGGGGACAAGCTGGATATCCACGCCCTCGTGCGGATGTTCGAGGTCCAGGATTCGCTCCAGCGCATCTATATCCCTTCGGATGACGCCCAGCGGACCTACCGCCGCCTCTGCGCCGAATTCAAGGAGGTCAATGCGGCCGGCGGCCTGGTATCCAACCGCCGCGGCGACTTCCTCCTCATCTCCCGCAGCGGCCTCTGGGACCTGCCCAAGGGCCACCAGGAAGCCGGCGAGGACATCGAGGTGACCGCCCTCCGCGAGGTGCAGGAGGAAACCGGTGTGGACCAGCTCCAGCTGCGGCGCCTGATCTGCATCACCGACCACTGCTACTTCCGCGACAACCGCTGGCATCTCAAGCACACCTGGTGGTACGACATGCTGTACACGGACCCGACGAACCTCACGCCCCAGCGCGAGGAAGACATCACCAAGGCCGCCTGGGTGGCGAAATCGAGCCTCCCGCCCTTCCTGAAGAACACCTATCCGTCCATCGTGGAGGTCTTCCGCGAAGCGCGGATTTGAAAAGTGAAACTTTTTTCCGTCGGGAGACGTATTTATAGAGTATCGCAATAAGACAAGTACTGAAACCATGAAACTATCGCAATTCGCATTTGAGCTGCCGCAGGACCGCATCGCCCAGGAGCCGGTCCGCTGGCGGGACGAAGCCCGCATGATGGTCCTCCACAAGGATACCGGCGAGATCGAACACCGGCTCTTCAAGGACATCGTGGACTATTTCGGCAAAGGGGATACGTTCGTCCTCAACGACACCAAAGTCTTTCCCGCGCGCCTGTACGGCAAGAAGGAGAAGACCGGGGCCGACATCATCGTCTTCCTGCTGCGCGAGCTCAACCGCGAACAGCGCCTGTGGGACGTGATCGTGGATCCGGCCCGGAAGATCCGCATCGGCAACAAGCTGTATTTCGGCGACGACGAGTCCCTCGTAGCCGAAGTCATCGACAATACGACCTCTCGCGGCCGTACCCTGCGTTTCCTGTACGACGGACCGTACGAGGACTTCAAGGAAGCCCTGTTCGCCCTCGGCGAGACGCCGGTTCCCCAGTGGGTGAAG
>CACZXH010000026.1 GCA_902785065.1 uncultured Bacteroidia bacterium
ATGACGGCGTTCGCGTCGATGTTGCCCACGCGGGTGCCCATGATCATGCCTTCGAGCGGGGAGAAGCCCATGGACGTGTCCACGCACTTGCCGTTCTGGATGGCGCAGATGGAGCTGCCGGCGCCCAGGTGGCAGGTGATGATCTTGGAGTTCTCGAGATCCAGGCCCGCGAGCTTGGCGCCCACGCCGGCGACGAACTGATGGCTCGTGCCGTGCGCGCCGTAACGGCGGACGCGATACTTCTCGTAATACTGGTACGGGAGGCCGTACATGTAGGCGTAAGAGGGCATCGTCTGATGGAAGGCGGTGTCGAAGGTCACGACCTGCGGGACGCTCGGGAGGACGGCCTGCATGGCGTGGATGCCCAGCAGGTGAGCCGGGTTATGGAGCGGGGCGAAGTCGCTGCAGAAGGCGATCTTCTCCAGGACGTCGTCGTCCACGAGGACGGAGCCGGAGAAGAAATCGCCGCCCTGGACGATACGGTGGCCCACAGCCTCGATGTCCTCGAGGGAAGAGAGGACGCCCGTCTCGGGATCCGTGAGGGCCGCCAGGATGAGTTCCATGCCCACTTTGTGGTCGGGAATCGGAATGTCCTTCACGATCTTGTCCCGGCCGGTCGGGGCGTACTGGAGGATGCCCGCAGGGAGGCCGATCTTCTCGGCGATACCTTTCGCAATGATGTCGAACACATCATCGTTCTTCATGTCGAGGAGCTGGTACTTGATGGAAGAACTTCCGCAATTGATGACAAGGATGATCATAAGTATGAATCTTTAATTAATTTTCGGTCAATCCTTGCAAAGTTAATAAAATAATCGCTACTTTCGCAAAAGAAAAGACGGAAATGGCGGAGCGGGCAGGCATAGAGGCGTTGGCAGTCCATTTCACGGCCGGAGTCGCGGCCGGGGCCCTTCTTCTGCGCCTTCCCGCGGACCCTGCGGTCCTCTCCACCGGCCTTCTCCTGATCCTGGCTTCCCTCCTTGTCATCACCCTGAAAACGGAGCGTGGCGGCCTGTTGTTCCCCGCCTTCCTGCTGCTCGGCGCCTTCTGCACCTTCGCCGACGCTTTCCCCGGCGCGGACACGGCCAACTTCCTGGAGCGGTGGACATCAGTCTGGGCGGAGCGGCTGCGGGATTTCATCGACGGAATCCCCTTCCCTTCCGCGGGCACGGCTCCCCTGCTGAAAGCGCTCCTGACCGGTGACCGGAGCGGGCTATCGCCGGAGACCGTACGCGTGTTCCGGGAAAGCGGCGGCGCGCACCTGCTGGCCCTGTCGGGGCTCCACATCGGCATCCTGTATCTCCTCCTCACGCGGCTCCTGTGGCCGCTCGGGAACAGCCCGCGCGCCCGCCGCATCCGGTACACGCTCATCGTCCTGGCCGCCGGTCTGTTCACCCTGATGACCGGAGCCTCCCCTTCCATCGTCCGGGCCTTCCTGTTCATTTTCCTGAACGAAACCGCCCGTATCGCCTGCCGGCCGCGGAACCCGCTCCGAATCCTGTCCACGGCCCTCTTGATCCAGCTCGTCCTCACCCCGTCAGCCATCACCTCCACGGGCTTCCAACTCTCCTACCTGGCCATGGCGGGCATTTTCCTGCTCTTTCCCATCCTCTATGGCTGGTATCCGAAAGGCACCCGCTTCGATCCCGTCCGGAAGGTCTGGGAAGCGGCCGCCATGTCCATCTCCTGCCAGGTTTTCACCGGTCCCCTTTCCTGGTTCCGGTTCCACACGTTCCCTGCTTACTTCCTCCTTACGAACCTCTTTGCACTGCCCATGACCACCCTCCTGATGGGTTCCGCCGTGACAACGCTCGTGCTCCGGGTCATCCACTGCTGCCCCGGTTTCCTCGTCCACGTCACGGACTGGCTGTGCCAGGCCCTAGTCCGGATCCTGCAGGTTATTTCGTCAATGTGAAGCCCGGAGAGGCCCATTCGGCCATAGCGCCGTCCTCCGCGGTGTAAATGAGATAGCCCTCCACGCCGTCCAGACCCAGGATCAGTTCGCGGGCGGCGTCCAGGCCGATGACCATGCACCAGGTCGCGAGGGCGTCCGCATCGGCCGCACCGTCCGGACTTACCACGGTGGCGCTCAAGAGGTTATGGTCCACGGGATAGCCGCTGCGCGGGTCGATGGAATGCGCATACTTGCGGCCGTCCCGGACATAGAACTTGCGGTAATTGCCGGAGGTGACGATGCCGGCGGGCGCGAGGGAGGAGGACCAGACGCCGTCCAGTTCCGCGCCTACCTGGTCGGTCCCGTCGGCCGGCCGGTCATAGGGCCGGTCCACACCCACATTCCACGGCCGGCCGGAAGGGTTGTGTCCGTCACACCAGATTTCGCCGATGTCCACGAGCATGTCCTTCACGCCGACGGAATAGAGATAGGCCGCCACCAGGTCGCAGGTATAACCCTGCGCAATGGCGTTGTAGTTCAGCACGACCGGCGCATCCGCCCCATCCCGGCGCACGTCGCGTACCGACAGCGTTCCGTCCGCGCGCGGAGTCATCGACGGTTGCAGAAGGCCCATCCCGCAGGAGGCCTTGATAGCCGTCACGGCCTCGTCCGAAGGCATTTCTCCCGACTTGAAACCGAAACCCCAGGCGTCAAAGAGCGGGCCGGCCGCGAAGTCCAGCACGCCGGCCGACCGCTCGTACCAGCCATACCCGACCCGGTACATTTCCAGGAACAGGCCGTTCGGCCGGATGGTCTCTCCGGCGTTGAAACGGGACAGCAACGACCCCTTGTTGTAACCCGAGAGCGTCGTGTCCACACGGGTGAGGATGGCGTCTATCGAATCGCGGATCTCCTCCGGGGAGACGGTAACGCCCTTCAGATTCACTTTTACGGTGTAAACGCCGCCCTGGGCGTGACCGGTGACCTGGATGAAACGGTCTTTCGGTCCGCAGGCGGACAGGAGGAACGCAAACAGGATAGCGAAGACGGTTTTTTTCATTTCCAAGGCGGTTGCGGCAAGATAGTTGCACAAAATTACGATAAAAATTACGATATTTGCAGATTGGATACGTAAAAACAATGATGAAGAAACGTTTACTGCTCTATACAACCCTGGCCCTGGCCGTTTTCTCCGCTATCTCCTGCAAGAAAGACGAGGAAGAGACCGTGGTCAAGCCCTATCTATACGGCCTTGAGTTCGACCTGGCCACCTTTGCCCGCCCGGGCCAAACCTTCACCCTGAAGCCCTACGGCGTGTTCTACACCGAAGACGAACCCGGCGTGGAGAAATTCACCTATAAATGGAGAGTGAATTCGGGAGAGTACCAGGAAGCGGAGACATTCACCCTCAAGGTGGAAGAAGTGGGCAACTACACCGTCACCTGCCAGGCGTCCGACCCGGATAACAATTATTACGCGACCACAGCCTCCCGGACGATCATCGTCATCGACCCCGCCCTCGGCAAGACCCTCACCGGCACCGGCATCGAACTCTGGGACGAGCATATCACCGACTCCCGCGACAAGGAGGGAGAAAGCGAATACTACTACATCCAGATCGGCGAGCTGGACTGGTTCCGCAACAATCTCGCCTGGACCGGCGAAGGCCTCGCCTATGAGAATGCCGACGTCACCTCCTATCCCCTCGGCCGCTACTACACCTGGGACGAGGCGATGGAGGCCTGCCCCGAGGGCTGGCGCCTTCCCACCAACGAAGAATGGGACTTCCTGGGCATCGATGCGGGTCCCCTGATGTGCGACGCCTACCTGAACAGCAAGAAAATGTGGGAATTCTGGCCCGACGTGCCCCGGACGAACACCCTGGCGCTCGCCGTCATTCCCGCCGGCTACGCACTCCCGGCCATTACCACGCCTACCTACAAACGGCTCTACGACTATGCCGCCTTCTGGACCGCCACGGTCTCCGAGGAGAACCCCAGCATGGCCGCCTACCGCTATATCCACGTGCAGGAGAACGAAGTGCGCTCCACTTACGCAGAAAAGGGCTCGCTGGCCCTTTCCGTACGCTGTGTGCGCAATCACGCAGACTGATATGTCATTCCGAGAAGGTCTGTGACCTTCCCTGTCATTCTGAGGAGGTCAGTGACCGACGGAAGAATCTACCGGAGATCGGTGATCACATACGAATCGGGAAGCGATTTCACGTTCAGCGTGAAGTCGCTTTTTCCTTGCCTGTCCTCGAAGACGATATTCTTGAGGACGAAGCGCGCGGACGTTTCCTCGTCCAGGATGAGCGTGACGTCCAGGGAATTGGAGGAGGAACCGTTCACGCGGATCTTGTCCATGTAGTCCTTGTAGGAGTTGATGAACAGGGCCGGATTGGTGAAGAGGTCTTCCTTCTCGACGGTCTCGATCAGGAGTTCCTCCGCGGCGCGGTCCAGGCTCCAGCGGGTGGTGCCGTCACTGCGCACTTCCAGGCCAAGGCCCGAGAGCAGGTAGGCGTTGTCCTCCACGACGACGTCGCCGTCGGTGACCTGGGTCATCGGCTTGCCGCCCTGGGAGAGGCTGTAGGTATAGTGGAACAGGACCCGGTGGCCCGGGACGCGGTCCAGGATGGGAATACCGCCCTGCGCGAACGCGCTCAGGGACAGGAGGATGGCCGCAAGGCCTGTGACGATTCTTTTCATGACTCTCCGTTCATAAAGTGGCTCAGGATCTGGTCCAGTTCGTTGAAGTCCTTCACCAGGACCTCGCGCGGCTTCGAACCATTCTGCGGTCCGACGATGCCGGCGGCTTCGAGCTGGTCCATCACCCTACCTGCCTTTGCATAACCCATGCCAAGCCGACGCTGAAGGTCGGAGGTGGAGCCGCGCTGGCTCGTGACGATGAGGCGGGCGGCCTCCTCGAAACGCTCGTCCAGCTGCTTCATGTCCACCAGGCTGCCTCCGCCTTCGTCCCCTTCCTCGGGGGCGGGCTCGGGCAGGTAGTACGGAGTATTGTAGGATTTCTGATAGCCGATCTGTTTCCCGACGGCATCCGTGAGCGCGGCGATCTCATCGTTGCCGATGAAGGCGCACTGGATACGTTCCATCTCCACGCCGCTGTACAGCAGCATGTCGCCCCGGCCGATGAGCTTGTCGGCGCCGGGCTGGTCCAGGATGGTGGAGGAGTCGATGCGGGAAGTCACGCGGAAGGCGATGCGCATCGGGAAGTTCGCCTTGATGAGGCCGGTAATCACGTCCACGGTCGGGCGCTGGGTCGCGAGGATCACGTGCAGGCCCGCCGCACGGCCCTTCTGGGCCAGGCGGATGACGGAGGTGGTGATGCTCCGCGCGACGGCCTTGGATTCGGGACCGGCGCCCACGGACATCGTCAGGTCCGCGTATTCGTCGATGACGACGACGATGTAGGGCAGGAACCGATGGCCTTCGGTAGGAAGCAAGTGGCGGTCGCGGTACTTGTCGTTGTACAGCTTGATGTTGTTCACGCCAGCCTTGTTCAGAAGGGCGTACCGGTCGTCCATCTCCACGCACAGGGACTGGAGGATGGCGGACGCGCTCTTGGCGTTCTTGACGATGGCCTGGTCCCGCTCGTCCTGCTCGTCGGCCGCGTTCGGCAGCACCGCCAGATAGTGGCTCAGGAGTTTCGCATAGGCGGAGAACTCGACCATCTTCGGGTCGATGAACACAAACTTGAGCTCCGACGGGTGCTTTGCATACAGGAGCGAGGACACGATGACGTTCAGGCCCACGGACTTACCCTGTTTCGTGGCGCCCGCCACCAGCAGGTGCGGGGCGTCGGCCAGGTCGAAAACCTTGACCTTCTGGGAGATGGTATAGCCGATGGCGACAGGGAGTTCCGCCTTGCTGTTGCGGTACGCGTCGTCATTCAGGAGCTGCTTGAGCGGGACGATGGACGGCGTGTCGTTCGCCACCTCGATACCCACGGAATCCGACAGGGTGACGATACGCACGCCCTTGGCGTTCAGGGAAATGGCAATATCGTCCTGGAGCATCTTGATGGAGGCGATCTTCACACCGGGAGCCGGGTACACCTTGTACAGGGTGACGGTCGGGCCCACGATGGCGGTGACGTCCTTGACCTGGATCTTGTAGCTCGCGAGAGTCGCGCGGATCTTGTTGTTGTTGCGGTTCAGCTCGTCCTGCGAGGGCTCGTGCCGGGCGCTCAGGTAGTCGCCCAGGATATCCAGCGTCGGGAACTTGTACTTGGGAAGGTCCGCGCGGTTGTCGATGCGCGGGAGCGGCTCCCGGACCTTCTGGTCCAGCGTGTCGTCCGTCTCCACGGTGAAGGTTCCCTCCGCCTCGGTGACCGGCTCAGAGGGAACTTCCTCCGGCCGCGGCGTGGAAACCTGCGCGACACGCACGGGTTCCGGCTTGGGTTCGGGTTTCGGGACGAAAACGGGCGCGGGTTCGGGCTCGGGCGCCACGTAATGCGTGGGCTCGGGCTCGTCATTCCCGGCCTGACCGGGAATCTCTTCCTCCTCCCCGGCCGGGGCCTTGAAACCGTCCGTCAGGAAGTAAAGCCACAGGCCGGCGAGGGCCAGGAGCGCGATGGCTGTGACAACGAAGCCTACAAGATTGATGCAGCCGTCCACGAGTGCAGCGCCCGCACGGCCGCCGAGGCCGCCGCCGAACAGCGTCTCCCACCCGGCCAGCCGGCTCACAAGCGCCAGGAGCCAGGAGCCGATGAAGGTGCCCGTGAAAGAATAGACAAACCATTTGCCCAGGGGAATCCGGAGCTTGGGAACGGCCCGGCTGAGGGTCCAGGCCACGAGGAAGGCGACGAGGCCGAGCGCGGCGAGGCCGAAACTCCGCGTGACGAGGAAGCGGCCCCAGCGGAAGCCCAGCTTGGAACCGGCGTTGGAAACGGCGGCGTCGCTCTCGAACAGGGAGGGTTCCGACAGGAGGCTCGCATCCTGTTTCCAGGTGAAGAAATACGACCCCACCGCGATGGCGGTGAAGAGGGTGAAGATACCCAGCAGGACAGCAGCGACGATCCGGTATTGGGACCGCCGCTTCTCGTCCAGTTCAGCCCAGTATGCGGAGGGACGTTTCAGTTTCATTTCTTCTTGCCGTTCTTCTTGTAATTGACCCACTGCTTCTTACCGCCGCCGCTGTTGTTGCCGCCGCCCCGGTTGAAGCCCATGTTCATGCCCGGTCGGGAATAGTTGGCGTTCGCGTCGATCTTGGAGAGCTCGAGGCCCTCGGGGACCGTCACACGGCCGCCGGAGAGGCGCTCGATATCGGCGAAAATGGTCTCGTCGGCCACAGTGTCCTTGTTCCAGATCAGGTACTGCTGGCGCATGTAGATGGCGAGCGAGCGGATCATGGCGGTCTTCACCTCGCCGTCCGGTTCGCTGGCGATCAAGTCGATGATGCTCTCGATGTTGCGGCCGTAGTGGCGCGCCTTGATGGGTTTCGTGTTCAGGGGGATCGGATCCGGACGGCTGTTGATCACCTCCGGATGCGGCGCGGGATAGGGCGCGTCGATGTCCAGGTCGTAGCCGGCGATCATGTACAGGTGGTCCCAGAGTTTCTGCTCGAAGTTCTCCTGCTGGTGCACCTGCGGGTTCAGGGTTTCCATCACCTTGACGATGGCGCGGGCCTGCTCCGACCGCTTGGCGCGGTCCTCGATGCCCTTCATCATCTCGACCATCTTCAGCACGTTCCGCCCGTATTCGGGCATCGCGAGTTTCTCGACTTCCGTATTATAATAAAGTTTGATAGTGTTCTCGTTCGCTTCCATAATCTAACGCTCTAATATTCGAATCGGACAAATATACGCAATTTCAGGGACAACGAGACGAAAAATATCATATATTTGTAAGCAATTTAACCACTAAAACGAAGAAAAACGACCTCTCAACCAACCATATCGGAAATCACCAACCATTTTTTAACCAACCACTTTATGTTGAAAAAGCTTCAGTCAGTCCTGCTGACTGCGGTCCTCGTATGCATTGCCTGGACCGCATCCGCCCAGAACCGCACGGCTACCGGTGTCGTCTCTGACAACATCGGCCCCGTCATCGGCGCGGGCGTCGTGGTAGCAGGAACCACCAACGGCACCGTCACGGATGCCAACGGTTCCTTCTCGATCAACAACGTGCCGGTCGGCGCCACCATCCAGGTGACCTGCATCGGCTATGCATCCGTCGAATACGTCTTTGACGGAACTCCTGCGAAGATTGTCCTCAAGGAAGACAGCGAACTCCTGGACGAAGTCGTCGTCACCGCCCTCGGCATCTCCCGTGAAAAGAAGTCCCTCGGCTACGCCGTGCAGGACGTCAAGGCGGAAGAGCTCACCCGCGGCGGCGGCGTCACCCTCACCGATGCCCTTACGGGCAAGGTGGCCGGCCTGATGATCAACAACTCGGCGACCGGCGCCGGCGGTTCCACCCGGGTGGTCCTCCGTGGCAACTCCTCCCTCTCCGACAACAACTCCCCGCTGTACGTAGTGGACGGTGTCCCCTACGACAACGGCGGTACGCCCGGTGCCGACCAGGCCGGCCTTTGGGGTTCCGTCGACCACCAGAGCGGCGCCTTCGACATCAACCCCGAGGACATCGAGAGCGTTTCCGTGCTGAAGGGCGCCACCGCGGCGGCCCTGTACGGCTCCCGTGCCGGTAACGGTGTCATCCTCATCACCACCAAGAAGGGCGGCAAGGGCCAGGAGAAGATCGGTGTCAGCTACAGCGGCAAGTTCACCTGGTCTCCCGTCGCCTATTTCCCGGCCCTTCAGAACAAGTACGGCCAGGGCTCCCTGGGCGATTACAAGAAGGAAGCCACCGGTTCCTGGGGTCCTGAAATGAGCGCCACCCGCACCGAGGACAACTGGTGGGACGGCACCTCCAAGATCCCCTTCATCGGCACGGAGAATCCCTGGAAGGAATTCTACCGCACCGGTAACAGCCAGAGCAACAACGTGACCCTCGCCGGCGGCGGAAAGGACAACCCGTTCCGTCTCACCCTCGGTTACGACAACACCAACTCCGTGGTGAAGAACTCCAACATCAAGCGCACCAGCGTGGACTTCGTCACCAGCAACAAGCTCACCGACTGGCTCCAGCTGGACGTGAAGGCCAACTACGTGAACACGGCCGGTAACAACCGCCAGCCGCGTGGTGCGTACGGTTCCTCCTTCAGCATCCTCACAATGCCCCGCAACATCAAGATCTCCGACCTCGCCGAGCATTGGCTCAACGGTTCCGCCGCGGCCGCCGGTGCCAATGCGGAAGCCCAGATCAACTGGTACGAAGTGAGCCCGAACTGCCAGAACCCCTTCTTCATCCAGAACAACCTGGTGAACGGCGACTCCCAGAACAAGTTCTTCGGCGTGGGTTCCCTCACGGTCAACCTCATGAAGAACCTCACCTTCAAGGTGAAGGAAGGCATCACCTGGGCCGGCGTGACGGACAAGACCACGCGTCTGTACGACACCTCCGGCTTCAACTGGCCCGAGTACTCCCAGAAGCAGACCACCACTCTCGAGAACAACCTGGAAGGCCTTCTCTCCTACAACAACAAGTTCGGTGACTTCGAGTTCGGCGCCAGCGTGGGCGGCAACATCATGCACTACAAGAGCGAAACCCTCCGCGCCGACGCCAAGAACATTCCGTTCTCCGGAGCCTACTATGTCCGCGCCGGCCAGCTGGACGGCGATACCTACAACGACATCTACGAAAAGGAAATCCAGTCCCTGTACGCCTTCGCGAACCTGGGTTGGAAGAACTTCCTCTTCCTGGACGTGACCGCCCGTAACGACTGGTCCTCCACCCTCCCGGCCGAGAACCGCAGCTACTTCTATCCGTCCGTGAGCGTTTCCTACCTCCTCACCGGCATGCTCGACGAGATGGGCGTGAGCTACGACAAGGACATCCTCGACTACGGCAAGCTCCGCGCTTCCTGGGCGAAGGTGGGTAAGGATACCGATCCCTATCAGCTGATGACCCTGCTGGGCACCACCAGCGGCATCAACGAC
This sequence comes from uncultured Bacteroidia bacterium, assembly GCA_902785065.1. Taxonomy (GTDB): domain Bacteria; phylum Bacteroidota; class Bacteroidia; order Bacteroidales; family UBA932; genus Cryptobacteroides. The sequence goes on from CACZXH010000026.1 coordinate 9,917, forward strand.
CTCAACTACATCACCTACCCGACCACCCGCGCCAACGCCAACCTGAAGCCCGAAATGGTGACTTCCTGGGAAGTCGGTACCGAGTGGCACTTCTTCAAGAACCGCCTGGGCTTCGACCTCACCTACTATCACTCCAACACCGTGAACCAGGTGATGCGCATCGACCTTCCGTACTCCTCCGGCGTGCAGCGCCAGTGGATCAACGCGGGTAACATACAGAATCAGGGTATCGAGTTCCAGCTCAACGCCGACTTCATCCGCACCCGCGACGTCACCTTCGGCGCCACCTTCAACTTCGCCAAGAACTGGAACAAGGTCCTCGAGCTCTATCACAATGCCGAAATGGGCATCGACGTGGACCGCTACTCGCTGGGCGGCATCAACTTCAACTCCTCCGGCGACGGTACCGTCTATGCCATCGAGGGCAAGGAAATCGGCACCTTCGTGGCCACGGGATACAAGCGTGACGCCAATGGCAACAAGATCATCGGCACCAACGGCCTGCCCGTCATCGAATCCAACAAGGAGATTGCCAGCGTGGCGCCGGACTTCACCGGTTCCTTCGGCCTCAACTTCGCCTGGAAGGGCCTGAGCTTCAACGCCCTGTTCTCCTTCCAGAAGGGCGGCAGCCTGTATTCCGCGACGGAGTACATGACCCTGCACAGCGGTACCGGCCTCCGCACGCTCGACCGCAGCGAGCGCGTCATCGAGGGCGTTCTCGAGGACGGTTCCAAAAACGACAAGTCTGTGACGGCCCAGAACTTCTGGAACAACATCCCAATGGAAGAGTGCGTCTACGATGCTTCCTTCCTCAAGCTGAGCGAGCTCTCCCTCGGCTACAGCCTGCCCAAGAAGTTCCTGGAGCGCACGTTCGGCGGCTATGTGGACAACATCCGCGTCTCCGCCGTGGGCTCCAACCTCTTCTACTTCATCAAGCACACCCCGGGCACCACGCCTGACGGTGCGCACACCGAAAGTTCCCTCATGGCGACCGCGCTTGACCTGTGCCCGTATCCGGCCACCCGCAACTTCGGCGTCGCCATCAACATCGGTTTCTAATCTAAAGGGAGACAATGAATATGAAAAAGTTTATCATACCTGTCCTTGCACTCCTCGCCCTGGTTTCCTGCACGGCCAAGTTCGACGAGATGAACAAACCCACCACGGGTCTCACCATGGACTCCGCCCAGCCGATGTACATCTTCGGCCGGACGCTGTACAACGGTTCCTCCAACGACCACCAGCGTAACTTCAACCTGAACGACGACATGTACGCCCACTACTTCGCCGACGGCCTGGGCTGGACCGACTTCTGGCGCTACAACGCCGGCTGGGGCGACATCTACTGGCGCGACTTCTACACGGACCGTCTCCAGGAATACTGGCTCATCAACGACATCTGCGGCGATGAGGACCACTACAAGTGCATCAAGGCCGCGAACGACGTCTGGAACGTCGTGCTCTGGCTCCGTGTGATCGACCGTCACGGCGACGCCCCTTACTTCGACGCAGAAGGCAACTTCGGCGCCGGCAAGGGTACCACCCTTCCCTACAGCCATGTCGAGGACATCTATGCCGACCTGATCAAGCGCCTGCAGGCCGATGTCGCCGCGTTCGGCAACACCGCCGGCCAGTGGGATTTCGGTGCCTATGACTTCCTGTTCCAGAACGACTGGAACCAGTGGAAGAAGTTCGCCAACACGCTGATCATGCGTCTGTCGATGCGTACTTCCGGCGTGTACGACAACCACAAGAACGATTTCGTGACGGCCGCCGCCGCCTGCTTCGACAGCCCGTCCGACTATGCCCGCATCAGCTGCGACACCGGCGTCTGGGGCGACTACTACGACCGCACCTTCAACGACTGGTCCAACACCTTCACGAACTGCGACTTCATGGACATGATGAACGGCAAGAACAAGGGTTATGCGACCGGCGTCGTGGATCCCCGCCGCGCGTTCTTCTTCCTGCCCGGTCTCGAAGAGGCCACGGCCGGCAACAGCAACTGGGACGGCTATCCGTTCGACTACACCTCCGACACCAAGACCGGCACCATCACGGATCACGGCGGCAACAAGTCCTACGCCCGTCTGAACATGTACGACAAGAACGGTTTCTTCCACTACAGCGGCGCCGGTAACGAGAACCTCTCCTGGTGCTACGGCTCCTACTCCGAGACTCTGTTCCTCAAGGCCGAAGCCGCCCTCCGCGGCTGGATCAGCGGCAACGCCGAGGATCTGTGGAAGCAGGCCATCAAGGCTTCCATGGACGAGGTTACTGAGTTCGTCAAACGTTCCGGCGGCAACAAGACCATCAGCGCCGCCGAAAAGGATGCGTACATCGCCGCCCTGCCCGCCTTCGGTTCCAACAAGGAAGCCCAGCTGCGCAGCATCATGATCCAGAAGTGGATCGCCCTGTATCCCGACTCCGTCGAGGCCTGGGCCGAACAGCGCCGCACCGGCTATCCGGACTACGCCAGCCATGTCCTGACCTACCCGGCCGTGAGCGCCAGCTCCGGCGTCAGCGTGGGCAACATCATCCAGCGTATCCCGTACCCGCAGAACGAGTACAACACCAACGCCGGCAACATCCCCGCCGACCACGCCGACTACAATGCCAAGAACATGGAGAAGGGCATCTTCTGGAGCCTGAAGGGCGAAGGCGGCACCCAGTCCGCCACGGCCGCTCCGAAGAACTTCTAGCGGACCACCGGTCCTGACCGGTTACAAATCGGGCCTCGGCTTTGACGCCGGGGCCCTTTTTTATGTGTATGCGCAGCGGATCTACCGCACCTCCACGAATTCGTCCGCGCCGTCCTCACGGATGTACCAGAGGGTTCCCGTGACGGGGCTGTGTCCCAACGCCCGGTACAGGTCCATGTAACCGCGGACCTGGTCCAGGTACTTCTTTTCAGGCAGGCCGAACTTGTAATCGATAATGGCGGCGGAGCCGTCGGGCCGGAGGATGACGCGGTCCGGGCGGACTTCGGCGCCGTCCACGCCCAGCAGCGGGGCCTCGTTCAGGACCTCGGTGCCACTGTCCGCGAACCAGCCGCGGGCGGCCACGGAGGCGATTTCCGCCTCCAGGAAGGCCAGCGTGCGGCCGCGGTCCGCCTGCGGCAGCTCGCCGGAGGCGACGGCGCGGTCTACGGCGCGGGGCAGGTCTCCGGGCACCGTGACGGAGGCGAGGATGTCGTGCAGGACGAGGCCGCGGAGGCGGTTGGAGGCGTCGGGGCCGACGAGGCCGTCCGGACCGAAGTAGTCGGCCGCGTCGCGGCTGAATTTCAGACGGCCGCGGTCGCCGGCCGTGAACGACGGGTACCCCGTCGGGAGCGGCGCGGCCGGCCCGGCCTCCCGCTTCAGCGCGCCGAAGTCATACAGCTTCCCCGCGTGATAGTCCAGCGTCCCGACAAAGCCGTACAGGACCTGCGAGAGGTTCTTCCAGTCGGCATCCTGGCCGTTCCGCACAGCATCGAGCACCTTGCCCGGAGGCGTTTTCGCGATGACCTTCAGGCCGTACTTCGCCCGCGTCAGCGCCACGTAGAAGACATTGATATTGTCGATGAACTGGAGCTTCCGTTCGCGGTGGTAATCCTCCGCGAACAGCGTGCTCTCGCTGGAGCCGCTCAGTTCCACGTGGTAGACGCCGTCGGCAAAAGCCTCCAGCGGCGTTCCGTTCACGTCCGGACGGCACCAGTAGGAAGAACCCTTGTACAGGGTGACCTTCTCCGCGAACGGGAAGATCACGTACGGGAACTCCAGGCCCTTGGACTTGTGGACCGTCATCACGCGGACGGCGGACCCCGTCTCGGGCGAGGCGATCTTGGGATCGGCGTCGGCCCACTCGCGGAGGAAGGCCGACAGGTCGTTCCCCCGGGCGGCGGACCAGTCCAGGAGATAGTCCATGAAGGACTGGATATAGGGAACTTCCGCCTCGAAGGTGTCCGGATCGGCCTCCCGAAGGTCCCGGAGGAGGGATTCCGCGAGGTCCGTCAGCGAATGGAAATGGTCCGGGATGCGGATGTCCATGGACCGGGCCAGGAAGCCGGCCACGGAAGCGCGCCCCTCGGAGTCGGGCGCGTCCACCAGCGAGAGCTGGGACACGAGCCGCCGGACCGTCACGGAGGACTTCACGAAGAGCGAGTCATCGGACACGACCGGAATCCTTTCGGACACCAGCCGGGCGGCGATTTCCGCGCCTTCCTGGTTCCCCCGGACGAGGATGGCGACATCGCCGTACTCCCCGCGCGCTTCGGTCACGCTCCGCACCGAGGCGACGATTTCGTCCATCTCGGCGTCATAGTCCTCCACGAAGCGGATGTCGACAGAGCCCTCGGCCGGATCCTTGAAGCAGATCTGCTGCTCCACGTCGTGATAGATGCGGCTGATGTCATCCCCGCCCAGGAGGCCGTCCAGCTGCTCCGCGGCATAGGGGAAGAAGGCGTTGTTGAACTGCACGATGGCCCTGCAAGTGCGGTAGTTGCCGTCCAGCACCTGTTCGGCCTCCGGCCCCAGACGGAAATCCTTCCGCACGCCGGAATCCAGCAGTCGCCAGTCGGAACCGCGCCAGCGGTAGATGGACTGCTTGACATCACCCACGACCAGGTTGTCGAACCCGCCGGCGTCGCTGTTGCGCAGCAGCGGGCGGAAATTCTCCCACTGGATCGTGGACGTGTCCTGGAACTCGTCCAGGAGGAAATCCTCGAACCGGACGCCCAGCTTCTCGTACACGAAGGGAGCGTCGGACCCGTCGATGATGCCTTTCAGGATGGTGTTGGAGTCGTCGATGGAGAGGACGTTCTTTTCCTTCTGCACCTCGTCGAAGGCCTTCCGGAGCTCGGCGGCGATGCCCAGCGTATAGGCCTGGCCGCCGATGAGGCCGGCCGTCCGATACTGGCGGAAACGGTCCCCAAACAGGGCGCAGAACGCATTCAGCGGCCCTTCCAGGCTTCCTTCCAGCTCCACGCGGAACCGGTCCTTGGTCTTGGCGAACCACTTCGTAGGATCGGCGGCCTTCTCCAGGAACGAGGGCGTAGGCATCCAGGCGGTATCGCGCGGCCCCAGGTCCCGGAAGCCGTACAGAGCCTTCAGGAAGCCGCGGTTGCTGTCGGCCGGGTCCACGCCGTGCCGCTCCAGCACGTCCAGGACGGCCTGCGCGGCGTCCCGGACATCCTTCACATACGCTTCGCAGAGGGCGGCGCAGCCTTTCTGGATCTCCTTCAGATGGTCCTTGGCATACGCGGCATCCTCGTCGATGCCATACCGGCGGACCGCCTCTGCGTGGTCCGTGGACTTGAGGTTCACGGCCATCTCCTTGAGCGGGGGCTCCAGGTTGAAGCGGCTGCCGTTCTCCAGGCCGGTCTTCACATTCTCGGTGAGCCAGCCGAGCAGGCCCCGGTCGTCCTCCGTGAGGCCGTCCAGGATGCGGTCCACGCTCTCTTCCACCAGGGCAGCCTTGTCCAGTTCCACCTGGTAGGAAGCGAACTGCCCAATCTCGCGGGAGAAGGCCCGCAGCGTCTGCTGGAAGAACTTGTCGATGGTGGACACCGCGAAGGAAGAATAGTCGTGCAGGATGCCGCCCAGCTGGCTGGAAGCCCGTTTCTGCAGGGCTTCCGCCGTCTTGAACTCCGGGAGGAAATCCTCGAAGTACGGAGACTTGGCCGGTTCCGTGGAGAGGGTGAACAGCTCGTCCAGGATGCGGCGCTTCATCTCGTCGGTGGCCTTGTTGGTGAAGGTCACGGCGAGGATGTGGCGGTAGGCCTGCGGATCCTTCTTCGTCAGGAGCAGGCGGATGTATTCACGGGCCAGGTTGTAGGTCTTTCCCGAACCGGCGGAGGCTTTCATGATCTTGATCATCGGCCGCAAATCATTTTGAAGTCACAGTATTCGCAGGTCTTGCGCTCCTCCGTCCGGCGGAAAGGCACGGACGGGTCCGTCATTTCCGCGAAGAGGTCCTTGAGGCGTTCCCGCGTCAGGCGGGCGAACTCGGCGTTGGCCGGACGGTCCTCGAGGGGTTCCGTGAACAGGCGGGAGACCGAGTAGATGGAATTGACCACGGGCCGGCCGCGCAGTTTCTCCTGTTCCTGCGTCAGCAGGCCGTACATGAACAGCTGGAGGGCGATCTTCGGGCGTCCGTTGTTCGTGGGACCGAACAGCTTCTCCACCACGTCGGCGGCATTGTCGTCGGTGATGTCGATGTCGTCCTGCTCCACCTTGCCCGTCTTGTAGTCCACGATGCGGGCCTCCCCGCCGAGGTAACTGTCGATGCGGTCCGCATAGCCCTTGATCTTGAAGCCCTCGAACGTTCCCAGCATCTTCTCCTCCAGGAACAGGATGTCGAAACCCTTCGAGCCGGAGCTGACCAGGAGTTCCCGGTCGTGCCGGAGCGTGCGGAGGACGTACTCGACGATGACTTCCTCCACGACAAGGTCGCGGCCGGTGACATCGACCGTCTGCATCTTCTTGAGGATGGTTTGCCGGACGAGGGCCTTGACGGCCTTCCGGTCCTTCAGCATCCCGTCGAGGTCCGCCACCGTCAGGCACTTGTCCTCAAAGGGTTCGTACAGCGCCTGCATGGTGCCGTGGTACACGGTTCCCAGGGCGCCGGCGTCCATCGCTTCCAGCACCTCCTCCTCGGTGCTCAGGCGCTTGATGAAGGAATAGTAGAACTTGGCCGGGCAGTACAGGTAGCTCTGGAGGGACGAGGCGGAATGCTCGCCCTCGCGGATGAGGTCGATGTCCGCCGCCGTCTTGAGAATGACGTCGGCCTCGGGGGCCAGCTCCATGCGGGAGGTAGCGACAAAACGCTCCAGCGGCACCCGGTAATGGTATTGCAGCTGCTTGATATACCGGCTTTCCTCGCCGGTCTTGAGGCCTTCGGTCCGGCTGTCGGACACCAGCCACACGTGCTCCGCGCGCTGGATCATCCGGTAGAAATAGTAGGCCCACACGCTGTCCTGGTACTCGAAGGTAGGCAGGCCGAAGCCCTTCCGGAGTTCCGGCGGAACAAAGGACGCGCTGCTGCTCCGGCGCGGGAAAACACCCTCGTTGGCGGAGAAAAGGACGATGTTCCGGAAATCCAGGGCGCGGGTTTCCAGCGGGCCCATCACCTGCAGGCCCTCCAGCGGCTCGCCCCGAAACGGGACGGACTCGCCGGACAGCAGTTCGTCCAGCAGGCGGAGCCAGGTGGCGGGCAGGACGTCCAGGCCGATGTCCCCGAGCAGGTTCAGCGACTGCATGCACCGTTTCGCGAAGTCCAGTTCCAGCAGCATCGCCTCCACTCCGCGGAGCTTCCAGCCCACATAGCTGACGATATCGGAAAGATACCGGACCAACCGGCGGTTCTGGTCCGCAGAGGGCTGCTTGGGCTGGGTGACGACCGGTCGGAACACGAGGTCCAGCAGCGGACCGCCCTGCAGGTCCTCCTGGGGGATGTAGTACTTCGCCTTGTCCTTGACTTTCCGGACGGTCTGTTCTTCCTCCGGGGTCAGGACGGCGCGGAACAGGCTGTTGGAGAAGATGGAACGTACTTCGCGATGGTAGAAGTGCCAGACTCCCGTTTTCTCCCGCAGGTGCTGCTGCATCGCCGCCACGGAGGACACCAGGGAATAGACGGCGCCGCCCGTCAGCGGGCAACCCATCGTCACGTTGATACTGTCGTACTCCGGCGGGATGGAGTTCAGCAGGGGCATCAGGAGGTTCTCGTCGGGCAGGATGAAAGCCGTCTCCACCGGATTTCCGGTGTTGCAGCGCGCGAGGATTCCCGGAGCAAGCTTTGCCTGGCCCACGGCAGAAGGCACGCTCACAACGTGGAAAGCGGGCATTCCGAAGCCGTCCGGATCCACCGGGAAGGCATTCGGGAAATCCCGGACATTCTCGTCCATGAAGACCGAGGACTTGTTCATCGGATCGCGCACCATCCGGGAAACGTAGTCCCAGCAGAACTCCGCCAGGCCGGCGTCGCGGAGGCGCCGCAGGACCGTCTTCTCGCACTCGTTCAGGGCGTTCAGGCCCACGAATACGTACCGGCGGACCTGCGGGAACACGGCCGCAAGGACATCGGCGACGGCCTCGCCGCCTTTCAGGCGCTCGGCCAGGTCGCGATACACCATCCCCTCGTAAGCCATCCCTTGCGCCCGCAAGCGCGTACGGAAATCCTGATAGAGCGGATAAAGGATGTTCCAGACCTGGAGGAACCGGGCCTTCACGGTGGCGTCGTCCGTGTCCAGCCGGACGGTCAGACGCCCGTTCCGGTCGCGGAAATGGTTCACGAAATGCAGGATGGCCTCCCGCTGGACGTCGGACAAGTGGCTGTAGTCGTCCTGGATGTCCTTGAAATCCGCCACGTCGGTAAACAGGTCCTCCGCATCCACAAGGAACTTGTCCACGTCGCCGAAGTCCGCGAGGATCACCTCGCCCCAGAAGATGAACTCGTCCAGGGGCTCGGCCTTCGGGTACACGGCCTTGTAGGATTCGTACAGCTCCAGCAGCAGGCGGATGCGGTCCGTCACCTCACCGCCCTGGACCTGGTAGAAGAAATCGTTGATGGTCAGGCTCCGGGGCGCGCGCATCGGCCGGTCCGCACCGCCCTCCCGCAGGAGGTCGCCGATGTACTTCCGGAAGAACACGGCCGACCGCCGGTTGGGAAAGACGAAGCACGTCCCTTCCAGACCGGTCTCCAGATAATGCGCCGCAACCTGTTTGAGAAATGGTATCATACTGCAAAGAAATACTCCCTTTCTGCCAAACCATTGCACAAGGAGGAGAAATCTTTTCAAAGTTACATCTTTTCGCACGCTGTTGCAAATGAGTGGGATTATTCCTATCTTTGTAAATAGAATTATTCAAAACAACACTAAAAGGATACCCAACATGAAAAAGAAATTCAGATGCCTCGTGTGCGGATACGTTTACGAAGGCGAGAACCCGCCCGCAGAGTGCCCTGTCTGCCACGCGAAGGCCGAAAAGTTCGTCGAAATCAAGGAAGAAGCCGGCAAGCCCATGTGGGCCTGCGAGCACGAGCTCGGCGTCGCCAAAGGCTGCGACCCGGAGGTCTGGGCCGGTCTGCAGGACCACTTCAACGGTGAATGCTCCGAAGTGGGCATGTACCTCGCGATGAGCCGCCAGGCGGAGCGCGAGGGCTACCCGGAGGTAGCCGACGCTTTCAAGCGCTATGCCTTCGAGGAGGCCGACCACGCCGCCCGCATCGCCGAACTCCTCGGTGAAGTCGTCTGGGACACCAAAACGAACCTCAAGAAGCGCTATGAGGCCGAAGCGGGCGCCTGCGAAGGCAAGCTCGCCATCGCTACCCGCGCGAAGCAGCTCGGCTACGACGCCATCCACGACACGATCCACGAGATGGCCAAGGATGAAGCCCGCCACGGCGCCGGCTTCCTGGGCCTTTACAACCGTTTCTTCAAGAAATAAGCGCGGTTGGCACAACGCCAAGAGGGTGACCTTTCCGGTCACCCTCTTTTCTTTTCCGCGGAATAATCGTATCTTTGAGACTGTCAAAGACTTGGACCGCTTATGAACTGTATCCGAACGCTTTTCCTGACCGGAGCGCTGGCGCTGGCCGCCGCCGCTTCGGCGCTGGCCCAGGACAGCCAGCTCCCCATTTATCTCAACACGGCCTACTCTTTCGAGGAGCGCGCGACGGACCTGGTGTCCCGTCTCACGCTCGAAGAGAAGCAGAGCCTGCTGGGCAACAACATGGCCGCCGTGCCCCGGCTGGGCCTGAAGAACTACAATGTCTGGAGTGAGGCACTGCACGGCGTGCTCTCCGGCGCGAACCCTTCCGTGGGCATCCTCGGCCCGTCATCCTTCCCCAACAGCGTGGCCATCGGATCCAGCTGGGATCCGGCCGTGGCGGAGCGCATGGCGTCGGCCATCGCCGACGAAGCGCGCGCCATCTACGCCACCGGGACGAAGGGCCTCACCTTCTGGTCGCCCGTCGTGGAGCCTGTCCGCGACCCCCGCTGGGGCCGCACCGGCGAGTCCTACGGCGAGGATCCGTTCCTCGCCGCGGAGATCGCCCGCGGCTTCGTCCGCGGCCTCATGGGCTCCGATCCCAAATACCTGAAGGCCGTTCCTACGGCCAAGCATTATTTCGCGAACAACAGCGAATTCGACCGCCATGTCTCCAGTTCCAACATGGACAGCCGCGACATGCGCGAGTTCTACCTCTATCCTTACAAGCGTCTGATCGAGGATGAGAAACTGCCTTCCATCATGTCCTCGTACAACGCCGTGAACCACGTCCCTACCTCCGCCAGTGCCTTCTATCTGGACACCCTGGCCCGCCGGACCTACGGCATGAAGGGCTACGTGACCGGCGACTGCGCCGCCATCCAGGATATCTATGACGGACACTACTACGCAGAGACCCGGGAACTCGCGACGGCGTACGGCCTTGCGGCCGGTGTGGACTCCGACTGCGGCAGTATCTACCAGCGCTTCGCCATCAGCGCCTACGAGCAGGGCATCCTGCCGATGGCCCTGATCGACCGCGCCCTCATCAACATGTTCACCATCCGGATGCGCACCGGCGAGTTCGATCCCGACCAGATGGTCGACCAGATGGTCCCCTACTCGAAGTTCGAGCCTTCCCGCGTAAGTTCGGCGGCGAACCGCGCCCTGGCGGCCGAACTGGCCGTGAAGACGCCGGTCCTCCTGAAGAACGAGGGCAAGGCCCTCCCGCTGGACCCGAAGACGCTGAAGAGCATCGCCCTCATCGGCCCGCAGGCCGACGACGTGGAACTGGGACCTTATTCCGGCCGTCCGGAGGCGTCTGCGATGATTTCTCCTTACGCCGGCATCCAGGCCTGGCTGAAAGCCAAGGGCTACGACGTCGACGTGCGCCTGGCCGTGGGCGGCGACATCAAGAGCAAGAGCAACCTCCTGTATATCGCCTACTTCGAGATCGAGAAGACCGATGGCTCCAGCACCCGCTACGACGCCACCAAGTATACCGCTTCCGCCGACGGCATCACCGTCGGCTCCGGCATGGGCGAGGAGGAGCAGGTCCGTTCCATCGACGACGGCTCCTGGACCGCCTACGAGAACGTGGACATCACCAACATTGAGAACATCACCGTCGGCCTGAACATACCGACCGAGGGCGGCATCGTGGAAATCCGCGTGGGCGGCCCGGACGGCAACCTGATCGGCCGCATCGAGGCGACGAAGGCTTCCGGCGCCCGGGTGGGCGGTGTCTATGGCGCCAGCATGCCCATGAAGACCAACGCCCTGAAACTCGGCTACAACGGCCCGCAGACCGTCTACCTCGTGTACAAGGCTCCGCAGGACGCGCCGATCGACGAGGCGACGCTCCAGACAGCCAGGGAGGCTGACGTGGCCGTGGTGTTCGTCGGCACCGACGAGAACACGGCGACTGAAGAGGCCGACCGGCTGACCCTCCTCCTGCCCGGCAACCAGCTCAAACTCATCCAGGCCGTGGCAGCCGTCAATCCGCGCACGATCGTGGTCATGCAGACGCTGGGCTGCGTGGAAGTGGAAGATTTCCGCCACCTTCCGAGCATCGGCGGCATCCTCTGGACGGGCTATAACGGCCAGGCCCAGGGCGAAGCCATCCCGCGCCTGCTCTTCGGCGAGGTCTCCCCGGGCGGCAAGCTGAACGCCACCTGGTTCAAGACCGTGAAGGACCTGCCGGCCATTACCGACTACAACCTCCGCCGCAGCTCCGGCAACCAGGGCCGTACCCTGTGGTACTTCGACCGGGAAGTCTCCTATCCGTTCGGCTATGGCCTGAGCTATACGACCTTCGCATACAGCAACTTCCGTATCAGCAAGAACGCCATCACCCCGAACGACAAGGTAACCTTGAGCGTGGATGTCACCAATACCGGTGACTGCAGCGCTGACGAGGTGGTCCAGATCTACGTCCGTACCCCGGACAGCCCGGCCGCGCTGGAGCGTCCGGCGAAACGCCTCAAGGGTTTCCAGCGGGTGACGATCCCGCGCGGCCAGACCCGTACCGTCCGCATCGACGTCGACTGCGCGGACCTCTGGTTCTGGGATATGAAGGCCGACCGGATGACCTACGACCCGGGCCGTTACGTGTTCGAGTTCGGCTCCTCCTCGCAAGACATCCGCGGCAGCGTGACCGCGACGATGTCCGGCAAGCTGAATCGCCGCCTCAAGACCGTCTGGGCCAGCTGCGATGCCTCCGTCCTCCGCATCGGGGATACGGCGCAGGCCTCCTTCTCCGCCTGTATGAACGACGACAGCTTCTATGAGGGCGCCAAGTGCGTCTGGACGAGCAACAACCCGGCCGTCGCCACCGTCGCCCCGGACGGCACGGTGAAGGCCGTATCGATGGGCGTCGCCACCGTCACTTGCGCCGTCACCATCGACGGGTACACCAAGGAGGACACCTTCGCCGTGAAGGTGATGCCGGATCTCGGGCTCGCAAGCCTGAAGGTCGGCGGCAAGAACGTCAAGCTCGGTGACGCCGCCTCCCTGAGCTACCTGCTCAAGCCCGGCAAGGCCCCGAAGGTGGAGGCCGTGGCGGCCGATCCGGCCATCGACGTGACCGTCAAGCAGGCGGACGCCGTGCCCGGCACCGCCGTGGTGACCCTGCACGACGGCCTGACCGGCGACAGCCGCCTGGTGACCGTGAACTTCGGCGCGAAGGGCGTCTCCGACACCTTCCGCAAGGGGGCATTGAACAAGGCCTGGCGCTGGGTCCGCGAGGATCCCGCCGCCTGGACCCTTTCCACCGCGGACGGCCTCGTGCTTACCGCCGGCAAGGGCGACATCGCCCTGGGAAGCAACTCCGCCAGCAACATCCTGCTTCAGAGCGCCAATTCCGATTGGACGGCGGAAGCCAAGATGAAAGGCGTCCCGGCCCCGCCGGCCCAGAACGCGGGCATCGTGGCCTACCAGTGCGACGACAACTTCGTGAAATTCGTCCGCTCAGCCACCTTCAACTTCCGCCGCCCGGCCGAGCCCGGTGCCGCGCCTTCCCCGGGCCAGTTGCAGCTCCTGGTGGAAGAGAACGGCCAGCAGAAGAGCGTCGTGAACCTGCCTCTGGACGGCATCGCGGGCGTCAATGACGTCCTCTGGCTGCGCCTGGACAAGCAGGGTGACTGCTACACCGCCTGGTACTCCGTGGACGGCAAGAAATTCGAGAAAATGGGCACGGCCCAGGCCGTCCTGAAGGACGTGCAGGTGGGCGTGATCGCCTGCGAGGGCGAGATGCCGATGATGGGACGCGGCGGTGGCGGCCGCCGGGGCGCCATGCCCATGCCGCAGGCCGTACCGCTCCAGGTCTCCTTCTCCGACTTCAAACTGGTCAGCCGCGGTCTGAAGTAATGCCGGCGCGGCTCTTCATCCTGACGCTTCTCCTGTCCGCAGGCTGCCTGACGGCCTACGGACAGGATTTGCGTACGGGAGTCCCGACGGATGGCGGTGGCTTCCTCGTCGCCGGGGACTACCTCGCCTGGCTGGATGCGGAAGGAAATGTCCTGCGCAAACGCCCGCTGAGCCGTCCCGTGACGGCCTTGGCCGTCTGCAGCGACCGACTGTACGCCCTCGAAGCCGGCGGACTGGAACTGACCATGTTGGATGCGGACGGCGCCGTCGTGTCCCGCGACAAACTGCCTGTGAAAGGCCGTCTCCGTGCCCTGGCAGCCGACAGGAACACGCTGTGGGCCGTCACGGATGCCGGCGAAATCGTGCACCGGGTCGGTGACGCCGCGTGGAACGTCTTTGATTTCAATGCCCAGTACACAGGCTATTATCCGTCGATGGATTTCCGCGCGGTGGCGGCCGGCGGCGGCAGTGTGATGGTCGCAGGCATCGGCCCGGACGGCGCCCCCGCCGCCTTCACCTCCGCCCGCGGAACCGTCTGGAGCGAACGGCTGCTGGACTACACGGAGCAGGGGCTGCCCTGCACTTTCAAAGGAACCGTTACAGCGTTGAGTTATGACGATGCGCAGGACCGGTTCTACCTGCTGGGCAGCGGCGGTGCGCAACTCGCCCTGCCGGGCTGCTCGCACTGCAACAGCCTCACCCACTACCCGGCGGAGACGCTCTTCGCCCGTATCGCGGGGAGCACAAAAAACCTGCTCCTCGGCAGCGATGGATTCCAGCGCGTCGAGGAGCGGTAGCTAGATCTTCGCGGCCAGTTCGCGGATCCGCTGCATGTGCTGCGGAATGCTGATGTGCTGCGGGCATTTGCGCAGGCAGGCGTTGCAGCCGATGCAGGCATCGGCGCGGACGCCTTCTTCCTGCGCCTGGTACGCCTTCAGGAACGCCTTGCGCTTCTCGATGACATTCTTGTCGCCGATATCCGGGGACAGGAGCGCGTCGCTGGCGCTGTTGAAGATCTTGAAGTTGCCGGGAATGTCCACGCCGGCCGGGCAGGGCATGCAGTAGGCGCAGGCGGTGCACGGGATCTGGCCCTTGGACTTGAGCAGGTCCGCGACCGTGAGCATGAAGTCGTGCTCCTGCTGGTCGAAGGGTTTGAAACCCGTGAACAGGGAGACGTTCTCCTTGAGCTGTTCCATGTTGGACATGCCGCTGAGGGTGACCATTACGCCGGGCAGCGAGCCCACGAACGTAAGGGCGTTCGCAGCGGGGGTGAGGTCGGGATGGCGCTCTTTCAGCACGGCGGCGATGTTGCCGTCCACGTTCGCGAGCTGCCCGCCCTTGACCGGTTCCATGACCAGGGCCGGGATGCCCTTGCTTTCCAGGTATTTGTACAGGTACTCAGCGCTGGTCGTGCCGGAAGAGCCGCCCCAGCCGCGGGACATTTCCTTCCAGTCGACATAATTGAGCTGGATCTGCACGAAATCCCAGTCATAAAGGTCCACCAGGCCGGGAAGGTCGTCATTGGTTCCGTGGAAAGAGAAGCCGATGTGGCGGATCCGGCCCTTCGCCTTCTGTTCCAGGAGCCAGTCGAACAGGCCATTGTTCTTGAACCGGGACTCGAAGCCTCTCATATTCTGCAGGTTGTGCAGCAGGAGGAAGTCGATGTAGTCCACATGGAGGTTCTTCAGGGAGGTCTCGAACATCTGCTGGCCCGCTTCGAGCGTGGCACGGCCGTTCATGTTGGAGATCTTGGTCGCGATCTTGAAGGATTCACGCGGGTGGCGGGCCAGGGCCTTGCCGGTCACCTTCTCGGACTCGCCGTAGGCCGGCGCGGTGTCGAAATAGTTCACGCCGTGGGCGATGGCGTAGTCCACCATCGCGTTGACGGCTTCCTGGTCCAGGGGCGCGTTGCGGCCGAAGCCGCCGCCACCGCCGCCCAGCGTGGGCAGGCGCATGCATCCGAGGCCGAGCATACCCAGGGTCTCCCCCATCTTGCTCCAGGTCCTCGTGTCGATCTTGGTGCCGGCCGGCGCCTCTTTCCAGGGTCCGGGCAGGCCGGCGGGGGCGCCGGGGCGGTTGGCCGCCCGCGCGGCATCACACAGCATCGGGCCGCAGAAAGCGAGTCCCATTCCGGCGAGGAACATGCCCCGCAGGGCCTCGCGACGGGTCATCTTGTCATCCATAGTTATCTCGTTTTATCGTGTTATTGCCGGGTGTCCTTCCCAGAAGCGCTTGACATCGGACCAATGGTAGTAAGGAGCGACGTCCGTCTTGATCGGGATGGAAGTTTCATTTTCGTTCAAGAGGAATTTCACCAAGACATCATCGGAGCCCGGCTTCCGGTAGAACACCATCTGGATGTTCCCCGCCATCGGGACGATCTTGTCGATGGAAATGGACTTGTACAGGTCCTTCGTGTCAGGCTTGCCGCCCAGCGTTTCCTTCAGGCCGATCAGATAGGCCAGCGGAAGGACGGAACTGTCGTGGCTGAAGCGGAGCGTCAGCGCGGGCTTGCCTTCGCGGATCACACGGTCCGCGATGCTCTCGATGCTGTCGCGCACCGCCTTCTTCTGCAGGTACATGGGCGTAGAGCCCGGAATGAGGCCTGTCTGGCGGAGCCAGCCGGCGCTGGCGCCCGTAAAGATCCGGAACAGTTCCTCCTTCGTGAAGATGTCCGTCATGGAAAGCCCCAGTTCCGGCACGTTCTGAAAATCCTGCGCCACGTTGTAGAGGCTCTTCATCAGGTCGGGACCGTCCACGAACGCCTCCACCTTCCGGACATCCTTGAACAGGACCTTCATCAGGCGTTCAGGCTTGCTGTAGGCATCGTCCCGGTAGGCGCTGAACTTCTTGTGGATGGCTTCCGCCTCCTCCGTGACCTCCGGCTTCACGCGGCTGTCGGACACCACGAACGGCATGTCGTGCTCACTCGCGTCCATCCGGATGTCCAGGTCCGGATTCAACCCCTGGAGTTCCCAACAGAAATTGAACATACTGATCATCACGCGCCGGGAAGTCGATGCCCGGGCGTCGACCTGAAGGGGCTGCGAGAGCAGCTCCGGAAAACGGTCGTACATCCGGTGGGCGATCTCCCGGTGCTGGCGGCCGCCGAGGGCGGTCAGGTCGCCGTCACGGTTGTACGCATCGGCATAGCCGGCCTTGAGCTTCGCGAGCACTTCCTCGCCCTTGGGCGTGAGGAGGCCCAGCTTCGCGGCGCTGTCCATCGGCGTGATGGCCTGGACATAGTACTTGTTGCTGGTCATGTACCGCGACCCGTGGCGGCCGTAGTGGCTGATATAGAAGGGCTCGTACCCCGCCGGGGCCGGTGTCAGGGCCTTCTGGACAGGGCCGGGATAAGCGAAATAGGTGGAACCGGTCCGGTTCAGGTCCGCGTACATCTCCCGCTTGGAAGTCTGGGCGGCTGCTCCCACGGTCAAGAGAAGGAGCAGGGTGAGGGTGAGTTTAGTCTTCATCGTCGGGTGTCTCCTTGTAAACCAGGTGGGCGGCCTCGATCATGTTCCGGTAGTACGGTTCCACGTCGGACCAGTGATAGTAGGGATAGCAGTCGGTGGCGACCGGGATGGACGTCTCGTTCTCGTTCATCAGGAACTTCACGAGGATGTCGTCCGAGCCGGCCTTGCGGAAGAACACCAGCTGGATGTTCGCCGCCATCGGGATAAGGCGGAAGATGGAGAAGTGGTTGTGCAGGTCCTCCATGTCGTCCGTCGCGTGGATGGCCTCCTGGAAGCCCAGGATGAAGGAGAACGGCAGTACGACGCTGTCGTGGCCGAAGCGGAGGCGGAGGCCGCTGCCTCCGGAGGCGATCATCTTGTCGGCATCGTCCAGGAAGTTCTGCAGCAGCGGATAAATGCGCCAGTAGGCGGTCCGGGCGCCGGGCATCAGGCCCTCCCAGAGGCACCAGCTGGCGTTATAGACCCGGAAACCGTCGATCATGCCCTCCTCCCCGAACAGGTCGTCGAAACGCAGGTTCAGTTCGGGCACGCAGTACATGTCGGAAGCGACGTTGTACAGGTCGTCGGCAAAGGTGTATGGGTCGATGAAGGTCTTCGCCCGCTCCGGATCCTTGAAAATCGCGGCCATCTGTTTCTCTCCGCTCAGGAGCTGCTGCTTGAACTGCTTGAGCTTCCGGTACAGGGCGTCGTCCGTTTCGCTCTCGGGGACCACGATGCGCTTGTCGGCCGTAATGTAATGCATGTCGTGCTCGCTCGCGTCCATGGAGATGTCCAGCGAAGGATTCAGCGACTTGAGCTCCAGGCAGAAGTTCGCCATGCTGAGCATGACGCGCCGGGAGGTGGAGGAATTCGCCTCCACGAACAGCGGTTTCGTCAGCAGCGTGGGATAGTTGTCGTACATCCGCCGGGCGATGGCCTTGTGCTGCCGGGCGCCGAGCGTCGTGAGCTCGCCGGCGCGGCCTTCCGCGTCGGCCGCCGCAATCTTGATGCGGCGGCGGACATCCTTTCCGTAGTCCGTCAGGAGGTCCAGCGTCCGGGCCGTGTCCAGCTGCTGGCGCAACCGGCGGTACGTCTTGTCGCTGGTCATGTACCGAGCGCCATGACGTCCGTAATGGCTGATGTAGAAAGGCTCATACCCCGCCGGCGCCGGGGTCAGGTGGCCGGTGGGGATGGGATAGTTGGCATAGTTGCCAGCCGTGAGCTCCATGTGGGAGAGGAGCTCCTCACGGGAGGTCTGTGCGCCCGCCGTCCATCCCAGGACAAGCAGGCCCAGCCAGGCGAGTCCGAATCGTTTCATATACGTTACAGGGTTTCCAGGTCTTCGTCGGAGAGGCCGAAACGGGCGGCCACGTCGTCAGGAATGTCATTGAAGTCGATGGCATCCCAGGCATCCTCGATCTCACGGCGGTCCTTCTTGGTGGGACGGCCCGCCCCGCGGTCACGGGTGATGAAGAAAGTCTCCACCGGGGCGCGGAGCTTTTCCAGCTCGGCCGCCGGCGTCAGGTTCTGGGCGTACTCGGGGACAAGTTTCGCCCCCACACGGCGCTCCAGGGGCTGCAGCACCTTGTAGGTGTAGGTCACAGACCCTTTCTTGACCATCAGGACGTCGCCAGGCTTCACCTCCTTGGATGGTTTGGCATTGACCCCGGCGATCTTCACCTTGCCGCCCTTGCAGGCGTCGGTGGCATCCGTCCGGGTCTTGAAAGCCCGGATCGCCCAAAGGAACTTGTCGATGCGCGCGTCAGCCATGTCAATTCAGTTCAGGATCCGGGAGTTCATCGCCTTCGAGGCCGTCATACTCCTCCCCTTTCAGATAGGGTTCGGCGTTCGGGTCAATGTATTCGTCCTTGTCTTTCCGGGGCTCAAGTGTGACCTCCAGCAGGAGGGTCCCGTGGGCCTCGGGCACAAGCGTAAGCTGCTGGATTTCAGCAGGGACCACGATGGCTTCCCCCGCATGGAAATGCAGTGGCGTCATTCCTTCCACCTCCAGCGAGCCCGCCCCTTTCACGCAAGCGTAGAGCAGGAAACTGCCGTTATTTTCGGCGCCGATACGGACGGGGTTCATCAGGCGGATCTCCGAGACGGAAAACTGCGGCGTGACGGCGATCTTCTCCGTCACGGCCTCGGGATCCCCCTTCGCAGGAGCGACACGGTAGGGCTTGAAGTCGATCAGGTCGAAGGCCTCCTCCAGATGGAGTTCCGCCTCCGCATCGTCCCAGGCGTGAAGCCGGAACCAGAGTTCGGAGGACTCGGCGACTTCCAGGAGCCGGACGTCCTGCGCGGCATGGACCATGCCCGGAGTGACCAGGTAGTGCTCCCCTACCTTGGGCTTTACGACGTTCAGCAGGTCCTCCACCGTGCCGTCCTGGCACTTGCGCCAGAACTCCTCGGCGGTCACTTCCCGCTTGAAGCCCAGGAAGAGCTTCGCATCGGCCCCGGCTTCGGCCACGTACCACAGGGCCGTCTTGCCGAAGGCGTCGTAGCGCTGCTCAGCCGCCTCGTCGTCCGGATTCACGTGGAGCGAGGTGCGGCCCCGGATGTCCAGCCACTTGACCATCACCGGGAACTGTGTCCCGTAGTATTCGAAGGGGACCTCCCCGGTGAAACGCTCCAGGTAGGTCTGCATGATGTCGCTGATGGAATTGCCGGACAGCCAGCCGTCCAGGGCCACCGAATCGATATACCCGAGGTCCGCGATCCGGTATTCCGCGATACCCCATTTCCGTTCCACCTTCTCGGGACGGAATCGCATGGGGGTCAGTTTCTTCTCGTCCATTCGCTAACGGATTTCAATGTCGTACGGAAGGCGTGCATACACCTGCGTGGGCTCGTTCTCGCGGAGACGGCTGAGGGTCTTGCCCAGCTCCTCGAACGGCGTGCCGGCGAGGATGGAAGGTTCCTCGCGGCTGCCGGAAATCATATCCATGAGCATCTCCGCCTGCGTCAGCTGGGCCGGATAGGTGACCACGTGGTAGTCGCCCTTGGACAGGTAGCCGGCCAGCGAGGCGGCGTAGTCTACGGCCTGGCGCAGGCCGCCGATCTCATCGACCAGGCCGAGGCCGAGCGCGTCGGTTCCCACCCAAACGCGGCCCTGGGCCATGTCGTCCACCTTCTGTGGCTCCAGCGAGCGGCCTTCGGCCACCAGGCCCACGAAACGCTCGTAGACGTCATCGACATAGACCTGCATGCTGGCGGTCTCCTCCGCGTCGAAGGGACGCATCAAAGAGTACATGTCGCTGTGCTTGTTGGAACCGACGGTGACGAAATTCACGCCCACCTTGCCGACGGTCTTGGAGAACTCCGGAATCATCGAGAACACGCCGATGGAGCCGGTGAGGCAGGTCGCGTCGGAGAAGATCTTCTGCACGCCGGCGGAGATCCAGTAGCCGCCCGAGGCCGCGTAGTTGCCATAGGAGGCGACGACCGGCTTCTCGGCCATCAGAAGTTTCAGCGCGGTGCGGATCTTCTCGGAAGCGACGACGCTGCCTCCCGGGGAGTTCACGCGGAGGACGACGGACTTGACGGTCTTGTCCTTGCGGATCTTGTCGATCTCCGCGACGAAGCGGTCGGCTGCGATTTCCTGGTAGTCCCGACCGTCCACGATCTCACCGTCGGCGAACAGGATGGCGACGTTCTCCTTGCCGCGGAGGCGGTTCACCTTGACATCGACATAATCCAGCAGCGGAACCAGGTGCAGGTCCTCCACCTTTTCCACCTGGGCGAGGGCGCAGAGCTTCGAAACCAGGCCTTCATGGTCCAGGAGCTCGTCCACGAGGCCGTTCTCCAGGAAGTCCTCCGGGAAGTTGAGCTTGAGGTTGTCGATGAGCCCGTTGTACATGTCCACCGGGATGCCGCGGGATTCGGCGGTCCGGCAGGAGATGGTCTCCCACAGGGAATTGACCATCACCTGGTACTGCTCACGGTTCTCGGCGGAAGGCGCGTTCTTGATGTACATCTCGCCGGCGGACTTGTACTTGCCGTGGCGGATAAGCTGATAGTTCACACCCACCTTGTCCAGCAGGTCCTTCAGGAAGATCATCCGGCTGGCGACGCCCGTCATTTGCGCGGAGCCGCCGTGATAGGAGGTCATATAGATCTTGTCCGCCACCGAAGCGAGATAGTACGAGCCGCAGGTGGGGTTCTCCGTATAGGCCACCACGGCCTTGCCGCTCTTGCGGAACTCAGCGAGGGCGGCGCGGAGCTCCTCGATGGAGGAAGTACCGCCGGAAGCGGCGTCCGCGCGGAGGAGGATATACTTGATGCCAGGGTCGGCCGCGGCGGCCTCGATGGCCTGCACGGCGTCCCAGAGGCCCACGGTGGGGCCGCCGGCGGACATGCCGAGCAGCGAGATGCCCGGACTGAAGGAATCGTCTTGCGTCTGCTCGCCGAGGGTGAACTGCTCCATGTCGATGTCCAGCACGCCCTCGCGCGGGAGGACCGTCTTGCTGCTGCCGAGGCTCATCGCGCCGACCATCGCGAACAGCAGGAAAAAGCCGACGAGCTGCATCACGATGAATGCGCAGATCACGGCCAGCATCATTTTGACAAAATCTTTCATCACATTGAATTCTTTATGAATAACAAATATAGACAAATTTCCGCGAAATAGCGTATCTTTGCATTCCTATCCGAAAAGACCATGGCACAGAAACCGTCCATCCCCAAGGGAACCCGTGACTTCGGCCAGCGCGAGATGGCCGAGCGCAATTACATATTCGACACCATCCGGAGCGTATTCCGGACTTATGGTTACCAGCAGATCGAGACGCCCGCGATGGAGAACCTCTCCACGCTCCTCGGCAAGTATGGCGACGAGGGCGACAAGCTCCTGTTCCGCATCCAGAACAGCGGCGAAAAGGCCGATCTGCCGCCCGAGAAGGGCCTGCGGTACGACCTCACCGTCCCGTTCGCCCGCTACGTGGTCCAGCACCAGAACGAAATCTCATTCCCGTTCAAGCGATACCAGATCCAGCCCGTCTGGCGGGCAGACCGGCCGCAGAAGGGCCGCTACCGCGAGTTCTACCAGTGCGACGTGGACGTGATCGGCTCCACCTCGCAGGTCAACGAGCTCGAACTGGTGGAGATGGTGGACCGCGTGTTCACCCTTCTGGGTATCCGCGTGGGCATCAAGGTCAACAACCGCAAGGTCCTCACCGGCCTCGCGGAAATCTGCGGTTTCCCGGAGCGGGTCGTGGATATCACTGTAGCCATCGACAAACTGGACAAGATCGGGCTTGAGAGCGTCGAGGCCGAAATGCTGGAGAAGGGCCTGACGGCCGACGCTGTCGCCGTCCTGCGGCCCGTCCTCCTGCTCTCCGGTACCACAGAGGAGAAGCTCGCGACCATGCGCGGCCTCTTCAACGGCGGTTCTGCTTCCGGCCTGGTTTCCGCCACCGGCCTCAAGGGCCTGGACGAGCTCGAAGAGCTGTTCGGCTTCATCGGCACGGCCGGTGTGTCGCAGCCCGTGGAGATCGACCTCTCCCTCGCCCGCGGCCTCAACTACTACACCGGTGCCATCTTCGAGGTCAAGGCGCTGGACTTCCCCATCGGCAGCATCTGCGGCGGCGGCCGCTACGACAACCTCACCGGCATCTTCGGCCTCCCGAACGTATCCGGCGTGGGCATCTCCTTCGGCGCGGACCGCATCTACGACGTCCTCAAAGGCCTCGAGAAGTTCCCGGCCGACCTCGGCAGCTCGACGTGGCTCCTGTTCGCGGTAATGGGCGCCGAGGAGCTCCGGTACGTCCTGCCGCTGGCAAAGACCCTCCGCGAGGCCGGCGTCTCCGTCGAAGTCTACCCCGAACCAGGCAAGCTCAAGAAACAGTTCGACTACGCCGCCAAGAAGGCCATCCCCTTCATCTCCATCAACGGCTCCTCCGAAATCGAGGCCGCCACCGTGAACCTGAAGAACCTTGAAACCGGCGACCAGCAGGCCTTCCCGGCCGCTGAAATGGACAAAATCCTGGAATTCCTGAAATAAATTTTGGAATTTCAAAAAAAGTCCATACCTTTGCATTCCACATCGCGGAGTAGAGCAGTCGGTAGCTCGTCGGGCTCATAACCCGGAGGTCGTAGGTTCGAGTCCTGCCTCCGCTACTAAACAGAGGAATTATCTAACTGATAGTTCCTCTTTTTGTGTTTCTTATAACTATCTTTGGTTTAGGAAATGGCTTACACAGAATCAAGAATAAACTTTTGGCTTTATGGGAAGAGAGAATTGGTATAGGAACACGTCGTGGAACGATGAAATCGATTCCGCTTTTCGAGAGAGGCTGAATCGTTCAAGGCAGCTTTTCCATAAAGCACAGTATCTACGGATACAAGGCAACATTCTGCTATCATCTAAAGACATTTCCAGTCAAGAAGTTGGAATCTCCTTAATGAAAGAATTGCTGAATGATTATCCTGACAATAAAGCCGTAATATTCAGCAAATTTGAAGCGTATGTCAATTTGGGCGACTATTATTACTACACCCAAGAGAAATTGGACTTAGCGTTTGAGTGTTATAAAAATGCCATTGCTTATGATGAAAGTATGACAACTGGTCAATGGCATGCTGTCATGGCATACATCAAAACTGCGGTTCTTACCAAACACGAGGAAGATTACCCAGATTGCTATTCGCGATTAGAGAAAGCAGACGACCGGCTTGTGTTCCCTCATGAATACTACGAATTAGGACTCAGCGGAGCACTGTTATATGATGCAATGGGACACTACGACGCTGCAAAAGCATCTGCTTCCATCGCCCTGAAAGCTTTAGGTACTGATTCACCCTTCAAAAGAGGTGACAAAGTATATGGCAAAGCATTCGCTACAGAAGCCGAGCTTCTGTTTCTGACCAGCGTGGTCTACCGAAAATCATAGTTTTTTGTATACCCTCTGAATCCATTGCTTGAACAACGGATCCTGGATTTCAACCTGGTGACCGGTCTCTTCAATCAAATCCCGCTTTTTAAGCGCTCCTTTAATGATGCGGATATTCCCGCTTGTTCCAAGCCGGTAACGAGAAAGAGTCTCAACGGAAGAAAGATTCTTGACACCGTCGCTGACGGCACAGAGAAAACTCCGCTGCTTTTCCGTCATACTGTCCATCAGGTTGACAAACTGAAGGTTCAGTGAATCGAGCATTCCCTGGAATGCGGCATCGACAATCTCTTCTGAACAAACCTTATCCGTTCGGAGCCAGGCATACTGAGCCAGCTGCTGGACATAGTAGGAATGGTTCTCGACCAAATCGGCCAGATGTCCGGCGGCATCATCAGAAATCGACTTCTTGGTTTCCGTGAAACGGTCTTTGATATAAGCGACCCAGTTTTCTTTGGATATCTTCGGAAGGAACATCAAATCTCCAAACTTGTAGAACGGACTTCCATATTCTCCAAAGATGTTGAGCATCATATGCTTCTTGCTCCCGTAAAGGATATAGGCCACATCCGTTTGTTCCTGCCAATGGCTCCTGAGAATCTTCTGGAACCGATCCGTCTCGGCAAACTCCCCTATCTGCTGGAACTCATCGATGCAAACCACCACCTTTTTCCTCCGCTTCATTGCTATCTGCTGAGGAAGATCCAGGATGTCCTCCCCGATAGGGTTATTCTTTAGGTCAATACCAAATGACATCTCGTATTGGCCAGCCGGATCTGAGATGGATAGTTTGGGCAAAAGCCTTGAGATGAATTCCTTTGCGTTGGAAAGGAGCGTTTCCGCCGTGGAAGATATGCATTCGATAGTACGCTTTGCGAACAATTCGTAGAAGTCTTGGGGGGTCTCGCACTTGAACGCATTCATTTTCACGAATAAAATGGTGTTGTCCGATTTGGCAACGGATTCTATCGCCTTGTTAACCAGCGAAGACTTCCCCCATCGGCGAGGGGAAATGATGGCAGTGTTTGTCTGGGAAAGGAAGTTCGAGACCAGTTTCCGGGTTTCTTCCTCCCTATCGGTGAAATCGTTGTCCGAAACGATTTTTCCATATACGAACGGTATTTCCATATGCTCTATCTTTTTCGCAAAACTAATAAAATTATATGATATAAACAAGTATCAAATCAAAGAATCTTTCATCTCGTCAATTCTGATACTATTTGAAAACGACTCCAGCGCCAACAACGCGCGCATAAAGTTCGATAATTTATCATAATAGTCTACACAGAAAACGCTAACTGATTTATTATCAATCTGTTAGCGTTTTTCTTTTAAGGGAAGTAGCTATCAATAATCTATTGTCTCGGGCCAATCCTTGAAGTCAGGATCGGGTCTACCAATGCGTCTGCTGATAAGGTGAAGGTTGTCTGGACTCTTGTAAAGATACGTTTTTTCGCAATTCTCGTAATAAAAGGAGTCATCATCCCAAGGGGTAGTATCATGGTACTGGCTCTCGAATTCTTCCCAAGGTCCCAGGGAAGACCGGTAGATAACTTCTTTTGAATCCCAATCCGATTCCACCAAAACAAACTTATTCCCATATCGATAAAGCCCTATCCAGTTGGGCGTTCGAGTATCAAAACCAATCGTGTCCACTTCGTACATCCATAACCCCGTATAAGCCCCAAATCGAATTAAAGAATCCTGACCCTTCAGATTGAAACGGACAGCATACAAAGACGGAGCGTTATAATGATTGGGAACACTGTCTATCCTTTCCAGAAAACACTGAAGCGAATCTTGGATAGCAGCATCCTTAAAAAGCGGCTCGACAACCGGCTTGGAGCAGCAACCGCCCAAGGATAGTACAAATAAAACTGCCGTTTTGACAACTAAAGATTTAGACTTCATCACAGGAATTCTTTTCTTGGAAAAAACCGCTGAGTTACCAGCCTGCAAATATCCTGCCTCACGCCCAACTTCCCTGTTCGAGAAGGCCTAAACCCTTCAATTTCGGCCGAATCGATAAATCTCTTATTATCAAAGAAATACGAAAAACGGTTTCGAACGGAATAACGACCTTTTCGAACATCCTTTTTTCACATTTTTGAAGAATCTTCCTCTGAGCCCTCATTTTCTGCTTAATTCACACTTCCTTGATTATCAATATTTTGCAAGAATCTTTCCATCTTCTTGATATCCTCCAAAAGGTTCGAGATTTTACCTGTGTAGTCTACTAAACAGGCCAGCCATCACGGCTGGCTTTTTCGTATCTGCCACCATACACCTACCCGGGCCGTGACCGTCGAATGTATTAACCTAATTATCAGCCGCTTCCATCATTTTGAACGGGCAAATAAGCCCATTCAATTATCCGTAATCGATTAATATGTCGCGAGTTACATTCGACGATCTGATGCCCGGAGTCTGCATCCAGGGCCTTGGAGATATGGCGGAATGTGCCTATCTTCGTTCCATGAAGAAACACGTAATCCGTGAGATAAGGCTGGAGGAGATTCCCCTGCTGAATGACTTCCTGTATGAGGCCATCTTCATTCCGGAAGGGGTGCCGGCGCCGCCCAGGTCCATCATCGAGAACGAGGACCTTCAGGTGTATGTCCGGGATTTCGGAAAGAAGGCCGATGACCGGTGCCTGGTGGCTGAGGCCGAAGGGAAAGTCGTCGGGGCCGTATGGACGCGGATCATGAATGATTATGGCCATATTGCCGATGGAATCCCTTCATTGGCCATTTCCCTCTATAAAGACTATCGCAGCCAAGGCATTGGAACGGAGTTGCTCCGGGAGATGCTTCAGCTGTTGCGGCGGGACGGTTATCCGCAGGTTTCCCTGTCGGTCCAGAAAGCGAATTATGCTTTCCGAATGTATCAGAAGGCAGGATTCGAAGTGCTGAAAGAGACGGAGGAAGAGTATTTGATGGTCTGTACAATCAAGGATCAATAAAACAACTATGGATAAGAAAAGACTCTTCCTGCAAGCCCTCGGCAAGTTTCTGCTCGGGGTTGTCGTCATCGGCCTGCTGCTCTTCCTGCCGGCGGGGTCGCTGCAGTATTGGCAAGGCTGGCTGTTGATGGGCATTCTGTTCGTGCCGATGTTCTGCGCCGGTCTGGTCATGATGGCGAAGAATCCGGAACTGCTTCGCAAGCGGCTGAATGCCAAAGAAGGAGAGAAGGAGCAGCGGACGGTCGTGAAACTCAGCGGTATCCTGTTTGTCGCCGCGTTCGTCATGGCGGGCCTCAATTGGCGTTTTGACTGGTGCGTGCTGCCGGGCTGGGCCGTTTGGGTATCGGCAGGACTGTTCCTGGTCTGCTATCTGCTCTACGCAGAGGTTCTGCGGGAGAACACCTATCTGTCCCGGACCATCGAGGTCCAGGAGAATCAGAAGGTCATCGACACGGGGCTTTATGGAGTCGTCCGGCATCCGATGTACATGGCCACGACCGTCCTGTTCCTGGCCATGCCGCTGGTGCTGGCTTCTCCCCTCTCATTCCTCATCATGTTGCTCTACATTCCGCTGATCGCCAAACGGATCAAGAATGAAGAGATGGTCCTGGAAGAAGGGCTGAAGGGTTACAAGGAGTACAAGCGGAAGGTGAAATACAAAGTGATACCCTTCGTCTGGTAAATACCAGTTCTCGGTCAAGCCTTTGCCAATCAGCGGAAAAAAGATTACCTTTGTGAATACACTGAAACGAGCCATGCTTAATCTTCGAAAAACACTAACCCTTTTCGTCCTTTTGCCGGTTTGTTGCTTTCCGGCGTATTCCCAGCGGTCGGATTCTTTCTGGAGGAAGATGGTCAACCTGATTTCCGCTCCGTCCATGGAACTGGACACGAGCGCCGTCTATCAGCCGGCCGCACGCTGGAGCGTAGCAGTGTCGGGCGAATTGCACCAGGCAGGAACCTCCATGGAAAACATGCTTGACTACGTCTATACGAACGACGAAGATGCCGATGGCGGCTCCGAGCTCTTGGATGCTTCATCCTCGATCAGGCTCATGGGCGGCGTGGACAAGGTGATCGGCCTGCAGGTCGGTTACGGCAACCTTTCATTGGGTTGGAACCACATCGTCGGAGGCGACCGGGCGAGCACCAACACGTCCTTCTCCTTTGACTATCTCGCCCCGGGCTATGCCCTGCAATTGCAGTATTTCGACTTCCGCCGGCCGATCGACTATGAGATGAAGATCGGGCTTGGTCACGATTGGGGGTATATGGAAGACTCCGGCAAGACCGAAAAACCGGGACGCATGACCACCTTCATCGCTGACGCGTTCTATGCTTTCAACCGGCGCACTTTCGCATATTCCGCCGTCTACAAAGGGAACGTGGTCCAGCGGCGGTCCGCCGGGACCTGGCTGTTCGGTGTCAAATACCTTCAGGGACTGGTCGAATATGATCCGGACGATTCCCTTTCCGATCTGTGGTTCGGGATGTATCGGCAAGACACCCGACAGGTTTCCTTCGGGGGCGGTTTTTCGTACAACCTGGTGCCTTTCCACCGACAGCCCGGAGCCGACGGGAAAGGGCTCCGCAACCTGACCATCAACTTGACGGCCATCCCGATGGTCACTCTTTTCAATCAGTTCTCTTCCACGATGAGGAGGGAATCGGAGGAGGGAAATCCGTTCTTGGCCAAGAATGTCATCAACGGCAAACTGCACGTGAACTATGTGTTCAAGGCCGGCGCCATTTACTCATGGGACCGTTTTTTCATTGGCGTCTCGGGCAGTTATGACAGCTACCAATACAAAGGGTCCACCCATATTCCTGAATATTTTTCGGACGAATCTGCCGATTTCGACAAAATCTACTCCTCCGGCCGTTTCAGCCGGTGGTCCGCCAGCCTCAAGCTTTGCGTGAAGTTTTAGCGGAGCAGCCTGCAGGAGCATCTATCCTGGTAGCCCACATAGAATACGCCAGCCTTTCGGGCTGGCGTATTGATTTGATATTCCGCGAGATACTACAGCAGGCGGGAGAGGTCCTTCTCTTCGATGACGCTGAGGCCGTTGGAGGCGATGACCTCCGCGGCCTTTTCGGCATTGTCCGTGCGGAAGATGAGGACGCCCTTTCCATTCAGCAGGAAGGAGTACAGGTAGGAGATGCTGATCCCTTCGCTGGCGAAGATCGCGATAGCGTCGGCGGCCTGACCGGGACGGTCGTCGAGTTCGACGGCGAATACTTCACAGAGCGAAACGGCGACGCCGGCTTCCTTGAGGACGTTGCATGCCTTTTCGGGCTCGGAACAGATGATGCGGAAGATGCCGAAGTCGGCGGTGTCGGCAATGGTGGAGGCGATCAGCTGGATATTCTCCTGCTTGAGCAGCCGGAGCACCCGGACGAGGGCGCCGGACTTGTTCTCGATGAAGACGGATAGTTGATGGACGGTCATGGTTATGCGGCTGTTTTAATATTTCTTTCTGGTGTCGACGACCCGCACGGCCTTGCCTTCGCTCTTGGGCAGGGTGTTCTTGGGGACGAGACGGACCCGGGGCGTAATGAGGATCTCATCGCGGAGCTGGCGGGTAATCTCCCGGGTAAGCGCCTGGAGCTTGGCATAGTCGTCAATGAAGAGGTCTTTCATCTCCACATCGACGGTCATGGCGTCATTGTCGTCCACGGTTTCGAGCGTGATGAGGTAGTCGGAAGCGAGCTCCTGGAACTGCATCAGGATGGTCTCGATCTGGATCGGGAAGATGTTGACGCCCTTGAGGATGATCATATCGTCGCTGCGGCCCTTCATGCGGTCGAGGCGGAGGTGATGGCGTCCGCAGGGGCATTCGCCCGGCAGGATGCGGGTGAGGTCGCGCGTGCGGTAGCGGAGCAGCGGCATGGCCTCGCGCTTGAGTGTCGTGAGCACGAGTTCACCGACCTCGCCGTCCGGGACGGGCTCAAGGGTATCGGGGTTGACGATCTCGACAATGTAGTAGTCCTCCCAAATGTGCATGCCGTTCTGCTCGGGGCACTCGAAGGCGACGCCGGGGCCGCACATCTCCGACATGCCGAAGGAGTTGTAGGCCTTGACGCCGAGCATGTTCCAATCACGAGAGTACGGAGCTTGGTGTCCCTGCGAGGGTCGATCCCCTTCTCGCACATCACTTCATACAGGCGGGCGGCATAGGAAGGGATGGCGTGTACGACGGTGGTGCCGAAGTCCGTGAAGAACTTGAGCTGGCGCAGGGTGTTGCCGGCGGCGGCGGGGACGGTCAGCATGCCGACCTTCTCGGCACCGTACTGGAAGCCGAGGCCGCCGGTGAACATCCCGTAGCCGGAAGTGTTCTGGAACACGTCCTCCGGACGGCAGCCCACCATCCACAGGCAGCGGGCGACGGCATTGGCCCATTCTTCCAGGTCCTTCTGCGTATGCAGGATAACCGTTGGATTCCCGGTAGTGCCGCTGGAAGAATGCAGACGCACGCACTGGTCCAGCGGGACCGCAGCCATACCGAAAGGATAGGTCTCGCGCAGGTCCTGTTTGGTGGTGAAGGGAATCTTTTTGAGGTCATCGAGCGTTTGGATATCCGAAGGGGTCAGTCCGGCCTGACGGAAACGCTCCTTGTAGAAAGGCGAATCCATGCAGTGCTTGACCGTGGCTTTCAGCCGCTCGAGCTGATAGGCCTCGATCTCCGAGCGGGTGAATGACTCCTCGGGATTGAAGAACTTCTGGTAAGACATAGAGATGGTGTTAAGTTGTTTATACCTGTTTTCAGTGTTTCAAGGATACAAAGGTCGGAAAAACATTGAGTATCGGCAAGAGCAAACAACATTTAGTTTCAATCCTTGCTTTTCCGGTGCATTTCGGAAGGCGTGGCGTTGAATTCCTTGGTGAAACAGCGGGTGAAGTACTTCGGATCGTTGAAGCCGACCTCGTAGGCGATTTCGGAGATATTCATCTCCGTGTTCGTCCCATTGCAGATCATCTCCTTCGCGACGTTCAGCCGGTAGGTCCGGATGAACTGCGCGATGGACAGGCCGAACCCTTGCTGGATCTTCTCGTTCAGGAGGCTGCGGCTCATGCCCAGGGCGTCGGCGAGTTTGTACACATCCAGTTCAGGGTCCTTGTACAACTTCTGGATCGCTTCCAGAAGTTGTGCGGAGAAGTCGGTATCGCGGCTGGAGGAGATGCTGGACTGAAGGGTATGGTTGCTCGCGATCATCTCGTTCTGCTTCTGCAGCAGCGCATTCTGCTCAGCCAGAGCCTCCGCCTTGCGCTCCAGCTCTTCCTTCTGCTCCTTCAGTTCCTTCGTCTGTCGGTCCACTTCCTGCTGGAGGAGGTCCTTTTTCCGATTGATGGAGCGCGTGTACCAGCGCACGAACCAGTAAATGACGCCAGCCAGGAACAGGAAAGCCATCAGGCGGAACCACCAACGGTTGTACACGACCGGCCTGACATCCAGGGCCTTCTCGTCCTGCGACAGGGCGCTGCCGTTCTTGTCTACGGCCCGGACCTGGACCTTGTACTTCCCGCCGGGGATGTGGCCGAACTTCACGTGCTTGTCCTTCCCGAAGACCGGAGACCATTTCTTGTCCATCGGCAGGATCCGGGTCTCATAGGAAATGTCCGACCGGTTTCCATAGGAGAGGTCGGCGAACTTCAGCGTGAAGTCGTTGTCTTTCTCGTCCTTAAGGATGAGGTCGGAGAACGCGAGATTGTGGAACGCGTCCTTCGAGTAGTAACCCGAGATCATGACCTTCGGCAGATTGTCCGATTCGTTCGAGACATAACTGGACCGCAGGATACTGAAACCGCCTTCCTTCTGGCCGATATAGAGGGTCCCATCGCGGCCTTTGGCGACACTGTTCTCGCAGAAGGACATGGACTTGAGCCCATCATTCCGGCCGTAACTGGTGAGTTCGCCCGTCTGCGTGTCCAGGCGGGAAAGGCCGTTCTCGGTCGTGACCCACAGGTACATGCCGTCCAGCAGGAGGCCGTTAATCTGGTTGTCCGCCAAGCCGTCCTCCTCGGAATAGACGGTGATGTCCGGTTTCTCGGCCTGGCAATGGTCCAGCCGATAGATGCCGCTTCCATACGTACCAGCCCAGATGGTATCCCCGTCCGGCACAAGCGACATACTCATGGGGAAGCCTTCTATCGTCCTGAATTCCAGGGTTTTCAGGTCGATGATGCGCATCCCTTCCATGCTGCTCACCCACAGTTTGTCGTCCACCCGGCAGGCGCCCAGGCAACCGGGGATCCTGGGGGTGAACTCCGAGAAAGCGGAGCGTCGGAGGTCATAATAACACAGCGCATTTCGAGCCACCAGCCAGATGTAGTCATTGACCGGATCGTACACCATACCGAGGATGACGTTGATGTTGCGGGCGATTTCCGATTTGGACCCCTCGGGGACGCGGACGACATCCGGGCTGGACAGATCGATATAATTCAGGTGTCCGTCCACAGTGCCCATCCAGAGTCTTCCCTGGCCGTCCTCACAGAAAGCCGTAATGGAATTGTCCGCGAGCGCGGAGTTCTCCGCGTTGTAGTTCCGGAACTTCAGGTCGCCCACTTGCCGGCAAACGCCGAATCCCGTCGCAGCCAGCCACAGAGCGTCGTGGCTATCTATGAAAAGCGCGCGTACAGGCGTCGTCGGGATCGGGGTGGAGGTAGTCTCGATCCGGGAGATGTTCGTGAGCTTCAGGCTCTTTTTCTGCAGGATGACGAGCCCTTCCGCTTCCAGGCCCACCCAGATTTGCCTGCCGCGGGTGGCAATGCTCCGCACGATCTCACCCGGAAGGATCTGGTTCCCGTAGTCGTTGGCCCGGGAACCGTAGTTGTCGAATGAATGCCGGGCGGGATTGTAGATGCTCACGCCACCCAGGGTGCCGATGACGATTTCGTTGTCCTTCGTCAGGCACAGGCCGGTGATTTCGTCATTGGGGAGGGAATGCGGGTCGGCATCGGAATGCTGGTAGCAGGTTTTCTGACCGGAGTTGAGATCCACCCGGTAAAGCCCGTTCCGGGTCCCGATCCATACTTCATTGCCTGCGCGCTGGAAAGCGGTGGCGCGATTGTCCTCGCCGATGAACAGGTCGGGAAGGATTTCAGACTTGGTGAGTCCTTTACCCTCGATAGGCCTTACCTTATAAAAACGTCCGCCCAGGGTGATCCACACGGAGCCATCCTGCTCCACATCGCCGGCCTTGGGCATCAGATTGTCGTTGGCAACGCCGCACTGCAGGGAATCCACCAGAATGCGGCTGCCGTTGTCCGCGAAACCGATGCGGAAAAGATAGTCACCGGAGGTGAACCAGATGCAGCCTTTGTAATCACTCCGCATCGCTTGCGGTGAATGCGCGCGACGCCAGGCCCTGGACATCCCGGGCAGGTCGCCCAGCGGGGTGAGGGTTTTCAAGTCCAACGCCTCGAGGGTCGCGCCGGGAACCCAGAGCCGGCCGTAGTTGTCCTCGCGGCATTGGCGGACAATGTCACCGATGGTAGGGGCGCCGGTCTTGCTCGAGAAGGGGATGACGGAGTCGCCGTCGTAGCGGACGAGTCCTCCGCCGAAGGTGCCGATCCACGCATATCCCTGGTCATCGAAGTAGATACCATTGATATCCTGGTCGGGCAGACCGTTTTCACGGGTGAGGCGGTTCAGAACCATGTAATCCTCGGCCTCCGTCTGGGCGCCGAGACCGCAAGGCAGGAACAGCGCTATACACGCTGCGAGAATAAAATCCACCCACCTTGAAATTTTATCCACCATTTTGTATATTTTTTCCACTATGACTACGGGCAAAGATATGTATTTTTGTCAAAACGACCAAAACAAACAACCAACTAAATACTGATTTATGAAATTAACCAACGCTTTCCGCTGCCTTTTCCTTTCAGGAATGGTGATGTTTTTCGGGGTGGAAACTTTTGCCCAGAATGTCACCGTGAAAGGAAAAGTGTCAGACTCGAATGGTGAACCGATCATCGGTGTCACTGTCATGCTCAACGGCAACAACACTGTTGGAAGCCTTACGGACGCGAACGGTAACTACTCCATCACCGTTCCGGCCAACTCCACGCTTTCGTTCTCCTGCGTAGGTTTCGCGACCCAGGAAGAGCAACTGAACGGCCGCAACGTGATCAACGTTGTGCTCCAGGAAGACACCGAGTTCCTCGATGAGACGGTCGTCATCGGTTACGGCACCCAGAAGAAGAGACTCCTCACGGGCGCGACCATTAACATCACCGGCGATGAGATTCAGCGCCAGAACACCACAAACGCGATCGGCGCCCTCTACAGCTCCGTCCCGGGCGTGAACATCACCCAGAACAGCGGTCTGCCGGGTTCCAGCTACACCATCACCGTGCGTGGCCTGGGTACGACCGGTTCCGCCAGCCCGCTCATCGTCATCGACGGTGTTGCCGGCGGCAAGCTGGACGAACTCAACCCCGCCGACATCGAGTCTATCGACATCCTCAAGGACGCTGCGTCCGCGGCCATCTATGGTGCTCGTGCGGCGAACGGCGTCGTCCTCGTCACCACCCGCCAGGGCAAGATCGGCGAGAAGAAGGCGACCGTCACCTTTGACGCGTACACGGGATTCCAGCAGCCGAACACCAACGGCGTCCACCCCGTCAGTGCGACGGAATACCTGGACCTGATCGACCGTGCATTCATCTTGAAGGGTACGCTCCAGGAGGGCCAGCACTATTACGACATCGCCACGCTGATGCCCGTGCAGAAGCAGTGGATGGACCAGGGCAAGTGGAACGGCACGGACTGGTTCGAGGCCTCCATCAACAAGAACGCCCCGACCAAAAACTTGGCGGTGGGCGTGAACGGCGGCAGCGACGCGGTCCGCTACTCGTTCAGTTTCTCCAAGTCCTATTCGGAAGGCACCCTGGGCATGACCAAGCCCAACTACTATGACCGGACCACCGTCCGGGCCAATACGGATTTCTCCATTCTGAAAAAGAACAACCGTGACGTCATCAAATTGGGCGAGAATGTGATCGTTTCCATCACGGACTCCCGCGGGTCGGCCTCCAACTCCATCATGGGCAACGACGTCAAGAATACGCTCATCAAGACTCCGCTCCTCCCGGCCTACGATCTGGACGGAACGCTTTATACTTATGAGAAGCAACTGCGTGACGACTGGCTCGTCAAGGACGAAGAAGCCAACATCCTGCAGTCGGCGGACCTGAAAGAAAGCGAAGGAAAGGGCGTACGCGTGCAAGGCAACGTCTACCTGGAGGTGAGCCCCATCAAGGAACTCAAGCTCCGCACCGCCTTCGGCTTCCGCGCCAACACCAACTACTCCCGTTCCTATACGCCGCCCTATCAGCTCACGGCAACGGACGCCAAGGACTATGACAGCGTGTCCCAGAGTTCAAGCGTCTCGAGCAACTGGACCTGGGAAGCCACCGCCAACTACAGGAAGACCTTCGCCAAGGCCCACACCTTTGACGTGCTCGCCGGTACATCCATCGAGGCGACGGGCTGGGGCATGAATGTCAACGGCACCCGTTCCACCACCAAGTTCGGAACGTGGGAGTCCGCGAACCTCTCGTCGGTCGAGGGTGCGCTGACCGCCGATGAAAACGCAAGCATGGGCGGCGGCAACACCGTTCCCTACAACAATCTCCTCTCCTTCTTCGGCCGTATGAACTACAATTACAAGGACAAGTATCTGTTCACGGCCATCGTCCGTGCGGACGGTTCATGCAACTTCGCCAAGGGCAACCGCTGGGGCGTGTTCCCGTCGGTCTCCGCCGGTTGGGTCGTCACCTCCGAGCCTTGGATGGAGAGCACCCGGGACTGGCTCAACTTCTTCAAGATCCGCGGAAGCTGGGGACAAAACGGTAACTGCAGCATCGACAATTTCCAATACGCCGCGACCATCTCGCTGGGAGGTTCCTATGACTTCACCTACGAACAGCAGAACCCCACGGTCGCCGCATATCCGGACAGAATCCCCAACACCAAACTCTCCTGGGAGACTTCCGAGCAGATCGCCATCGGCTTCGACTCCCGTTTCTTCGGCAGCCGCCTCGGCGTCATCTTCGACTGGTACCGCAAGGACACCAAGGACTGGCTCGTGAAACCGCCGCAGATGGGCATCCTGGGCGCCAACGCCTCCAACATCAACGGTGGCGCCGTCCGCAACTCCGGCGTCGAGCTCAGTTTCACCTGGAACGACCACATCGGCGACTTCCGCTACAGCCTGGGCCTCAACGGTTCCTACAACAAGAACAACGTCCTTTACATCAACAACGCCGAAGGTTACATCAAGGGTGAGCCGAAGATCCTCTCCGAGAACGTGCGTAACCTCGAAGGCTTCCGCGCCGAGCCCGGCAAGCCCATCGGCTACTTCCTGGGCATCGCCAGCGAGGGCATCTTCCAGAACCAGGCCCAAATCGACGAATACAAAGCCAAGAACTACGCCTTCATGAACGGTTATGAACTGGCCCAGCCGGGCGACGTAATCTGGATCGACCAGAACGGCGACGGCAAGTATGACCAGGACGACTGCGTCGAAATCGGCAACCCCCATCCGGATGTCAACCTGGGCTTCAGTGTCAGCCTACAGTGGAAGGGCATCGACTTCAGCGTCAACGGCAGCGGCGCCTTCGGGCAGCAGATCATGCAGAGTTACCGTCAGTTCGCCCTGCAGGACTTGGAAGGCTTCACTAACAACCTGGTCGCCCGCTACTGGACCGGAGAGGGATCCACCAACTCCTTCCCGCGCTACGATTCCGGTACGCACAACAACTTCAAGTGCAACGGTTACAACAGTGACATCTGGGTCCAGAACGCGGATTATCTCAAGATTCGCAACATCACCCTCGGCTTCGACTTCAAACAGGTGTTCAAGAAGCTTCCCTTCGGGATGCTCAGAGTCTTCTTGACGGGGCAGAACCTCTTCACTTTCACCGGATATGACGGCATGGATCCCGAAGTCGGCCGCTACAGCTCCGTTTATCCGTGGGCTTCCGGCATCGACACCGGATACTATCCTTCCCCGAAGGTGTATATGGCTGGCGTCAGCATCAAATTCTAAAACCGAAAGCATATGAAAAAGATTATATTCACGCTGGTCGCCTGTGTCCTCGCCCTCGTCAGTTGCGACAAGATCGACAACCTGCTGGACACGACGAATTATCAGAAAGCGGACCAGACCACTTTCCCCAAAACCGAGAAGGATGCCGAACAATTGGTCAACGCGGCCTACTACTCGATGTATTCCCTGTATGGCGGCAGTATTTTCCGGATCACCCTGTTCCGGGACATGATCGCCAGCGACGACGTGTACGGACACGGTTCGGAGTCCTCCACGGAGACGTCGGCCGCGGACCGGCTGCTCGAAATCTCCGGCGAAGAGGCCAACTCCCCCTGGAAGAGTTACTACGAGGCGCTTCTGCGCTGCAATTTTGCGCTGGAGGCCATCTCCGCCTTGGATGACGACCTTTTCACGGGAGACAACAAGAACTGGTTCCTGGGCCAGGCGCACTTCATGCGTGGCTTCTACCTCTGGATCATGGCCGAGCGCTGGGAAACTTTCCCGCTGACGCTTTCCTCGGAAGTGGTGAACATGCCCAAGGCGTCCGTGGATGAGATTTACGCGGCCATCGCCGATGACCTCAAGCAGGCCATCGAACTCATGCCGGCCAAGTACGGTTATTCCCGGGACAACAACCTGGCGGGCCGTGCCACCAAGTATGCCGCCGAGGCGCTCATGGGCCGTGTGTGGCTGTTTTACACGGGTTTCTACAAGAAGTCCGACATGGCAGGCATCACCAAACAGCAGGTGATTTCCTGGCTGGAGGACTGTGCCAATACCAGCGTATCCAAGTTCGACCTGGAGAACGACCCGCGCGAGATCTGGCCTTACACCAACGAGTATTCCAGCGGCATTGCGTACGGGGCCGACTTCGACACCTATGCGAATCACGAGAATCTGCACTGGGTGGGCAACCACAGCAAGGAGACCATCTGGGGCGTTCATTTCTCGCTTACGGACGGCAACTATAACCGCCTTTCGGAGTGGCTCGGTTTCCGCAACAAGAGCCAGGCTCCGGACAAGAAGAGCTATCCTTATACCGCCGGCTCGAACGGCAACGCTTCCGCGAATCCCATCATGGTCAAGGAATGGTATGAGGATCCCGACTACGGCCCTGCCGACAAGCGTTTCTACGGTTCCTTCCTGGCCACCAAACGGGCGAATGAGGTGTATCCTTGGTTTGCGGACGGATATCTGGAACTACCCGAATTCGAAGGTAGATCCGACAAGGAAGTGGAGAGAACGCTCTTCTATCCCAAGAAGTACATGTCCATGGCCGCGTATAACAACGGTCAGAAGGAGACCTTGCTCAAGAATTTCTTCAATGCGATGAACAGCGCCGTCTCCAACAACGCCAAGCGCGGGTGCAAGAACGACGCCATCTACATCCGCTTTGCCGATGTGCTCCTGATGCTGGACGAACTGAAGGAGACCGTCACCGGCATGAACCGCCTCCGCGCCCGAGCCGGCCTGGCCCCGTACAGCGGCTACACGTTCGAGCGGCTCCAGAAGGAACGCCGCTATGAGTTCATGTTCGAAGGCATCCGTTGGAACGACCTTCGCCGCTGGTATCCGGAGACGGCAGGTGAAATCGTCCAGAGGAACCAGGATGGCGGCTATGTCGAGTTCCTCGGAAACCCTGTTCCCGACGGATACCGGGAGTTGCCCGGCCGCTCCTTTGCGGATCGCTATGCCAAGACGCGCGGTTTCTGGATGATTCCGACTGCCCAGATCCAGTTGCAAGAAGGCGAACTGACGCAGAACCCCGGCTACGAAGACAACGATAAATGGCAGTTCACCAACGGTGACCTCCCTTACTACGATGTCGTGCCTCATTAATGGTGAAAAAAAGCCTTCATAAGGTGAACTTGATTTTTTGATTGGTTGGTGTCGGCGTCCGCAAGGTTTTGCGGACGCCTTCTTTTGTATTTGCCGGAATTTGGCTATCTTCACACCGTCCGAAGAAACAGCTCATGATGAAAAAGATCCTCTTCCTGACGGCCGCCTGCCTCGTGCTCCTCGGGGCGGCCATCGCCTGCAAAGGCCTGACCGGGTTCCGTGAAGGTCCCTGCGACATCTACAAGAAAGGCGGCACCCCTTGCGTGACTGCCCATAGCACTACCCGCCTGCTCTATTCCAAGTACCGGGGCCCGCTGTATCAGGTGGTCCGCGAAAGCGACGGCGCTTCGCTGGACATCTATGCCCGGAAGGACGGCATCGCCGACGCCGCGGCGCAGGACGCCTTCTGCAAAGGGACCGTGTGCTACATTTCGGTGATCTACGACCAGTCCGGGATGGGCAACGACCTGCTGCCGGCGCCGCCGGGAACCTTCCAGGGGCCGGACAAGGGCGGATTCAACACGCGCTCCATCGCCGACATGGCCCCCGCCCTCCTCGGCGGCCAGAAGGTCTATGGCGCCTATGTCATGCCGGGCATGGGATACCGCTGCAACGACGCCCGCGGCCTGGCCATCGACGACGAGCCGGAAGGGATGTACTATGTCATCGACGGGAACCATTACGACAGCGGTTGCTGCTTTGATTACGGCAATTCCTCGACCAACGGACGCGCTGTGGGCACCGGCACGATGGAGACGACCTATTACGGCACCTCCACCGCCTGGGGCCGCGGCAACGGCGAAGGTCCGTGGATCATGTCCGATATGGAGGCCGGCCTGTTCTCGGGCTATGACCCCAAGCAGAACGACGTCCCGTCCATCACCGACTGGCGCTTCGTATCCGTCTTCGTGAACGGCGGCGGCGGAAACCGGTGGGACCTGCGCGGCGCCGACGCCTCCTGCGACACCCTGACCGTCTTCTACAGCGGTCCGCGTCCCCACAGCAAGGAGGGGAAGGACACCTATTATCCGATGCACAAGAAAGGCGGGATGCTGATGGGCAACGGCGGTGACAACGGAAACGGCTCCGCGGGCACCTTCTTCGAGGGCGTGATGACCGTCGGATATCCCACCGAAGAGGCCATCGCCGCCGTGCAGAAGAACATCGCCCGGGCCGGATACCGCGCCTATCCGCTGCGCCTCTCCCGGATCACCACCTTCACCCCGGGCGGCAGCGCCCAGGTGGGCGTTTTCTTCGAGAATACGCTGGACAAGCCCGTCAAAGGACTGACGATCCAGGCTACCCTCCCGGAGGGCTGGACCATCTCCGAAGGGGAAGGCATTCCTGCGTCCATCGCTCCCGGGGAGCATGTGACGGCGATGTTCACCCTTACAGCCCCGGAAGGGCGCTCCGCCGGATGGGCTGGTTTCTCCGCGGCCTGGAAGGGCGGTGAGCTCGCCATCGGCAGCCGCCTCCGAAGCGCCGAGGCCGTCAAGGTCAATGAACTCGCCCTGGCCGGCGAGGGCTTGGAGCCTTTCATCGAGCTTTACAACGCTGGCTCCGCTGAGGCCGACCTTTCCGGCCTCGAGCTCGTCGTGCGCCGCAGCGGCCAGGCTTCCGTCCGCGCGCTGACACTGCCCGCAGGCACCCGGCTCGCCGCCGGCGGCTTCCTGCTGCTGAAGCAGGCCCCGGAAGCCGTGCCGGCCCCGACCACCCTCTTCATTCCCGTCTCCACCGGCCCGATCCTCACCTTCTCGGCCGGTACGGACGTCCTCCCGGCGACATCCGTCGACGGCATCGCGGCCGGGCAAAAGCTCGGCATCGGCCTGGGCGGCGCCTATGAACTCGTCACGGTCACCGAGGTGGGAACGCCCGCCACGCAAACCAATCTGGCCAAGCCGGCGAGGGCTGGCGACCATACGCTTTTCCTCGATACGACCGCGGATCTGGTTCCGGGTCAGGAACTTACCGTCGATACCGGCGGCCGCAAGGAAACCACCGTCGTCAAGCAGGTGCTGGTCTCAGCGCGGAAACGCATCCGGCGGTTCGGCGAACCGACGCCGCCCGCCCCGCCGGAGCTGGGGCAGGTGGAGCTGGCCGATCCGTTGCAGAAGGATCACGCGGAGAGCGTGGACGTTTCCAGTCCCGGAACGGGCGTCCGCTTCACCCCCGCCACCCGCTTCGCCCACGAAAGCGGCGACGCGCTGCAGCCTTTCACCGCTGAGCCGGAGGGGCTGTATGCCACCGGAAAGCCCGATATCGGCTTAACCTACCGCTATGCGCTCTCCCCCACCGCCGGGTCCGTCGCCCTGGTCGATCCCGCCACCGGCGTCATCCTGGACTCCGTCGTGTACGGTTCGCAGCAGAGCAACTCCAGCGCCAACGGAACGATTGCCAGTCCCGAGCTGGCGGTTCTGGAAGGAGACCAGCAAGGGGGCGGCTGCATCGCGGTCGTGCCCCGGGCCATGTCGCCCTTCCTGCTGGCCCGGATGCCCAAGGGCACCGTTCCGCCGCCGGTATGCATCATCCGCTGGCCCGACGGAACCGACGCCGATGCGCTTTGCACCGACTTCCGTCAGACAACCGCTCCCACGCCGGGAGCGCCGAATCTGGATATCCGCTAGAGAAGGTCTTCGATCTCGTCCTCCAGGTCCTCCGGGGTGACCACCGGCTCGAACCGGGCGACGACGTTGCCCTTGCGGTCCACAAGGAACTTGGTGAAGTTCCACTTGATGTCCGGGTTGGAGGCGTAATCCGGGTTGCCCCGGGAGAGCATTCCGTCCATCATCTTGCCCCGGTCGCTGTCCCCGAAACCGGCGAAAGGTTTCTCGGTGTACAGCCACTTGAAGATGGCGTTGGCGTTCTCGCCGTTCACGTCGGACTTTGCCATGAGCGGGAAGGTGACGCCGTGGTTCAGGCGGCAGAATTCCTCGATTTCCTCGTTGCTGCCCGGCTCCTGGTGGCCGAACTGGTCGCAGGGGAAGCCGATGACTACGAAGCCCTGGTCCTTGAACTTCTTGTACAGGGCCTCCAGGCCGTCGTACTGGGGCGTGAAGCCGCACTTGGAGGCGGTGTTCACAACGAGCAGGACTTTGCCCTTGTAGTCCTTGAAATTCACTTGTTCCCCGCTGTTGGATTCGGCGGTGAAATCGTAGATGGTGGTCTTGCCGCCGGAGCAGGCGATGGCGCATACAGCGGCCAGGATGGTGAGTATCTTCTTCATAGATGCGAAGTTATGCAGAATTCGCCGAGGATACAAAGTTTTTCCGTATCTTTGGGAAAGAAACGCACTGACTATGACCCCGAGAGAGTTTCTGGACATCCTCCACGTCGCCGAGCGGCTGAAAGACACGCCCCGGCACTGCACCACCACGAAAAGACGCACCGAGAGCGTCGCCGAGCACAGCTGGCGCATCTCGCTCATGGCCCTGCTGCTCAAGGGCGAGTTCCCGGAGGCCGATATGGACAGGGTCGTGCGGATGTGCCTAATCCACGACCTCGGCGAGTGCTTCACCGGCGACATCCCCACCTTCGTCAAGACGGATGCCGACCGCGACGTCGAGGATTCCCTGCTGGGCCGATGGGTCCGTTCGCTCCCGCCGGAAGTATCCGGGGAACTGACGGCTCTCTTCCAGGAAATGGACGCGCAGGAAACCTTGGAAGCAAAGATCTACAAGTCCCTGGACAAGCTCGAAGCCCTCATCCAGCACAACGAATCCCCGCTGGACACCTGGTCCGAGAACGAATACGCCCTGAACAAGGTGTACGCCTTCGACACCGTCGCCTTCTCCGCCTGGCTCACCGACCTGCGGAAAGAGATCCTGGACGACACGCTGGCGAAAATCGACCGAGAACAATCCTGATTCCAATATGAGACTCACTGCCCTGATCACTCCCCTGCTGGCGCTGGCCACCTGCCTGGCCGCGAACGCGCAGCGCTACTGCAATCCCCTCCCGATGCCCATCGGGCAGGGAGGAAACGCCTCCGGCGACGTCACCGTCCTCGAGGAAGGCGGCAAGTACTACATGTGCTGCACCGGCGGCGGCATGTGGGTGTCCGACAACCTGCTGGACTGGGAGTTCCACGCCGTGGAGCACATCCCCGTAGCGCCGGACCTCGTCAAATACAAGGGCCGCTTCTATCTAACCGGGAACACGGACCACGTCTATGCGGCGGACCATCCGCTCGGACCCTACACGGACCTCGGCCTTTTCAAGAACACCGGTCCGGTCGAGCAGGGCTGGAACGGCGGCTTCGACACCAAGATCTATGTCGATGACGACAGCCAGCCGTACCTGTTCTGGCCCGGCCGCGGCATCAGCGGCATCTACGGCGTCCGACTGGACCCGGACGACCTGACCACCTTCGCCGGCGAGCCGGTCCATCTGTTCGGTTTCAATCCCATGCACGCCTGGGAACGCTACGGCGAGATGAACGAATATCCGGGCGTCGCCTGGATCGAAGGTCCCTGGGTCATCAAGCGGAACGGCATCTACTATCTCGAATACTCCGCCTCCGGTACGCAGTGGAAAACCTATGCCGAGGGTTATTATACCGCGACTTCCCCGCTCGGACCTTACACCTATGCACCCAACAATCCCCTTCTCCGCAAGACGGAAGGTCTCGTGACCGGCACGGCCCACGGCTCCATCGTCAAGGTCAAGGACAAGGACGAATGGTGGCAGTTCTATACAATCGTGCTGTCCAACCCGCCGGGCGGCCGGCGCATCGGCATGGACAAGGTCACGTTCGATGCAGACGGACTGATGGCCTGCACGGTCACGGACACGCCGCAAGCGGCGCCCGGCGCGGCCCTTCCTGCCGCTGCGCCCGCTTCGATTCCCGTCACCATCAACAAGATGAACGCGATGAACGCCCTGTCCAAGTGCTCGTCCCAG
Organism: uncultured Bacteroidia bacterium; assembly: GCA_902785065.1. Classification (GTDB taxonomy): domain Bacteria; phylum Bacteroidota; class Bacteroidia; order Bacteroidales; family UBA932; genus Cryptobacteroides. The sequence goes on from CACZXH010000026.1 coordinate 53,352, forward strand.
CAGGATGGCTATCCGGCGGCGTTCGCCGTGGACAACTACAGCGGGACGGTGTGGAGACCCGCCGCGGACGACCCGCAGCCGTCCCTCACCGTTGAGCTCTCCCCCGCCACGCGGTTCGACGTGGTCCAGCATTTCACCGTGGACGCCATGCGCGTCCTGTTCAGCGGCGGCGGACGCCGGTTCGGCCCGCAACGCGAACTTCCCGTCTATCGGTACAAGCTGGAAGTCTCTCAGGACGGAAACGAGTTCCGGACCGTGGTGGACAAGACCGGGAATACCCTGCCCAAGGATACCGTGTATGACGAATTCGCGCCGGTGAACTGCCGGTTCGTCCGGCTCACTGTCACGGATTGGCCGAAGAACAGCCCCTTGGGCGTCATCGACTTCACCGTATTCGGTTATCCCGACGGCTACGATCCGCCGGCTGTCGCCACCCCCGTTTTCTCCAACCTTCCGCTGGACGGCGAACGCCGTTAATGAATCATTAGACTATGCATAACCGCCTTTCTGTCATTGCGTTGGCTGCGACGCTGACGCTTCTTGCGGGCAGCGCCCGCGCCCAGGCTCCGTATGTCCCTTCCGAGGGAAACCTGCAGTCCCGGAAGGAGTTCTCCCAGCACCGGCTGGGCATTTTCCTGCACTGGGGCATCTACAGCACCTACGCCCAGGGAGAATGGTATCTTTCTACCGGTCATCTGGATCCGGAGACCTACAGCGAGGCCGCGGCGGGATTCTATCCCGCCCGCTTCGACGCCGAGCAGTGGGCCCGCGCCTTCAAGGAATCCGGCGCCGGTTACGTCACGCTGACCTCCCGCCATCACGACGGCTTTTCGATGTTCAAGACGGCACAGACCCCGTTCAACGTCGTGGACGCCACGCCCTTCGGCCGGGACGTCCTGGGAGAACTCACAAAAGCGGTGAAGGACCAGGGGATGCGGATGCATTACTACTATTCCCTCATCGACTGGATCCGTCCGGACTACCCCAAAGGCAATTCAGGCGTGGCGAAGGATCCCGCGAAGGCCGACTACAACGCCTACTTCGAATTCGAGAAACGTCAGATCCGCGAACTCCTGGAGCAGTACCACCCGCAGGCCCTGTGGTTCGACGGCCAATGGGACCAGGGCGGCAGGCCCTTCGACTGGCGGATGCGCGAGCTCTATGACTTCATCCACGGCATCGACCCGGACTGCATGATCGGCAACAACCACCATTCGGCGGCCGTCGGCGGCGAAACGGCCGGATTCAGCGGCGGTGTCACCGTCTCGGAGAGCCTCCCGCTGGAAGCGTGCGAGACCATGAACAACAACTGGGGCTACCATGTCGCCGACTTGAACTACAAAAGTGTCCGGACCCTGGTGCACCTCCTGGTACGCGGCGCCTCGAAAGGTTCGAACCTGCTTCTGAATATCGGCCCGCAGGCGAACGGCGCCCTCCCGGAACCCGCCCTGGACCGCCTCCGCGGCCTGGGCGAATGGATGCGCACTTACGCCTCCACCGTGGACGGCTGCGGCGTGTCACCGGTTCCTCCCCAGAGTTGGGGCGTGAGCACGTACCGGCCCGAAACCATCTTCCTGCATATCCTGGAGCCTTCCGCCGTACCCGCTTCCGGAGACAAGGGCGTCCTCGTCATCCCCTTCCAGGGAAAGCCCACGGCCGTAAAGACCTTCCCCGCCGGCACCGCCCTCAAGTGGAAGGCCGACAAGGAAGGTTTCCTGACCATCTCGATTCCCGCGCCAGATGCTTCCGCGATGGATACCGTCATCCAAATCGACAGGGCATCCCTGTAATCCAAATTTGAACGAATCCGACCCATTTGTGGTAGGCATTGTTTTTGGGAATGCCTATCTTTACCAAAAATAGAATGCGATGAAACTGAATGTCCTCCTCGCCGTCGCCGCCCTTGCGGGCACGACCGCCCTTTCCGCCCAGACAGTCCAGAAGCTGGACGATGAGAAATACACCTTGTCCGTCCAGGACCTCTCGATGACCGTGGATGCCGCCCACGGTGGCAAGATCCTCTCCTTCAAGCTCGGCGACCAGGAAATCCTGGCTCAGAATCCTGCCGCCGCACCCCAGCCGGAGCAGGCGGAAGGACAGCCCCCGCGGAGACGGTGGTTCAATCCCAACTCCTACGGCAGCACCTTCTGGACCAGTCCGCAGGCCGAATGGAACTGGCCCCCGGTGCCGGAATACGACAGCCTCCCCTACACGGCTGAAATCAAGGACGGCCCCGTGAAAGTCGCGGAAGTCACCATCCCGGCGCTTTTCCTCGAGGGGCAGGTGTCCAAGTACGGCTACCGCGTTTGCAAGACCTTTACCGTGGACCCGTCGGACCTCGCTTTCGTCGTCACCTATTCCATTGTCAATGCATCCGATGAGACACGCAAAGTCGCTCCCTGGCAGATTTCCCGCGTCCCGAACGGTGGTTTCCTCGAGTTCGACGCGAAACCGGAAGGTGTCACCCCCGCGGACCTGATGAAGGTCACTTTCGACGAGGGGCAGGCCACCCTGGAAGTGGATTTAGCCGACCAGAACCGCAAGATCAACGTGGACGGCAAGGGCTGGCTCAACTTCCGCGACCACGGCCTCGTCCTCACCCAGCGCTTCCCCGACATTGCGCAGGAAGACGCCGCCCCCGGCGAAGCGGAAATCCAAGTGTACATTGACGCCCGCAAATCCTTTGTCGAAATCGAAGCTCAGGGCCCCTACACGGAGCTTAAGCCGGGCGAGAAGTTGGATTGGACCGTCCGCTGGTACCTCGCCGCCGACAAATAGCACGCATTTCCCGGAAATTCACTATCTTTGCATTCCTGACCAATTTCCGAGACCATGCGCAACGACAATCTAGAAATATGGTGGGCGTCCCTGACCATCGCCCAGAAAGAAAGAATCGCCCGCAAGGGCCAGACCAAGGCCTCCCCGGACGGGAATGTGGATGAAGCGCTGGTGCGCTACCCCGCCTGCACCCGCTGGTGGAACGCCCAGGCAGAAGCCGACAAACAAAGAATCCACGACCATTGCGTGGACCGTCACGGTTATCTGCTCCAGGAATGGAACGAGGCCGACCCGTACGGCGGCGACTAGATCTTCTCCAGCCGGGACGGCGGGACAACGACGTCCAGCGCGCCCGGAACAATCTCCAGCAACAAATCGACGCCGGCCTCGAAGGGGTCGCCGTCACAATGCGCCGGGCCCGGATGGTCACGGCTTATTTGTACCCGCGCACTCCGGAAAGACCGCACGCGGCGGCTCGCATCAGCCTTGCCCGTCATCAGCTGTGCAGCCAGGAACGGGATTTCCCAGGTGGCAAACGGTTCGACGACCGTCACGTCCAGCAAGCCGTCCTGCAGGGAAGCCTTCGGCACGATCCGCGCCTCATTCCCCCACTGGTTCGCATTGCCCACGGTAATGATGACGGCCGGCCCGGACCATGTTCCGGTATCCGTCCTCACCCGATACCCATGCGCCCGGTCCCCATGCTTCCAAAGGCCCCAGGCTGTTGAAATATACGTTGCCAGGCCCCGCTTGGGCGAACGGGCGAAATCCCAGGCCACATCCGCGTCCAGGCCCACGCCGGCTGTGCAGAAGAACGGACGGCCGTCCAGCCGGGCCGCATCGATGCAGGCGATACGCCCGGCATTGAGTGCCCGGACGGCCTTCACCGGATTCCGGCTGATGCCCAGGTGCAGGGCCAGCCCGTCCCCGCTCCCGCAGGGGATGATGCCCAGCGCCTTCCCGGTGCCCAGCAGGCCCGTCGCGACTTCGCTCACCGTCCCGTCGCCGCCCACGGCGACGACGATGTCCGCCTCGCACGTCCGGGCCCAGGCCGTCGCGTCGCCGGCCTTACCCGTCTCCCGCACTTCGTACGAGAAGGCAGACCGGTCCAAATAACGGTCAATGGCGGCAAGGACCTTTCGTTTGTCCTTGCCGCCAGAGACGGGATTTACAATGAATGTAATGCGTTTCACTAGAACCGCCAACCCAGGGTCAGGAGGGCGTTGCAGAGAGCGGACTGGGCGCCGACTTCGGGCGTCACGACACTGTTGTCGACATACGACTGGCCGCCTTCATTGTAGTAGTACCAGTATGGAGTGAAATACTCGCTCGGAAGATACTGGAACCGGACCGCGGCGTCCACGAAGAAGGAACGCGGGGAGCTATAGCCGATACCGAAGGAGACGGCGCTGCGAAGCTGGTCCTTGCGCTCATCCTGGGAGAGGGAGCCGATCCGGCCGTCGTCGTCGATCCAGTTTTGCTGGGCACCGGTGGTGAGGTTGTAACCCACCCGGAGCGCCAAGGCTGGGTCGGGTTTGATTTCAGCACCCAGACGGATCGCATGGACAGGGCCGCAGAGATCCTTGATATCCTCGTTCGAACCGCCGAAATCATAGTAGTAATCGTCGTCGTACGCAGCGCGGAGCCGCATGCTGCGGAAGTCGGTGTACTCATAGTCGGCGCTCACGAGGCCGAACTGGCCGATGGTGTAGGCGATACCGACATTGGCGCGCCAGGGAGCGATGACGTTGTATGACCACTCATCCACCGGAGAAGACTTGGACATCTGCTCCCCATAAGCCAGGGAGGAGCCGTCCAGCTGGTAGGTCTCGTGGACCGTAATCAGCGTAGGTGTCTGGATGGCGGCGCCGATCCGGAGGCCGGTCACAGGACGGGCGATGAAACCGATCTTCGCATAGAGGCCGGAACCGTCGTCACGGTAGGAGGAGCGGATCCGCAGGGACTTGAAGTCATTCCCGTAATCGATGCCGGCGAGGGCCTCTTCGGAACGGGTTTCATCGTTGCGGTAGTTCAGGGAGGTGATCCCGAGGTTCGCGCCGAAGTAGAACTTGTCGTTGAAGTCCATACCGAAGTTCATGAGCAGGTCATACTTGCTGCCCTTGCGGTCCAGGCCGTAGTACTGACCGATCTTGTCGGTGAGGACGATCTTGCCGTTGTCCAGCAGGGACTCGGTGAGACCGACATAGTTGCCGTCGAGCTGCTCGATGATTCCGCTCTGCCAGCCGACCATCGTCTCCCACGAGGGAATGTTGGAGCCGTAGAAGCTGCCGTCCAGGACACTGGGGTCATAGCCATCGGCCTGGGAAGCCAGGGAACCGGCCACAGAGGAACTCCCGTTGGTACCGGTCGCGCGCAGCTTGTTCGTGTAGTCGCGGGTGACATTGCCCACGATACCGAAGGAAATGCGCTTGAGACCGCGCTTGTTACGGGTGTCGTAGACCATCATCGCACCGAAGTTGGGCATGCCCATCCGGTTGTTGCGGGTACGGATCTTGTCCTGGAAACCATCCGACAGGGTGCCCTGAGCGGTCACCGTGGAAATGCTGAGCCCCGGGGTGATGGTGAACTGCGAGTAGGAGGCCACGGCGGAACCGGCCGGATTGAAGGTCAGGGAGCCGAGGTCACCGCCGACGGCGGTCATCGCGTTGCCCATGCCCACGGAACGGGCCGTGCCCAGGTAGTCGTTTTCAGAGATGTTGAGTGCGTCCCTCCAATCCTGCGCCCCGGCCTGGAGCGCCATGGCGGAGAGGAAGACTGCTGCCAATATCCTTTTCATAGTCATGATCTCGATTGAAGGTTAAACGTCCATTTATCGACGGCCGCCGCCACCGCCACCGCGGGAGGAAGAGCCACCGCCCGAAGAGCCGCCACCGGAGTAGCCGCCACCGCGGGAGGAGGAACCACCACCGGAGTAGCCGCCACCGCTGCTGCTACGGGAAGAAGATCCGCCGGAGTATCCACCGCTGCTGCGGGAAGATGAGCTGCCGGAATAACTGCCGCCGCTGCTGCGGGAAGAGCTGCCGGAGTAGCTGCCACCGGAACTGCGGTAGGATCCGCCGGAAGAGGATCCGCTGCGGGGCGAAGTCCGATAGTTCGCAGAACTGCTGTTGCGGGAGACAGAGCTTCCGCTGCTCCGGGAAACGGAACTTCCACTGCTCCGGGAAACCGAGCTGCCGCTGCGGGCGGCCGAACCGGAATTGTAGGTGCCGGACGTACCGCGGGAGGCCGCAGAGCCGCTGCGCGCCGAGGTCGTTCCCGTGGAACGGGTCACGGACGAGGCCGCACGGGACGTGCCGGGGGCCGCGGAACGAGTGACGCTCGTCAGGCCCGTGTTGGAGCGGCGGGATGTGCCGCGGGAAACGGCGGAGCCGGAAGCCGTGGAACCGCCGGCGCGGGTCAGGCCGCTGCTGCGTCCGGACGCACCGCCCCGGGAGACGAAGCTGCGGGTGCTGCGGGAAGCGTCGCGATGGCCGGCCTGGCGGGCGTGGCTGTTCTGCTGGATCCAGCGGCCGGACCAGCCGCCTATGCCGTAATAGCCGCCGTAGTAGTGGCCATAGTAGCCATGGTAGCCATACCAGCCCGGATAGTAGCCGTAGCCATAGTATCCGTAGTAGGACGGACCCCAATACCAGGGATCGTAATACCAGGAAGAGTAGTACCAGGGATCCCAGGGATCATACCATCCCCACGGACGGTAGTAGCCGTAGTGGCGCCAGGGACGATAATACCAGGAATCCCAGTACCAGGGATCCCAGTACGTCCAGGACGAATAGTACCAGGGGTCGTAGTAGCCGCGCAGGTACCAGGGACGATAGGCCCAGGAATAATCCCAGCCGTAATTGTTCACGACGGTGATATCCGTGATGCCGCTGTCGAAATGGAGCCTTGCTGTCTTTCCTTCGGGAACGACGACCGTGTCGCCCTGTGCGCTCAGGACATATACTTCGGATTCGACGGACTCCTTGACGAGGGCGTCCATCTCCTCCTGGGAAACGGCGGCTACGGGAGCCTCCGAACGGGGATCCGCATAGATGCCGTCTTCGAACTGCTGCGAACCCGCAGCGAACTGGGCGGAAGTGCCGCAGGAAACCGCGGCAAGCAGACCCAGCAGGTAGGGAGCCAGATGCTTTTTCATGTCAGAACCTCCTTTTTATGGGAACGCAACAAATGTGCCAATTCCGCATTGCACGGGCAATGTTACTGACAATTTTTCAAAAAAGCAATCGAAAAAGCAATAGAATTATGGCAAAAGAGGTAACGAAACGGTCCGAGAACTACTCCCAGTGGTACAACGACCTCGTGGTGAAGGCCGACCTGGCCGAGCAGTCCGCCGTCCGCGGCTGCATGGTCATCAAGCCCTACGGATACGCCATCTGGGAGAAGATGCAGCATATTCTCGACGACATGTTCAAGGAAACCGGGCACAAGAACGCCTACTTCCCGCTCTTCATCCCCAAGTCCTTCTTCAGCCGCGAGGCCGAGCACGTGGCCGGATTCGCGAAAGAATGCGCCGTGGTGACGCACCACCGCCTGATGAACGATCCCGGCGGCAAGGGCGTCGTCGTGGACCCCGAGGCGAAACTCGAGGAAGAGCTCATCGTCCGCCCCACTTCCGAAACCATTATCTGGAACACCTATAAGAATTGGATCCATTCCTGGCGCGACCTTCCCATCCTGTGCAACCAGTGGTGCAATGTCGTCCGCTGGGAGATGCGCACCCGGCTGTTCCTCCGCACCGCGGAATTCCTCTGGCAGGAGGGCCACACCGCCCACGCCACCGCCGCCGAGGCCGAGGCCGAGAAACAGCGCATGGTGGACGTGTACGCCCGTTTCGCCCGCGAGATCATGGCCCTGCCCGTGGTGGTGGGCCACAAGAGCCCGGGCGAGCGCTTCGCCGGCGCCATCGACACGATGACCATCGAGGCGATGATGCAGGACGGCAAGGCCCTGCAGGCCGGTACGTCCCACTTCCTGGGCCAGAACTTCGCAAAGTCCTTCGATGTCCAGTTCACGAACAAGGAAGGTCAGCAGGAATACGTCTGGGCCACCTCCTGGGGCGTGTCCACCCGTCTGATGGGCGCCCTGATCATGGCCCACGGCGACGACAACGGCCTCGTCCTCCCGCCGGCCCTCGCCCCGATCCAGGTGGTGATGGTCCCGATCTACAAGAGCGACGAGGAGCGGAACCTCGTGCTGGACAAGATGTACGAGGTCAAGAAGGCCCTCGAGGCCAAGGGCCACAGTGTCGAGGTCGACGACCGCGATAACCTGCGCCCGGGCTTCAAGTTCGCCGAATGGGAACTCAAGGGCGTGCCCGTGCGCCTGGCGATGGGCCCGCGCGACCTCCAGAACGGCACCGTCGAGGTCGCCCGCCGGGATACCCTCGAGAAGATCACCGAGCCGCTGGAAGGCCTGGACGAACGGATCATCGGCCTGCTGGACGATATCCAGAAGAGTATCTACCAGCGCGCCTTCGACTACCGCGCCGCGAACGTCCGCAAGGTGGACACCTGGGACGAGTTCAAGGAGGAGATCGAGAAGGGCGGTTTCCTGCTCTGCCACTGGGACGGCACCGCCGAGACGGAAGCCCGGATCCAGGAAGAGACCAAGGCGACCATCCGTTGTATCCCCGTGGACAGCTTCGTCGTCGAAGAGGAAGGCAAGTGCGTGTACAGCGGCAAGCCTTCGCACCAGCGCGTGATTTTTGCAAGATCCTATTGATTAAAAGGTTAAGAGCTATGAAGAAGGTCATCACACTCTTCGCGGCCTTTGCGGCCGCCGCCGGAGTCCTTTCCGCACAGGACGTGCAGAAAGTCGCCGCCAAAGTCGCTGAAACCCTGACAGCGGCCAAAGACGTGCCGGAAACCGAGCCCAAAACGACCTATTGGACGAATTCCATCCTGAACCAGATCAACTTCGGCCAGACGTCCCTGTGGAACTGGGCGGCCGGCGGCTACAACAACTACACCCTCGCGGCCGCCATCGACGCGAACGCGAACTACAAGAAGGACAAGTCGATCTGGACCAACCGGCTCCAGCTGGACTACGGCTTCCTGTATTCCGCCGACAAGCCGATCCTCCAGAAGACCAAGGACCGCATCTATTTCGAATCCAAGTGGGGCTATGAGACGCCGGTCCGGCGCCTCAGTTACTCCGCTTTCTTCGACTTCAAGACCCAGTTCAATGACAACTGGAAATACGGCACGCCGAAGAATACCGAAGGGCATGAGCCCTCCATCGAAGACTGGCTGAAAGCCCGGACCCTGATGTCCGATCTCCTGTCCCCGGCATACATCAACTTCGGTCTCGGTGTCCTGTGGACGCCGAAGCCCTGGTTCTCCCTCAACTTCTCCCCGCTCGCGGCCGACATCGTGATTGTCCAGAACGAACTCCTCCGCAACACCTATGGCATGGAACTGCGGGAAGAAGGGTTGAGCAAGGACGACGGGAAGAACTTCAAGCCGGTCCGGTTCGGTATCGGCGCCCAGCTGAAGGCGGACGCCAAGTGGGTCATCAACGACAATTTCAGCTACACCACCCAGCTCGTCCTCTTCTCCAACTATCTCCATAAGCCCCTGAACCTGCGCGTGAACTGGGACAACAAGGTGTTCTGGAAACTGGCGAAATACTTCGCGCTCACCCTCTCCACGAACCTCATTTACGATGAGAACGTGAAGGTCAAGGAAATCGCGGACGGGTCGAAAGTACCCGCCGTCCAGTTCAAGGAGTTCCTGGAGTTCGGCTTTACCTACACGATCGCCAGCAAGAAGTAATCCGGGTTCCATGGTACTCGTCACCGTCAGCGGTGGCCGGGACTCGATGGTCTTGGCAGAAAAGGTTCGCCGCAGCGGCGGACCTTTTGCCGTTGCGCACTGCAACTTCCGCCTGCGGGGAGCAGACAGCGACGCCGACGAGGCGCTCGTCCGCGAATGGGCCGCCAAGCATGGGGTAACCTGCCACGTGAAGGCGTTCGATACGGAATCCTTTGCCGATTCGGAAGGAATCAGCATCGAGATGGCCGCGCGGAAGCTCCGTTATCGCTGGTTTGGACAATTGTGCCGGGAGCACGGCTATGAGGCCGTCCTGACGGCCCACCACGCCGGCGACAACGCGGAAACTTTCTTCCTGAACCTCCTCCGCGGAAGCGGCATCAAAGGCCTCTGCGGGATGGCGGAAGACGGTTTCCTGCCGGATTCGGACTTTGCCGACATCCCCCTCCGCAGGCCGCTCCTCCACACCACCCGGGCGGAAATCGACGCCCTGGCCACAGCGTGGGACCTCCCCTGGCGGGAGGACCGCACCAATGCGGAGAACATCGTGAAGCGCAACAAGTTGCGGAACCAGGTCTTCCCCATCCTGCGGGAAATCAACCCCTCCTTTGAGGAAACCCTCGCCGCCGACATGGACCGTCTCCGTCTCGTGGAAAAGATGGCGGACAACTACTATCAGGAGCATGTGAACCTGGTCTGGGACGGGCGTCGCGTCGATACGACGCTCCTGAAGACCATCCCCGGCTGGGAGTACATCCTGTACCGGATCCTGGAAGGAGAAGGGATGGAGCCGGCGCTCATCGTCCAGGCGACGGACATCGTCCGGAGCGGCCTGAGCGGCCGCCGGGCGGGCACGTTCCTCAGCGCCGCCGGGCGGCTGGTCCGGGAAGAGGCTGTGGGTGCGCCGGAGATCCGGGTCTCGGAAGAACCCTGGGAGCCCGGCCGCTCCCCCGTCATGCCGGAAGGGGTCCTGGCCGTGGACGCGGACAAGGTCCATGGGGACCTCGTCGCGGACCGCTGGGTGGCCGGCGACTGGATCCGCCCGCTGGGCATGCGCGGTCGGAAGAAACTCCAGGACTGGTTCAAGGACCGGCATTATTCCCTGGTGGACAAGAAGCGGGCGGTCGTCGTCCGCGACAGCGGCCTGACCGACCTGCACCACGTGGTCGCGGTCGCCGGCCAGACCATCGACGAAGCCTACAAGATCACGGTCGACACCCGCCGGATCCTCAAGATTACCATCCATGGATAAGAAACTGCTCACCCTCGGCCTGGCCCTCGCCGGGACCGCAGTGCAAGCGCAGGAACGTCCGAACATCGTCCTGTTCCTGGTGGACGACATGGGCGTGATGGACACTTCCGTGCCTTTCCTGACTGACAGCCAGGGCCATCCGGTCCGCTATCCGCTCAACGACTGGTACCGTACACCCAATATGGAGCGGCTGGCCCATCAAGGTGTCCGTTTCTCGCAGTTCTACGCGCAGGGTGTGAGTTCTCCGTCCCGCGCCTCCCTCCTAACGGGGCAGGACGCCGCCCGTCACCGCATCACGAACTGGATCCGCAGCGAAGGGAACAACCGGGACGATTACGGCCCCTACGACTGGAACTGGGAAGGCCTCGGGGCGGACGACGTCACCCTCCCCCGCCTCCTGCAGGAAGCCGGTTACCGGACCATCCACGTGGGCAAGGGCCATTTCGCGCCATTCGGGCATTCGGGTGAGAATCCACTGGACCTCGGTTTCGACGTCAATGTCGCCGGTTCGTCCATCGGCGAACCCGGCAGCTACCTGGGTGAAAACGGTTACGGCCTCCTCCGCGGCACACGCTCACGCGCCGTGCCCGGGCTGGAGAAATACCACGGCACCGACACTTTCCTCACGGAAGCATTGACTTTGGAAGCCCTCGCACAGGTCGATTCCGCCGTCACCGCGAAGGAGCCCTTCTTCCTGTACCTGTCGCACTACGCCGTACACAATCCTTTCGAGATCGACAAGCGCTTTATCGCCCATTATCAGGACACGGCATACAGCCAGGCCGCCCGCGGCTATGCCACCCTCATCGAAGGCATGGACAAGTCCCTGGGGGATGTGCTGGACCATCTGGAGGACCTCGGCATCGCAGAAAACACCCTGATTGTCTTCCTGGGGGACAACGGGTCCGACGCGCCGCTCGGCGGCAGCCACGACATCGGCTCATCGGCCCCGCTGCGGGGCAAGAAGGGTTCCGAGTTCGAAGGCGGGACGCGGGTCCCCTGTATCATCGCCTGGGCCCGGCCGGACGGTCAGAACGCCTGGCAGCGGAAATACCCCGTCCTGCAGGGCGCCATTTCCCGGGAAATAGGGACAATCATGGACATTTTCCCTACTTTGACCCTGCTCTCCGGCGCACAGGTGCCCCTTTCCCCCGCCCATACGGAGGACGGATACCTCCTCTGGGGCATCCTCAGAGGGGGCAAAGACCCCTGGCACGAGGATACCTTCCTCAACCACTTCCCCCACCAGCACCGCGGCAGTTACTTCACCTCCTGGCGCCACGGCCCGTGGAAACTGATCTACTACTATAATCCCGATCACCCGGACTATCCCCAGTGCACCCTCTACAATTTGGAGGAAGACCCTTCCGAATCGAATGACATCCTCCGGAAGCACCCCCGCGTCGCCCGCCGCCTCCTCAGTGAAATGATCGCCCGACTCCGGCGCGACAATGCCACCTACCCCGTCGATTTCGAAGGAAAGCCCGTCCTTCCCCGCGAGGACGCGGTCCGGTAGGGGCAAGCTTTTGGCCGTGGTGCGGAAAAGTGTTATCTTTGCAGACGATTTAATCTGTCACTATGGAATTCACCGCAAAACAGCTGGCGCAGGTGCTCAAGGGGACCGTGGACGGGGATGAGAACGCCGTCATCACGAAGTTCGCCAAGATTGAGCACGGGAAGCCCGGCACCCTGAGTTTTTTCGCCAATCCCAAGTACGAGCAGTACGTCTATACCAGCGAGGCGTCCATCATCCTGGTGGACAAGACCTTCGAGCCCAAGGAGCCGGTGAAGGCCACGCTTGTACGGGTGGACAACGCCTATTCGGCCGTCACCGAACTGCTGAAATATGTCAAGGACAAGTCCAAGAAGGCGAAACGCCACCGCAGTCTCCGGGCAAGCTGGCACTGCTCCACGAAGTTCGGGAAACGGGTCTGGCTGGGCGCCTTCTCCAGCGTTGGCCGCCGCACGGTGATCGGGGACAACACCGTCATCCACGAGAACGTTACCATCGGGGACGACTGCAAAATCGGCAAAGACTGTATCATTTATCCGGGCGTGAAGATCTTCCCCGGGATGGTGATCGGCGACCGGGTGATCCTGCACGCGGGCTGCGTCATCGGCGACGACGGCTTCGGCAACGCGCCGCGCGAGGATGGCAGCTGGGAGAAGATCGAGCACCTCGGGAACGTGGTCATCGGCAATGACGTGGAAATCGGTTCCAACACGACCGTGGACCGCGCCCAGATGGAGTCCACCATCATCGGCAACGGTGTCCGGATCGACAACCTGTGCCAGATTGCCCACAACGTGGTGATCGGCGACCATACGGTGATGGCGGCCCAGGTGGGTATCGCCGGATCCACCGTCATCGGCAAGTACTGCATCATCGCCGGACAGGTGGGCATCGCCGGACACGTCAAGATTGCGGACCATACGACCCTCCTGGCCCAGGCCGGTGTCATCGGCAACATCCGGAAAGAGGGGCAGACGCTGCTGGGGTCCCCCTGCATCGACCCGCACGTGTACATGAAGGCGTACGCCAAATTCCGGCAAAGCGGACAGGAGTAGATTTGGGCGGTCCGCAGTTTTTCCCTATCTTTGTACCATGGACCGCAACCAGCATACGCTCAAGGGAACCTATCGGTTTGAGGGAAAAGGCCTTCACACGGGGACTTATTCCCACATGACCGTTTCGCCGGCCCCCGCCGGGCACGGCATCAAATTCCGCCGCACGGACCTCCCCGGCGGTCCGGTTATCGAGGCCCTCGCCGAAAATGTCACGAACACCGCCCGCAGCACCACCATTTCCAAGGATGGGGCCGAAGCGGTCACCATCGAGCATATCATGTCGGCCCTTTCCGGCCTCGGCGTGGACAACGCCCTCATCGAACTGGACAACCGCGAGGTCCCTATCCTGGACGGCAGCGCGGGGCCTTATGTGAAAGCTTTCCTGGCCGATGGCCTCGTGGACCAGGGCGAACCCCGCGTCTATATCGACATTCCCCAGACCCTGGAAATCCGGGACGGCAAGACCGGATCCTGGATCCGGATCGAACCGGCCGACGCCCCTTCCGCAGATATCACCGTCGACTTCGGCTCCCGCATCCTCGGCGTTCAGTCCGCGCATTGGGACGAGACGGTGGACTATGCCCATGAAATCGGCGTCTGCCGCACCTTCTGCTTTTTCCACGAGATCGAGTACCTGTTCAAGAACAATCTCATCAAGGGCGGGGACGTGGACAACGCCATTGTCATCGTGGAGCATCCCGTGAGCGCGGAACAGCTGTCCGCCATCGCTACGCTCCTCAACATGCCCGACCTGACGGTCACCGACCAGGGCTACCTGAACAACCTGCAACTTCATTTTCCCGACGAGTGCGGCCGGCACAAGCTGCTGGACCTCCTGGGCGATTTCCGCCTCGCCGGCGGCCGGCTGAACGCCCGGATCACGGCGTTCAAGCCCGGCCACCATCTCAATACCCAGGCCGCGAAAGCCCTTCGCGCCATCTTGAAATAAACCATTGGCTATGAATAAAATCCATCCGCTCGCCACGGTCAGCCCCAACGCGAAGCTCGGCGACAACATCGAAATCGGCCCCTACGTCTTCGTCGACGACAACGTCGAAATCGGCGATGGCTGCAAGCTCCTCCCGCACGCCGTCATCTTCTCCTATGTGAAGATGGGCTGCGACTGCACCGTCTTCCCGGGCGCTGTCGTGGGCGCCATCCCGCAGGACCTCAAGTACGAAGGTGAGGTGACCTGGGTGGAGATCGGCGACCGGGTGACCATCCGCGAATGCGCAACCATCAACCGCGGCACGAAGGCCAGCGGCAAGTTCCTGACCAAGGTGGGCAGCGACACGCTCATTATGTCCTATGTCCATATCGCCCATGACTGCGAGATCGGCAGCCACTGCATCCTGGTGAGCCATACCGCCCTCGCCGGCGAGACAGAAGTGGCGGACTGGGCCATCATCGGCGGCGGCACCCTGGCGCACCAGTTCTCCCACATCGGCACACACGCCATGGTGGGCGCCGGTTTCAAGATCGTCAAGGACATTCCCCCGTACGTGCTGGCCGGCCGCGAACCGGTGTGCTTCGAGGGCGTGAACCGCGTGGGCCTGTCCCGCCGCGGCTTCACCGAGGAGCAGATCAACCGGATCAAAGACATCTACGACACCCTGTATTTCCAGGGCATGAACGTCAGCGACGCCCTGACATACATTGAGGCCAACTTCCCGCAGACGGAAGAGCGGGACACCATCCTCTCCTTTATCCGTGCCTCCAAGCGGGGCATCATTTCCCGCCCGCGCGCACCCCGCAAGTAAGTGCTCCTATCCATCGCATATTTCCCGCCGGTGGCCTGGTTCGCCCTCCTCGCGCGTGATATGACCCTGTCCCCGGACAGGGTTTCTCCTTCCACGGTGTTCCTGGAAGCCTGCGAGAACTATCAGAAGCAATCCTACCGCAACCGCTGCTACATCCTCGCCGGCGACGGTGTGCAGATGCTCCAGGTCCCCGTGGTCCATGCGGAATCGATGCGCATCACGGAGGTCCGGGTGGATTACTCCACGCCCTGGCTCGTCCGGACGCAACGGTCGCTGGATGCGGCGTACTACACATCGGCCTATTACGAGTATTACCGGGATGAGCTTTTTGCCCGGATGGACGAGCGTCCGGCCCTCCTCTGGGACTGGAACCTGTCGTTGGCGAAGTTCCTGCTGGAGAAGACGGGAGTCGCCTGCCGCCTGGAGCCTACCGCTTATTTCGTGTCCCCTGCAGTGGCCGGCCCGGACGATTTCCGCGCCGACATCCACCCCAAGCGGGCCGATACGGTCCTGTCTTCCCTGGGCCTGGAACGCCCTTACTTTCAGGTATTTGCCGACCGTTTCGGCTTCATGCCGAACCTCTCCGTCCTGGACCTCCTCTTCAACGAAGGCCCGGATTCCATCCTCTGGCTGAAGAAACTGTAGACTACCGGATATACCGGTCCCGGTCCTCCGGGGTGATCCGGCGGATGACGCGGCAGGGGTTTCCGGCCGCGAGGACGCCTTCCGGGATGTCGTTGACGACGACGGACCCGCCGCCAATGACCGAGCCCGCGCCGATGGTCACACCCGGCATTACGCACACCATGCCGCCGATCCAGACGTCGTCGCCGATGGTGATGGGGAGCGAATACTCGAGCTTCCGGCGCCGGAGGTCCTTGTCCAACGGATGGCCCGCCGTATAGAACCCGCACTGCGGGGCGATGAAGACGTTGTTCCCGATCGTGACCTTCGCCTCGTCCAGGATGACGCAGTAGGCGTTGATGAAGACATTGTCCCCCACCTCGATGTTCGAGCCGTAGTCGCAGAAGAAGGGTGGATTCACAATGAAGTTCTTCCCGACCTTGCCGATGAGCTTGTGCAGAAGCGCCGTCCTTCCCTCCAAATCCGTGATTCTCAATACATTGTAATCCTGGCACATCTCCTGCGTCCGGAGCAGTTCCCCCAGGAGCTCCCCGTTCGAGGCGTCATACAGACGCCCGGACATCATTTCGTCGCGGATGCTCATAGGTATTCGTCGATGGCTGCCGCGATGGACAGGATGGTCTGGTAGAAGAGAATATTGGAGTTCTTCAGAGGCATCCAGTGCTCCTCTCCGTTCTTGCCCCGGAGGTACCGGTCGGTATAAATGGTGCCGAACGTGCCGACGTACACCTCCACCTGATCCTTGTCATCCAGCCGCATGGCCCGGATGGGGTAGGTTTCGGAGTACCCCTTCTTGCTGTCGAAGACGAGGGCCTTCATGTCCGTCTTCTCTTGCTGGTTGTTGGAACAGTTCACGAATCCGCCAGCCTTCCGGATGCTCTCCCGGATGGCGTCGTGAATGGCATCCCCCGCCTTCAGGTAGGTATCGGCCAATTGGATCAGTTCTTCTCTCATGCTTTCAAGATATCTTGCGCGACAATGGTTTCAGTGGCACGGCGGCCGCCCTTGACAAGGCGCACCATCGCAGCGGCGACCTCTTCCGTGGGCATCGGCTTATAGGCGCGCATCAGGCCGATGGCATTGAAGGCCCTGAGCGCCACAACGCCCGCCTTCTCGCCGAAGCGGTCGCTTCCCTTCCGGACGAGCGACGGCGGCTGCAGGATGTAGCAGGCCGGGAAACCGAGTTTTTTCACCGCCTCTTCCAGCTCGCCCTTCATGCGGGTGTAAAAGATCTTGGACTTCGGGTCCGCGCCGATGGAGGAGACGAGGGCGTAGGTTTCAACCCCGTTCTCCCGCGCGGCCTTCGCCGCCTCGTACTGGTAGGTATAATCGACCTTCCACTGGTTCGCCTGACTCCCCGCAGCCCGGATGGTCGTGCCCAGGCAGGAGAACAGCACATCCCCCTCGAGCAGCTGTCGCCACTGCTCCGGACGGTCGAAATCGATGACATGGACCGTCAATTTTGGATTATCGATGGCCAGCGGCCGTCGGACGAAAGCGGTGACGCTCCCGAAGGCATTGTCCTTCAAGAGCTGCTCGACCAGGTCCCTCCCGACCGCGCCGGTCGCACCGATGACAAGGGCTTTCATGGCGCTCAAACCAGTTTGACGGCGGTGCCGGAAGCGGTCACCATCAGCATCCCGTTGTTCTCGCCCAGGGCCTCATAGTAGTTCACGTCGGAGATAACCTCTCCGAAAACGAAGCCCCTATACTCCAGAATGGCGCGCCCCTCGATGGTAGGTGTGGTGGTAAGGATCATGGCTGTCGATCTTTGTGTTCTTTCAAAGGTAAGAATTAAGGGAGAATTATCAAAACGGGGGCGGGCCCGAGCTCCCGGGCCGCGCTAGCGTCTTTCCCGAGCCCCCAGGCGCAAAAACCGCCTCTCACGCGCTGAAACGCGGCAGACCCCGGGTTGCTGATCTGCACCCCAAAAGTTGGACACAACACGAAGGTGCATGAAAAAGAATGAAAACTATCCAAAGTACGTCCAGGCGATGCGCCTGATGGATGAAGGG